>DATLVU010000085.1:0-34714 GCA_035577025.1 Gemmatimonadales bacterium
GTTGTGGTACAGGGTCGACGGACTCGATCCGCCCGTGAACCCCACCGGGTACTTCAACTGGAACACCGCCGGCGGCGACGCCGGCGCCGCCAGGTCAGTCCCGATCGACCCCAGGCCATTCCCGTTGTAGATCGACGACCAGCCACTCCCGTCGCCCAACGGCACATCGCTCGAGGTCACCGGGATCGCCGTGCCGAACCCGTAGTCCGACCACACACTCAACCCACTCGGCTCGTTCGGCCACCCGGCGGGCGGCGGGGGGAGCGCCGTCACCGTCAGGCTCGCCGTCCCGCTCATGCCTTCGCTCGTCGCCGTGATCGTGCTCGTCCCCGCTAGCAGCGCCGACACCAGCCCGTTCCCTGTGATCGTCGCCACGCTCACGGCGCTCGACGTCCACGTCACCGTCCGGCCCGTCAACACATTCCCGCTCGCATCCTTCAGCGTCGCCGTGAACTGCTGCGTCCCGCCCACCCCGACGCTCGCGGTCCCTGGACTCAACGTCACCGTCGCCACCGGCGCCGGCGCACCGGCCGCCGTCGTGCCACTCGTCGTGTTCGACAACGCCCCAAACACCGCGTTCACGCCGAGCGTGCCGCGGAAGGCGACCAGCTGGATGCCATACGTGGTCGATGCGGCGAGACCGAGCACCGTGCAGGTGCGCTTCGCCCCGATCGCGGTCCCGGCCACGGGCGTCGCACAGGTCCCGCGACTCACTTCCGTAGCCGAACCCCACGAGATCGTCCCGACGGCATACCGGACGTCGTAGCTCGCCGGGCTGCCCGTGCCGTCGGTCACTTCTGTAAAGGAGAGCGTGACCGAAGAGTCGGTGACGGCCGAGATGCCAAGATCCGTCACCGTACCAGGCGAAGGGGGCGGAGGACTGGTGACTGTCATGGCCGCGCTCCCGCTCTGCCCCTCACTCGTCGCCGTGATGGTGGCCGAGCCTGCTGTCACGCCAATCACCAGTCCACTGCCGCTGACTGTTGCCACGGATCCATTGCTACTCGTCCAGACGATCGAGCGCCCCGTCAGTACGTTCCCGGACGCGTCCCTGGTGGTCGCTGCGAGCTGTACGGTTTGGCCCGCGAGCACACTCGCGGACGCCGGGCTCACGGTCACTGTGGCCACGGGTACGTTGGAGACGGAGAGGACCGCGGTTCCGGTCCGACCTTCGCTGGTCGCGGTGATCGTTACAGAGCCTACTGCGACGGCGCCGGCGAGCCCGCTTCCGTTCACCGAGGCCACGGACGGGTTGCTGCTCGTCCAGGTCACCGTTCGGCCGCTGAGCACGTTGCCGGCCGAATCTGTCGTCGTTGCGCCGAGCTGGATGGTCTGTCCAACAAACAGGCTTGCGGCTGATGGATTCACGGTCACGGCGGCCACAGGCGCGGCCGTCACAGTCACGACGGACGTGTCAGTGGTCGTGCCTGGATGCCCATGGGCGACGACTTTGACCGTGCCGGTGTCCGTGCCTGCCTTGTACCGGCCGTAATGTTTCCCGCCGCTCGTACTCGTATCAATCACGCTGCCGGTCGTCATGCTCCAGGTCACCGCGACAGTTGCCGTGTCGCCGATGGCCGTGAGGCCGACGGCCGTCAAGTCGACCGTCTGATTGGGATACAGCGTGACCGTTCGAGGGGAGAGGACCAGCTGTGATGCGGAAGCACCACCCGGATCTGTAGCGACCGCAATAGGCTTTTCGCACCCGGCGAGTACCGCCAGGGTGACGAAGACTGCGCGCGATCGCATCCGCGCCAGACGCTGCGACAGCTTGAAGGTGAATGGCATACTGTTGCGCTCCCGCTACACTGATGGTCAAAAAAAAGGGCGCCAGCGTTACTTTTTCGCTGGCGGCCCGGCGGACTTGGCGACTGGGTCGCGTTAGTCCCGTGGCTCTGCGTCACCGTCTTTCGACGGGTTTGCTCTGAGCAGCGGGGCCACAGTAGCAACGCGGAGGTGGCACGTGCAAGTGGTGCACGCTAAGTGACGCAGTGCGTGGTCGCGTGTGCCCTCGGCGCACGCGTGAGGGCTCTATTCTAGTGCAGCGCTTGCGTTTACAAACTCACAAGGCCCGTGAGCGCGTGATCCCGGTCACGCGCCTATCGACCGCTCAAATGGACGTGATCGTACCAGAACATATCGAGTTCGGTCTTGGTGGACCCTATCCCTCCCCAGGTCGGGCTGATCTTGAATTCGCTCAGAGCGCCGCTCGGGAACGGTTGATCGAAATAGTCGCCTATCAACTGGCCGTCGAGCCACCACCGAACAATGCCATTTGCTGGATTCGTCGTGGTGCTCCACGACATCAGCCACTCGATCCGATGCCATGTTCCCAACTGGACCAAGGTGTGATTCACGTTAGGCACCAACCAATTGATGGGGAGGCCGGGGAACTGAGGCAACACGCGCAGCTCGAAAGGGCCACCAGGCGGTCCGTACATCGCCAAGTAGATGTCGCCGCCGTTCGACGCGAAAGCAAAGGCGATCTTGTTGACGTTGCTCGGGTGCCCCTGCCACGGGTTACTCGGCTTCCACCAAATCCCCGAATAGAACTGCCGGACCCCACCGAGCTCGTGGGTCATCGTGACCGGGGCGTCTCCGCCGCCGAATCCGACTGGGTAGGTAACCTGTAGGACATTCGGAGGCGAGAGCGGCGCGTTCAGGTCAACGCCGACAGTGCCTGCGCCAAACTCCATGATCCAACCCAAGGACGTCAGGGCGTCCCACGGTTGGTCTGAGATCACTTGGAAACCAGCCGGCTCGTGCGGCCACGGCCCGCTTCCCGGCGGCACGACCGTAACGACAGCCGTTCCGAAGAGACCAAGCGCGGCAGCCGTAATTGTCGCAGTTCCCGGCGCCACGGCGGTCACGACACCGTTTGCATCGACAACCGCAGTGCCTGGGTTGCTGGTCGTCCAGACGATCGGCGTGCCGGGAATCGAATCGCCGGCGGAATCGAAGGGCATGGCCTGCAATCGCCACGAACCCTGAATCGGGAGCGTCGCCGTATCGGGCAGCACGCTGACCATCGCGATCTTTCGCCCAAAGACGGTGACACTCGCGCGCCCGGATTGCGCGTTCTGTGTAAGGGCATTGGCGATAACGCTGAACGTTCCAGGCTGGGTCCCTGCTGTGAACACTCCGTCCTGTGTAATGCTGCCCCCCGTGGCACTCCACACCACCGGCGCACCTGGAATCGTGTCGCCACCATTGGTCACGCCCGAGGCGGCGAAGGCCTGTGACTCGCCGGGAGCGACAGTTACTGTGGACGGCACCACTGCGACCGCCACGACGGTACCACCCCGAGCCACCGTCGGGACCGGATGTTCGCAACCAAGGCAGTACGCCGCAGCGAGCGCGGCCACGCCCTCGCAAAGCAGCGAGCGCGTGCTGAGCCCCGCAAAGGAATGTGTACGTGACATGATCGAGATCGGCGCTCCGATTCGTTCGCCTCCGTGAGCTCTGACGCTCGGCGTCAGGGCGCCAACACTGCAGACGATCGCGGCAACGAGTGCGCGGTCTACCATGTGTAACCGATCTTCTCCTTGCAAAGCCAGTGTCGAACGGATGCCACAAAACGCATTGGCCTTCTCTAGCCCCGGTGTGGCGTCGCTTTGACAGGCGTCGACCGAGGTGGAGGGTTGGCGGCGATCGTCGCATCGTCGTCGACGACGTCCCCGAACGTGAACGAGTCACTGGTGAAGCAGTTCGTCGTAACGTGAAAGGGCAGGTGCGGATCGCGGCGGTCAATGAGATCCTGCCGCGGAGCGAAGATTTCCGCGATCGCTGCGAGGATTCCTGCGGGCACGAGGATCCGCAGTAGGCCGTTCATACCGTTTGACACGGCGCAACTGACGTGCCCGGGCGGCCGAATGCCGGACGTCCGAGCACGACCGATGCGACGCGGCAGGTTCGCATCTACCGTTGCGCGACCGCGACGCCCTATAGCCGCGAGAACCCCACCGCCGTCGCCAGCCTCCGCAGCGACCACGGCTTACGGCACTCCCGCACTCCTAGCCCGACCCTTGCTCACCGAGAGCCCAGACCAACGCATATGGCGCCATCATATATCCTCGGCCTCTCAGCCTTCGATCACGATAGCGCGGCCTGCCTCCTGGCCGACGAAGAAATTCGTGGGAGAGCTGTGGGCACGGCTCGATGCTCGCGCCGTTCATCTACACCATCTTCTAGGCTCGCGCGTGCACGACCGCCCCGGTAGCGACCGCGTCCGGAGCGAGCGGAATGTCGCGCCGGCCCAGCTCGCGGATATCCCGGAAGCCGGCCCGATGGAGCGCCGCGCCGAACGCGGGCGGCGTCGCACCCTCGTCGTCCGTCCGCCGGTCGATGTCGAACACGTAGAGGTGCCCGCGGGGCTCGAGCACGCGGTGCAGTTCCGCCAGAATGCTGGCGGGCCCGCGCGGCGCGTGCAGGGCGAGCGTCGCGATCACCCGGTGAAACCCTCCGTTCTCGCAGGGTGTGCGCTCACCGTCCCAGGTCTTGAACTCGAGCTTGCCCGGAACACCCCGCAGCTCGGCCGCTTGCGTCACGAGCGGCAGGGACGTCTCGATCCCACAGGCATACACCCGCAGCGCGCGGCGCCAGGCCTCCTCGACGATCCAGCCGTCTCCGCAACCGACGAACAGCAGCCGGTCCCAGGCCTGGATCGTCACCTTATCGAGGACGAACAGATCCAGGTCGCGTCGAGGCTCACGCTCGGCTTCGACGACGGCAAGTGGTTGCGCCATGCTCGTCCAAGTAGCAACACGCGTGCCCGAGGACCGGTGTCGACGTGATGCGACAGGGGACGAGCAGGTTCACGCTGCGCGCGGCCTACTACGACGGGGTGCGGGCCCTCCGGCTACCTGCACTGGTGCGCCGCTGGCGCGACGCAGGTGTCGTGCTCTGTTACCATAACGTGTTGCCCCCCCGCAACGCGGATCACCTGGGTGAGCCCGCCGTACACCTGGCGGTCGAAGCGTTCACGGAGCAGATACGGTGGCTCGCGCATCGGTACGACATCGTGTCGCTCGGCGAAATGGTCCAGCGCCTCTCGAGCGGCCGATTGCTGCGCGGCCTCGCGGCGCTCACCTTCGACGACGGCTACGACGGCGTGTTCACGCAGGCGTGGCCGGTCTTACACCAGCTCCGCCTTCCCGCAACGGTCTTCGTCGTATCCGATCGGCCGGATCGTCAGGAAGCGTTCTGGTGGGACCGTCCCCCCCCCGACGCCAGCTCCTCGGCTCGCCTTCCCCGCTCCCATCGACCAGCCGGATGGGACAGCATCCGCGCGGCGGCCCGCGACGGACTCGACATCGGGGTCCACACCGCCACGCACGCCTCTGTCACCCAGCTCCATGACGCCGAGCTCGAACGCGAGGTCGTGGCGAGCCGCGATACCGTTCGCGAGAAAACCGGAGCGAGCGCCGAGTTCTTCGCCTATCCGTACGGCCTGTGGAACGCACGCGCGCGTGACGCGGTGCACGCCGTCGGATATCGCGGCGCGGTCACGCTCGACTACGGCCTCGTGACCGGCCGGGCCGATCCGTGGGCGCTGCGGCGTATCAACATTCCCGCCGGGATCTCCCTGCCGGCGTTCGAAGCGTGGGTAGCGGGGTTGCACCCGCGCCAGGGACGCAGCTGAATGCGCGTCGCGCACCTGATCGAATCGGACGGGCCCGGCGGAGCCGAACGGATGCTGGCTCAGCTCGCCGCGGCCCAACAGACGAATGGCAGCTCGGCGTTCGCCATCGTTCCCGCGGACGGTGAAGGATGGCTGGGTCGTGAGCTCGCGGCGGCTGGTGTGGCGGTGGAGACCGCGCGCCTGGACAAGCCGTTTTCCCCCCCGTTCGCCCGACAGCTTGCCGCGACGCTCCGTCGCCAGGGGGCCTCGGTCGTCCATAGTCACGAGTTCACGATGGCGTTCTACGGCGCCTGGGCGGCACGTCTCGCGGGTGTGCCGCACGTCATCACGATGCATGGCGGCCGCTATTACGCCGGGCGCTGGCGCCGGCGCGTCGCACTGCGCGCGGCGATCGGCCTTTCCGGCGGCGTGGTGGCCGTATCCGATCCGTTGGCCAAGAGCCTGGCCCGCGATCTCTGGCTCCGGCGAACCCGGGTCGAAACGATCGCCAATGGCGTGCGGTTCACCGCCGCGCCCCGGTCCACGCTCCGCGCCGAGCTCGGCCTGCCGGACGACGCGCCGCTCATTGTGTCAGTCGGGAATCTCTACACGGTGAAGGGACACACGCACCTGGTGGAGGCGTTGACCAGCCTCACGTCGACCTATCCGCGGCTGCATCTGGCAATCGCGGGCCGTGGCGACTGTGCGCGGGCGCTCGAGCGGCAGGCCGAGGATGCCGGGGTGCGGGCGCGCGTCCACTTGCTCGGCCTGCGGGAAGACGTGGCGAACGTCTTGGCGGCGGCCGATGTGTTCGTGCTCCCGTCGCTGTCGGAGGGTCTACCAATGGCCCTGCTCGAGGCGATGTTCGCTGGGCGCCCGATCGTGGCGAGCGCGGTGGGCGACGTTCCGGTCGCGCTCGCGAATGGCGTCGCGGGCCTGCTCGTCCCCCCAGGCGATCCTGCTGCTCTCGCTGTCGCGATCGCGCGCGTCCTGGCGAGTCCGTTCGAGGCGAAACACCTCGGCTGCAGCGCGCAGATCCGTGCGGCGGCGGAATACGGGGTCCGCCGTATGGCGGAGCGCTATGCCGATCTGTATGAGCGGGTAGGAGCCTAAGCCCCGTTCGGGAGCGACCGCACCAGCGTCGCGCGGTCTTCGTCCTGGAGCAATGAGTGCGTCGGCAGCGTGACGAGCTGCCGCACCAGTTCCTCGGCCCCCGGCCAGCGCCGCGCGCGCACCAGCCGCCGCTGCACGGCGGGCAGATCCGCCAGTGTGGTGGGATAGCCAGGGGCCGCCCCGGCCCGACGCGCCCGCGCGGGATCTGCAAACCCGTTGATTCCCTGCGCGAGCTTGAGTGGCAGCCGCAGATAGCCGGGCGTCGCGCCCGGCGGCGATGGGAACGTCTTGACTCCCCGACAGGATTCGACGCTTTGGAGCATGGCGAGGGCGTTCGCGCGCCGCAGCTCCGCTTCGCGCGTGGCATGCGGTAGCGTGCGCTCCAGAACGGCCGCGGCAGTGCGACTCATCGCGCGCGGCTCCTGCGGCTCCCGATAACGGGTCTCGCCCAAGTGGAGCCATGGAACGGCCGCGGGTAGGCCGTACACTTCCGGGCGACCGAGTATCGATTGTGCGAGCGCGCGTATCGCGACCCGAAGCTCCCCCACACCGCCGGGCTGCCGCGGGGCACCCTCGGGCACACGTGCTTCGTCGCGCACGACGAGCGCCCCACCCTCCCCCGCCGTCCAGCCCTTGCCGCGCCCGAAGCTCAAGACGCTCAGCCTGCCCAGGCTCCCTAGCGATCGGCCGCGCCAGGCCGCGCCGTGCCCTTGCGCCGCGTCTTCCACGGCCAATGCGCCGAACGCCTTCGCGCATTGCTCGATCGCCTCCCAATCCACTGGAATCCCATAGAGCGGCGCGACCACGATGACGCCCGCTCCCTCGGCGAGCGTCGCCGTGACGGATGCCAAGTCCGGAGCGAGCGTCGACGGGTTCACATCGTACAGCGCGATCCTGGCGTTCGCGGCGACCGCTGCCGTCGCGATGTCGTAGCACCCGTAGGCGGGCAGCGCGACCACGCCCGCCCCACCGGGCTTCTCGCCTCTCGCCTCCGCCGCCGCGCAGAGCGCAAGCGTGAGCGCCTGCGTGCCACTCCCGACGAGCAACGCGTCCTCCCCGTGGTAGAGGACACGTACGAGCGACCGCACGCGTGGCCGCGAATCGTGACCGGCCCGGAAGCCGACCTGGATGCCGCGCCAGGCGGTGTCGAGCTCCAGCGGCGAGTGCACCGGCAGCTGGTGCCAGGGCCAGCGGCGAGATCCCGAAGCGCGCGGCCGAAGCGACAGCCCGGAGGCGAAACGGGGCACCGGCAGCGCGCTCAGGGCAGCTGCCTCGCGAGCAGAGGCCCGATCCGGTTGGTCACCGCGAGCGGGAGGCGACGCCAGACGGCCGCCGCGAGCTTGTAGGCCGGTCGGTCGGGCGACGGGGTGGCCACCACGTTGCGGGTCGACCACTGCAGCCACGGCAGGGGAACGTCCGCCCCGCCCCACTGCAGCTTGAACCGATGCGTGCCACCGCCGGGCGTGCAGCGGCCGAAATCGAACGTGCGCACGCCCCGTCCGATGGCGTATTCGAGGAACGACCAGTACAACAGCATGTTGGGCGCGAGCCGGCTGTATTCGCGGAGTGACGAGGCCCAGGTCATCTCGAGCTCCTCCTTCCACAGAAACCCGAAGCCGGCCGCCACCGGCCGCGCGCCGTCGTAGACGGCGCCGCACACGACCGCGGCGGGGAACATCCCGGCGATGCGCTCGAAAAAGCGCCGCGGCAGGACCGGTGTGCCGAGGCTGCGCATGTTCCTCGCGAACACCTCGTAGAAGGCCTCAACCTGATGCACCCCGAATCGCACCACGAATCCTTGTTTCTGTGGGCGGCGGATCTGACTGCGCAGCTTAGAGTCGAGCTGCCGCCAGAGGGCATCGCTCGACTCGGGCAGGCTCAGGCGAACCGTGATCTTCCGTGACGACACGCGCAGCGTCGTCGAGACTTCCTCGCGGTTCCGCAGCTCCAGGAGACCCACGCCGAGCGTCCGCGCCCGGCCCACCGCATAGTCAACGAGCGCGGCGACCCCGTCCGGCGAACCGATGGGACCGCCGCCGTTCAGAAACGGCATGGAGACCAGGTAGTCGCCGAACAGCCGACTCCGGACCCGGACGAGGGGCAGCAAGGCGTGACCACGGCCCGCGTCGTCGTACGCCCACGCATACAGGCACTCGTGGCCGAGGACGCCATCCATGATGCCGCGCCAACCGGCGAGATGACAGAACGTGCCCCCCGTGCCCGGTGCGGACGCGACGAAGGCGTCCCACGCCGATTCGCGGCCGTCGAGCAGCGCGATGGAGATCACAGGCGGCGCACGGTGTCGACGATCGCCGTGAAGCGAAACTCGGAGAGCAGCCGCTCGAGCCGCCCGAAGGTCCCACGCAGGCCCCCGTAGTGCCGGACCCGCGTGAGCAACGGAACGTCGAGCCGGGGTTGATCGGCGTCGACCTCCCACGGATGGATGTAGAACGTCCCGGGGACGCCGCGGCGCTCGCAGTCGCGGAAGGCGGTGCGCACGACGCCGTAGGGGAGCAGGCGGAAGTACGCCCCGCCGCCGGCGGGGACCTGCGCGCCCCAGCGCCGCAGCGTGGCGGGCGGAACCTCGGCCAGCCGCCCCGTCGGGCGGTCGAGCCAGTGGGGGTCCCGGTGACCGTTCGCGTAGCCGTAGCCGTTGCGGCGTACCGGAAACAGGCTCGAGTCGTAGCGGTAGCCCTCTTCGAGGAGCACGTCGAGCGCCCACTCGTGCCCGGGCACGATCGAGAAGCTCGGCGCGCGGAAGCCGACCACCGGCGTCCCGGCCAGCTCTTCGAGCACGATCTTGGTGCGGCGAATGGAATCTCGGAACGCGACTGGTGTCTGTTCCGTCACCCGGGCGTGATCCCACCCGTGCGACGCGATCTCGTGCCCGGCCGCGGCGATGCGATGCACCAACGCCGGCTGGCGGTCCGCCAGCCAGCCGAGCATGAAGAACGTCGCCCGCGATTGAAAACGCGCGAGCAGCTCGAGCAGCCGGGTCACGCTGCCGCTCACCCGTGACTCGAAGCCGGTCCACGCGTCGTATCGCACGAACGGCTCGAAGGCGGACACGTGAAAGTATTCTTCCACGTCGACACTGAAGTGATGGACCGTCACACGCAGACGCTCGCTAGGCCGCGCGATGGGCCGGTGCCAGGGCCATCGCGCGCACCAGGCTGGCGACGCAGCGGTCGATGCGCCCGAACGACGCCACGCACACGGTGGCGCGCCGTCCCCACGGGTCCTCGATCGATCGGGATGTGATCGGCTCGGGGTCGAGATCCCCCAGCAGGAAGACGTCGCGGGGGGAGCGGCCGAATCGCTCGCATACGGCGCGGCGCTGCTCCGCTTCCATGACGATGATCAAGTCGGCGGCGCGCACGAGCGCAGGCGTCACGAGCTGCGAGCGGTGCCCGCTCAGATCGATCCCACGCCTGGCCGCGGCCTCGACCGCCTCCTTCGGCGACTCGCGACCGGGGCCCTGAAATCCCGCTGAATCGACGGCGATGCGTTCGCTCTCGCCGCCGAGCGCGCGGCGCAGGACCGCGGCCGCGAACGGACTCCGGAAGATGTTGCCGTTGCACAGGACCAGGACGGACGCGGGACGGGGGCGCGCTGCGAGCGCCGCGAGTGCGGCGCGCCGTCGCGCCGGATGGAGCAGCCGCTGCGGGAACCGGCGGACGCCGCGCACCAGCCGGGCCGCCACCCGGAGGCCCCACGGTCGCCGCGTCTCGCCCGGCGCCCGCCGGATCACGCTGCCTGGTATCGTCACACGTCCTCGTCTGGATGAGCGGCCATCTAGGGTTGCAAGGTTCGAGCCCTTGGTGTTCACCACTGAGTTGTCGCGGACGCGCAACGCCCGGCGATTGGTATGCTCGTTGCAACATCGCGACAACGATGCCCGAGTCACCGATTTCCAACACCGCCTTCCTGTTGTGGAGCGCCGCAGCGCGCTACGGGGAGCGGCCGGCGATCGTGGAACGAGGAGCGACAGTGACGTACGCCGAACTCCGCAACCACGCCGCCGCGATCGCCACCGCGTTGCGGAGCGCCGGCGTGGCCCCGAGGGACCGGGTCGCGGTCTGGCTCGAGCGCGGCTGGGAAGCCGCGGCGGCCTACTTCGGCGCGCTCGCGGCCGGTGCGGTGGTCGTCGTAATCAACGAGACCCTGCGACCGCGCCAGGTCGAGCACATCCTGTCGCATTCCGGGGCGGGACATCTCGTCACTACGCCCGATCTGCTGGCCCGGCAGCCGCGCGCGCTCTCAACACGCGCACGCGTGCTCGATGTGAGCGCCATGGCGGCCACGGGCTCCTTCGACCAGATGGCCGGCTGCGGCAGCCACCCGGCCCAGCTCGTGTACACGTCCGGCTCGACCGGCCTACCCAAAGGCGTAGTCGTGAGCCACGCCAACCTCCGCGCCGTGTCGGACGCGGTGGTCTCGTACCTGAGCCTGGTGAGTGACGACCGCATCGCGAGCCTGCTGCCGTTCAGTTTCGTATACGGGATCGGCCAGCTCTTGTGCGCCGTGGGCTCGGGCGCGGCGCTCGTCGTCGAGCGCTCCGCGCTGCCGCAGCAGATGGTCGAGACGGTTCGGCAGGAAAACGTCACCGTGCTCGCCGCCGTACCGCCCCTCTGGACCCGCCTGCTGCGCATGCCATCGTTCGCCGATGGCCCACTGCCCAGCCTGCGCGTGACCACGAACGCGGGGGGACACCTACCGCGCGGCGTCGTGCAGGCCGTTCGGCGGGCTCAGCCTGGCTCGCGCCTGTTCCTCATGTACGGCCTGACCGAGGCGATCCGGTGCACCTACCTCCCGCCGGAGGAGCTCGACCGGCGCCCTAACTCGATCGGGCGCGCCATCCCGGGCGGCGAGATCCGCGTGCTGCGCGACGACGGTTCGGAGGCCGCGCCGGGCGAGGTGGGGGAGCTCGTGTACCGCGGCCCGACCGTCACGCTCGGCTACTGGAACGATCCCGAACTCACGGCACGCGTGTTCCGGAGCGATGCACAGGGCCGTCGCGCGGTGTTCTCCGGCGATCTCGTCCGGCGCGACGAGGAGGGGTTCCTATACTTCGTCGGCCGGCGGGACCGGGTCATCAAGACGATGGGGTACCGCGTAGGGCCGGACGAGATCGCGAGCGTGCTGTACGAGTCCGGGCAGGTCGTCGACGCCGTGGTGCTGGGGGAGCCCGATCCCGAGCGCGGCGAACGAATCGTCGCGCACGTCGTCCTCACCGCGGACGGGTCGCTCGACCGCCTCCGCGCCTATTGCGGGACGGAGCTACCGCGTCACCTGCAACCCGCACGGTTGGTGATCCGCGACGTGTTGCCGCTGCTCCCCACCGGGAAGCACGACATGCAGGCGCTGCGCGTGTGAGGGAACCGCTCGGCGCCTCATGTCGCTCACCCGACGTTCAGGCTGAGGTGGATCATCAACCACTCGCCATCCAGTCGGGACATGAAGGCGCGGCCTCCCATGATGTCCTGCAGCAGATCGGCATTGCGCGAATGGATCATGACGGGCGGCCCACCGCGTGAGAACACGCACCCCTTCTCCGCCAGCGTTTCCAGGAACGCCGGTTGCACGCGGCCCGTGACGGCCACAGAACCGTCCCGCCACGCGGCGTGGAACACGTGATCCAGGAGCGCGCCGTACCGCTCCTTGGTTGCGCCCAATTGTACGACTTCGCTGACCCCACGACGGCTGGTGAATCGGAGGTACCACCCGAGCACCTCGCCCGCTGCGGAGCGTACCAGCACGCGCTCGAACTCTTGGCCCCGGGGACCCTGGCCCAGGGCATCCATCAGCCATCGTAGCGTGGGCTCGTGATAGCAAGGACTGGGCGTGCAGATGGGGGCGAGCTCGGCGACGCAGCGCATGAGCTCCGCGGGCGATAGCGGCTCTTCGCGCGTGTCGGGTCGCTTTACCACATAGGGGCTCTTCGCGACCCGCGTCGCCACCGCGTCGAGACCCACGGCCAGCGGGCGGGCGAGGAGCCGGGTGGCGAACAGCAAGGGGCCGTTCCGGATCTGGCCGATTGCGTAGCGCACCGGTCGCAGCGGCCGGACCCAATAGAGACTGTCCAAGGGTGCAACGACGCCGCCGAGCCTTTGCATCAGCCGGCGCCCGGGCAGATTCGGCGAGTCCGCCAGGGTGACGGCCTGCGGCCCCGAGAGGAGACGCCGCAGCAGCAACACGCCGGGCACGCCGCGCGATGCCGGGTCCACCATGAAACCGGTCGGCACCGCCACTCGGATCGCAGCCCCTCGCCACTGGAACGTCCGCCCAGACACGCCGATGAAGCCGACGAGCCGGCCCCGCTCGTTCGTACAGACGAGCGGGGGCACGGCGGGATCCAGGAGCGGGTTGTCGAAGAAGACGCGCGAGACGGCCGCCTCCCGCGCCTCGGCGGAGTCCTGCGGACGCCAGGAGAACACCCGCATCCGCAACTCCGCGATCTCCGGGATGTCGTCCGGGCACGCCGGCCGAATCCCCGCCCTGCTGCGCACGACCGCCCCGATCATGCAACTGATTGTGGCAAGTGATGTACCGCGGCATCGCCCCTTGCGCCACGGAAACACCTGTGGCTCGGCTGCGGCACCGTCCCCGTGAGGAAAACCGTGCGGCGTGGCTGGCGTGGGATGTGCAAGGCCGTGCCGCCATGCGATGTCTCATTACGGGAGGCGCGGGATTCATCGGGTCGCACCTCGTCGAGCATCTGGTCGGCGCGGGACACGACGTCGTGGTCCTGGACGATCTCTCCACCGGCCGCCGCGAGAACTTCGCGGCCGTGCGCCGGCGGATCAGCTTCATGCGGGGCAGCGTCGCCGACCTGAGCACCTGTCGCCGCGCGATGGAGGGGGTCGACTACGTCCTCCATCATGCCGCGGTCACCTCGGTGCAGCGCTCCGTGGACGATCCCGGCGCCGCGCACCACGTGAACGCGACCGGTACCTTGAACGTCCTCATCGCCGCGCGCGACGCGCGCGTCCGGCGGGTCGTGTACGCCGGCTCCACCTCGGCCTACGGAAACTCCACCAAGCTGCCCAACAGCGAAGAGCACGTGGCGCACCCGCTCGGCCCCTATGCGGGTGCGAAGCTCGCGGGCGAGGGGTACTGCCTTGCGTTCTATGCGACGTACGGACTCGAGACCGTGGTGCTCCGCTACTTCAACGTCTTCGGCCCACGCCAGGACCCGAAGTCCCAGTACGCGGCCGTCGTGCCGCGGTTCATCGCCGCGGCGCTCGCCGGCGAGCCGCCCACGATCTACGGGGACGGCAGCCAGACCCGCGATTTTGTCTATGTCGCGAACATCGTGCAGGCGAACATGCTCGCCGCGCGCGCCCCGGCCGCCCGCGTGGCGGGTCAGGTGTTCAACATCGGCAGCGGCAAGAGCGTGAGCGTCAACGAGCTGTGGGAGCGCATCCGGTCGCTCACGGGTGTTCCCGTGTTGCCGAAGCACGAGGCCCCGCGCGCGGGCGAGGTGAAGACGTCGCTCGCTTCGACCGTCAAGGCGCGCGACCTGGTCGGGTTTCAGGCGGCGGTCGATTTCGACGAAGGGTTGCGCCGCACCATCGCCTATTACCAGGAGGCCCGCCGGCAGCGCCGCCACCGTCGGCCGCGCGCGGTGGAGCGGGCGGCCTAACCTCCGGTCAGGCGTTGTTGTTCGTCGAGCTGGGGCTGGACGTGTTTCGTGTAGCAGTCAGGGCAGATGCTGTGGCTGAACGCGGTCCGGAAGCGCTGCTCGATGTAGGTCTCGAGCGTCTCCCATTCGTCTTGCTCGTTTCGAATCTTCTTGCAGTAAGAGCAGATCGGGAGCAAGCCCTCAAGCTGCTGCAGCTCCTTGCGCAGGCCGAGGATCCGCTCGGCGACCCCGAGGCGGGCCTGCAGCTCGTCGGGGTCCACCGGCTTGGCGATGAAGTCGTCCGCCCCCGCCTGCATGCCGGTGAGGTACTGCTGCTTCCCGCCCCGGGAGGTGACGAGAATGAAGTAGACGTAGGGCTCATTGCGCCGCGCCCGCACCCGGCGGCACAGCTCCACGCCGTCAAGTTCGGGCATGTACCAGTCGGAGATCACGACGCGGAAGCGCGACAGCTTCAGGGCGTCCCAGGCCTCGCGGCCATTGTAGACGACGCGGACCGAGTAACCAGCGGCCTGCGCGATCGCGCTGAGCTGAGAGCCCGCTACGGGATCATCGTCTACGATCAGGACTGGAACTTGAGTGACCATGGCGTGCAAGATAGCACTCCTCACTCACTTCAGGTCAACGTTGCTCCATTGACGCGCGCAGTCCGGGCAGATGCCGTGGCTGAACTCCACGTGGCTGTGACCACGTACGTACGACTCGAACTGCTGCCACGCCCCGTCGTCCGTGAGCACACGTTTGCAATGGGAACAGATCCGGATCAGGCCACGGAGCGTTCTAACTTCGGCGAGGGCGGATTGGAGCTCGCGGAGCAAGGTTCGCTGGTTTTCCTCGGTCACCTTACGTTCGGTGACGTCCCGCGCGTTCACCACGACGGCGTTGATCAGCGGATCGTCGAGCAGGTTCCGGCCCACTCCCTCAAGATACCGCCACGACCCGTCCTTGTGACGAAAGCGATACTCCAGCCTGCGAACCGTACCCGGCGTCTCGATGCCCTCAGTGAACGTCCTGAGTGTCGCCTCCAGATCGTCGGGGTGTATGAAGTCGAACGCGCGCTGGCCCACGAGCTCCGACCGGGAATAACCCAGAATGCGCTCCACCGACGGACTCAAGTAGCGCATGACTGCATCGGCGTCAATGATGGTGATGATGTCGAGGGCTTGCTCGATGAGCCTCCGATGGTACGCCTCGCTCTTCGCGAGCGCCGCCTCCGCGCGCTTCCGTTCGGTCACGTCCAGCGTGGTGCCCGCGAGCCCGGTGGCAACACCGTTCTCGTCCACGAGGGTCACGTTGCGACCGAGCATATGTCGCACTTCGCCGTCCGGCCGCACCAGGCGCCACTCGTAGTCGACAGTCACACAGTCGGCGAGACCCCGCGCAATGATGCGGGCCACCCGATCGCGGTCGTCCGGGTGCACTCGCTCCTGAAACGCGTCGTAGCTCGCCGTCGTCCCCGCAGGGACGCCGTACATGCGGTACAACTCGTCAGACCACATCACCCGGTTGGTCGAGATATGCCACTCCCAGCTTCCGACGTGCGCGATCGCCTGCGCCGCGGCGAGCCGCCGCTCACTGTCGCGCAGGCGCTCGGCCGCACGCTTTTGGTCGCTGATGTTCTGGACGTGGCTAAAGAAGTACCGGGGCTCCCCGCTGGGGCCGCGATGCACGCCGATCGAGACGTGGGTCCACACCCAGCGGCCATCCCGGGCGCGGTACCGCTTCTCCATCGCCCAGCTGTCGGCTTCGCCGGCGAGCAGAGCCCGCAGGCACTCCTGGCTCTGCGCCACGTCGTCCGGATGGGTGATGTCCATCCAGGACACTCGCTGGAGCTCCGCGACCGAGTAGCCGAGGATAGCGCAAAAGGCCGGGTTCACGCGCAGCAACCGGCCGTCCGGTGCGGTGATACTCTTGCCGACCGGGGAATCCTCGAATGAGAATCTGAACCACTCCTCGCTCTCTCTGAGCGCGGTCTCGGCTTCTCGACGCTCGCGCTCGACCAACTCAACGCGGCGGTAGAATGACAGGGTGGCGACCGCGTACAGCACCACCATGCCCACCATCGCCACATGCAGATCATCGAAGCCATGGGCCATGATCCCCGGCAGGACCGGCGCCAGCACGGCAATGAAGAACAGGTAAACGCTCGCCGCGTCTGCTCCGAAGACGAGTACCCCCGCGCCCGCGATCATGCAGTACGTCAGGACGCAGAGAACGAAGTGATCGAAGGGGAGTTGCGCCCACAGGGGCCAGGCGGCGGCGCCCCAGGACAAGCCCAGCAGGAGGACGGACGCGCGTAGGAGGCGAAGCGATTGCGTCTCGGCGATGCCCCTTCGGGGAAGCACTCGTCTGAGAATCAGGCGGCCGACCTGGATGGTCATGACAACCGCCGCCCACACGATGAGGTAGGGCGTCGGCACGTGAGGGACGGCGAGCCACATGATCAAGCCGACGGCCGCAGGATGGCCGAGCTCGGCCAGCTGGTGCACCCTCAGGAGATCGCGAAGGGCGCCGTCGCGGTTCATCCCCCGCCTCTGCTCGACAGCGGCGACTTCGCGTCGCTATTCAGGCTCGACCGTAAGGTGCCGCCACGAAGTACGAGGCGGGCTTTGGGATGCGTCAATTCAGACTCCTCGATACGCCGCGCCTAGCCTACCAATCCGGGCGTGAAGGCTTCACGAAGACTTCCTGAAGACCTGCTCAATCAGCCGTGCGGGGTCACGTGGTGTCCAGTACATCCCGCACCTTGCGCGCCAGCGTCTGAGGCGTGAACGGCTTCTGGAGAAAGTTGAGCCCAGCTTCGAGCATTCCGTGATGCACGATCGCGTCGTCGGTGTAGCCCGAAACGTAGAGCACTTTCGTGTCCGGCCGTGTGACGGCGAGTCGACGCGCGAGCTCGCGCCCGCTCGGGCCCGGCATCACGACATCCGACAGGAGCAATTGAATCGGGCCGTCGTACTTGCGGGCCAGTTCCAGCGCCTGATCCGCGTTGGCCGCTTCGAGCACCGTGTATCCGAGCTTGGCGAGCAGTTCCTTCGCCAGCGGCCGCAGCATGTCGTCGTCTTCCGCGAGCAGAACCGTCTCGGTCCCCGTGAGCCGCTTGGCCTCGCGCGGCGGCGCCGGAGCGCGAGCCGGGGCGTCGACTCGCGGTAGGTAGACCTTGAAGGTCGTGCCGCGGCTGCGCTCGCTGTACACCCAGACATATCCGCTCGACTGCTTCACGATCCCGTACACCGTGGAGAGGCCCAGGCCGGTCCCTTTGCCCTTCTCCTTGGTGGTGAAGAACGGCTCGAAGATGCGGGCCTGGAGCTCTTGATCCATGCCGATGCCGGTGTCGCTGACGGCCAGCATGATGTACGATCCCGGAGTGACCGGCTGGTGCAGCTCCGCATACTGCTCGGTCAGCTCGGCGTTCGCGGTCTCGATCGTGAGCGTCCCACCCGTGGGCATGGCGTCGCGCGCATTCACCACGAGGTTCATGAGCACCTGTTGCACCTGCCCGGGGTCCGCGCGCACGTTGCCCAGATCGCGCGCTGGCGCGAGACGCAGATCGATGTCCTCGCCGATCACCCGTCGCAGCATTTTTTCGAAGTCCTCGACTAGGTCGTTCAAGTTCAGCACGACCGGCTCGAGCACCTGCTGGCGGCTGAACGCCAGCAGCTGCCGGGTGAGCCCGGACGCCCGCTCGGCCGCCTTGCGAATTTCCCCGAGATCTTGCTGGGTTGGGCTCTCCTCGGCAAATCCTTCGCGCAGCAGGTCGACATACCCGAAGATCGCGCTCAGGACGTTGTTGAAATCGTGTGCCACGCCACCCGCTAGGCGCCCGATCGCTTCCATCTTCTGCGCCTGACGAAGCTGCCGCTCGAGCCGGTGTCGCTCGGTGACGTCCTCACCGATGCTGAGCGTGCCGGTAGGGCGGCCCTGGGCATCTCGCGGCACCGTATTGTTCCAGGCGATCATCCGTTCTTCGCCGGCCTTCGTGACGATCGCGTTCTCGTAATGGGCGTGGCTGTCACCCTGCACCAGCTCCCGAAACACGTCGGTCATTTCCATCCGTTGCGCTTTGGGCAGGAACTCGAACCAGCTCTTGCCGAGCACTTCGTCGCGCGTGTACCCCGTGAGATTCAAGAAGAACGGATTCACGTATTCGACCTTGCCCTCGGCGTCGAGCCCGAGGACGATCAGGTTGACGGTCTCGAACAACGTCCGCAGCCGCCGCTCGCTCGCCACCACCGCCGCCTCCGCCTCCTTGCGCCGCGTGATGTCGAGCGCCACGCCAACGATGCGATACACTGCGTTCTGCTCGTTGCGGACCGCTACGGCGTGGGCCAGCACCCAGCGGACCTGGCCGTTCGGCCGGATGACGCGAAACTCGACCTCTTCCGCATCCTCGCCTAGCTGAATCCGGGCCACGTTCTTGACGACGCGCTCGAGGTCCTCCGGCACTACAGGCTCCAGGAAGGACCGCGGCTTCTCGTACAGGCTCTGGCAGGTGCGTCCCCAGATCTCCTCGTATGCGGGGCTGATGTACAGTATCTCGCGGTCCTGCGCGTCCATCACGAAGAACACTTCACGAATGTTTTCGGCGAGCTGTCGCAGACGCTCGTCGCGCTCGCGGATCTCCTGCTCCGCCTGCTTGCGCTCGCTGATGTCCTCCTTCAGCGCGAGGAACCGCGTCACCTTTCCCTGGGGGTCCCGGATCGGGAACACCCACATCGCGTCCCAGTACAGCGCGCCATCCTTCTTGCGGTTCATGATCTCGCCGTGCCACGATCCCCCGGCCACGATCGTCGCCCACATCTCCCGATACACCTCGGGTGGCGTTTGGCCGGACTGGAGCAGGCGAGGGGTCTTGCCGCGGACCTCGTCGAAGGTGTAGCCGGTGACGTCGCAGAACCGCGGGTTCACGTACTCGATCTTCCCCTGCAGGTCGGTCATGATCACGGACGTTGGCCCCTGTTCCACGGCCAGCGACAGCCATTGCAGGCGCTCCTCGGCGCGCTTCCGCTCCCTGATGTCGACGACGGACGCGAGCACGTAGTCCATGCCCTCGTGGCGTAGCGGCGCGAGCCCGATTTCCACCGGAATCTCGTGGCCGTCCTTGTGGCGCGCGTAAAGGTCTCGCCCTCTACCCATGTGACGGGGCTGCGGATCGGCGTGGAAGAGCTCGGAGTGGTGCGCGTGGGCCGGGCGGGAGCGCTCGGGCAGCAAGTCGTCGAGTGGCCGGCCCACGAGCTCCCCCGCCGCGTACCCGACGATCTGCTCCAGCCGCTGGTTCGCGAGCACGATGCGCCCCGCAGCGTCGACCATCAGCATCCCCGTCGGCGACGCAGCGATGACGCTCGACAGCAGCCCGGCGTCTTGCATTCTCGTGGGCGCACGTTCCGACGCGCGGCGCTTGGGCATGGGGCGATCAGCCGGTGTTCAGCACGTCGCGCACCTTACCCGCGAGGGCAACTGGCGTGAAGGGTTCTGAAAGAAGTGGAGTCCGGGCTCGAGCATCCCGTGGTGGACGATCGCGCCGTCGCTCTGGGGCCGTTCGGAGACAGTGAGCAAACTGCACACCACAGGGGAGAACGACCCGCGACACGCGGACGGCGTTGAGGTCAGTGGGAATGTGGCTCGACGGCACGCCGCAGGACTCTATGCTCGGCCAAGCCATAGCCTACGAGGGGTGAGGTACCCCTCTCTTCTATTATCTATATGCGATTACGGGAGCGCACGCCAGTACTCGTGTCGCAGAAACGCTGACGCCACTGGACGTTGCGCCAGTTCGAAACGTCACCATTAGCGAAAGGGCCGGCGATGCTCTTCTACCTCCCCATCGCTCTCACCGCGCTCGCCACCACGCTGTACCACGTCGCGCAGAAGTCGATCGCGCCCGGCGTGCACCCGATGGTGTCGCTGGTGGTCACGTACGCGACCTCACTAGTCGCGTGTCTGGCGGCGATCCCGTTCGCCCCGGGCGGCGCGGTGTTCGTGCGCTCGCTCAAGGACCTGAACTGGGCGACGTATGTAGTGGGACTCTCGATCGTGGGGGTGGAGCTCGCGATCCTGCTCGCCTACCGGGCCGGTTGGCGGATCAGTCTCGCCTCGGTGATCGCCAACGTGACGACGGCTCTCCTACTCGTGATCATCGGCGTCTTCGTCTACCGAGAGCACCTCGGCACGCGGCACATCGTGGGCCTCCTCATGTGCCTCGGCGGGCTGGTGCTCGCCGCACGGCCCTAGTAACGGGCTGAACACCATGGCGCGACCGCAACAGCCCGGGCGGGCCTCTCTGGGAGTTGCTGCGCGCCAGCCACGGCCCGGGCCTTGCTTCTCTGAGACGTGGTTCCCACGGGAGTCGGATATCCTTGGAGGGAGAGATCAGAAGCGGGTACGTACCCGCCCTCGATGGTCTGCGCGGCGCGGCCATCCTGCTCGTGCTCTTGAGGCACGCGGTCGCGCTTCCTCTCCAGCCTGCCACGCCGGTCGACGCCGCGGTGGCCGCCATCGGCCGTCTCGGCTGGACTGGTGTCGACCTCTTTTTCGTGCTCTCGGGGTTTCTGATCACGGGAATCCTGCTCGATACCAAGGGACAGCCCCGCTGGTGGCCGAACTTCTTCGTGCGTCGCGGCCTGCGGATCTTTCCGCTGTATTACGGGGCCCTTGCTGTCATTTTCATCCTCTTGCCCCGTCTTGTCGAATGGTCGAATGCGGACTACGCGGTGCTCCGCGACCATCAGGCATGGTACTGGACGTATACGGTGAATTTCCTGAATGCGCTCACGCATGGGCGTGCCACACCATTGTACACGGCGCATTTCTGGTCTCTCGCGATCGAGGAACAGTTCTACCTGATCTGGCCTCTCTTCGTCTGGAGATGCAAGCCGGAGACGCTCCTCCGCGTGGCGGTGCTCGCGGCGATCGCGGGTTTAGCTTGGCGGATCGGCGTCGTGCTGCACGATCCTGGCGATGCCGCGGGCTCATTTGTCTTGACGCCCGGGCGCCTCGATGGGTTGATGACGGGCGCGGCGCTCGCCGTCGTGGCCCGGGGGCCGAACCGCCTCCAGACCTGCACCGCCTGGGCGCCGCGTGTCCTCGCGCTCGCCGTGGTAGCCGTTGCGGCCCTGGCTGTCGCGCGTGGCGGACTTGAGTACCACGACCCCGTCGTCAGCGTCGTGGCCTACCCCTTGGTGGCGATCGGATTCGGCGCGCTGCTCGTTGCATCGCTCGGCGCGGCGCCCGGCAGTCTCTTTGCCCGGACGTTAAGGAACGCGACTCTGCGCCGGTGGGGGAAGTACAGCTACGGTCTATACGTAGTTCACTACCCTCTGCTCGGCTTGCTTGAGGCGCACTGTAGCTGGTGCGAACGCGGTGTGGGTATCCTCGGTGGTTCCCGCCTGCCGGCCGTCCTGGCTCTCGCGCTGATGGTCGCGGCGGGGTCGTACGGGCTCGCGTGGCTGAGCTACCACGTCTACGAAGGCCCGCTGCTCGGACTCAAGCGCTACTTCGGCCCCCGACCCACGGAACGCGCGTCGCCGCCCCTTGCGTCTTCACCCGCGGGATGACCTCGGCCGCGAACCGCTCCATCTCCTCATACTGCGGGCTGAACTGCAGCAGCAGAAGATCCACGCCCGCACGCTCGAACTCGCCGATCCGCTCGGCGATCTGCTCCGCGGTGCCCACGAGTCCCGCCCGGAGCCCCCGGTTCGAGACGGAGTAATCCTCGAGACTCACCTGCTGCTCGAGCTGCGTGTTCGCGAGCCAGTCCTGATAATTCGCGTACCCGGCGGCGCTCTGGCGTACGTCCGTGATACGGGCGACCTCGGCTCGCGCTCGCGCGTCGGTATCCGCGCAGACCACGTAGCCGGCGACGCCGAACTTGAGCGGGGGCAGTCCGCCATCCGCTCTGGTCCGGCGCGCGCGCATGTCCGCCACCTTGACGGCCACCCGCTCGGGCGGATCGCCGTGCATGAGATACGCATCGCAGTCCCGCGCGATGAGATTCTTGGCCGCCTCGGATTCGCCGCCCGCATAGATCGTAGGACGAGGCCGGGCCACCGGCTTGGGCTCGAGGATCGCGTCCTCCACCCGGTAGTACGTCCCCGCGTGGCTGAACCGGGTCGCCGACCACATGCCGCTCACCACCGCGAGCCACTCCGCGGTCCGCGCGTAGCGCGCGTCGTGCTGGTCGAACTCCACGCCGTATTGCTTTGCCTCACCCGCCCACCACGACGAGACCACGTTCAGCGTCAACCGTCCCCCGCTGATCCGGTCGATGTTGGCGGCCTGCTTGGCGAGGAGCGCCGGCGGATGGAACGTGGGCCGAACGGCGACCATCAGCTCGAGCCGCTCGGTGACCGCGGCGAGCGCCGCCGCCGTGCTCCAGGCGTCGAGCGACGGGGCGTCGGCTCCTTTGATATCGTTCAGGTTCAGCTCGGCGATGAGCGTGAGGTCGAACCCGATCTGCTCGCTCCGCTGCGCCAGCCGGCGCACGTAGTCCCACGTGGCCTCCATGCCCTCGTCGGGCACGTTGCGCAGCCACCCGCCGAACACGGGAAGCCAGTAGCCGAAGCGCACGGTCAGTCCGCCTCCGCCTCGAGGTAGTCCACCAGCCGCGCGAACGGATCGAACCCCACCACGCGCGGTGCGTCGGCGACGAAGTTCGAGAGGGCGTTGATGTCGTAGAAATGGAGCCGGCCGTCCCGCTCGTCCATCATGTACTCCACGCCCCCCACGTCGATGTGCGCCGCCTGCATGATGCACTCCACCTGCGCGACGATCTCGGGCGGGGGCGTGTAGCCTTCCACGCGCATGTTGTTCTTCGGAGCATCCACGGGGCAGGCTGCGCGCACCAGCTCGGTCCCGCCGACCGTCTGGCACACGTCGGCCGGACAGAGATTGAAGCTTTCTCCTGAGGTATAGATCCGAATGGCGTAGAGGTAGCGGCCTCCCAACACCTCGACGCGGACGATGCGCTGGTCGGCCGCCGGGATGTACTCCTGCACTAGCGCCGTATGATCGATCCCGAGGTCGAGCGCGCCCTCGTTCGCGGTCTGCTCCAGCTGCTCGGGCGTCTCGAAGCGACGGATGCCGGCCCCCGAACCTCCGATGTTGGGCTTGAGAATGACCGGGAAGCGCAGGCCCTGCGCGGCCGCCGGTGCCTCGGCCGCGTTGTTGATCACACGGGCCTTGGGATGCGGCAGGCCAAGCTGCTGGAGCAGCGCGAGCTGGAGCGCCTTCGACGTCTCGGTGACCCAGGCGTCGTAGCCGTTGATCACCCGCACGCCGTGCCGCTTCAGGTGCGCGAGGTAATGGAGCGTATAAAAGATCGCGTTTCCCGCCCCGCGCAGGTACGCCGATGGGCTCATTCGATTGAAGACCAGGGAGTACGGGGGTCTTCCACCATCGGAGGCGTCGAACCGATGGCGCGCCGCGTCGAGCCGAACGTACGGCACGTTCCACTTGTCGAGCTCCGTGAACAGCGGGCGGAACCAGTCCGGGTGCTCGTAGTAGATCGCGATCGGCCGCTCAGTGCTTGCGCTCATCTATCCTCTTATTGTCGGTAACGGCGCCCGCGAGGGCCCACGCCTCGCGCACCGCCCGGTCCAGGGCCTGAACCAGTTCCGCCGCCGGTTTGCCGTCCTGGAACTGCCCGCTCGTCCCATAGACGCCCGCCGCCACCACCGTGGCGCCGAGGCTCGCGAACAGCGGGCGCAGCCCGTGGTCCACCGCCAGCATGTGCGCCGCCGCGTGCCCCGTCGCGATCGGCACGCCGATCTTGCCGACGAGGCTGTCCTGCGGCAGCAGATCGAAAAACAGCTTCAGGAGCCCGCTGTAGGTGGCCCGGTAGACGGGCGTTCCGGCGACCACGATCCGGGCGCGCGTCGTGTTCTCGAGCGCCGTCGTGAGGGTGGGCGCCGTGCCGCGTCCGAGCAGGGCATCGGCCGGCAACGTCGCGAGGTCCACCAGCTCGATCGACGCCCCGCGCGACTTGAAGCACGCGAGCGTGTGCTCGACCAGGGCTCGAGACCTGGACGTGCCCGATGGACTCCCCGAGATCCCTACCACCGAAAGCCGTGCGCTAATCCCGCCTTCCTTTCGTTGGAAAAGCAGATCGGCCGCGAGACCTTGTCGGGAATCGCGGCCGATCTCTTGGTGCGGCGCCTACAACGCTACGACGAGATCGCCCGCCCTGCCGCCCGCCCGCGACAGCATCGCAGTGAGCGACAACACATGGAGCACGTGGCGAGCATCATGGGTGGCAAGCTATCCGGGGCTTTCGGCACCGGCAAGGGCTTGGACGCACGCGGGGCGCATGGCATAGTAGTGGCGCCATGACCACGCCGGTTTCTCCCGCCCCCGCTCCGATCGCGACCGCGCGACCCGACCTCCGGGTCACGCCGACCGCGGTCGTGCTCATCGCGGCCAATCTCGTCCCGCTCGCGGGCGTGCTCTTCTTCGGGTGGAGCGTCTACGCCACACTGCTGCTCTTCTGGGTGGAGAACGTGATTGTCGGCGTCTTTAACATCCTCCGCATGCTCGCGGCGGCGCCCGACAATCAGCTGGCCTGGGTGACCAAGGTGTTCATGATCCCGTTCTTCACGTTCCATTATGGGATGTTCGTGATGGTGCACGGGATCTTCGTACTGCAACTCTTCGGCGGGCTTCACATACGCGGCTTCCCGACCCCGTCGATGTTCTGGGACGCCGTCCGGGGAGCGGGTATCGCGCCGGCCGCATGGGGCCTCGCGTTGAGCCACGCCGTCTCGTTCGCCTTCAACTATATCGGCGCCGGACAGTACAAGACCGCGTCGCTCCCGATGCTGATGAGCCGGCCCTACGCACGCGTCATGATCTTGCACGTCGTGATCCTGGTGGGCGGCTTCCTGGTGATGGCGCTCGGCTCCCCCATGCTGCCGCTCGCGCTTCTCGTGGTCTTGAAGACGGCCCTGGACCTGCGCGGGCACTTGCGCGAGCACACCGCCGGTCCGCTGGCCCAAGCCGCTGCGGTCTCATGAGTCGCACCAGCAGCACGGTCGCGCCCCCTGACTATCGTCTCCTGTTCGAGACGGCGCCCGGCCCGTATCTCATCCTGACGCCCGACCTCACCATCGTGGCCGTGAACCAGGCGTATCTCACCGCCACGATGACCAAGCGCGAGGAGATCGTCGGCCGCGGATTGTTCGAGGTGTTCCCCGACAACCCGGACGACCCGGCGGCCACCGGGGTCCGCAACCTGCGCACGTCGCTCGATCGCGTGCGCGAGCGTCGGGCCCCGGACACCATGGCGGTCCAGAAGTACGACATCCGCAGGCCCGAATCTGCGGGTGGGGGATTCGAGGAGCGATACTGGAGCCCGACCAACGTCCCGGTGTTCGACGCGCAGGGCAAGCTCGTGTACATCATCCATCACGTGGAAGACGTGACGGAATTCGTCCGACTCAAGCGGCTCGACGGCGAGCGGCACCGGCTGACGGCTGAGCTGCGCAGCCGGGCGGAGAAAATGGAAGCGGAGGTGTACGCTCGTGCCCAGGAGGTGGCGGAAACCAGTCGCCTCCTGGAGCAAGCGAACGCGGAGCTCGAGAGCTTCAGCTACTCCGTCTCACACGACCTGCGGGCGCCCTTGCGCGCGATCAACGGCTTCTCCCTGGCGCTGCTGGAGGACTACGGAACCACGCTCCCCCCGGACGGCCAGGCCCTTCTCGCCCGGGTGCGGGAAAACACCAAGCGCATGGCCCAGCTGATCGACGACCTGCTGGTGTTCTCGCGCCTCGGCCGAAAGCCGCTGGAAATGGGGCCCGTGGATCTCGCCTCCCTGATGCAGTCTGTGGTGGAGGAGCAGCGGCAGGCCGATCCCAAGCGCGCGATCGAAGTCGTCGTGCATTCTCTCCCGGCGACCCTGGGGGACGCGGGGTTGCTGCGGCAAGCGCTCTCGAATCTCATCGAGAACGCGTTCAAGTTCACGCGCCGGCAGCCCAAGGCACGGATCGAGGTCGGGTCGCGCGTCGAGGGCGCCGAGACCGTGTATTACGTGCGGGACAACGGCGCGGGGTTCGACATGAAGTACGCGACCAAGCTCTTCGGTGTGTTCCAGCGGCTGCACGGAGAGTCGGATTTCGAGGGCACCGGGGTGGGCCTCGCGCTGGTGCAGCGGATCGTGCATCGCCACGGCGGGCGCGTGTGGGCGCAAGCCGCGGTCGACCAGGGCGCCACGTTTTACTTTACGCTCCGCGCGAAGTGATCCCCGGCGCACGACTCACGCCCCGTCCCTGCCGACCGTGAAAACCGTCCGCATCGATTTCTGCGACTTCTGGCCCGGGTTCCGCAAGGACGACAATCGGATCTACAACCTGCTGAAGACGCGATTCGCCGTCGAGATCCACGACCGGCCGGATTTCGTGATCTATTCGAGCTTTGGCGACCATCACCGATTGCATTCCTGCACCCGGATCTTCTTCACCGGAGAATCGCATCGTCCGGACTTTGCGACGTCTGATTACGCGTTCACCTGTCACTACCTGGACGATCCGCGCCACCTCCGCTGGCCGCTCTACGCCTTTTATTATCAGCCGGACCTGCTCCTCAGAGAGCGCGACGATGTGGACAGGATCATGGCGGGCAAGACGCAATTCTGCAGCTTCATCGCGAGCAACACTCGGCACCCCAGAACCACCCGTAAACGGAACGACTTCTTTCACCGCCTCAGTCGCTACAAGAAGGTGGATGCGGGGGGCAGGGCGTTCAATAACATCGGGTACCAGGTGCCGGGAGGCCCGTGGGGCAAGATTGCGTTCCTGAAGCCGTACAAGTTCAACATCGCGTTCGAGAACGCTTCACTGCCTGGGTACACGACCGAGAAGATCGTCGAGGCAATGGCGGCGCGGTGCCTGCCCATTTACTGGGGCAATCCGTTGATTCACCAAGAATTCAATCCAAAGAGCTTCCTCAACGCCCACGAGTTTCGTGACGACGATGCACTGATCGAAAAGATCATCGAGCTCGACCAGAACGATGCGCTGTATCGCGAGCGCATGGCCCAACCTTACTTCCATGAAAACAGGCCCAACGAGTTTTTCGGGGTGGACCGGGTGCTGGACCAGTTCGAACGGATCTTCTCGGCTTCGATCCGCCCCGTGGCACGGCGGCGACGGCTCTTTTCCTTCGGACGCTGGACCCTGGCCCGAAGAGACGCCACGTAGCGTCGGACCCTTGCCGGTGCAGTTTCGGGCCGTGAGCCCGTAACCCCTTGACGGCGTGCCTGCCAGCCGTGCCCGTCGGGGGTCCGCCCTGCGGCAGCGCCTCTAACCCAATGTTGCGATTGTCGATATGTGCTCTACGTGACGCGCGCCACAGCCCGCCTGACAGCCGAGGCGTGATCCTGAACGTGCCCGCAGAATGGGCAACTTGAGGCCGTAGCGCCCTCCTTGAGTTTCAGCCTCCCAAAAAGAGTCAGGAGTGTACGATGCGTGTCCTCATGTTCGTTTGCGCGCTCGTCGCGACGCCGTTCGTGACGGGTGTCGGTCAGGGGAAGCCGATCAGTCCTCCGACTGGTTCGGCGTTGCCGGGCAAGAGCTCGTGCCTCAACGGGCAGGGAACGGCGAGCCGGTCGGCCCAGGGGACCGCGAGTGCCCATAAGGGGCTGTGCGTCCCTACTCAGGACCCGCCGCCGCCGCCACCTCCGCCACCGCCGCCGCCGCCGCCGCCGCCGCCGCCGCCACCGCCGCCGCCGCCCCCGCCGCCGCCACCGCCGTCGCCCTCATCGTGTGCCCAGGCGCCGGCTCCAGCGGGGACTGCGTCGATCCAGGGACAGGTGTTCCAGGACGCCTCGCCTTTCCCCGGTCTCGCGAACTGGTGCGTCAATCTGAGCGGACCGGTAAGCGGCGTAGCAGTCTCTGATGCCGGGGGGAACTATACGTTCACTGGACTGCCCGCTGGGACGTACACCGTCTGTGAGGTGATCCAGTCCGGTTGGCACCAGACGTACCCGCCCGCTTCGCAGGGCGGCGCGACGTGCCCGGGTGGATTTGGGTACTCGTTCACGCTCGGCGACGGCGCGGGCACGATGTTCATCGATTTCGGGAACGTGACGCCGTAGCTGCGCGCAACTGCACACTCACGAGGGCCCCGGGCTTCTTGCCGGGGCCCTTCTTCTTGCCCGAGGGCCGAGGCGATTTGGGCCTGTCGGGGTGGATTCGGCCCGCAGTCGTAAGTTCCTGCACCGTATGCGGGTACTAAGGGTGTGTGACGGACGCCACAGCCCTGCATCTGACCATTTCGGATTCTGGACTCGCCTGTTAGGGCAACTTGAGGCCGCAGCGCCCTCCTTGAGTTTCAGCCTCCTCACAAGCCAGGGGTGTACGATGCGTGCCTACATAGTTCTGCTCGCCTTACTGGCGACGCCGCTCGCGATCGGTGTCGCTCAGATGCCGGGCAACAGTTCGTGCGATAACGGCAACGGCGACGATAATCGCTCGGACTCGGGGAGCGTGAATGCCCACCAGGGGCTGTGCGCGCCTCAGCCGCCACCGCCGCCCCCGCCTCCGCCGCCTCCACCGCCTCCGCCACCGCCACCGCCCCCGCCGACGTGCGGTCAGGTGCCGGCAGGTTCCGGCACGGCCAAAGTCACGGGGCAGGTCTTCCAGGACGTCGCGCCGGACTTCCTGGGCCAGGTGGGCTGGTGCGTCGATCTGACCGGTAGCGACGTGGCAGGCAACCCTGTCACTGGAAGCGTTCTCACCGACGCGTCGGGTAATTTCGTGTTCTCCGGTCTTTCGGCGGGCACGTACACGGTATGCGAAGAGGTACAGTCCGGTTGGACGCAGGACTTCCCACCGAGTCCGCAAAACGGGGCGGTGTGCGCGACCGGATTTGGATATCAGTTCTCTGTGGCGGACGGTGCCGAGGCCGGGTTCAACAATTTCGGTAACGTCCCCACACCGTAGTATGAGCTGAGTGACCTTGCCAATCGGGCCCCGGGCGGTTCTCGCCGGGGCCCTGTTCTTGGTACGAGAAGAGGGGAGTACCGTGAAGCGTCTGGTCTTGCTCATCAGCCTGCTCGCGTTCCCATTCGCAGCTACGGCGCAGACTCAGTGTGTGAAGGGAAAGCCGTGTGGCCGCACGTGTATCGCCGCCACCAAGACCTGTCACGTCGAACGGCCGGCGTACGCGCCGTCGTCGGAGCCGCCGGCGGACAGCGTGCCGGCTGAGCCAGGAGACGACAAGGCGTGGGTCGCCTCCTCCCGCGGGGAGGTTTACTACCGGCGCGGCTGCGGCAGCGCCAACCGGCTCGCACCGGAGCATCGGGTGTTCTTCCGCACCGAGGAGGAGGCAAAGCGCGCGGGGTATCGACGGTCCGGCTCACCCGGGTGCTAGGCCGCGGCGGGAGTGCTACAATTGGCTCCTCGGGCGCCGATCATGGCCACCTACGAGAAGTGCCACACACGTGTTGTGATCCTTGTCGGCCTGCTCGTGTCTATCGCGAGCGGCTACGGGGATGCGCAGCAGACCTTCCTCGAGGCCGTCGTGGATGTGAAGCCCGCCATCGTCTTCCTTCCGTCGCCCGAGTATCCGGTGCAGCTGCGCGTAAAGGGAGTGGGAGGGCGCGTGCTCGTACAATGCATCGTCGACACGATGGGGATCGTCGAGCCGAACTCGGTCAAGATTCTGCAAACCCCCGACACGGCGTTCAGCCGTGCCACGATCGAGGCGCTCCTCCAGGCGCGGTTCACGCCCGCGCGGGTGAAAGGCAAGGCCGTGCGCGTCCTGGTCAACGTGCCCATCGATTTCAACGTGAAGCCGAAGTAGGTAGCGCGAGTCACGCGTGTCAACAGGCGGTGCTGGCATCACGTACTCTCTGTGGCGTGGTGCCGTCGTTCAGGCCGCAAGCCTATTATCCGGTTCTGTCCCCACCGGGAGTCGGGGCCACGCCACTTCCCCGCTCCAGTGGTGGTAACGAACGAGCCCGGCTCGGAACGGAATCCCGAGTCGGGCGTTCCCTTTTCCCCTCGAGTGGCCCCGGATGGAGTTGAACCACCGACCTCACGCCGGGCCTAATGGTGAACCACCAAGAGGTGATTCTTCCTTCCGCTCATACGGATGCCAGCGGCGGTAGAAGAAACATGTCTGCCGTTCAAGTAATACTCGGCGCTCGACAAGGCGTCCCCTCTGAAGACGAATGTCCATCCGTTCTCTTTGGCGTCGAACCTATATTCAATGCCCCTGCCGGTCTTTGTGCGTGAAAACGAGACAATGTTGCTTCCCACGCGAAGATCTTCGATGCTCATGTCCTCCCAACCAGTAGGCAAATGAGGATCAAAGACAACGGTCCTGTTCACCGCGTCCGGCTGAATGCCGAAGACATGCCGGATCAGCGGAAGCGCGATGCCGTAGCTGGTCCACGCGATCACAAAGCAGCCATAGTCAGGCATCATCTCTGAAATCGAACCCGGGGATCTCCGACTGAAGGTCTGCACGATCTTGTCCACATACCACATCGCTTCGTCGGTGCGGCCGTAGTTGCCTTCCGAGACGGCCTGCACCCCGGTTGAAATGGTCATCATCGCCTGTCGTTCGACCGCGGACAGGAAGGGTCCGTACTCTCCGACATTGTGGTTTCGGATTCTGTCCAGCAGTTGTATCGCTCTTGCTCGCGGGGCGATGCCAGTCTCCATTGGCGTCGTGATGACCCAGTTCTCGTTCGTGATCCAACCTCTGCTGCTATCGGGCATTGCGGCGAACTTCTCCTTAAGTCGCTCGTAGTATCCAATCAGTTCCGTGTCCCTACGGGTCAGGTTGGTTGGCCCCTTCAGGCCGATTTGCCGGATTGCTCCCTCGGCGGCGCTAACAGCCTGTGCTCTGGTCCCGTAGAAATCGGCGTACGAACTATCCTCTTCGACCCAGAAACGTTCATTGATTCTCTTCTCCAGTTGTGACGCGAGTTGCCGATATCGCTCCGCTGCGTCTGGCTCGTGTAGAATGGCGGCAACCTGCGCCGTGGCCTCTAACGCCTGCTGCGTGTATACCGCAACATCAATCAATTCCGCGTTCAAACCATACACTTCCATGATGCCGGGACCTTCCGGGAACAGATTCTTGTTCCGATCCATGTCGGTCAGAAGCCAGTGGATGCCCATCTTCATAGCCGGGTACATCTCTCTTGCAAAGCCCAGATCTCCCGTCCACTGAAATAGCCTGCCGACCGTAAGGATGAACTGAGCCGTTTCCTGCGTGTTGCCGGGATTGGAAACGACGCCGTTTGTCGTGACCTCATGCACGATTCGGCCGTTTCCGTTTGCTTTCAATGACTGATCCCTCAACAAACGAAGGGTCTGTTTCGCGAGCTCAAAGTCGCCGGTCGCCGCGAGCGCTTGCAGAGAATACGTTTCAGTCCCGAACCACCATGGGTATTCCATGAGTCCACCACCGAGACCGCGGCCGATGCCGGGAACGTCTCTGACAAGCCACTCTGTGTTGACCTTCACCCAGTTGTAGACCTCTTGGAGACGTTGGTCGGGAATTCGTATCCTCGCCCTTGCGATGATTGAAGCGTAGCGTGCCTTTTTTCTTGCCAAGAGGGTCGCATGATTCTTGGCCAGATAGTTGTAGGTGTGGAGGGCCGCATTCTTGTCTGCTGCCGAGCCCGCTATAACGAAGGTCAGGGTAGAGGTGCTGTGTGGGTCGACCGATAGCTCGTGTCGGGATGTGGCGGTGACTCCCATGTCACTCGTGGACACGGGTGGTGGATTTGCGATTGGCTGTGCACCGGCGGGAGGGATGGCTCCCCAAACGCAGAACCAGGGGTTCTTGCGGTCCTGGGCGATGAAGAGACTGTCTGTCGGTTGCCAGGCAACAGTGTCCTCAGCGTCCTCGATGCCGAGTCGATCTGAGAACCACACGGGGCGCAAATCCGTCCTGACGGAAAAGTGAAAGCGCAGCTGCCGCTTGCGAGCGGCTGTGTTCTTGAAGGAATACTGAACGATCAATCCCGCCTGGCTGTCCGGACTGAACTGAACGCGCTCGATCTCCAGGCTGTCCAGCACCGGACCATATCTGAACCGATTGCCGTAAGGGTAATTGACGAATTCGGCGCTCTCCGACAGAGCGACTTCCTGATTGGTCGTCATATCTGTCACGGTTGCCCAAAAACCATCGAGCAGTTTGATCGGGGGCAGCCATAACCCGCCCATTTCGCCGGGCACGTGGTCACCCATATCGGGGAAGTTCCCGTCCTGCGTGCCAATCAAGTACGTCCTGTCGCCTGCCGTGACATAAGGCTCACGTTTGTTTGCCCCGCGATTGCTTATGCCTGCCATGATGGGCATGGCGTAAGCATTTTGGCACGGTAGCGATTGAACGTTCGTCAGAGCGAGGAAGAGGGACAGGAGAATGGAATGAATGCCGCGATTCATCAGAGATACTTTCGAGGGGGTCTGGAAACAGGCTCGAAAGAACTGAAGCCCGGCACGTCGCAATCGCATGTCGGGCTTCTCGTTACCAAGTGGGCCCGGGTGGAGTTGAACCACCGACCTCACGCTTATCAGGCGTGCGCTCTAACCACCTGAGCTACAGGCCCTCGTGGAACTTACGCTACTGCCGCTGCCTCCTTACGCGCAAGATTCGCGCAACCAACCTTCGCCCTCAGCGCCGCTAGCCGCGGTATCAAGATAGCGGCGTGCTTCTGGACGCGGTACTCCACCGCGGCGCTCCGCTGGCGGACGTCGCCGAGATGGCCGTACACCTGTTTCACCATCGCATCCCCGCCGTGCCCGAGTTCGCGAGCGACCGTGTACACGGACACCGCGGCCCCGTTGTCGAGCGTCTGGAGCCGGGCGGCGCAGTACGTGTGGCGGAACATCTTGCCGCGAATCTCCCCCGCTTTCCATGCGGCCGTGCCCGCCACGGCGTCGAGGAGTTTCCGAAAGTCCGTCAGCATCGTCTCCTCGCCCGTTCGGTACGATGGGAACAGGAGGCGCCCGCCCTCTTTGCGTCGGGCGGCGATGTACGGCGCGAGAACCTTCGCCAACTGCGGCCACAGCGGGACGACCCGATGTGAGGTGACGGTCTTGAGCCGCCGCCACATGTTCGGTCGGAACGTCACGGTCTTACGCTCGAAGCTGATGTCGTCCAGCTCCAAGCCCGTGACCTCGCTCACGCGCCCGCCCGTCAACGCCAGCGCCGCAACGAGTGCGTAGGCGAAGGGCATCGGGCGACGGCCACCCTTCGGCTGCTCCGGCCGGTAGAGCCGTGCGGCTTCGAGGAGCAAAGCGCAGTCGTGCACTTCCAACCACCGCGCCTCGCGGCGCTCAGCGCGCGGCTTCTTGCGCCACGCCGAAAGCGGGTTGGCCTCTAACTGCTCGCCCTCGATGAGCCCAGCGTACAAGTTGCTCAGGGCGTTGAGGTGGTGACGCACGTTTCCCCAACTCATCACCCCGCCCCGCCCGTTCGGCAACGTGCGAAGCCACGCGGCGTAGGCTTTCACGTCGGCCACTCGGACACTTCTGAGGTCGCGGGCTTCGCCGAAGTGCTCGGTGGCTCGCCGCAGGTACGCCTCGACCTCCCCGAGCCACTGGTCAGTGCCTTCGGCGCGCTGCTTCTTGCCGATGAGATGGTCGCGGGCGGCGACGCCGAGCGGGACGGCCGCGGGCACGTTGAACACGTGGCCGGTCTGTTTCCCCTTCCGACGCTCCACGTAGTAGGTCAACCGCTTGGCGTAGAGCGCCTGCGCCACTTCCGCGTCTGTCGTCGCCAGCCGCTCGCCTTCGGGGATGAGCGGTTCCTGACGCCCGCCCACATCCTCGAAGCCTCGGAAGTTGCCGTAGGCGCGTGGCGGGTCGCCGCGCCAGTAGATGGGAGTGCGTTTGGGCATATCAGTCCTCCCCCGCACTTGTGGTGGGCTGCTTTGACTCGTTCTCCTCGACCGTCGCTGGGTTGTTACGGAGTGCTGCTGTGATGCGGTCTGCTCGCATTTCACAGACGCGAGCCCACGTTGCGAACACGCGGGCCAGACGACGCGCAGCACTGCGCGAGATATGACGCTGGCCGCGACGCAACGCGGCGAAGCCGTGCCCCGAGAACCCAGCGGCCTCGCGTAACACTGAGAGGTTGCCCACACCGTCATAGCGCAGCGCGGCGCGGACGGCGTTGGTTAGTAAAGAATCGGTCATAGACGCTCCGGGAAAAAAACGGACTCCCGAACATCGCGGCCGACTTGTGACTGCGAAACTGGGTCAGCAGCTGACCGAGCGCCCCTCCTCACGGCGACGAAATCTCAAATCGACTCGGGTAGGAGTGGCGTTTCACTTGGCGAGATTGGGGGTCTCCGGTGGCTTGCGCTGTGTTGACCGCGCATTCGC
>DATLVU010000086.1:0-2707 GCA_035577025.1 Gemmatimonadales bacterium
ACGGAGCGAGCCAGGGCTGCAGGCCACCGCTCCAGCTAGACACCTTCTTGCGTGATCGCCTTCCGCACGCGGCCCCACATGTTCACGGTGAACGCCTGGTTGACCGTCGTTCCATACAGACGCATCTCGAAGCCGGGGGGGATGATCCACTCGCGCGTGGCTTCGGTGATCGTGTTCCCACTTGGTGCGGAGCCACCCCAGAACGGCCCGTTCAACACGTTCAGCGCCGCGCTCGAGCCCGCGATGGAGAAGGCGGGGATGCCGCCGAAGGCGTTGATCTGGCGGAAGTCGCGTCCGAAAGAACTGTTCGGGCCGGAGGCGACGTCCGTAGCGCTCTGCGGGCCAGCCCTCAGCTGGTAGCCGGGGCTTACCGCGGAGAACACCTCGAAGCCGCTCAACGTCAGCAGCAGCCCACTCGCCGCGATGTTCCTTACTCCGACGAACCCGAACGCCGCGGCGACCGCGGCCTGCGTTGTCTCGAAGTTCCACAGCTGCTCGTCACGTAGCCACGAGAACTCGTCTCGAGCCCACGGGTCGTGAATCGGCTGTAGCGTCTCTGAGACGCGCGCTACGCCCTGCTGCTCGTGATCGATACCGAGCGCGCGCCCGATCCCAATCTGAAGGGACGGGAAGTGCTTGAGGGCGTTGTGGAGCGTCGCCACCTACGCGGCCGGCTCGACGTTGACCCAGAGCATCACGTCCGACGTCGCGACGCCTCCGGTCTCCTTGATCGTGAGAACGATTTCGTCGTTGTAGTCCGCGAGGAACTGGTGCGCCGGTGCTGCGTTCGCGCCCGCGGGCGTCGGCATCACGCCGTCCGTCCCGCCAGCTGACAGCGCGGACTCCTGCAGCACCTCGGTCGTGCCGATTTGGATGGACATTCTCACACCCCCGGCAGCGCCGTCGTGACGGCCCATGATCGTGTACAGGCCCTTCGCGTACGGGCAGCGCCGGAACTTCCACGCCTGAATCGGCGCGTCCTTGTCGAGCGGCTGCGTGACCGAGTTTGCGCCGATGTTCGCTTGGTAGATCAGAATGTCAGGCATCGGGACTGTACTCCTCCTCGAGTAATTCGGTGTCGAGCTCGAGCTCCTCCTGGGCCCACTCGAGGAGCGACGTCGCCGCGTCGAGCTCCCCCGCCTTCACGAGCGCCACGTACAGCGCGGCGACGTGCACTCGGATCTCCAGGTCGTCGGTCACTTACGCTTCCGGAACTTGAAGTGCGCCTGCTTACCGGCCCGAGGGTGAGTGAAGCTCATCACTCGCTTGGCCAACTTCGCGAACCCGTGCGCGCGCCGGAGTGCGCGCTTGAGAGCTCGCGCGTTGCCGACGTTCATCCGGCGATTCCGTACGAGCACGCTGCCGGGGCTGTGCACCTCGAGCTCGCGCGGCCAGCGCGACGTGCCGCCGCCGCGCGTCTCGTAGGTGGACTTGTTCGGGTGGTAGCCACGAGCTACGCGGCCCGCGGGCAGAGCCGCCGACCCGCCGCCGATGTTTATCAGGCCGACCTCGTTGCCGCCCCCGCCGCCGATGTTCACCGCGCCGATGCGCGTCCCCGGCGACGGGTTTTGCATGAGGTTGGCCTGTAGGGTCGCGGGCTTCGGAACGCTTGGATGCGTCCCGATGACCGAGTTGACGATGCCAATGCCCGCCTGAATCGCGGTGCCGATGCCGGGGATAAAGCCCGCCACCTTCCCGACGTCCTTCACCACGTTGCCGAGGAACTTGCCGATGCCGAGGAAGTCGCCGCGGTAGTAGTCGCCGCGGCGGTAGTTGTCGCCAGCTCGATAGGCGTAAGGCATGTCAGAACCCTCGCAGACGCTTGGAGAGGAACGCGGTAGGCTGCACGGCTTTCGGTCCGTGGTGGTTTTCCGGATCGTCGCCGGGGGTTTCGGTCTCGGGCTCGGCCTCGACGCGGCGCCAGCGCTCGAAAGCGTTGACCTGGCCCCGCAGCTGCTTGAGCTCGGCGTAGTGGCGATCGACGCGTGATTCGAGGCCCTCGAGAGCATCTCGAGTGGCCATGAGCTCACGCCTCGAGGGGTTTTCGAGGCCGAAGAGACGGGACAACCAGCGTAGCATCGGCTTTTAGGATCGCCCTCGAGCACGGAAAGCGCAAGATTTATGTCCGGAACTCGTCAGGAACCGTATCGGGCAGCCGCCGTGGCCTATTGACAGATAAATTCTCGTCCGCCATCGCTCTCGGGGGGGGAGGGGGGGCCCGCTACGCCCTCGAGAACCTCGCCAGCGCTCACAGAGCGCGCTCGGTTGCTCGAGAGCGCAGCCGGGGGGGGGAGTCCAGAGGGGGGGGGTTACGCCTCGAAGTGGATCACATCCGACCGGCTCCATGTCCCGCCGACCGAATTCCAGATCGCCCCGAGCTGCTCGAGTATCTCATCCGGCGCGCTCACATCGAACGCGCGGCCCTGCGTGTGCTTGCTGCAGCACGGCGGGGCCACGGGGTAGGGATTGTTCGCGCGGTTCTGGTAGAGCGCCAGCTGCTCGCCGTAGCTGCGGTATGTGCTCGTGACGACGGCGGGAGGATAGAAGCGCAGCAGCCACTCGGCCCACGGAGCGAGCCAGGGCTGCAGGCCACCGCTCCAGCTAGACACCTTCTTGCGTGATCGCCTTCCGCACGCGGCCCCACATGTTCACGGTGAACGCCTGGTTGACCGTCGTTCCATACAGACGCATCTCGAAGCCGGGGGGG
>DATLVU010000087.1:0-39383 GCA_035577025.1 Gemmatimonadales bacterium
ACGCGCAGCGCACCATGCGGACAATCGGAGATTCGGTCTCGCGCTCCGTCAACCCAGCGGGGCCTTCTCGTCTCGTGAGTGCAGTGGTGCGAGTGCGCCGACCCGATCACCTGAGTGAGCCGGTCTTCGATCTCGAATGGATCGAGCGATTGCGGCGCTATAGCCAGCTCCGCGTAGAGCCTCAGCAGTGGCAACGCAACCGGCGCCGATTCCCAGAGACGGGGAACGTGCCAAAAATCCGCAGACACGAGAAACTCGTCGGCCGCTGACGGCTGGAGCCACAAGGTGAAGAGGCGCGCGCCGCCGCGCCCTACGCGGTCCCGATGCGCGAAGCTCGGCGGCGAAAAGGCGGCGTCGAGCGGATGCATGTGTCGGCTCCCTCGACCGGACACAACCTCCTCGAAGGAGCCCTTGAGAAGCAGCGTGAAGTGGGCATGCGCGAAGGCATGCTCGGGATAGAGGCGCTCGTCCCGATGGATGGCTTCGGCGAGCAGGAAGTCCCGTATCGCCAAGCGACGCGGCACGAAACGTTACGGCCTCGTAAACATGGGCAGCAGGGTCATGGCTTCTTCCATACTACACTGCCTCCACAAACTTTCATGGAATGCGTTCTCCTCCGTCTCAACGGGAGCCTAGCGCTGAGGTGGGTTGCAACTCCGGCGTCTTCGCCGTCCCACTGACTCGGAGCCGGATCCACATCCCGGCGGCGCCGTGCCCGGGCACGCCGCAGGCGATCAGGTAGTCCCCCGCGGGCTGCGCCGCGAAGCGCATGTCGTCTGTTGCTTCAGAAGGAAGTCCTTCCGCAAGCTTGAGCGTGAAAGCACGGGGGATCGCAGGATCGCGGGGCAGAGCCGGCGGGGGCGTCTGTGGAGCGATCACCTCGGCGCTATGCGGCAGCACCCCGTCATGGTTACGGAAGTCGATCTCCGTTTGCCAACCGACGGGTACTACGAGCGTGAGCTGCCCGTCGCGGAACCCGTTGAAGTTCAGGGCGCCGTTAACCCCGGTGAGTCCAGCGATCAATTGGAAGCGGACGGTCTTGGCGGCCGTATCGAAGCTCAGCCAGGTCGGATCTACGTTCTGCTGCTGGGCCGTCGCGGGCGCGGCGGGCGACGGCGAACGCCGATTCGCCACGGACAGCGCGTACACCGCGGACCGAAGCGGCGGTAAGGGATCATCGGAGAGCTGAATCCCATCACTGAGGAAGATGGGGTTGAATTGAAGCTTCCGCGATACTTCGGCATTGTCGGGCGCGACGGTCGTGAGCGTAACGATGCCGAGCTCGACGAGCTTGCGATCGTCCGGCCAGACCACCGACGCATCTGAGGTCGGATCACCCGGGTTCGGGAGCTGCACGAGCACACGAACCTTCACCGGCTCTTTCGCCAGCCGACGCGTGAGCTCGTCGAAGAGGTAGTTGGCCGACACCGTCGCCGCGGCGGCCGAGTCCAGGTACTTCGGGCCGCCGACAGGGATGAGCCGGTAGCGGCCTGGCTGCTTCACGTTGCGCGCGTTGACGAAGATGAACGCGTCGTTGCCGTAGTACACCTCGGTGGCGAAGCTGACCGGCACCCGCGCGGGGTCGGTCACGAATTTCAAGGCGGCCGGATGCGTGCCGAGAAACGCCTCGATCGGCGACGGATGCTTACTGTCGGGCGTGGTCGCGAGCGCCGCGTCGAGGAATGCGGCGAAGTCCTCGCCGGTACCGACGACGAACCCGTTGTGCGAGTTCGCCACGATGTCCGTGTAGGCGCCGTTCGGCAGCTGGAACCGAAGGGCGAGGCCGCGTGGCACCGCGTGGGGGCTGTTGTCGGCGACGTCTGGGACGCCGCTTCCGTTCGAGTAGCGGGCGATGACCGGTGTCGACGCCGCCACCAGGTGAGGAGCGCGGCTCAGCGACGTCGCGCCGCGCGACGGCGCGAACGTGCCCATCACGACAATGCCCTTGGCATGCGCGATACGGTAGCCGGGGTGTACGCCACCGGCGAGCGCGATGAAGTCATCGGCGATACGCCGCGGGAGGCTCTTGTCCTGCCCCTGCAGAGCGAGCGGATAGCAAGCAAGACTGCAGGCCAGGCCGACGCGAACCGACCACTGCGCGAACATAAAAGACCCCCGAGAAGGAGAGTGAAGCATTCCACGTTATCGTAGCGTGTGCGGGATCGCGAATCTATTGGACGATCGTATCAATACTGTTGTTGGTGCTCACGCGGGTCGTCGGCGGGATCCAGATATTCAAGGCCGAGCGGACCAATGGCCGTTACCTGGGTGACGTACTCACCGGATTTCGCCCAGTGGAAGTGGGACGTATTGCCGGGGAGAACGATGACGCTACCGGACGGATACGCCTGCACCTTGTCACCGTCGAACTGATCGCCCAGGCCGATGTAGAAAACACCTGACATGACTGTGTAGACCCGGTCCTCCGGGTGTCTGTGGGGCATCATCTTCACGTCGGAGGGCACTTTGACCCTGATCACGTAGGGGCCCGGCTCTGAAGGCTGACCGACAATGACGGCGAGGCGGACCGAGGGTGGAAACGCCGGGAATGGCTTCCAGTCCATGTCTTCGGGCAGGACCGATGTGAAAACGGCCTGGCCCGGCTGATGGGTTCGAATCACTGCGGTCCTCCTTCTCTGAGCGCCGCTACTTCACGAAGCCCCGGATGAGCTGCGCAATCTGATCCGCTGCGGTATCGAGCGCGAAATGGCCCGCATCGAGCACGTGGACTTCGGCTTTGGGCACGTCGCGGCGATAGGCTTCCGGTTCCGAAAGCTCGAAGGACAGGTCGTACTTCCCCCAGAGGACGAGCAGCCGTGGCTGCTGCTCGCGCATCCAGGCCTGCCACTTGGGGTAAGCCTCGACGTTGGTGCGGTAGTCGTAGAAGAGGTCGCTCTGAATGTCGGCCTGGCCGGGCTGGCTGAGAAACGCGAATTCATCGGTCCAGAGGTCTGGGTCATAGCGTTCTACGTCAGGATCGCTTCCGACATGGCGCGTGCGTGTCGTCGCCAGCGACAGGAGGTTGGTGCGCAGCGCGCTTTCGTTGGCGACGCGATCGGCCCAAAAGGCACGCCGCGGCTTCCAATTCGCCCCCAGGCCTTCGTTGTGTGCCACCGCGTCCTGGACGATGAGCGCCTCGATCCGCTCCGGATGGGCGAGCGCCATGCGAAACCCCACGGGGCCGCCGTAATCCTGCATGTACAGCGTGTAGCGCGAGAGCCCGAGCGCTGCGGCGAAGTGATTCATGATCTCGGTGTAGTGGTCGAACGTGTAGGCAAATTTCTTCGGGTCCGGCCAGTCGCTGTGCCCGAAGCCGGGGTAATCGGGCGCGAACAGGTGATAACGATCGGAAAGCCGGGCGAAGAGGGGCTCGAACATCCGCGACGAAGAGGGCAGTCCGTGGAGCAGGAGCAGCGTCGGCGCGTCTTTCGGTCCGGCCTCTCTGTAAAAGATGGACAGCCCGTCTATCTGCATGGTGCGATACAACGTCGGGTTCCTCACGGGAGCGCCATCCACCTCGAGAATGATTTCCAGCTCGACGGTAGCGCCGAGCGGGAGGCTCGCGACGCCATACACCAGTCGAGAAGGGTTTTTTTCTTTTCCGAAAATCTGTTGCAGCAGCTCCGAGGCGCCATCCGCGACTTTCGGTTGATCCCTGACATCTCCCGCCGTGGCCACCGATACGCCGAGCCGGACGATACGCGTCACTTTGTCGAGTGATCCCAAGTGCTGGCGTGCGACGGCAAGCGCATTGAGCGCCGCCAGGCGGGCTGCTTTGCGTCCGCCTTCCACGTCGATTTCCGCGCCGATACGCCCAGTGAACGTCGCTTGGCGGCCTTCCGTCGGAAGCATCCCGGTCAGAAACAGGAGATTACCTGTCTGCACCGCTTCTGCATACGTGCCGAACGGCTCGGGCGGCACGGGGAGCTCGATACACAATTCCTTCAACCGACGTTCGGCGTTTGTCATCGTGGGGCTCCGTTGCAATCACGCTCGATCTCAGCTCACCCCTTGGAAGAAGGCGAGCAGGTCCGCATTGACCTGGTCCTTCTGGATCGTGCACATGCCGTGCGACGCCCCCTTGTACACCTTGAGCGTCGCATTCTTGATGATCTTCGCAGAGAGCAGCGCCGAATCCGCGATCGGGACGATCTGGTCGTCGTCCCCGTGCAGGATCAGGGTCGGCACGTCGAATTTCTTGAGGTCCTCCGTGAGATCCGTCTCGGAGAACGCCTTGATACAGAAGTAGGCGGCCGGGAAACCGGCCATCATCCCTTGGCGCCAGAACGCTTCACGCACGCCTTCGGAGATCTTGGCTCCCGGTCGGTTGTAGCCGTAAAACGGCAGCGTGAGATCCTTCCAGAATTGGGAACGGTCGGCCAGGACGGCGGCGCGAATCTGGTCAAAGGTCTCGATGGGCAAGCCGCCGGGATTGGCAGCCGTCTTGAGCATGAGGGGTGGCACCGCACCGATCAACACGGCCCTGGCCACGCGCCTCGTACCGTACCGACCGATATAGCGAGCGACTTCACCACCTCCGGTGGAGTGGCCGACGTGCAGCGCGTTCTTCAGGTCGAGCGTTTCGACGAGCGTCGCGAGGTCGTCGGCATAGGTGTCCATGTCATTGCCCTGCCACGGCTGGCTCGAACGGCCATGCCCACGCCGGTCATGGGCGATGCAGCGATAGCCGTGCGACGCGAGAAAGAACATCTGGTCCTCGAAGGCGTCGGCGGTGAGCGGCCAGCCATGGCTGAAGACGACCGGTTGTCCCGAGCCCCAGTCCTTGTAGTAGATCTGCGTACCGTCCTTTGTGGTGATCGTGTTCACCGCCCGCCGTCCGTGCTGTAGCCCGGGAGCGGCCGCAGTCGCGGCGCCCTCGTGAGCGCCGACCATCGCGGTCGGCACCGCGGCCGCGGCAACCACGGTCGCTCCGCTGATGAGGAAGTCGCGACGCGATGCGCCGCCGTCTTTGCGTGAGTTGCGAGGCATGGTCTTGTTCTCCCTGCAGGATGATTCGAAGGTGGTCACGCGGTCAAAATAGACCGCGGCCCGCGGGGACCTATTGGACGAAGGTACCGACCGATCCCGTGGCATCAGGAGGGCAGGGACCACGACGTCGCGACCGACACCAAAGTATCATCGACGGTCGCCCGGAGACCCCGTAATCATGGTATTATCTGGTCCCGTCACTTGCGGGCGTTCCCATGAAGATCCGCGCAGCGCCAATCCGCTTTGCCGGCTCCCAGCTCACCGAAACACGTCATGTGTGTGCGTTCTTCAACAACGAGGAGGAAGAGTATCAGGTGTTGCTCCCGTTCATTACAGACGGGTTCGCGTGCGGCGACAAGGCGGTGCATATCGTGAATCGCGACGAGCGTGGTGACCATCTGCAGCGGCTCGCCGCGGCCGGGATCGACACGACGGCCGCCCAGCAGCGTGGCCAATTCGAGCTGCGCCTCGACACGGAGACGTACTTGCGGGACAACCGCTTCGATCAGGATCGGATGCTCGCGGCGTTCGAGCAGATGGCGAGCGGTCACGCCAAGGGGGGATTCCCGCTCAGTCGTATCGTGTGCCGCATGGACTGGGCGGCGCACGGTCGCTCACACATCCACGATCTCGTCGAGTTCGAATCGCGCGTGAACGATGTGTGGCGTCGTCACGACGACGCGGTCATCTGCACGTACTCTCTCGGGAAGTTTGGCGGCGATACGGTGATCGACATCATGCGGACGCACCCGATGGTCATTGTCGGCGGCATTCTGCAGGAGAATCCGTTCTTTGTACCGCCGGAAGAATTCCTTCCCGAGCTGCGCCAACGGCGCGCCATGGCGGTCTAACGGTGGGAGAGACCGAGCGGCTGAAGCGCTGCATCAACGATCTCATCAGCGTCCTCGCGCTCCCTGCGATCTGGACGGGCGGCGCCCCGACCCACGTCCTGAGCACTCTGCTCGAAGCGCTCCGCGGCATGCTTGGCCTGGATCTCGTGTATGCCCGCATGAACGGTCGGCGGGGTGAAGCGCCCATCGAGGTGGTTCGCGTCGCTGGCGCCGACACCTTCACGGTACAGGCGCACGAGATCGGCGTGATGCTCGATAAACGGTTGGGAGCCGACCCGCGGAATTGGCCGCCGGTGACGCGAAACGTCATTGATGGAACGGAGATGTCGATCGTTGCCATGCCGTTGGGGCTGCAAGGAGAGATTGGCGCCCTCATGGCTGGATCCGAGAGAGCGGACTTCCCCCGCGAAACGGAGCGACTGGTTCTCGGGGTGGCGGCCAATCAGGCGGCGATCGGCCTCCGAGAGGCCCGGCTCCTGAGCGACCAGAAGCGGCTCGCGACCGAGCTCGATCAGCGAGTCGCTCGCAGGACAGCGGAACTCACCGCAGCCAACCAGGGCTTGAGAAAGGAAGTCGCCGAACGCAGGCGGGCCGAGGACGAGTTGAAGCGCGCCGAGGAGGCCATCCGGGCGAGCGAGCACAATCTCCAGCTCATCATCAACACGATTCCCGCGCTGGCCTGGTCGGCGCGCCTGGACGGCTCCGCTGAGTTCTTCAACCAGCACTATCTCGATTATGTGGGACTCTCCGCCGAGCAGGCGCAGGACTGGGGCTGGGCAACCGCGGTGCATCCGGACGACCGCGACGGACTCATTGCTACCTGGCAGGCGATCATCGCGTCCGGCAGCCCAGGAGAGGGCGAAGCGCGACTGCGCCGTTCCGACGGCGAATACCGCTGGTTCTTGTTCCGTGCGAACCCGTTGCGAGACGAACAAGGACACATCGTCAAATGGTACGGGATCAAAACTGACATCGAAGCATTGCGGCAGAGTGAGCTCAACCTGCGCCAGATGACCGAAACAATAGCACACATGACGCGGGTGATGACGATGGGGGAACTCACCGCGGCGATCGCGCACGAGATCAATCAGCCGCTGTCCGGCATCATCACGAACGCCAGCACCTCGCTGCGGATGCTGGCCGGCGACCCGCCGAACGTGGATGGCGCGCTGGAAACGGCGCGGCGGACGATCCGCGACGCGAACCGCGTATCCGACGTCATCACCCGACTGCGCGAGCTGTACACCAAGAAAGAAGCCGCGGCTGAGTCCGTCGACCTCAACGAGGCGACACGAGAGGTGATGGCGCTGTCGTTGAGCGTCATGCAAAAGGACGGCGTCATTCCGCGAACCGAGCTTGCGGCTGATCTTCCCCGAGTTACGGGCGATCGCGTGCAGCTGCAGCAGGTGGTTCTGAACCTGGTTCGCAACGCCGTAGATGCGATGAGCGCGGTCGAGGGCCGGCCCAGGGAGTTGCTCATCCGTACCGGACGCGACGAAGGCGATCGCGTGCTCCTGACGGTGCGGGATACCGGAGTCGGTTTTCAGCGCGAGCACGCGGGCCGGCTCTTCGACCCGTTCTACACGACGAAGACCAGCGGTATGGGGATCGGCCTGTCGGTGAGCCGGTCCATTATCGAGAGTCATCATGGCCGTCTCTGGGCGGCGTTGAATGACGGTCCGGGCGCGACGTTTTCGTTCTCGATTCCATGCGAACCCGTCGGCGCGCGTGTGGAATCCCTCGTGAGTAGCGCATGATCGCGACTCGTTCACTGGTGTCGGTCGTCGATGACGACCCGTCCGTGCGCGAGTCGCTCCCCGACCTGTTGCACGAGCTGGGATTCGCGGCTCGGGCGTTCGTGTCCGCGGAGGAGTTCCTCGCATCCGATTGCGTCGAGCACACCGGGTGCCTGATCCTGGACATCGCCATGCCGGGGGGGATGTCCGGCCCCGATCTCCAACACGAATTGACGCTGCGCCGCCGGCAGATTCCAATCATCTTCATTACTGCCAACGGCGATCACACCATCCGTCCGCGTTTGCTCGCACAAGGCGCCGCCGCGTGCCTGTTCAAGCCGTTCAGCGACACGGCCCTACTCGAAGCCATCAATGCCGCGCTTGGAACGAGCTGACCCACTCCACTCCCTCGCGGCCCCCCCGCCGATCGTGTTCATCGTGGACGACGACATCTCGGTGCGTGAGTCGCTGGAGCTACTGATTCGGCACGCCGGGTGGCAGCCCGAGACCTTTGAGTCCGCACAGGAATTCCTCTCGCGTCCTCGCGTCCTCGCGCCGAGCTGCCTCGTGCTCGACGTCAGGCTTCCGGGCCTGAATGGCCTCGACGTACAAAAGCGCGTCTCTGCGGAGCGTCCCGATATACCCATCATCTTCATCACAGGCCACGGAGACGTGCCGATGACGGTCCAGGCGATGAAGGGGGGAGCTGTCGAGTTCTTGACGAAGCCATTCGGCGACGACGTCTTGTTGAGCGCCATCCGGCAAGCCATCGAGCGCAGCCGCGCTGCACTTGATCACGAGGCGCAGATGGGGGCGCTCCGGGACTGTTACGCGTCACTCACGGGTCGCGAACGGGAGGTCATGGCATTGGTGGCCTCCGGACTGTTGAATAAACAGGTCGGGGGTGAGCTCGGCATCAGCGAGATCACGGTGAAGGCACACCGAGGCAACGTGATGCGAAAGATGAAGGCGGGCTCTCTCGCCGACCTGGTGAAGATGGCTGGGAGCCTCCGTCTCGCACCTGCGGCGCCTCGAAAGCAGCCTCCCTCCGCCCATCGTTCCCCTCGTTGAGACCTAGTCGCCGTTTGTCCGGCCCCGATGATCTTTACGTCGAGGCCGAGGAAACGCTGCGCGTTGGTCCGTCAGGTCTGCGTCCTCGTCAGATCGCTGTGCGACCACCGTCGGCGGCGACGATCGCGCCGGTGACGTAACTCGCGCGGGGTGAAGCCAGGAATGCGACAACCTCGGCAATTTCCGCGGGATCGGCCGGGCGGCGGAGCAGGGTACCGGCCCCCAGCGCTTCGATGCGCTCGGGTGCCGCGCCCCCGGTGTACACCGGCCCGGGAGCGATGGCGTTCACCCGTACGCCGCTGGGACTGAACTCCGCGGCCCAGGCGCGGGTCATCGAGGCGAGGGCGGCCTTCGTCGCCCCGTAGGCCGCGCCGCCCGCGAGGCCGATTTGGCCGGCCATGCTGCCGACGTTGATGATGCTGCCCTTGCCCCTGGCCGCCATCCCCGGCGCGAACGCGGCGACCAGCAGGAACGCGGCGCGGACGTTGCTGGCGAACAGGGCGTCGAAGGTGGCGACATCGAGGTTCGCCGTCGCGCCGAACGAGGAGAACCCGGCGTTGTTGACCAGGACGTCAATATCGCCGACAGCTTCGACCAGGCGCTGGAGGTCGGCTGGATCGCTGAGGTCGGCGCCAACGAAGCGCGCCCGGCCGCCCGCAGCGGTAATCGATTCAACGGTCTCTGCGCCTCGGGCAGCGTCGCGGCCATGGACGATGACCTCGGCGCCGTCGCGCGCCAACTGTAGCGCGACTGCACGGCCGATGCCGGACGTCGCGCCCGTCACGAGGGCCTTCTGACCTTGGAGGTTGCGGGGTTGGGTCGCCGGCATTGTTGCGCTCCGAATCTTGAGGTTCAACTCGATGCGCCGGGCCCGTGGTCAGGCGGCGGCGAGGCGAAGGTTCGCGCGCGCCGCGTTGAGGGCGATGCGGAGCTGGCGCGGGTCGCGGCGGACTTGGGTGAGCAGGAGGCCGCCCTGGAGGCTGGCCATGGTGGCGGTGGCGAGCGCGGCGGGATCCGCGTCTACCCGGAGCTTGCCGCGGGTCTTCATGCGTGTGAGGCCCTCGCGGAGGTGCCCTTCCCAGCGTTCGAAGCCGGCGGCGATGGCCGCTCGAGCGTCGGCGTCTTGTTCGGCGAGTTGACCGACGAGGCAGCCGATCGGGCAGCCACCAGCTGCTTGCCGTTCGACTTGATGCTGGACGTGTGAGTCGAACCACCGGTCGATACCGGCCCAGGAGTCGAGATGGTCGAGAAGGTCGCCTTGAGCTGCGAGGACGGCGTCGGTGGTGAGGTCGATCACCGCCCGCACGAGGTCGTCGCGGTCTTCGAAGTAGTGGTAGAGCTGGCTGCGGCTGGCGCCGGTACGTGCCCGGACGTCGTCGAGGGTCATGCCAGCGGCGCCCTTCTCGGCGACGAGCTCGGCTGCGGCTTGCAGGATCCGCTGGCGCGTTGCACGCCCCTTCGTCGTCGCAGGTGACTGCGTATTCGCCATGACGCCAATATAGCCGATTTGGACTTGACAGTCCAGTTGCGCTTTGGTAGATTTGGACCGTGTAGTCCAATAAGCCTTTTCCATCCATAGAGGGAGGAGCGATGAACACGACGATGCAGGACGCAAGGCCGAGCGGCCCAGAGATCCGCCAGCAGGTGTTCGGCGCAGCGAAGGGCAGGCCGGCGATAGCACCGGGCGGAGCCGATCCGTTTCTGGCGCCGTTCTTCGAGACCGCGATCGAGCACGTCTGGGGTGGAGTGTGGAATCGGCCCGGTCTGGAGCTGAAGTACCGCAGCCTGGTGGTGGTGTCGGTGCTCGCCGCCACCGGACACAACGCGGAACTCAAGACGCATCTGCGCGGCGCCCTGAACCTCGGCTGGACCGGGGACGAGCTGCGGGAGGCGCTGCTCCAGACAGCCCCCTACGCGGGATTTTCTGCGGCGAACGAGGCGCTCCAGGCGCTGAGCGCGGTCGCCACACAGGGCTGAGATCCCGGTCCATCTCCACGCGCGTCAGCGCATGGTGCAACGAACAGACAGGCGATCACCGTCGCCCGTCGCGCCCGAGTGGCGGTGATCGCCGCCACCCGTCAGTTCACGGGTGATCCGACACCGCGAGAGGAGAACATCGGATGCATGAGTTGAGCGGGCGGCGAGCTTTGGTTGCCGGTTGAACCACAAGATGACGGGATGAAGGACTCAGAGCCCGAACAGCAGCCGTCCGAGCTGGATCACTCAAGCTACGCGAGGGCTCATTGCGAGCCACGGTTGGCCTTCTGGCCATCTTTCCGATCGGTCGCGCGCGTGACAGATTGAACGCTCCGTTCGAGGAGCAGATGCCATGCTGGCCAACCTGTTCGCACCGTACGCCGACGTCGGCGAGCTCATCCTGCGGCTGGCGCTGGGGATCGCCTTCTTCGGACATGGGCGGGAGAAGCTCAAGAACCCTGCCGGTTTTGCGGCGTTCCTCCGGCAGATCCACGTGCCGGTTCCCAAGTTCAACGCCTGGCTCGTTGCGCTGCTCGAGACCGTCGGGGCGCTGCTCCTCATCCTCGGCATCGCGACACGTATCCTCGCGCTGGGACTCGCGATCGACATGGTGGTGGCCCTCGCGACCGTGCGGATCGGCAAGGCCCCTTTTACTTCTGGTCCCCAGGGCGCCGGGTGGGAGCTCGAGTTCCTGCTCCTCGCCGCCGCGGTTGCGCTCGTTTTCACCGGTGCCGGCCGGTTCGGGCTCGATGCGTATCTCGGATTGTGAGGGTGCTGGCACCAAGCCGGCCCTCGTGTCCCTCAGGACGACCGGAGTTGCGCCTCCAGCGGCAGCTTCCGGATCCGCTTCCCGGTCGCCGCGAACACCGCATTGGCCAGGGCCGGCGCTGTAATCGAAGTGCCCGGCTCACCCACGCCGCCCGGCGCCTCGAGGTTTCGCACCAGGTGTACTTCGATCGTGGGCGCTTCGTTCATCCGCAATACTCGGTAGTTGTGGAAGTTGGACTGCTCGACCCGCCCGTTCTTGAGCGTGATCTCGCCCCACAACGCGGCGCTGACGCCGAAATTGACGCCGCCCTCGATCTGCGCCGTCACGGTATCCGGGTTGATCACGGTGCCGCAGTCCACGGCGCACACGATCCGGTGCACACGCAGCTCCCCTGCCTTCGACACCTCGACCTCGGCAACTTCGGCCAGGTAGCTGCCCCATCCGCTAAAGAGGAGGGCCACGCCGCGGCCGCGCCCGGCAGGTAGCGGTTGTCCCCAGCCGGCTGCTTTCGCGGCCAGATCGAGCACCGCGCGGGCGCGCGGCGCTTTGCTCAGGAGACTCCGCCGGTACGCGACGGGATCGGCCTTCGCCGCCAGGGCGAGCTCATCCATGAAGCTCTCGATCACGAAGACGTTGTGGGTGGGCCCCACTCCACGCCAGAAAGTGGTGTTCAAGACCGGCTCCTCGTGCCGCACGAATTCCAGCTGGATCGCCGGGATGTCGTATAGGAGCTGGACCGCGCCATCCACCCCGTCGGGGTCGATCCCGTTCCTGAAGCCGGCAGGCAGATAGCGCGCGACGATCGCCGGGCCGACGATGCGGTGGGTCCACGCGACCGGCTTGCCCCCGGCGTCGAGCCCCGCGGCCATGCGGTCGTAATAGTAGGGACGATAGAACTCGTGCTGCATGTCCTCTTCGCGCGTCCACACTACTTTCACCGGTCCCTCGACCTGCTGCCCGATGCGCACGGCCTGCGTGACCCAGTCATATTCGAGGCGCCTGCCGAATCCGCCGCCTAACAGATGGTTGTGCACCACCACCTGCTCGAGCGGGAGGCCGGTCACCCGGGCAGCGGTCCCCTGGGCTCGGGTCAGGGTCTGCGAGCCGGTCCACACCTCGCAGCGGTCCTTCTGCACGTGGACGGTGCAGTTCATGGGCTCGAGTGGGGCATGGGCCAGGAAGGGGACCTGGTACACGACGTCGATTCTCTTCGCCGCGCCGGCAATGGCCGCGGGGGCGTCGCCCTGCGTCCGCGCGACCGCTCCGGGCTGCTGGGAGGCCGTGTCGAGCCCCTGCACCACGTCGGCGGTGCTCACACCACCGTTCGGCCCGTCGTCCCACCGGATGGCGAGTGCGGCGAGCCCCTGCTTGGCCGCCCACATGTGATCGGCCACCACGGCAACCACGTCGCCCAGGTTGACGATCTGACGAACGCCCGGTATGGCCATGGCCTTGGCTTCGTCCAATCCCGCGACCTTGCCTCCCAGCACGGGGCTCGCGGCAACGGTGGCGATCTTCATCCCTGGCAACCGCACGTCGATGCCGTACACGGCCTTGCCGTTCACCTTCTCGGCCGCGTCCAGGCGCTTCGCCGATGTGCCGATCAGGGTGAAGTCCTTCGGATCTTTGAGCGCGATCTTGTCCGGCACCGGCAGAGTGGCGGCCTTTTCGGCCAGCGCGCCGTACTTGAGCGTCCGGCCGGTCGGCCCGTGGGTCACGACGCCCCGCTTGGCCCGGCACGACGCCGGGTCAACGTCCCACGTTTGGGCGGCGGCGGCCACGAGCAGGGTGCGCGCGGTCGCGCCGGCGCGGCGCAGCGGCTCGTAGAACGCACGCACCGAAGACGAGCCGCCCGTTTCCTGATCGCCGAAGAACGGGTTGGCGTACAGCTTGTCGTTGGGCGGCGCGTGCTCGAGTTGGACCTGGTCCAGTCCGACCTCGAGCTCTTCCGCCAAGAGCATCGGCATCGCCGTGTACGAGCCTTGGCCCATTTCGACTTGATTCATGATCAGGGTGACCCGGCTGTCCGAGCCGATGCGAATGAACGCGTTCGGTACGAACGCGGGCGGCGCACCCGCAGCGGCTCCGGTGGCTGCGCGCGAGGGTGCACCGGCCCGCCAGCCGAGCAGGAGCCCGCCACCGGTGGTGGCGAGCACCGTCACAAAGTCACGGCGCGACACGGTGTGCGTCGTCATGGTCAGGCTCCCTTCGCGGCGTGCTGGATCGCGGCGCGGACCCGAGGGTACGTCCCGCAACGGCAGATATTGCCGGACATCGCGCCGTCGATATCGGCGTTGCTCGGATGCGCGTTCTTCGCGAGCAGCGCCGCCGCCGACATGATCTGGCCCGACTGGCAGTAGCCGCACTGCACGACCTCGAGGTCGAGCCACGCCTGCTGCACCTTCTTGCCGGCCGGCGTTTCTCCAATGGCCTCGATGGTGGTGATCTTTTTGCCCGCCGCAGCGGCGACCGGCGTGACGCACGAGCGAGTCGGCTGCCCGTCGAGGTGCACGGTGCAGGCCCCGCACAGCGCCATCCCGCAGCCGAACTTGGTGCCGGTCAGGCCGACGACATCACGCAGCACCCAGAGGATGGGCATGTCCGGGGGCACGTCGACGGTCACGTCGCGTCCGTTGATGTTCAGGGTTACCATGACTGACCCTCCACGAAACGACGATGGGCGATTGAGTCCCGCTTGCCAATCATACCTTCGTATTACTGCTCGGGGGCCGCAGGCCACGCGGCGCCGACGGCCACGTAGAGCGCGATGGCGTCGACGAGCTGATCGCGCTCGGCCTGCGTCAGCAACAGCTCGGCGTTGAACAGGCTACGCTGCGCATCGAGCACGTCCAAGTAGCTCGACACGCCGTTTTGATAGCGCTGGTTCGCAAGGTCGAGGGCGCGGCGCAGCGCGACCGCCTGACGCTGCAGGGCCGTAGTCTCGTCCTGGGCGGTGCGCAGGGCCACGAGCGCGTTCTCCACGTCGCGCATCGCCGCCAGCACGGTCTGTTCGTAGCGGGCGCGCGCCTGGTCCGCGCGCGCCCGCGCGACGGCGACCTCTTCGTTGCCCGGCCTGCCTTCTGTGAACAGTGGCAGCGAGACCCCGACGAACGCCTGCCAGATGTTCGTTCCCGACCCAAACCAGTGCGACAATTGAGCACTCTGAGTCCCATACTCGCCGGTCAGCGTGATCGACGGCAGCCAGCCCCCTTCTGCCACGCCGATGCGTGCCGTGGCGGCGCGGAGCGTCGCGGCCGCGCTCCGGACATCGGGACGACGCATGAGCAGGCCCGCTGGCACCCCGGCGGTGATCGGGATCCGCGCCACGAGCTGGGTGAGTGAGCGACCCCGCGCGATCCCCCCCGGGATGCGACCGACCAGCAGGCTCAATTCGTTCTCCTGCTGGGCGACGGCGCGCTCAAACTGGGCCACGCTGGCGGCTGGACTGGCCACCTCGGCTTCGAACTGGCGCACGTCGAGCTCCGAGATCAGGCCCTGGTCCAGCCGTCGCCGGGCGAGCGCGAGAGTCTGTCGCCGCGACTCGAGCGTACGGCGTGCGATGTCCAGGTCGAGGTCCGACGCGCGCAGATCCACGTACGCCGCCGCCGCTGTGCCGATGAGCGACAGCTCGACGGTGCGGCGATTCTCCTCCTCCGCCAGGAGGTCGGCGCGCGCTGCTTGGGTGGCGCGGCGGAGTCGGCCCCAGAAATCGAGCTCCCAGCGCCCGTTCGCGCTGGCCTGGTAGACGTTGAAGGTCTGGACCCCGAGCGGGCCGAACACAAGCGCGTTCCTTCCGGCCTGGCCGTTGGCGGTGAGCTCGGGCAACAGGCCCCCGCGTGTCGCGCGGTACCGAGCGCGAAATTCGTCGATTACCGCGATGGCCGTCTGTACGTCGCGGTTTTGCTTGAGCGCCGTGTCGACGAGCTGACGCAGCACCGGATCCTCGAACAAGTCGACCCACCGCAGCGCGGCAGCGGAGTCCGATCGTCCGACGGGCCTCTTCCCCGTGGTGTCGTAGCTGAATGGCACACGCGCGGTGTCCGCGCCGCGCGGCAGCAGCGTATCGCGGCTCGTGCGCAACGAGTCGAAGAATTTTCGGAGCGAGTCCTCGGACGAGGCGGGGGCCCGCCAGCCCTCGGGCAGGCCGAGGGCGGGTCGGTGATAGCCCGGGCCCACGGCGCAGCCAGCGATCAGGGCGGCGGCACCTGCGGTGAGACCGAAGGATCGGGCGGGAGGCAGCTCAGTCTCCCGGCGCGGGGGCGGGGGCGGGGGCAGGGGCGGGAGCCGGCGGCACCGCCACCGTCCGCTCGCTCAGGCCCCGGATCGCTGCGAAGAACAGCGGGATGAAGAACACGCCCACCAAAGTCGCCACGAGCATCCCGAAAAAGACGCTGGTGCCGATCGAATGACGGCTCGCGGCACCGGCGCCGCTCGACGTGAGCAAGGGCGTGACACCCAGAATGAAGGCGAACGACGTCATGAGAATCGGCCGCAGCCGCTCGCGGCCGGCCTCGAGCGCCGCCTCGCGAGTGGACCGGCCCTGCGCGCGCAGCTCGTTCGCGAACTCGACGATCAGGATCGCGTTCTTGGCCGCGAGACCCACGACGACGATCAGGCCGATCTGCACGTACACGTCGTTCGGCATCCTGCGCAGCCACACGCCGAGCAGCGCGCCCAGCGTGCCGAACGGCACCCCGAGCAGCACCGCGAACGGGATCGTCCAGCTCTCGTACTGGGCGGCGAGTACCAGGAACACCATCACGAGGCCGAGGCCGAATACCAGACCGCCTTGCCCACCCGAAGCGCGCTCCTGGTAGGACTGACCGCTGAAGGCGTAGCCCACGCCTCGGCCGGCGTATTTGTCCTGAGCGAGCCGCTCCACCGCGGCGAGCATGTCCCCGGAGCTCTTCCCGGGCGCCGGCGCCCCGACGAGCAGCGCCGACGTGAACCCGTTGAAGCGCGTGATAACGCTCGGGCCCGCCCGGAATTCGGTTCGAATGAGGGCCGAGACGGGCACCATCTGTTGATTAGGCCCGCGCACATAGAGCCGCCCGATGTCCTCGGGCGTCTGGCGGAAACGGGACTGCGCCTCGGCCTGCACCCGGTACGTCTTGCCATAGCGATTGAAATCGTTGATGTAGAGCGTCGACAGCGACGCCTGCAGCGTCTGGAACAGCTCCGACAGCGAGATGCCGAGGACCTTCACCTTCTCGCGGTCTACCTGCAGGAACAGCTGCGGCGTGTTCACGCGGATCGTGGGGTACACGCCACGCAGCTCGGGCAACGCGTTGGCGTCGCCGGCGAACTCTCCCGCCAGGCCGGCGAACCGCGTCACGTCGTTCACCCCCCGGTCCTGCAGATTCAACTCGAGACCCGCGGTCGTGCCGAGGCCGATGATCTCGGGGAGGTTGAACGCGAAGCCGCTCGTCTGCTGCAGCTGGAAGAGAAACCCGTTGACGGCGCCGAGCACGGCGGGGAGCTGTTCCCGCGCAATCGTCCGCTCATCCCACGGCTTCAGCATGACGAACATGATCGCCGCGTTCGTCTGGTTCGCATTCTGGATGAAGTTGAGGCCGACGAGCGCGACGACGTGACGGATCGCCGGCTGCTGCAGGAGAAAGCCTTCGACCTGCTTCACCACGGCTTCGGTGCGCTGCCGCGAGGCATTGTCGGGGAGCTCGATGAGCATCCCGAAATACCCTTTGTCCTCGCTGGGAATGAATCCGGTCGGGACGGACCGCACGAGGACCAACAACAGGACAACCGCCACGGCGAAGGCGGCGAAGAACGTGCGGGGCCGATCGATCACGCGACCGGCGGTGGCAAGGTAGCGCTCGGTTACCGAGCGGAACCCGCGATTGAAGCCCCCGAAGAACCGGTTGAAGGCTCTTGCCACGACGCCGCTCGCCGCCGCGCTCGGCGCTCCCTCCGGTACCGGACGCAACAGGACGGCGCACAGCGCCGGGGTCAGGGTGAGCGCGACGATGCCCGACAGGACCACAGAAACCGCGATGGTGATGGCGAACTGCTTGTACATCAGGCCGGTGATGCCCCCCAGGAACGCGACCGGGACGAATACGGAGCACAGCACCAGGACGATAGAGATCAGCGCCCGACTCACCTGCCGCATCGCCCGGTCAGCGGCGACGGCGGGCGGGACCCGCTCCTCGGCCATGATGCGCTCGACGTTTTCGATCACGACGATCGCGTCGTCCACCACGATGCCGATCGCGAGCACCAGCCCGAACAGCGTGAGCAGGTTGACCGAGAAACCCAGCACCTCCATCCCGAAGAACGCGCCGATCACTGAGACCGGCACCGCGACGACCGGGATCAGGGTCGCCCGCCAGCTCTGCAGGAAGATGAAGACCACGAGGGTCACGAGGAGCAGCGCCTCGAACAGCGTCTTCACGACCTCCTTGATCGACTCAGTGACGTACGGCGTCGTGTCGAACGCGATCGACCAACGGACGCCCTGCGGAAAGCTCTTGGCGAGCTCGGTCATCCGGGCAACGACCTCTTGCTTCACCTGAAGGGCATTCGCGCCGGGACGCAGGAATACCGGTGTGAGGGCCGTGGGCGCGCCGTCGAAGCGGCCGGCCAGGTCGTAGTTCCGGGCGCCGAGGTGAGCCTCGCCGATGTCCGAGAGGTGGACGAGCGACCCGTCGGGCCGTCCCCGCACGATGATGTGCTCGAAGTCGCTCGCTTCCTTCAAGCGCCCGCTCGTGATCACGGGAATCGTGAGCTGCGTGCCGGGCGGAGCGGGCTCCCGCCCGATGCGGCCGGCCGGATTCGTGGTGCTCTGCTCCTGGACCGCCGCGGCGACGTCCGACACGGTCAGGCCCAGCTGGGCCATGCGATCGGGATCGAGGCTCAACAGCATCGAGAAGTCCAGCTGGCCGAACGTGCTCGCGTCGCCCACGCCGGGCAGCCGCTTGAGCTCGTCGTCGATATAGATCTTCGCGTAGTTGTTCAGAAACTCGGTATCGTAGCGCGGATCGTCGGACGAAAGCGCGAGCACCACCAGGAAGGCCGTCTGGCGCTTCTGCACGATGATCCCGTTGCGGACCACCTCCTGGGGAAGCTGCGGCTGGGCGCGCGCGATCTGGTTTTGCACGTCTACCGCCGCCAAGTCCGGGTCGCGCGAGATGTTGAAGTACACCGACAGGTTCATGACCCCGTCGCTCGAATTCGCCGACTTGAAGTACAAGAGCCCTTGCATGCCCGACAGCTGCTGCTCGATCGGAGCGGCCACCGCATCGGCCACGTCCTGCGCGGTCGCACCCGGGTAGACGGCCTGCACCTGGATCTCTGGCGGCGTGAGCGGCGGATAACTCTCGACGGCGAGCCGGGTGAGGGAGAACAGCCCGAGCAACACGATGACGATCGATATGACGGCGGAGAAAACCGGGCGCCGGATGAAGAGATTGCGGATCTCGGGTGTGGCGCTCATGGGGGCCCGGTCTTGATCTTGGGCGGCGCCGACGGCGCGGCGATCAGGGCGCTATCCCCCACGCGGGCCGGGTCCGCCTCCGGCCGGTAGGCCACCGGCCTGGCCTGCCGTCCAGGCGCGATCTTCTGAACGCCATCCACGACCACGCGGTCACCGGCCCTCAGGCCCTGGTCGATCAGCCAGGACCCGCGGTCCCAGGAGGTCGCCACCACGTCTCGCGCGCCCACCTTATTGCTGTCGCCCACCACGTAGACGAACGCGCCGCCGAGGCCGCGCTGGACGGCGCGCTGCGGCACGAGGATGGCGTCCGGCCGCTTGAGGCCCAACAGCCGCACGCGCACGAACTGACCCGGCAGCAGGACGTGCTGGGGGTTCCGGAACTCCGCGCGCAGCGAGATCGTCCCGGTCACGGGCTGCAGCGCGAGATCGACGAAATTGAGCTGGCCGGTGCTGGGAAAAATGCTGCCATCCGCGAGCGCCACCTGCACCGTGAGTACGCGGGGCGGCACGAGCAGCCGGCGGGTCGCGATGTCCCGCCGCCAGCGCAGCACGTCCTGGTCTGACGGGCTGAAGTTCACGTACATGGGGTCGACCTGCTCCACCGTCGTGAGCAAGTCGCTCGGCCCCGTCACCCGCGCGCCGAGCTCCAGCAACGCTCGTCCAGCGCGCCCCGAGATCTCGGCGCGCACGAACGTGTCTTCGTAGTCTTTCTTGGTCTGGTCGGCGCTGGCCTGTGCCTGATCGAACGCCTGCTGTGCGTCGTCCACGTCCTTCTGTGCTATGGCGCGCGACGCGAGCAGCGACTTGAGACGCGCCAGGTTGCGATCGGCGTTGGCGAGCCGCGCCTGGGCGCTGCGGTAGGCGGCCTCATAGGTCGTCGGGTCGATCCGGAACAACAGCGTTCCCTTCGCGACGTCCGTGCCCTCGGTGTACGGTCGTGCGACGATGACCCCGGTGACCTGCGCGCGCACCTCGACGCGACGCGACGCCGCAGCTTCTCCCACGAACTCGTAGTGCGCCGAGATCGTCTCCGGAGCGACGGTCAGCACGGAGACTTCGGGTGGAGGAGGCGCCGCGGGGGTGGGTCGGCGACACGCCCACCCTCCTAGCAGCACGGCAATAGCCGGGAACGCCCGCGTCGTCAGCGCCATAGGTTTCGCCCTGGGAAATACCCTCACGCCCGGCGGGTCGCAATGGGCATGTTTGGGGGCACGTCGACGGTCACGTCGCGTCCGTGGATGTTAGGGTTGCGATGGCTGACTCCCAGAACGAAAGCAAGCGCCGGGCCACGGCTCCACTATGGAAAGCGTGAGAAGCTGGACAGCACCAGCGTTACGAACTCCTCGTCGCTAGCGTGCGAAAACGGCTCTTGTCGATCCTGAGCGCGCGAATCTTCGATTCCAGCGTCGAACGCGGAATCCCGAGTCGGGCCGCGGCTCCTGCGGGGCCGTACACCCGTCCGCGGGTCGCGCGCAGCGCATTCTCGACCATCGCCTTCTCGTGCTCGGCGAGCGAGCTGGACAACCCGACCCCGGCTCCTAGTGGCCGACCCCGCGGAGACAACCAGCTCTCGTCGACGGTGAATTCGTCGGTGTCCGAGACGATCACGGACCGCTCGATGACGTTTTGCAGCTCGCGGACGTTTCCGGGCCACGGATAGGACTGCAGACAGTCGAGCGTCCGCTTGCGAACTCGTCGGAATGTCTTCCCGGCCCTCCGCGCGTAGCGACCGACGAAGTACTCCACCAGCATGGGAATGTCTTCTCGCCGTTCCCGCAACGCAGGCATCTCGAGCGGAAACACGTTGAGCCGATAGAACAAATCCTGACGGAAGGAGCCGTCCGCCACCGCGGCGGTCAAGTCACGATTCGTCGCGGCGATGACGCGAACATCGACCTCGATCCGCTCTCGCCCCCCCACGCGCTCGAATTCCCGTTCCTGGAGGACCCGGAGCAACGCCACCTGTGTGTCGGACGACAGTTCGCCCACCTCGTCCAGGAAGATCGTGCCGCCATTGGCCAGCTCGAACCGGCCGAGGCGCCGTTGCACGGCCCCTGTGAACGCCCCTTTTTCATGACCGAAGAGCTCCGAGGCAATCAAGTCGCGTGGAATGGCCGCGCAGTTGAGCGCGACGAACGCTCGTGCGGCACGCCGCGACCGCCGGTGAATCGCTCGCGCGACGAGTTCCTTCCCGGTGCCGGTCTCGCCGCTGATGAGCACCGTCGAATCGCTGCCGGCGACCTTGCAGGCGCGCGAGAGCACCGACGTCAACGCTGGCGAGGCGCCGACAATCTCCTCGAACATCGACGCTCTGTCGACTTCCTCTCGCAGGGCGACGTTTTCCTGCTGGAGCCTCTCCTCGGCGGCCTTGCGATCGTGGATATCGGTACAGGCGACATACCAGCGGATGATCTGTCCTTCGTCATCGCGAACCGGGTTGGAACGAGCCAGAAACCAGCGGTAACTTCCATCGCCCTTGCGCAACCGCAACTCCAACTCGTAGTCCGACCTGCTCGAGAGTGCACGATCAAAACAATCGAGCTCCCGCGCTCGGTCATCTGGATGGACGAATGCACCGCGCGCAGGTGTCTGCCGCCACGCTTCAAGACTGAGGCCCAGGTAGTCCAGGGCGGTGCGGTTGGCGTACAGGCGCTCACGCCTGGGCCCGTAGACACTGATGAGTTGAGGCGCGAAATCCAGCGTCTGCCGGAGCTCCGCCTCGCTCTCGCGCAGCGCCTTCGAGAGCTCCTCGTTCATGTGGGCAAGCCGCTGTCCTTCGGCAAGGTAGAACTCGGGTAGTTTGCGGTCTTCAAGGTCGAGATTGAGGCCGATCGCCATAATTCGCCTTCCATGTTTCTGAACTCCTCGCCGGCTCAGCGCGTTCCCGCGCCATCCGCTCGACCACACTTTGACTGTTTCCGATTCGGAGGTAAATACATCTGGACGTTATTTCGCGGTTATTTTTGTTACTCATTTGCAGCTGAATGAGTTAGACGGCGGAACTGGGCCATGAATGAGTCGACCAATCAGGCCGAGCTAGTTCGCTTTGGAGAATTTGAGCTCAACCTCCGAACCGGAGAACTGTTCTCGATCGGAACGGCGGCCGTTGCAGCCGGGTCCGCAAAGGTCCTGCTCCGCGAGCAGCCCTTTCAGATTCTGCGAATCCTGTTGGAGCGGCAAGGCAACATCGTTACCCGCCAAGAAATCCGGCAGATTCTTTGGCCGAACGATACCGTCGTGGAATTCGATCGAAGCATTAACGTGGCAATGACGATCCTGCGCAAGGCGCTCGCTGACGATGTGGACCATCCCAAGTACATCGAAACTCTGGCGCGGCGCGGATACCGACTGATCGCACCAGTCGCATCGCATCAACAGGAACCACGAGCATCGCGGTACTCACGAAACGCTGCCGTCCTGGCTGCGTCCGCGATCCTTTTGGCCGTCGTCGGTTACATGTCTTGGCCACACTTTCGGGACGTCACACCGCCCCAATCGAAAAGGATCATGCTCGCCGTACTGCCGTTTGAGAATCTCACTGGCGATCCCAATAAGGAATATCTCGCGGACGGTCTGACGGAGGAGACGATTTCGCGGTTAGGCCGGCTAGACCCCGACCAGTTGGGTGTGATCGGGCGAACGTCCGTCATGGGATACAAGCACAAGGACCAACGCCTGGACCAGATTGGTCGCGATCTTTCCGTGCAGTACGTTCTGGAAAACAGTCTGCGGCAGAGCGGCGACCACTTGCGGATTACGTCTCAGTTGCTACAGGTGAAGGACCAGAGTCATCTCTGGTCTCACGATTACGATTATCGCGCGCAAGACGTTCTTACTGTGGAAGAGAACGTGGCGAGCTCTGTCGCGCGGGAAATAAAAGTGCGCTTGACCGCGCGACAGCAAGCCGAGTTGGCTCGGTCGCAACCAGTCAATCCGGAAGCCTTCGATGCGTACTTGAAGGGGTATTACTTCTTTGAGCGGAACACCGACAAAGATACGTACATGTCTGCGAAGTACTACGAACGGGCGACGCAGCTTGATCCATCCTATGCGTTGGCTTGGGTCGGATTGTCTCGCGTACGCAAGTGGCAAGCCTTGACAGGTCTTATTCCTACTGGTGAGGGTAACCGGCTTGCTCGTGAAGAAGTTGAGCGGGCTTTGGCGCTGAACCCGAACCTGGCAGCGGCCCATGCCCAAATGTATCGCATCAAGCAACAGGTGGACTTCGATTGGGCTGGCGCGGGTGCTTCCATCCAGCAGGCGGTTGCTCTCGAACCCGGAAATCCCGAGGTGGTAAGGTTGGCGGCTTCCTCCGCAGCCCTCCTCGGCCGCTTCGACGAAGCTCTTCGATTGATCCACCGAGCCGTTGACCTGGATCCGCTCAATACACATAGCTGGGAGGGCCTAGGAGAAACCGAACGTTTGGTGGGGCAGCTAGACGCAGCCGCAGCGCATATCAGGAAGGCGCTTGAACTGAGCCCCGATGTTTGGCCCGGCCCTATCGTGTTAAGCCAAATCTATTTACTGCAGGGGCGGCCGCAGGATGCATTGCCTGAAATCAAGCTAGTGCGCAATGACCCCTCACGTACGTATCTGTACGCGATTGCGTATTACGCGCTCGGTCGAAAAAAGGAGTCGGACGCCGCATTGAGTGAGTTAATTGCGAAATACCAACGCAATGCGTACCAGATCGCCGAGGTTTATGCCTTCCGGAACCAGTCCGACGAAGCGTTCGAGTGGCTGGACCGAGCCTATGTCCAGCGTAACCCCGGTCTGATCGGAACGAAAGTGGAGCCCCTATTGAAGAGCTTGCACCACGACCCGCGATACGCCGCGTTGTTGAAGAAGCTGAACTTCCCGACCTGAATCTGTCGGTATCCCACCATTGGCGAGACTTCGCCAATGAAGCAGCTGCTAACTCTTTTGAATTCAACATTTCACGCTGGACCAGTAGTTGCTTCCTGTGGACGGCATGCGGATTCATGGTCATCCCCAGCTAGCCCTCCTCACGTTGGCGCTGAGCGTCACCATTCCAGCGGCGACCCAGAAGGTCGAATCAATTCCCGTTCCGGGGACGAAGGCCTTTCCAGAGAGCATCACATCGACTTCCGATGGTGCTCTGTTTGTCGGGCGCCTGGGCGATGGTGGAATCGTGCGCGTCGAGCCGCGCACAGCCGAGAGCACCGTGTTCGTCCCACCGGGCGCAGCGGGGTCGCGCTCGATCCTCGGAGTCTTCGCGGATGAGGCATCGAGCACGCTGTGGGCTTGCTCGAACGACTTGAGTGCGTTGGGCGGGCCCGCGACCGGTAGTGAGACGGGAAGCGCGTTGAAGGGCTTTGACCTCAAGACGGGAGTTGGGAAGCGCAGCGTCTCGTTGCCCGGCGCTCACGCGTTCTGCAACGACATCACCGTGGACGCCCAGGGTTCCGTCTATATCACCGACAGTGCGCATCCCACCATTCTGAAACTCTCCCCGCACGCCACGACGTTCGAAGTATTCGCACAGGATTCCGCCTTTGCTCCGCCTCAAGGCGGCGCCGGGCTCGACGGGATCGCCTTCGGCAGCGACGGCAATCTGTACGTCACGACCTACACGGCCGGCGAGCTCGTGCGGGTCGAAGTCAAGGATGGAAGGGCCGGGCACGTCACGACACTCTCCGGCGGCCGTCACCTGAAACTTCCCGATGCCCTCCGACCCCTCGGCAACGACAGTTTCCTCCTGATCGAGGGTTCAGGAAACCTCGATCGCGTGGTGATCCAAGGCGACGCCTTCGCCGTCACGCCGATTCATGGCGGTTTCGCGACCCCGACGTCGGTTGCCCGGATCGGGACGACGGCGTGGGTCAGTGAGGGCCAGCTGGGCTTCTTCTTCGATGCTTCGAAGAAGGCCTTATCGCCGTCCCTGCCTTTTCGGATCTACGCCGTTCCATTGAGAAAGGAAGACACGAAATGAGGTTTCGACGCGCGCGGTATCTGACGTTATGGCTCTGCCTACCCGCTGCGCAGGTCGCCGCACAAGGCGTGCAGGTCGGGTCGACGCCCTACCCAACGGTGACGGATGAGCGGCTCCGGCATCCGGACGCGGGCGATTGGCTGATGTATCGGCGTACCTACGATGGCTCAGGCTTCAGTCCGCTTCGGCAAATCACCGCGAGCAACGTCGGAAAGCTATCGCTCGCTTGGTCGCTCAATACGGATCTGGTCGAGGCCCATGAAACGACGCCGATCGTGAACCACGGGCGGATGTTCATCACCACACCCGGCAATAACGTGATCGCCCTGGACGCCAAGACCGGCACTCAGCTGTGGCGGTATGTGAAGCAGTATCCCGAGGGCCTCTTTCAGTTGCACCCGACCAATCGCGGCGTGGCGCTCTATGGTGACCGCGTGTACATGGCGACCACCGATTGCGAGCTCGTGGCCCTGGATGCCGCCACGGGCAAAGAAGCCTGGACAGTCCAGATCGATGACTACAAGACCGGCTGCTACGCGACGCTGGCGCCGCTCGCTGTGCGAGGCAAGATCCTCGTCGGCTACTCCGGTGGAGAATTTGGCGTCCGAGGCTCACTGAGCGCCTTCGATGCCGAGACCGGCAAGCGAATCTGGCGCACCTATACAGTGCCCGCGCCCGATGAGCCAGGCGGGGGGACCTGGACGGGGGACGCCTACAAGCGCGGAGGTGGCTCTGTCTGGATCACCGGTGTGTTTGATCCCGAATCGAACATCACCTACTGGGGCACGGGAAATCCGGCGCCGTGGATCGCTGACGATCGTCCGGGCGATAATCTCTATACCAACTCCGTGTTGGCGCTCGACCTCGACACCGGCACGCTGAAGAGCTATCACCAGTACACGCCGCACGATTCGTGGGACTGGGATGAAGTGTCGGCACCGCTGCTGATCGACACGGAGATCGACGGCAAGCTCGTCAAGACGGCTACCCACGCCGGCCGCAATGGATACCTCTGGATTCTGGATCGCGATCAGGGACAGCTGAAGTTCCTCCACGCCTTTCCGTTTTCGAATAACAACGTGTTCACATCGATTGACTCGAAGACGGGGAGGCCCGTCATCGACGAATCGAAGCGTCCTGGTGCCAAACAAGGCGGTGGGTTTTGCCCGAGCATTGGCGGTGGCAAGGACTGGCCACCCGAGGCCTGGAGCCCACAGACGAAGCTCCTGTACGTCCCTGCGAATAACAACATCTGCGCCTTTCTCCCGCAGGGTGTCGTGCCGAAGCGTGATGCCCGCGGATTCTATGTTGGATACGAAGTGGAAAGCATCTTCGGGTCCGTTCGCATCAGCGCGGGTGCGGCCGATCATCTGGGGGAGCTGCAAGCCTGGGACTTGAATACGGGCAAGCGCGTCTGGCAGCACAACTTCAAAACCATCCTGTTTGCGCCGCTCTTAGTGACTGGCGGGGATCTGGTGTTCGCGGGTGGGACGCCCGACCGGGAGTTCAGGGCCTTCGATGCTCGCACGGGGGATGAACTGTGGAGCTTCCCGGCGCCCGCCGGCGTCCTCGGCATTCCCACATCCTTTGAGGTCGATGGCGAGCAGTACGTAGCGGTCACGGCCGGTTGGGGACTGGATGCGCAGGGTGTTCAAAACGGGATCGACAAGATACGAGGGACCCACACCGTGGTTCCGAAGAGCGGCACGCTGCTCGTTTTCAAGCTGCGCTGAGCCTGAACAACATTCCGGAGCAACACTCATGAAGAACGACGTAGAAAGCGGAACGGGAGTAGCGGCGCCCCGTGTCACGCGCCGTACGTTCATGCTTGCGGCTGCCGCAACGGGTGGCGCCGGTTTACTGTCCGCCGCAACCGGTGGCGCCGTTTTGGTGCCCCCAGGGCTCGCGCCAATGCGGGCCCATTGGGGCGATGACAAAGCTGCACCGTTCGTGCTCCCCAAGGCGACGGAGGATGTAACACCCTTCAAGGTGTCAGTGCCGCAAAGCGCGATCGACGATCTCAAGCGTCGACTGGCGTCCACGCGGTGGCCGGAGCGGGAAACCGTCGGCGACTGGTCGCAGGGCGTCCCGCTCCAGAAGGCTCAGGCGCTCGTTGCCTACTGGCGCGACAGGTATGACTGGCGCCGTTTTGAGGCTCGCATCAACGCCTTCCCGCAATACCGGACCCAGATCGACGGGGTTGGCATTCATTTCATCCACATCCGCTCCCCCCAGCAGAACGCGCTGCCGATCATTCTCACGCACGGATGGCCGGGATCGGTCGTGGAGTTCATGGAGGTCATCGGCCCGCTCAGCGATCCCACCCGCTACGGGGGACGGGCGGAGGACGCGTTCCATGTCGTCGTGCCGTCGCTCCCAGGCTTTGCCTTCTCCGACAAGCCGGCTGAGACGGGCTGGGACGTGAACAGGATCGCCCGCGCCTGGGCGACGCTCATGCCACGCCTCGGCTACGAGCGCTGGGTGGCGCAGGGAGGCGATTGGGGGGCGGGCGTAACGCACGCCCTGGCGCATCAGCGGCCCCAGGGTCTCATCGCGGCCCATGTGAACTGGCAGTTCGTCTTTCCCGAAAAGCTGCCGGAGAATCCGACGCCCGCCGAGCGCAAAGCCATCGACGGCGCGGCGTCGTTCGCCAATGACCAAAGCGGCTATTTCCGCGAACAGGGGACGCGTCCGCAGACCATTGGCTATCCGCTTGTAGACTCGGCCGCGGGCCAGGCGTTGTGGATCTACGAGAAATTCGAGGCGTGGACCGATAACCACGGAAATCCCGAAGATGCACTCTCCGTCGATGCGATGCTCGATGATATCAGTCTCTACTGGTTCACCGACACCGCCGCGTCGTCGGCCCGCATCTACTGGGAGAACACTCGGGCCGGCAAGGCGGGCATGTCTGGCGGACGGATCGAACTGCCAATGGCGGCGTCGGTTTTTCCGCGCGAGATATTCGTCCCGCCCAAGGCCTGGGCTGAGGCACTGTGGCCCAACCTGTTCTACTGGAATGAGCTCGACAGGGGCGGTCACTTCGCCGCGTTCGAGCAGCCAAAGCTCTTCACCGAGGAGTTGCGGAAGGCCTTCAGGTCACGGCGAGGCTAGGGATCTGCAACGAAGGGGAGCAAACTCATGAAGAACGACATAGAGAACGGAGTCTCGCGCCGCGCGTTCATGCTTGCGGCGGCCGCAAGCGGTAGTGCCGGAATAGTGTCATCGCTCGGCCTGCCGCTGATGGGTGCCCGGCCGAGTGCCACCAGGATCGACCACTGGAGGAGCCAGATGGAGAAGCCAATCGAGTTAGTGCGCAGGTTCTGCGCGGCGTGGGGCAACAACATGGCGACCGCCGAGCTGGCCGCATTTTTCACCGACGACGCCGTCTACCACAATATCCCGATGGCGCCGGTCATCGGCAGGGAGGCCATCGGGAAGAATATCGGCTCGTTCATCCGTCCTGGCAAAGCCGCCGCGCCGGGGATTGTGCCTGTCGAGAGCATCGACTTCCGCATTATCAACATTGCAGCAAATGGTCCGGTCGTGATGACCGAGCGGGTCGATGTCTTCAAGCTCCCTGGAAAGTCGTTTGAGCTGCCGGTCATGGGGACATTCGAGGTCAAAGACGGCAAGATCAGCGCCTGGCGGGACTATTTCGACATGAACCAGTTCACCAGCCGGGTGGGATGAGGTCACAGAAAGGATTACGTGATGCCACCGTTCGCGAAGATCGGCCTCGACGCTCTTCTGACGCCAGAGAATTGTGTCTTTCTCCTGATCGACCACCAACCGTTCCAGTTGGCGAACGTCAACAGTCACGATCCCACACTCGTGATCAACAACGTCACGGGGCTCGCGAAGACCGCGAAGGCGTTTGGCATTCCAACGATTCTTAGCACCGTCAACGAGGAGCGCGGCGGCGCACTGTTCAAGCAGCTCCAGGCGGTCTTTCCGGATCAAAAACCGATTAACCGCACCTTTATCAACGCCTGGGAGGACCGCCGCGTCGTTGAGGCGGTGAAGAAGACGGGCCGCAAGAAACTCGTCATCGCCGCACTCTGGACGGAGATGTGTCTTGCCATGCCCGCCATCCATGCCATGGGTGACGGCTACGACGTGTACGTGGTCACCGACGCGTCGGGCGGCGTAACCCCCGAAGCGCACGACATGGCGATCCGCCGGCTGGTTGCCGCGGGCGCCCAACCGGTCACTTGGATTGGATTGGCGGGAGAACTTCAGCGTGATTGGGCGCGGACAGAGCACCTCGCAGCCGTGTCTCAGTTACTGATCGAGCATGCCGGCGCCACCGGTTCTGTCCTCCTGTGGGAGGCGCAGTTGCTGCAGGCCCACAAGTAATGACGCAAGGGTCGCTGATACCCGAGGCTACGGAACAAGTCCGTCTGTTTCATGTCTCGGTCCCGCAGGAAGCCATTGACGATCTCCGAGCGCGCCTGCGAGCTACCCGATTTCCCGACGAACGGCCAGTGAAGGACCGGTCTCAGGGAGTTCCCCTCGCCCAAGCACAAGCGCTGGTTCAGTACTGGGAATCTCGCTATGACTGGCGACGCTTCGAGACAGAGCTGAACTCGTTTCCAAACTTTCGGACATTGATTGACGGATTGGGTATTCATTTCATCCACGGACGCTCACCGCATCCCGAAGCCTTACCCATCCTCTTGACTCACGGTTGGCCTGGATCGATTGCGGAGTTCATTGAGATCATTCGGCCGCTTACCAACCCGACAGAGCATGGTGGTCGCGCGCGGGATGCGTTCCATGTCGTCGTGCCGTCGCTTCCGGGATTTGGGTTCTCCGATAAGCCGACGGACACCGGGTGGAACCTGCCCCGCATCGCCTCCGCATGGAGTGAGCTGATGCAGCGGCTCGGCTACAGGCGGTGGGTCGCACAGGGGGGAGACTGGGGCGCTGGAGTAACGATTGCGCTCGGGCATCTTCTCCCTGCTGGCCTCGCGGGAATTCACCTCAATTGGCAATTCGTGTTGCCGACGGAAATCGCGGGGAACCTCCTTCAATCGATTGGGCCGGAGACGATCGAATATGCCCTGGCGGATTCCCCGGCGGGCCAAGCGACGTGGATCTATGAACAGTTCTACCGGTGGACTGACAATACCGGCGCTCTCGAAGACGCGCTGTCGCGGGATCAGATGCTCGATAACATTTCACTCTACTGGTTCACAAATACTGCGGCATCGTCGGCGCGGATCAATTGGGAGAATACGGACGCCTCATTTGCGGGAGGCAAGCTCAGCTTGCCTGTCGCCGTAACCGCGTTCCCGCGGGAGATATATCGTGCTTCGCAGAGCTCGGCCGAGCAAACCTATGCCAATCTCATCTACTGGAATGAAGCTGAACGCGGCGGCCATTTCGCCGCGTTCGAGGAGCCAGACATTTTCGTCAAGGAAATGCGTTCCGCGTTTCGACAATTACGGGAGCAGTAATGATCGGCCGACGCGCCGGAGCGCTGCTTCCCGCCTGCGCGATGCTCACGCTGGCCGTGCCGGCCAGCACCCAGACGCCCCGGCCCAGCGTCGGGTTGCCGTGGCGACCGTTTCGCTTCGACGAGAACTACGCCTATCTGCGCGACTCGGTGCGCCACGGCTGGTGGCAGCCGCTCAAGTATATCCCGCTTAGCGGGTGGAGCTCGCTCTCATTCGGGGGGGAGGTGCGGACCGAGTACGAGCGCCTCGATCACCCGGGCTTCGGCGCACTGCCGACCGATCTCAGCGGATATGAGTTGGCGCGCCTGATGCTCCACGCCGACTGGCGCCTCGGGACGCGGCTGCGACTCTTCGGGCAACTCGCCAGCGCCCAGGAAGCGGGGCGCACCGGGGGTGCGCGGCCCACCGACGTCGACACGCTCGACGTGCGGCAGGCCTTCGCCGAGGTCACACAGCCCATCGCCCCCGGTCGACTTTGGGCCCGGGTTGGTCGCCAGGAGCTCGCCTTTGGAGGAACCCGGCTCTTCGCGACTCGCGACGCCGGCAACGTTCGGCGCTCGTTCGACGCCGGGCGGGGTGGCTTCGCGGGACAGCGGGTTGCCGTCGACTTGTTTTGTGGGCGGGAGGCGCGTGTGGGCCCGGGCCTGTTCGACGACCCGCGGGACGCGACGCGCTATACGTGCGGGGCGTTCAGTACGGTCACGCTCCGGCAGGATCAGGCGTGGCTCGACGCGTACGTGTTCCGGGATCATCGCGACTTAGCCCCATTCGCACAGGGGACGGCGCCCACGAATCGCTGGACAGCGGGCGCGGTCTCCCGCGGCCGTCACGGCCAGTGGGAGTGGAACGTGGAAGGGTTGTATCAATGGGGCCGATTCGGCACGGCACCGATCAACGCGTACGACGGGATCCTGGACGTGGCGTACACGTTCCGCACCCTGTGGCAGCCGCGCGTTGCGCTCCGGGGATCGCAGTCGAGCGGCGACCGTAACCCCAACGACCCGGCGCTGCAATCGCTCGATCCGTTATACCCCCGCGCGGTCGCGCTCAGTGGTGCGCCGGTGGGGCCGGTGAACCTCACGAACATCCATCCGGGGCTCGATCTCCAGTTGAGCCGGCGGCTCTCAACCTACGTCGACCTCGACGTGTTCTGGCGCACGCGCACTACCGATGGCATCTACGACGCCGGCGGCGGACTGGCCCGCACCGCGTTCTCGACGCCCGCCCGCTACATCGGAATGCAGCCCGGGTGGGAGTTGGACTGGTACATCGGGCGGTACGTGCACGCCGAGCTGGCGTATGCGCATTTCTTCCCCGGTCCGGCGACTACGCAGAGCGGACCGGGGCTCGCGATGAACTACGTATTGGCATCGACCACGTTCACCTTCTAGCATGCCGGTGAAAAGAACACCCTCCATCTGAAGAAAACTTTGACGTGCCACTCGATCACCGCGTGACCGCTCTCGTCCGCCGGTCCACGGGAACAGGACCCGGTCGCCACGGAAGTATTCCCGCGGAATAGCGGCGGAGCGCCGGTGGTCTGGGCAATCGGGAGATGCTGCTCCACTCCATCATCTGAGGATCAGACCCGATGCTCGCCGCCCTGCTCCAAACGGCCGCTGCTCTCACGGTGCTGAACGTCGCGCCGCCCCCGGTCAGACACCCAGCCTCGGCAGGGGCGGTAACCGCGCGTGGGTTCGAAACGAGGTGGATGATACGACCCGACCAGGCGCGGCGATTTCTGACGCTGCAGCACCGGTCCCATCTCACCGAGTCCTTGGGGTGCATGATCGCAAAGTCCTCTGCACGTCCGTGCTCGCTGCAACGCATCGGCCCGGAGTCCGTAGCTCCTTCGCAATCGACGCGGGGGCCCGTCGTGCCGGAGCAGATGGACGATGACGCGAGCTGGAGGGGATCGTCCTGACGGATCTAACGCGGGAGAAGACTCCGCGGGCGACGGAGCTATTCCCGCCGGAATACACGCACGCCGCCCGGAGTCTCTGACATCGAAGGAAGATGCTCTTGTCGAAGAACACTCTTCAACGAAACGAGACGGCGATGTTACTGAATACGCGGGACTGGTCAAAGGCCGGAGCCTTGGCGACGATTGGTCTGATTTGCGGGATTGCGCTCCGCACGCCCAAGCAGGGAGACACGGCGGAGTCAGCGCCCCCATCGCACAGTCCGATTGCCGACCTGAGCGACGCGTTCGCGACCGTCGCGCAGCAGGCGAAGCCGGCGGTGGTGTTCGTTCAGTCGCAGCATGTCGAGCGCGTGAGCACCCAGCGGGGGTCCATCCGGCTGCGCTTGCGGGTCGCCCAGGGCTCCGGCTTCCTCGCCTCCTCGGACGGCTACATCCTCACGAACAACCACGTGGTCGCGGGTGCGGAACGGGTCTCGGTGCGTCTGTACGACAAGCGTCAATTCATGGCGCAGGTCGTCGGAACCGACCCGAACACGGACGTCGCGGTGATCAAGATCGAGGCCCGGAATCTTCCCACAGTGCGGTACGGGAACTCCGACTCGACCCGCGTCGGCGAGTGGGCGCTCGCGATCGGCAACCCCCTGGGCGAAGCGTTCACGTTCACCATCACCGCGGGCATCATCAGCGCCAAGGGCCGGATGCTCGCCGGGTTCGCGCAGACGCCGGCTGCCATCCAGGATTTCATCCAGACCGACGCGGCGACCAACCCCGGCAACTCGGGCGGGCCCCTGGTCAACACCCGCGGCCAAGTGATCGGCATCAACTCCGCGATCGCGAGTGGGACGGGCTTCTACATCGGGTACGGCTTCGCGATCCCGATCAACCTGGCGCGCATGGTGATGGACCAGTTGATCCGGACCGGGCGCGTGGAGCGCTCGGTGGTCGGGCTCTCCGTCCGTGATGCCACCGAGGCGGATGCGGGCGTCGTGGGGCTGAAGCAGATCACGGGCGTGGTCGTAGACGGCTACACCAGCGGCGACTCACCCGCGAAGCAAGCCGGGATTCAGCCGGGGGACGTGATCGTCGCGCTCGGCGGCGAGCCGGTCGAGAGCGCGCCGCAGCTCCAGGAGAGAGTCGGCTTCAAGCAGCCGGGCGAGACCGTCGCAGTCACGCTGGTCCGCCAAGGTGGAGAGAGGAAGACCGTCACGCTGCGGCTCGCGCGCGCCCCGAGCGACGCAGGTCGTGGGGGCGCTAACCCGAGCGTCACGCCGAATGGCGACGCGTCCGGGAACGGTGCGGCCCCCGTCGGGCCCAGTCCGATCTACGATGGCGGGACGCTCGCCCGGATCGTATACGAGAGAGAAAGGGAGACCCCAATGCTGAGACTACTCTTTTTACTTGCGTCCCACGGGCCCGTTATCGCGCCGGCTCCCAGCCCGGCCGGGGATCCCCCGGTGCGTTTGTGGCTCAGTTCGCACGGCGACTATGAACACGGCGATCGAGCCAAGATCCACGCCCGAGCCGCCCAGGATGGTTACCTGGTCGTGCTGCACGCCGACGCCGACGGACGAGTGCACGTGCTGTTCCCGATCGACCCGGGCGGAGATCAGCAGGTCCGTGGCGGCAAGAAATACGAGCTCAAGGGGCGGGGCGACCGGGAGGCGTTCATGGTCACCGACACGAGCGGGCACGGCGCGGTGCTCGCGGCCTTCTCCAAGACGCCGTTCGTGTTCGACCGGTTCGAGAAGGACGAGCACTGGGATTACGCAGCGCTCTCCGACCAGTTCGTGAAGGTGGATCCGGAAGCCGGCCTCCTGGCGATCGTGCAGCGGATGCAGGCGGACGACGAGCATTTCGAGTACGACGTGTCGACCTACGTTTCCAGGCCGCGGGACGTCCGGCCGGCCGCGCCTTATCGCCCCTGGCCCGATTGGTGGGATTTCGGATACGGCGGTTGGGGCTTCGGGTTCGGACCGGGACTGGGGTACTATTACCCCTGGTTCTAAGCGGCGGGCGGTGTGGCGGGGGCGCTTGAACGCGTGGTACCCGAGCTGATCGGTCGGCACAAGGTTCCAGCCTTACTCGCGGCCGAGCCCCGATGGGGGCAGAAAGATTCTATTGCCGCCATCGACTACTCCAAACCAATACTCGGTCTGGCCATCAATCGGCTCCGTCATCGTGAATTTTCCGTACACTGTGATCCCCCGCCCAGCGTAAACACCGTCCTTGATGGTAGGCCCGGCTTGACACCCTGGCCGCCGCGGGTTGATTCACTGCACCTTCCCCATCGCGGGGGCGCTGCGCCGTAGGCGCCCAACAGGGGGAGCCATGGCCACGCACCGCTGGGTGAGGATCGCTTTGGTCGCATCGCTCGCCACCGGGTGGCTGAGCTGCTCGGACGGAAGCGGGCCGGGTCCGGTCTCGATGGACCGCGTGGCCGGGCGCAGTACCACCCTCTCCTTCAGCAATACGGCGCTGCTTCGGCCCGACGGGTCGAGTGAGCCGGCCATGTCGATTGGCCTGGACGGCACGATGGGACTCAGTGGCCTGAGCTGGACACAGTTCTTCACCAATGTGTGGAAGGGTCCCTTCGGCTCGACGCCGGCCTTTCAAGGGCAGATTGACGCACACATCGGCAAGAGCATCGGTGGGGGCGACGCGGACATCGACCTGGGCTCGACCGGGACGCTGCACGCGACCACGCTGGTCTTCTTCTTCAATCCGACCTTCAACGCCGTGCAGCTCGGCGTCTCGGCGATCACCTGTCCCAATGGGAATACGTCGAACGATTTCGCAAGCTGCAAGGCGCAGATCCTCGACCAGACACAGGCTGATCGGCAATGGGCGACGTCGGACGGGGCGCGCGTCTACATCTCGTACCACGACGCGGGCAGCAGCACGCTCATCCACGTGCAGCGCTCCGACGACGACGGCTTCACTTTCAAGCGTGTGGGCGATCCGGTGGTGGCCCAGGGCGGAGCCACCGGCGACGCCACGTTCAACAACGATCAGGGACCGATCGTGGCGGACCCGGTCACGCACAACGTGTACGATGTGGTACGCCGCGGGTGAGCCGGGCATTCAGAAGGCGACCACGGCTACTTTCAACAACATCTTCGTGTCGCGGAGCACCGACTTCGGTCAGACCTGGACTGCCAACAAGGTGTTCTCGGCACCGCTCTTCACCGCGCTGAACAACGTCTTTCCCTCGCTGGCCGTCGACCCGGCCAACGGCACCCTCTACGCCGTCTGGTCCGATGCTCACACCGTCTCGCTGTCGCGTTCTGCCGACCAGGGTGCCACGTGGTCACCCGCGCTGGTGGTCAGCAGCGCGCCGGCGGCGACCGCCGTCTTCCCCTGGGTTGCGGCGCTGAACGGGACGGTGGACGTGGTCTTCTACGGCACCAACGCCTCGAGCAAGGACGACCCGACCGCCGTATGGAACGTCTATCTGGCGCAGAGCACGAACGGCGGTGCGAGCTTCCAGGAGGTCCAGGTCACTGCCCACCCCAATCACGTGGGCGTGATCTGCACCAACGGGACCGGCTGCGCGCGGGGGACGCGCAACCTGCTCGACCTGTTCGAGGTGGCCATCGATCCCGTGAGCGGCCGCACCGGGATCATCTACACCGACGACACGCTCACCCAGCAGGCGGACGGCAGCCCGTTGCCGCAGGTGGTGCTGGCGCAACAGCAGTAGCCGCGGCTCCCGCCGGTCTTCCGGAAGCCGAGGGCGGTAGCGAAAACTTGCCCCGGACGTTGTGCCGGGGCGGTCCTGACCGCAAAGCAACGGACGCCGAGATCACCTCGGCGTCCGTAAACTTCCAAATTTAGAAGCGTAGCCCACTCATGGAGGGGTCGGCTTCGACGGTCTCGTCGGCTGGGCGCCGGGGTGCCCACCGTTGGCGGGCAAGCCAGACGGTCGGCCGGCGGCGCTGAGAGCACGTCCGACATCACTCGGCTTGTAGCCGGCGGCGATGAGGCGGCCAGCCTCACCGGGCATTTCGACCAGCTCTGCATCGCTCGCCCGCGCCGTGAGGCGAGCCAGCACCGCCTGAAGCGCATCATCCGACGGCAGCCCACGGTTCACCAACGCTCCGATGACCGCGAGTGGAACCGCGAGCGAACGACCGGAGGGCGCCGAAGACGCCAGCGCACTGATCGCCGCGCCGTCGACACCGAGCTCCTTAGCGGTCGCCGCGGCTTCGATCTCGCTGACGTCGGGATTGCGTCCGGCGTGCTGGAGCGCATCGTGCGCCCCCGCCAGGTCGGCCGCCAGCGTCTGGGCAGCGGCGGACACCTCGTCCCCGCTGCGACCCTTCGCGATCGCCTCCAGGGCGCGATCAGCGATCGCCTGACCCGGCAGACCGCGGTTTGTCGCGTCCGTCACGATCGCGATCACCTTGTCGGCCACCTTTGCCGGCAAGACGGTGCGGAGACGGTCGATCGGGCTCTGCTGGGCGGCGAGCAGCACTGGCAGCAGCACCAGCCCAGAGAGCAGCTTGAGTGTGCGCATAATCACATCCTTCCTTTCAAGGCGGTTACCCGCTTCGCGATACACACTCCGCGAGCCGCCAACTGGTCACTCATGGAACGACCAACAGGCTGATCTTGCCTCCGAAGCCATCATCGATCGAAGCCACCCCTTCAGGGACGATCCAGCGTTCGCCGTCCACGACGAGGTTGAACCGATGTACGCCCGGGGCGAGGCTCACCCGCAACAACCACCGACCGTCCGGCGTGCGCTGCATTGGGACGGGTTGCCAGCCCGTCCAGTCGCCCGCGAGATCCACCCGCGACGCACCGGGCACACCGAAGCGGAATTCGGCTTGCCCACGATCGCGAGCGTATAGCGCGCGACCGGCTGATGGTCCGGCCCAGACTGTTGGGCGCCCGCGAGATAGTCTGATCGCCCCAGACAGGTAGCGCCCTCTCGGGAGGCCCTGGAGCAAATCGGACGCGTACGTCCCACCGCCGAACACCAAGGCAGCCTGCGAAGTGAACCACACCGTTACGGTGCCGCCGCCCCAGCTGGTGGTGGGCAACCGGGAAACGGTGGGCGCAAGCCGCCAGCCCACGTACCCCATGACGTCCACCGGCCCAGCGGAGGTAGCAACACGGCCTTCCCCCTGCTGGTACCAAGCCCCTTCAAGTCGGAACGGGGTCCACACCGCGGTCGCGTTCCAGGCCCCGCGTCGGCCCCACGCGCCCACGGTGGGCCCGAATGCCGTGGCAATCCCGGTGCTACTTGACGTCCATCCCGTAGCGGCGGTGCCGCCGATCCAGAGACCGGCAGAGCCGCCCGCCACGTGGAGCCGGAACTCGCCACGCGTGCCGGCCGTGCGATAGCCGCTCGAGTGCACACTGGCGTCGGCTGACCCGACGACCTCCGTCCGCAAGAGGCGCAGCGAGCGCGCGGGAGCGAACAGCAGTGACAAATCACCGTGGCCCTGCGAGGTCCATTGGCTCGCCTCGAAGGCCGCGAGCACTCCGCTCAGGGTCGCATACACGGTCGGCTTGTTCCACTCAATGAGTGGGGCAATGGAAACGGATGTGATGCGGCCCGCGGTATCGTATCCCACGGTGTTACCCGCCAGGTCCACTTGCCACCGTTGCGCGGCGGCTTGACCTGCAGAAGCCGCGACGCTCGCCGTGAGGGCCAGCGCGACAATGCGTCGACGACCGTGCATAAGGCTCTGGGTTAGGGCAAGCCTTGCCGGTTGGGATTCGGCTTCGGTAGTGGTTGCGGCGGCTTGACCGGTCGGAGCGGCATCGGCAACGCGCTCCGGAGCGCATCGAGCGGCGGCGCGCCGACTCGCAGGCCTACGTCCATGCGCGCGGGGACTTCAGCGATCTGCTGCGCTGGCACGCCGGCCGCGATGAGCTGCTCGATGACCTGACGAGCCTGGTCGGCAGGAACCCCCCGCTGCACGAGGTCGCCGAGAACGGTGAACGCGACGACCAGCGGAGCCGTCGAGGAGACGTGGCTCCGGAGCGCCGAGATCTCTGCCGCCGGGACACCGCGGCGGCGCACGTCCGCGGCGGCGACGATTTCCCCATCCGCCAGAGGGTCTCGAGGAGCCGCCGCGCGTAGGAGCGCTCGCGCATCCCGCAGCTCGGTAGAGAGCTGGCGAACCGCGGCCACGATTCGCGGCGGAGGGACCCGCTTGGCGGCGCCCTCCAGGGCTTTGTCCTCGAGCACCTGAGACGGTACCGAATCACGGCGGGCGCTGTCGATGATGGCGAGCACGGCCGCAAACGTCGGTGGATCGAGCCGTGCCTCAAGCGCCGGACGACCCTGCGCGGCCAGGGTGGCAGCCGCGAAGTGCCCAATGAAAGTGGGGAAGAGCAGCAGTCTCCGCACTCGTCAGCTCGCCCTCGGTCCCGGAACGACGAGAACGCTGTTCTTCTGTCCGAAGCCGTCGTCTACTTGGGAAGCCGCGTTCGGATCGGGCCGCCATTCGGTACCGTCCACAATGAACACGTAGTGGTGCAAACCGGGTGCAAGCTGAAGCTCCACGCTCCAGACGCCATCTCCGTGAGGTCCCGCGAGGGGGATCCCGTTGGGATCCCAACTCGCGAAATCGCCGGTGACCGCGACCCGGGTGGCGCGGGGCGCCAAGAAAATGAGGCGGACCGGACTGGTAACGGATCCCGCCTGTGCCATCTCCGTCGACGCTCGCGTCGGTGTCTGGGGACGAGACAGCAGCAGGACGGCAATGCCGGCGGCCAGGGCCACTGCGGCGGCGAGCGGGCTCAGCTGCGGCGCCGCAAGCCATGCCCAGGCGCGGGCCCATGCCGAAGATCGCTCCCCGCGGATCCGGGCCATCACGGCCGCCCGCACGGTCGAAGGCAGGCGGACGGGCCGCCGGTCGAGCGCCCCCACAATTCGTTCAAACCGCTCGGCGTCTGGACCGAGGCCTTCGTGCTCCTGTTTCATGTGACCACCCCCTGAAGCTTAGCCAGCAATTCCTGGCGTGCTCGCAGCAGCCGCATCTTGAGCGCGGAGACACTGGCCGAAAGGATCTCCGCCATCTCCGGCAGGCTCAGTCCTTCGACGTACTTGAGCACCAGGGCCTCGCGCTGGTCTGTCGAAAGTTCTTGGAGCGCTTGGTGCACTTTCCGTCGCACGTCCGCCGCGTCAGCGTCCGCGCCGGGATCATCGACGGAGGCTACATCGGCCGCTTCGCCCGAGAGC
>DATLVU010000088.1:0-107513 GCA_035577025.1 Gemmatimonadales bacterium
GCCGCCAGCGCCAAACCGAACGCCACGAGTTGGTCCCACGATGGAGCCCGGCCCGTTCGGTGCAGGGCGTACCCCGCCAGGGCGAGCCCGAGCACGATATCGGTGAAGCGCCAGATGTCGAGCCGGCGGAACGAAACGAAACCCTGTGGATCCACCGGTTTCACGAGCACGAGATCGAGCTCGCCACTCCGCACCTCCCCCACCAGGCTACCGATCCCGGGTCGCAGCACCGCCTCGATCACCCCGGTGAGTGTGTTGAACACGCCGAGCAACACGACGATCTCCCAGTAATCCCAACCTCCGAGCTGGCTCGTGTGCCGGAAGAACAGGGCGAGTGTGAGCAGCGCCGTCGCCATGTAAAAGAGGGTGCCGAGCACGCTGGCCACGAAGTTGGCGCGGTACTGCAGCTCTTCCGCCACGTTGATGCGCCAAAAGGCGGCGAGCAGGCGGAGGACCTGCCTCATCCGCCCACCGCCCCGTAGCGCCGCAAGCCGCGTGTCCACGCCACGCGGCACGCCGCTGCCCAGAAAGCGAGCCACACGAGCTGGGTTCCAAACCCTCGCAGCACGGCGTCGACGCCATGGACGCTGCCCGTGAGCAGGTCGACGGGAAAAGCGAGCATCGAACGGAACCACAACACGCCGGCGACGCTCGCCATGGCGGGGGGGAGGAGTGCGAGTGGCGCGATGCGGCCGGCCAGAAAGAGAGACACGCCCGCGTGGAGCTCCATGATCGCCGTGGCCCGCGTGGTCCAGAAGGCGAGCAACCCGGTGGTGAAGCTGATGAAGAACCGCATGCCGGCCGCGAGCACCACGGCGACGGCGGTGAGGGCGAGCCGCCCCGGCGTGGCGGGCAGCCGGACCACCGGCCAGAGGACGGCGGCCACGAGCCAGACGATGAGAATGACGCTGGCCGTGCGGGCCTTGTAGGCGATGTTGTCGGCCACGGCCTCGTGGGCCGGGTGGAGCGGCCGCGCGAGCCGGAAGTTCAGCTCGCCTTCGCGGATCCAGCGGTCCAGATACCAGGAATCCCACGCGATCGTCAGCTGGTTGATGAGCATCACGCCGAAGAAGTACCGCGCGAAGTCGGCGCGGGCGTACCCGCCGACGGTCCCGGACCCGGCGATCGCCCACCAGATGCCAAGCGCGATCGCAGGCTCCGTGACGCCCCAGAGAAGCCACAGCACGATCGACGCGCGGTACTGAAGGTCGACCAGCCATGCCGTGCGAATCAGCGCCGAGTAGCGCCGCGCCCAGCTCACGCGTCCGCTCCCTCGAAGCCCTGGGCGAACGCCTGGCGAATCACCTCTTCGATCGGCGGGTCTTCGATCGACAGGTCGGCAATCGGGAGCGCGGCCAGCAATCGCGCGCTCGTCGCCGGAGCGTCTTCCCGCCGGACCTCGAGCACCGCGTTGGGGAAATGAAAGCTCTTCACCTCGCCGAACGCGGCCAGGGCGTCCTTCGTCACGCCGTCGGCACCCCCCAAGACGAGCTCGATCCGCTTGACGCGCGCGATCCGGGCCACCAGGACGTCGAGCGCGCCGTCGTACAGCAGCCGGCCCTGGTTGATCATCAGGACTCGCGAGGCGAGCGCGGTCACGTCCTGCATGTAGTGGGAGGTGAGCAGGACGGTGGCACCGTGCCGGTCCCGGTACTCGATGAGGAAGCGGCGGATCGCCTCCTGGGCCGTCACGTCGAGGCCCAGCGTGGGCTCGTCGAGGAACAGCAGTGGCGGCTGATGCAAGAGCGATGCGACGAGCTCGCACTTCATGCGCTCGCCGAGCGACAGCTGGCGCACGGGTTTGTCGCGCACCTCGCCGAGACCGAGCAGGATGACGAGCTCCTCGAGCCGTGAGCGATAGTCCGCATCGGTCAAGTCGTAGATCGCGCGGTTCAGCTGGTAGGTCTCCTCGGGCGGAAGATCCCACACGAGTTGCTGGCGATTGCCGAGCACGAGCGCGATGCGACGCTTGAACGCGGGTCCGCCGTTCCAGGGGTCGAACCCGGCAACGTGAACGCGGCCGCTGGTCGGGTACAACAGGCCCGCGAGCATCTTGAGCGTCGTCGTCTTGCCCGCTCCGTTGGGCCCCAGGAAGGCCACGATCTCGCCCGGGCCGATGCGGAACGTCACGTCGCGCACCGCATGCACCTGGCGGTAGCGCGGGCGCAGGAGCGCGCGCACCGCGCCTCCGATTCCCGGGTCACGGACCTTCACCTGAAAGGTCTTGCTGAGTCGCTCCGCGGCGACGAGGGGTGTCTCGGCCATGAGGGAATTTACCGCGGGAGTTGGAGCCTCCGAGCGATCCTCTTACTTTGGGGCCCCGAAGGAGGCTTCATGACCGTCCGGGGTCTATCCATCAAGGCGAAGTTGCCGCTCCTTATCGGTGGCCTGGTCGTCGTGGTGACGGTCATCTACGGCGGGGCGGCCTATCAGGCCGTCCGCCGCTCGTCCGCCGGCGCGGCCATCGCACGGCTCGGCACGGTGACGGATCAGCTGGCCCAGCTGCTCACGACTTCGCGAGACCAGCTGGTCGCCGGGGCGCGCGCGGTGGCCGATAGCCCGGCCGTGCGCGCATATGCAATCCGGCCCGCTGCCGATCGCCGCGGCGCAGCGGAAATGGCGCTGCGGCCGACCGGCCCGCAGAGCCAGCAGGTGGCCGCGGTCGAGCTCTGGGGTGCGGATCGGCACCGCCTGTTGGTGGTAGGCACCCCGGAGCCGTGGGCCGACGCGGCCGGCGCCGCCGCCCTCATGGCGCATCTGTCGCCAACCGATTCCGGCACGGTCGGCCCGTTTCGGCCTGTAGGGGATTCGATCGCCTACGGCATTGCCGCGCCCGTCGTCGCCGGCGGCCGACTGCTCGGCTACGTCGTGCAGTGGCGGCGGATCCCTTCCTCGGCCGATCTCAAGGACCAGAACACCGGCCTCCGGCGCCTGATCGGCTCGGACGCCCATCTGTTCGTGGGGAATGCGACCGATGACGTTTGGACGGACCTCGTCAAACGAGCTCCACCACCTCCAGTGGACGTCAGCAAGGGAGCTGGTGGCGTGCTGCGCTATGAGCGCGCCGGCGCCGGCCCGGTCGTCGCCGCCTCGCGCCTCGTCGTCCATACTCCGTGGGTAGTCCTCCTCGAGTTCCCGCGCGCGGTCGTACTCGCTCCGGCTCGGCAATTTCTCACCCAGCTGACGCTGATCGGCGCCACGATCCTCCTGGTCGGCCTTCTCGCCGCCTGGGCCACGAGCCTGACACTCACGCGCCCGTTGACGCGACTGACGCGCGGTGCCGAGGCGGTGGCGGCGGGCGACTATGCGCAGCCCGTCGTGGACCAGCCGCGAGGCGACGAGCTCGGGCGGCTCGCAGACGCGTTCCACGTGATGGTGACGCACGTGCGTGAATCGCAGCAGCGCCTCGAGGAGCGGGTAAGGGCGCGGACCAGAGAGCTCGAGGAACGGAACCAGGAGCTCGAGACGTTCGCGTACTCCATTTCGCACGATCTGCGCTCGCCGCTCCGCGCCATGGAAGGGTTCACCCACGCACTGCTCGAGGATTACGGCAGCAAGCTCGACGAGACCGGCCGGCAACACGCCGAGCGGGTCGCGGCGGCCGCTCGCACGATGGACCGGCTCATCGACGATCTGCTCGCGTACAGCCAGCTTACGCGCTCGGAGCTGGACCTCGCGCCGATCGACCTGCGGCGCGTCCTGCGCGGCTCAATGCAGCAGGTCGAGGGCGAGGTCCGCAGCCGAAACGGGCGCGTGACCATCGCCGATTCGCTGCCGACGGTGGTAGGCCACGGCCTGACGCTGGCGCAAGTCCTGGCCAATCTGCTCGCCAACGGGATCAAGTTCGTGCCGGCGGGTCGCACCCCGGAGGTTCGTGTACGGGCGGAGTGGCGCAACGAGGGGGGACGAGTGCGGCTGTGGGTGGAGGATAACGGGATCGGCATTGCCCCCGAGCATCACGAGCGCATCTTCCGGGTGTTCGAGCGGTTGCATCGCTCCTCCGATTATCCTGGCACCGGCATCGGTCTCGCGATCGTGCGGAAGGCGATGGAGCGTATGGGCGGCACGTCGGGAGTGGAATCCCAGCTGGGCCAGGGGAGCCGATTCTGGATCGAGCTGCCACGGGCGGACGCAGACTAACAAGGCTACATTCTCCTCCGCCCGTGAGCGCCGCGACCGCAACCCGTCTCCTCCCCGACCGCCGTTACGGCATCGACCGGCGGTCGCTGCCGCGCCGGCAAACGGTGAACGTCGTTCCGGTCGAACGTCGTCACCTGGTGGACCGTCGATGGGGCGCCGACCGGCGCAGCACCCTCGAGCGTCGCGGCAGCCATCAGCGAAATCCCGCCCTGGAGACGCCCGGCGAGCACCTGCGAAACGCGCTCCAACTCCTGCGCGAGCTGCATTTCATCGGTGAGCCGACGTTCGACGCCGCGGTGGCGCGGTTGCAGTACGCGCTCGACCTCCTGGAAAAGCGCCGCTAGCTCGACCCCTCCTCGCGCCGATGCCTGGATTTGCAATTCGTCGCGCCACCGCCGCGGACGCGTCCGTGCTCGCGCACCAACGGGCCGGCATGTTTCGGGACATGGGCGAGCTAGCGGACGAATTGCACGACCCGCTCGTCAAGGCGTCGACCGCCTATTTCGCCAGGGCGATCCCGGAAGGAAGCTACGTGGCGTGGGTCGCGGAGAATGAAGATGCCCCCCCCCTCGCCCCCGGGGAGATCGTCGGTGGCGCGGGCCTCCAGCTGCGGGAGCTCCTGCCGCGTCCGCATCCCGAGCGAACGCGGCTCATGCGCGGTCCGCAGGCGCTGATTCTGAACGTCTTCACCGAGCGGTCCTGGCGGCGGCGCGGCGTGGCCGAGGCGCTGATGCGGGAGCTCCTGGCGTGGTGTCGAGACAACGGTGTGGAGAGCGTCGTCCTCCACGCCTCCAACGAGGGCCGCCCGCTCTACGAGAAGCTCGGCTTCACGGCGACGAACGAAATGCGACTTGGGGGTAAAGGCGGCATCACACGGTGACGCCCGCTCCCGCGCGCGTGTACGATCCGTCCGACTCGAGACTCCAGGCTTCCGGGTCCGTGAGCTCTCGCTCGAAAATGGCGTCGAGCCGCGCCCGGGCTCCCGGGTCGTCCACCGGCGTGACGACCTCGACGCGGCGCCGCAGGTTGCGCGGCCGCCAGTCCGCGGACCCGATGTAGTACTCCGGCTCACCGCCGTTCGCGAATTGATAGATCCGGCCATGCTCGAGGAAGCGGCCCAGCCGGCTCACGACGCGGATCCGCTCGGACAGCCCCGGCACACCGGGACGGAGCATGCAGATCCCGCGCACCACGAGCTCGACTTCCACGCCGGCCTGCGCCGCGCGATAGAGCGCGCCGATCACGGTGGCGTCGGTCAGGCCGTTGAGCTTGGCCCGAATTCGTCCCCCCCCCACCCGGCCCGCGCGCGCGTGGTCCGCCTCGCGCGCGATCAGCGCCAGGAACCGATCCAGCATGTTGGTCGGTGCGACCAGCAACTTGCGGAACGGCGCCTGTGGCGGTCGAGACGAGCCCGTCAGCTCGTTGAAGAGGGCGTGCAGGTCCTCCGTGAGGCCTTCGTCCGCGGTGAAGAGCCCGACATCCGTGTAGAGGCGGGCGGTGTCGGCGTTGTAGTTGCCGCTCCCCACATGGGCGTAGCGTCGCATGCGACCGGTGGCCCGCCGCACGACGAGCGCGATCTTCGCGTGGATCTTGAGGGTCGCGAGCCCGGTGATCACGTGAATCCCCGCCGCCTCGAGGCTCTGGGCCCAGCCGATGTTGAGCTCTTCGTCGAACCGCGCCTTGAGCTCCACGAATACCGAGACGTCGGCCCCGCGTGCGGCCGCGCGGCGCAGCGCATCGCCGATCGGCGAGGGCCCGCCGGGGCGATACAGCGTCAGTTTGATCGCCGCGACGTCGGGATCGTCCGCTGCTTCGGCAATGAAGCGCTCGAACGTGGCCGTGAAGGAGTCGTACGGATGGTAGACGAGGACGTCGCCTCGGTCGAGCGCTTCGACGATCGAGCGGTGGCCGGCGAACGGATCTTGGGCGACGAATGGAGGATAGTCGAGGTCCGGCTCGGTGAGCTTTCCGGCGAGCTGCCCGAGTGCGCCCAGGTCCACGAGGCCCGGAGCCTCGTACACATCCGAGGGGCCGAGCGCGCTCTGGAGATCGCTTTCCTCGAACCGCAGCTCGCGCTGTAAGAGCTCGCGCAAGCCCGCTGGCATGGCGCGCTCGACCTCGATGCGCACCACCGGTCCCCACGGCCGCCGCCGCACCTCCTCCGCGACGGCCTGCGCGAAACTGGCCGTCCCCAGCTCGTCGAGCTGGATATCGCCGCTGCGCGTCACGCGGAACGCGTACGTGTCGAGCACCTCCCGGCCCGGGAAGAGCGTCGGGAGGTGCTGGCGCACCGCGGCCTCGAGCGGAATGACACCGCGCTCCACCGCGACAAAGCGGGGCAGGGACGATGGCAGCTCCACGCACGCGTAGTGCACGGGCCCTGCCGGACTGTCGCGCAGCACCACGGCCAAGGAGAGTCGGCGGTCCGCCAGATGCGGGAACGGGTGCCCCGGCGCGCGGGTCAGGGCCTTCGGTGTCAGAAGTGGCGCCACCTCCTCGCTGAAGCGACGCTCGAGGGTCTGGCGCTCGTGCGCCGACAAGTCACTCCAGATCCGGATCGGGACGTATTCCACCGCCGCGGCGGCGACAATGTCCGAGCACCGATACTGTCGCGCGACCAGGGGATGAATCCGGATCGCGATCGCGTCGAGCTGTTCGGCCGGCGTGAGGCCGTCAGGCGAGCGGTCGCCGTTCCCCGGCTCGACGGCGGCGACGCGGTGTTTCAGGGCGCCGACCTGCACCATGAAGAACTGGTCCAGATTGGTGCTGAGGATCGCGAGGAAGCGGAGCCTGGCCGCGAGCGGCGTGCGCGGGTCTTCGGCGAGCGCAAGGACGCGCGCGTTGAACTCGAGGGTCGACAGGAGCGCGTTGATGAATTGATCGGCGGCGGGCCGCGCGGCGTCGAGCGCCCTGTCGGGTAGCGCGGGCACGCGCAGCTCGCTCAACGTCAGGCGACTCGTCTCGTCCGTGGTGCCCCCTCCCCCTACCCCTCGCCTGCCCACCGCGGGCACGGCGTGCTCCGCCGATTCGACCGAGGCGGCCGACCATTCCGGCACGAGCTCGGAGCGCGCCGCCACCGCGAGCGCCGCAAGCGTCGCCGGGTCCCGCAGCACAGGCGAGCCGGCGCGCGCAATGATGTCCTGCGGGGCGAACCACTGGAGCCGCGTGGGGGGGATCGCCGTCAGATCGCGTCGCAGCCGGCGCGCCAGCCAGACCTCGATGGCGGGCCGGAGACCGGCGGCCGGGACGACGCCGAGCAGCCGGACCTCGCCCTCGACGTTGCCCAGCATGCGACGCATCGCCCGCCGGCAGGCCTCCTCGCCGCCTCCTTCTTCGAGGGACAAGCGGAGCGCTGCGCCGCTGCGGCACAGGGCCATGCGCCCGTGCGCCACCGCCAGCACCGCCACCTGCCGCGCGGGCGTCGCGGCCGCTCCGGCGGCGAGCCCGGCGGCCGTCAGCTGAGCGGCGCGCGTTGCGCGATCGGTCGACGTCGGGCGCAGCGCCCACCGCCGCTCGATCGCCTGCGCGAAGCGCGACTGCGAGATCACGCTCCACCGACCCCGCCAGACGACGAGCTCGTGAAACGCCGGGGCCTGGCTTCCGGCGACCGGCGTCACGATGTCGTACGCCAGAACCAACTGCGTCACCGGGACGAGCGGGAGGCGGGCGTCGCGCACGCGGCGCTCGACCTCGAGCGCCGTATCGAGTCCCAGGCGGCTGGTGTCCACGAGCGCCCGCAGCCGGCGCGCCGGCTCCGTGGCGCCCGAGAACATGTGAGTGGGCTCGAGCTCCGTCGCGGGCGACTCCGAGCGCGCCATCCCCGGCACATCCAACGCGAGCGTGCGTCGGTCTTCCACTTCGAATCGCACGCGACACCGGATCCCCCGTCGCCGGAGGTCGCCCTCCGGGGTGTCGAAATAGAGATCCCGGTGAAACGTGAGCCGAATCGGCCCCGCCCGGAGACCCAGGGGCAGGGGCGCATCCACGAGCTCCATGAGGCTCGTCGCGTCCGGCACGTCCCAACGGCGCTCGGTCATACGGTCATCGGACGGACGGAAGGCTCAACTCTCATGACAGGCGCGAATGAACTCGCGACGCATCCTGCCTTGATCGTTGATGGTCTTGTAGAAGTCGTCGTAATAGTCGAGCGCCTGCTCGACGCGCTTGTGCTCGAGCCCCTGGGCCTCCATGCCCCGGTAGAGGGCGTAGATCGTGTCTTTCTGCTGGTTGAACGGGACGAACAGCGCGGCGAGCTCCTCCGGCGTGCGGCAGGTGCCTCGGAAGATCCGGTCGCGCACCGTCCGGATGCCCAGGCGTGGATCGGGTTGGGCGTATGGGGTCCAGATGACGCCGGACCAGTCGAAGTCGTAGGGGACCGGGTACACCACCCCCGCCGTATCGCGGATCAGCACGATGTTGTGCAACACGGAAACGGCGAAGTCCGTGTTGCCGATCAGGTACTGAAACACCGCCGCCAGCCCCATCTGGTGGAAGTCCAGATCGGTTTGATACACGCCTTTCTGGACGAGCACCTCCATGCCGTTCCGCTTCGCCATCCGATCGTCGTCCTCCAGGAAGAACGCCCAGCGGGTCTCGGGCTCGTGCTTCCCCTTGGCGTCGACGTACGTCACATGCGCGAGGCGTGCGCGAAAGCTTCGGTCGGTGATGAGGTTGTAGACGCGGTAGATGAGGTATTCCTCGAGCAGATAATTGGCGTACGATTTCCCGCCGCGGCACTGCACGATGAGCTTCAGGCTCGAGCCCTGGTGCGCGAACATCGTGTGTGGCGTCCTCTCGCGGTCGAATACGACCTTGAGCGGCGGATACTGACAGGTGTTCAGCCGGAAGTGGCCGCGGGTGTGTAACTGCACGTCCATGGTCACGGAATCGCCCGTCGCGGTAGTGTACGAGAGCACGGCGGGGTGGTCCGGCTTGTCGTTGCCGCGATTCTTCCCGAGCGCGCCGAAGTCGGCGGTGAGGGTCAACGCGAGCGGCTCGACGGCCTCGAACAGCCTCGCGCGCGCCGCAGATGGCGTACTGGCATCGCCGGGTGACTGCGGATCCGCCGCGGCGGACGATGCGAGGCCCATCACGGCCAGCGCCGTGAGCGCCGCCCACCGCACGCGGTCGACCGGATCGCGACTCACCTCGCAAGTCTACGGGCCGCTCAGGAGGCTCGCCAGCCGACGCGGACGCACGCACTTTACAGGCGTGCGCTGGGTTGCGGGGGTGGCGGGCGTCGTCCTGCTCGCCGTGGTGCTATGGGACGCGTTCGAGACGATCATCCTGCCGAGGCGGGTGAGCGGGAGGATCCGTCTCACCAGTCTCTTCTACCGGTCGACGTGGAAGCCGTGGCGCGGCACGGCGCGGCTGCTCTCAGGGCGCCGTCGTGACGCGTTCCTTTCCTTTTATGGTCCCCTCTCCCTGATCCTCCTCCTCGCCCTGTGGGCGGCGGGGATCGTATTCGCCTTCGGCTTGCTCCAATGGGCGGCGGGCTCCGCGCTCACGATGACAGGCGGCGCCCCGAGCTTCGGAGCCGACGTCTACATGAGCGGGACGACGTTCTTCACGCTCGGCCTCGGCGACGTCGTGCCGCGCACGACGCTCGCCAAGGTGCTCACCACCGTCGAGGCCGGGATGGGGTTCGCGTTCCTGGCGGTCGTGATCGGGTACTTCCCGGTGATCTACCAGGCATTCTCGCGGCGCGAGGTGGCGATTTCGCTGCTCGACGCGCGCGCCGGCTCCCCGCCGAGCGCCGCAGAGCTGTTGTGGCGGCACCGTGGCGATCCCGGGGCGGCCGCCCTCGCCGACTTGCTACGCGAATGGGAGCGCTGGTCTGCGGACGTACTCGAGAGCCACCTGTCGTATCCGCCGCTCGCCTATTTTCGCTCGCAGCACTACAACGAGTCGTGGGTCGCCGCGCTCACCACCATCCTCGACACGAGTGCGATCGTCATCGTGGGCCTCGAAGGATGGTGCGTGCGGCAAGCGGAGCTGACCTTCGCGATGGCGCGCCACGCAGTCGTCGACCTGGCCCAGGTGTTCAGCACCCCTCCGGGGGCGTCGGAGGACCGGCTGCCGCCCGCGGATTTGGCCCGACTGCGGGACCGTCTCGCCAGCGGGGGGTTGCGACTGAAGGCGCGTCCGGACTTCGACGTGCGCCTCGCCGAGCTGCGACGCATGTACGAGCCGTACGTGGTGGCTCTGGCACGGTATCTGGCCCTGCCGCTGCCCCCGTGGATGCGCGCCGTCGAGCGTCCCGATAACTGGCAGACGAGCGCGTGGGACCCGATGGTGCGGTTGCCGACGCGCGATCCTGCGCCAGCGGCGCCCCAGCCGCTCCCGGGACTGCGAAAGGAGGAGGAGCACTTCTAGGTTCGCGGCTCAGGTCCGCACGCCGACCTCGTCCAGGTGGTCGAGCAGGTCGGCCGGGTCCTGATACACCCGATACGCGCCGGCGCGTTCGAGCTCGTCCGCCCCGTAGCCGCCGGACAGGAGCCCTACGCCGAGCGCGCGGGCGCGGCGCGCCGCCAACAGGTCCCACACGCTGTCGCCCACGACCACGGCGTTCTCCACGCGCACCCCCAGACGCGCCGCCCCCGCGACGAACAAATCGGGGTCGGGCTTCGCGTATTCCACCTGGTCCCGCGTGATGACCGGGACGCCGTCGGGAACGCCGAGCTTCTCGAGGGTCAGCTTGGCGCTCTCCATGCGGCCGCTCGTCCCGATGGCCCACGGCACTCCCACCTTGGTCAGATAGGCGAGCAGCTCGCGCGCGCCCGGCAGCGGTCGAATCTCAGGGGCCATGCGGGCGAACGCGTCCCGGTGCACCTGCATGATCTTGTCGGCTTGCGCCGCCTTGAGCTCGCGGCCGGTCTCGCGAAACAGCGCGTTGACGAACAGCCCGCCGCTCATGCCGATGCGGCGGTGGATCCGCCACACCGCCAGCTCGATGCCGGCGCTCTCGAGCGCCTCGCGCCAGGCGAGGACGTGCTGATACACGCTGTCGACGAGCGTGCCGTCGAGATCGAAGAGGAAGGCCGGGCCGGTCGTGCGCTCGCTCATGCGGCGATATGTACGCGCTCGCGGGGCGCACCGCCAGCGCGCGCGATCTCAACTGTCGGGGCTTTCGAGGCGATGTATATTTGCGGTTCCTCGGACTCGATCGGCCATCATGACCAGCATTGCGACGTGCCCTCGGTGCGGCGAGGCGGTCGGCCCGGCCGATCGGTTCTGCGCGCGCTGTGGCTCGGACGTGTCTGGCGTGCATGGCGACGTGGCCACCGAAGTCGTGCGCGGGCCCGCGATCAAGACGGTCGATCAGCAGCGCGCGCTGCTCGAGACGCTCCGGCAAGCCACCCTCGGTGACTACGAGGTCCGAGCCGAAGTCGGGCGAGGAGGGATGGCCACGGTGTTCCTCGCGCACGACGTGGCCCTCGACCGCAAGGTCGCCATCAAGGTCATGGCCCCCGCGCTGCTCTCCGATCCGGGGTTTGCCGAGCGGTTCAAGCGCGAGGCGCGCACGGCGGCCTCGCTCAGCCACCCGAACATCATTCCCATCTACGCGGTCAAGGAAGGCGAGCACCTCCTCTATTTCGTCATGAAGTTCATCGAGGGGCGTCCCCTCGATTCCATCATCAAGGAAGTGGGGCCGCTGCCGATCCCGATGGTGCAGGCGATCCTCCACCAGGTGGGCGGGGCGCTCGGCTATGCGCACAAGCGCCGCGTGGTCCACCGCGACGTCAAGCCCGCGAACATCATGGTCGACTCCGACGGTTGGGCGATCGTGACGGACTTCGGGATTGCCAAAGGATCGGAGTCGCACGGGCTCACGGTGACCGGAGCGACGGTCGGCACGCCGTCCTACATGAGTCCCGAGCAGTGCGGGGCGAAAGAGCTCACCGGCGCGTCGGATCAGTATTCGCTCGGCGTCGTCGCGTACGAAATGCTCGCGGGCCGACTGCCGTTCGCCGCGGACTCCGTGATGGCCATCATGTACGCGCACTTCAACGAGGTGCCGGCCCCCGTCACCAATGTTCGGCCCGACGTGCCCCCAGGGCTCGCGGGCGCCGTGATGCGCATGCTGGAGAAGGAACCCGGCAAGCGCTGGCCCAGCCTGGAGGCGGCCTTGGCCGCGGTGGGCGGAGCGCCCCTGGCGCACGACGACCCGATCCGCACGCACCTCGTGACGCTCGCGGCGGCAGGCGCGGCCTCGCAGCTCGCCAAGCGGATCAGCACTCCCGTGAGCCCGATGCCAGCCGTCAAGAGTGGTGCAGGGAAGACGTCCAACATCGCCGCGCTGAGCATCGCCCCACGGCGGACGACGATCGCGGTCGGCGGGGCGGTGCAGTTATCGGCCACCACGAGGCGTATCAGCGGAACCACGCAGCCCGGTCACGGCATCACGTGGGCGTCGACCAACACCGAGGTGGTCACCGTGTCTTCGAGCGGCCTCGCGACCGCGATCGGACCGGGGACCGCGACCGTGACCGCGACGCAGGAGAATACGAGCGCCACCGCGACAATCACCGTCACCGCGGCAGAGCAAGAACGGCGCCGGGTGTGGCCGGCGGTCGCCGCCGGCGTGGTGCTCGTGGGCGCCGCCGGAGCGGCCTGGTGGCTCAAGCCCTGGCAGGGGACGGGGTCGGGGACTCTGCCGGCCGAGCCGTCGCCTCCGTCGGTGCGCGCCGAGAGTACCGTACTTGCTCCGCCCACGCCGCCCGCCCCGCCGCCCGCGGTGGTGGACTCCACTCCTACGCGGCAGACGCCAAAGCGCACCGCACAACCGGGAAAGCGGCAAGGTGCCGTGCCACCGCACAGGGACACGGTGTCTCCACAGCAGGCTGCGCCGCTGCTGCCTCCCGCTCCCGCTCCCGCTCCCGCTCCTCCTCCGGCTCCCCCTCCGGTTGCGTCGTCGACCGCGACGGTCCCCCCTGCTCCTCCTCCGCCGCCGGACCCACGCCCCCAGATCGAGGCCGCGATCGCGAGCTATGCCAGGGCGCTCCAGGCGCGCGACATCAATGCGGTGAAGCGAATTGCTCCGGGACTCGGACCGCAAGCGCTGAGCAACCTGCAGGATTTCTTCCAGCGGGTCACTGGCCTCAAGGCGAACCTGCAGGTGAGTCGCGTCGACGTGAACGGGGACCAGGGCGGGGCCGACGTGAGCGGGACGCTCGAGTACGTGAACAACGGAACGCGGGTCACGCAGCCGCTCAACTTCCACGCGACGCTCGAGCGGCGCGCGGAGGGCTGGCGGATCATGCAGCTCCAATGACATGAACGCCCGGCGTCGCTGGCTGGTCGCCGCCCTCGTGCTCGGGGTGGCGTGCACCGACGATCGGCAGATCGGGCCACCGGCCATCGCCTCCATCGTCGTCGCCCCGGACACCGCGACCGTGCTGGTAGGCGATTCGTTGTTCCTGCAAGTCGTGGCCCGCGACGCGAACGGTCACGGGTTCATCGGCGTGCCCGCCACGTGGACGTCGCGCTCCCCAGCCGTGGCCACGGTTTCGCAAACGGGCCTCGTCAAGGGTGTCTCGACCGGCGGCGACACGATAACCGCCACGGCCGGAGGCCGCACGGCCACCAGCGTCGTGACCGTCGTGCCGCGGCCCCTCATCGCTTTCTCACGTGACAGCATCGGATTCACGGCGTTCACGAACGGACCCAATCCGCCGCCCGACAGCGTATTCATTTCGAACGCCGGGGGCGGATCGCTCGGCGCTCTGGGCCTCACGGGGATCACGTACGGGCCCGGCGCCAGCGGCTGGCTGGCCGCCACGCTGTCCGGCACGCCCGAATCCGACACGCTCACGCTCGCGGCGCAAACGGGGACTCTCGCGGCCGGCGTGTACACCGCCACCGTTCCCGTAACGGCAGCAAACGCGACGAACAGCCCGCGCGGCCTCAAGGTCTCGTTTACCGTGGGGGCGGGGGCGAGTCAGTCGTCAGTCGTCGCGGCGCCGACCTCGATCACGGCCTGCGGAACCGGCTGCGCTGCCGGCACGACGGCCTCGACCATTACCGTCACCGTACGGGACGCCCTCGGCAACGTGATCAACGGCGCCACGGTGACACCGTCGGCGACCGGGTCGAGCAACAGCTTTGCGCCGGCTTCGGGAACGACCGACGCGACCGGCGTCTTCACGACGACGTTCAGCTCCAGCAAGGCCGAGGTGAAGACCATCTCAGCCGTGGCCAATGGGACGGCGATCACCCAGACGGCGGCCGTGACGGTAAGCGCGGCGACGCCGGTGTCGATGGCCCAAGTTTCCGGGACCAACCTGCTGGCGGCACGGGTTGGTCCGCCGGTCGCCACACTGCCCGCGGTCCTGGTGAGCGATCAGTTCGGCAACCCGGTACCGGGGGTGAGTATTACGTTCGGCTCCGTAACCGGCGGAGGCGTGATCGGCGGGAGTCCGGCGAGCACGGGCGCGGATGGGATCGCGAGGCCGGGCTCGTGGCAGCTGGGCACCACGGCAGGTGACTCCGTGCACGGCACGTATCTGAACGGCGTCTCCGCGTCGCCCACCACGGGCACGCTCGCCGGGAGCCCGGTCGCGTTCGTCGACACGGGCTTCTATAGCCTCGCGAGCGATGTGATGCCGATCTTCGCGGCTGCCGCGGCCGGCCCGTGCTCGGGCTGCCACAGCCCCGGCTTCCGACCGGACTTCACCTCAGCGACGACGTTCTTCAACACGACCGTGAACGTGACCGGAGTCTGCAACGCCGCTCTCGTCCGCGTGGTGCCCGGCGACGCGAGCAACAGTCTCGTGCAGCGCTTCTTGAACGGCAGTGGCACGGCCTGCACGCCCCTTGGCGTGATGCCGCCGGCCGGCGCCCTGCCGGCCAATCAGCGGCGCATCGTGTCCGACTGGATCAATCGAAACGCGCTGAACAACTAGAAGTTGTATTCCACCCCACCGGTCCACACCACGCTGGGCTGCATCCCGGAATTGCGCAGCGGAATGAGGGCGTTGGTGACGAGCTCGATGCCCCGCTGCGTCCTGAACTTGAAGCCGAGCGAGGCGCTCATCAGGTCATCGCGCTGTGACGGGATGTTGGTCGGGATGACCTGGTGCGGGTAGGGGGCGACGTACTGCACTGGCGGAGGGACGACGAGCTTCGAGTCGCCGATCTGCCAGTCGGAGAGCACGTCGAACGCCATCGTGGCGAAGGGCGCGAGCAGCTGATCGAAGCCGATGTTCGCTACCACCGAATTGTTCTGCAGGTCACCGTCCCGGAACACGTACCCCAGATTCAGGTGCGGCGTCGTATTCCCCCACGTGGCGGAAAGGACGCCGAGTCCCCGGCCGGCGAACGCGCCCGACCCTAGCAGGTTGTTCTCGTCCCCCGTCGGGAACCGGGTGTCGACCAGGAGGGCAACGCCGACCCGCTTGGTCTGCGCCACGTTGATCTTGAGGCGCGCCGCCACATCGCCGAGACCGGTGGCGGCACCCGCCGTGCTCGCGAACGCCGTGAGGACGGGGTTGGTCGCGTCGCCAGCGAAGAAATGTGGAGTGGGGAAGCCGCCCAGGGGCAGGATATTGGCGATGCTGTGTCCTTCGACGCTGGTGCGCACGAACGGCACATCGACCGACAGGTCGACGCCATCCACGATCCCGTAGCTCATGACCAGCGACGTGATGAGGAGATTCACGTCCAGCGACACGTTCACCTGCACCACGTCGTTCTCGAAGCTGGGATTCCCGAGTCCGGCCGGGGGCACATCTTCATGCGTGAAGTTGAACTGCAGCTGGTCCACCCGGATGCCCCGGAGACGCTCGAAGTGCATCTGCGACACGTTCGCGCCGAAGAAGAGCCGCCCTCGACCCAGCGTCTGGGCGCGCTCGCCGAAGATCGGGCCGGCGGACGTCGAGGTCTTCACGGGGAGACCGCCCACGAACTGGAACGTGACGCCGCTCGACGCGGAGGTGATCGGCGTGTTCGCGACGCTCGCGCCGATCGAGTTGGCGATGAAATTGAGAATGCTCGCTCCGCTGGCCGTGTCGGCCGGGATGAAGTGCTCCCCGTGGCCGATGAGGGCGCCCTGGAGGCACAGGGGCTCGCCGCACGTGCCGAACGTGAACAGCTCTTTCGAGATTCGGGTGCGCAGGTCTTGAGCCGCGAGGGGACCGGCGAGGCAACACGACGACAGCAGCGCAACGAGCGCGCGAGACCGCACGGCGGGCTCCGAGATTCGGGCGGCGCTACGTTACCACCCGCCTCGGAGGCCCGCAATGGTCGGCGCGTCGATTACTTCAGCAGCATGTCGTGGGGACGCGCTTCTCCCGTCGGCAGGTGCTCGAAATCGACGTCGAACTTGGGATCGATCGACATCCCGCTCGCCGTGATGTTCACGAGTCGCACGGCGTAGGGCACCTTCCCGTCCAAGTTCGAGAGCAGCGAGTTGCTCACGTAGAGCCGTTTGTTGTCCGGCGTGAGCTTCAGCATCTGCGCTTGGGGGATGGCCACGCTGCTTACGAGCGTGGGGTGCGCCGGGTCGGCTATGTCGTACTGCTGGAGGGCGCCCGCCCCGAATAGCGAGACGAATAGAAAGCGGTTGTCGTACGAGATCCGCATGTCGGCCGGGATGGAGCCGTCGGGGAGCTTGATCACGCGGGTGAAGGCGAGCTTCCCGTCTTTTCCAACTTCCCAGCGCCACACGCTGTTGCCGAACGCGCAGTTGATGAAGCCCCCACGGGCCGCCGGTCCGTGCAGCCAGCGTACTTCGAGCGGCGCCTTATCGAGGTGCTCCTCCTGCAGCACCTTGCCGGTCTTGTAGTCCCACGCCACCACCTCGTCGCCCACCTGGTCCATCGGCGTGTTGCCGGCCTTCACTGCGTGGGGATGCGCCCAGCTCGACGTGACGATCAGGTTCAGCTCCGGCTTGATGCCAACGTCGTACATGTAGTTGGGCGCCGGCATGGACTTCACGAAGTTGCCGTCGTTGTCGAGCTGGACCAGAGCGCCTGGCGCGCCGCCGTCCTTCGAGCCGAGCATCGCGATCATGACGCCGCCGGGCACGGCATAGAACGTGTGCGGCCCCGAATAGCCCGTGCTGACCGCGAGGTCGGGCACCGTCTTGATGAGTTTCGGGTGCCTGGCATCGCTCGCGACGTCGTAGATGAACAGGCGGTTCGAGAACAGCCCCCCGGCGAAGATGCGGTCGGCGTTCACCGTGTAGCCGAAGTGGTGGGCCTCGTTCGCCGGCGCCCTGGTCGGGGTGGTGGCGATGATCTTCCCGTAGGTCGGCGACCTGGGATCGGCGTCGATGGTGGTCAGGAAGTCGGGGTCCTTCTGATCCGCGTCGCTGGTCCAGACGTACAAAACGGCTTCGTGCTGGCCGGCGGGGAGCCCTCGGACGAACACCGACTCGTCTTCGGGGCCACGGCGCGCGGTCGTCATGGCCGCCGGCAGGGCGGCGATCAGCAACAATTGCAGAGCGGTGCGCTTCACGATCTCCCTCCTGTTGCGGGATGGTTGACAAAAAAAACCAACCGGCCACCCTCGGTGAGAGAGCGGCCGGTTTGGGAACCTCGAGGCTCGGTGCGTTAGGACATCGACCCGCGGAGCCTCGCCACCGTGTCGCTCCCGGTGAGCGGGAAGCGACAACAACAGGAGAGCGAGGCGTACGCGGTCGGCATGAGGACAATGCTAGCCTGGAGCGCGCGCGCAGGGCAAGTGAGCGTGGGCAATGGCCCCTCTGTTGCGAGCGTTTTTTGCGCAGCCATATTCAGGGCGTGCGCCTCGACTTTTCCGGAGCGCCAGAGATCGCCGCACCACCCGACGTGGTCTGGCAGCGGCTGCTTGACCACGAGTTCGTGGCGTCCGTGGCGCCCGGCGTGGAGTCGGTGCAAGCGATCGACGACCGTCACTTCAAAGTCGTTTCGGGGTTCGGTGTCGGCGCGGTGAAAGTCCGATTCCAGCTCGAGGTCGAGTTGTCCGACGTGAACCCCCCGAAGAGTCTCAGGATGTCGGCGCGCGGCCGGGCGCCCGGGTCGGGTGTGGACGTGAGCACGACGCTCGAGATCGAGCCTCTCCCAGCCGATCGCTCTCGCCTCAAGTGGAGCGCTAGCTCCGAGGTCCGGGGCACCGTGGCGAGCGTCGGTGCCCGGCTGCTCAAAGGCACCGCCCAAAAGCTCACGGAGAGCTTCTGGGACAAGTTCGCGGAGCGCGTGGGGCAGCAGCCCAGGTAAATTCCAACCGTATGAAGCAATGGCTCGAGACCAGGGAAGTCCTCGATTTCCTCGCCGGCGCCGCGGCCGCGAGGAAGCGCACCGCGCTCGCCACGGTCGTCCGCGTGCGCGGCTCCGCCTATCGTCACGAGGGAGCGAAGCTCGCGGTCGCCGAGGACGGCAGCACCGCCGGCAACGTGAGCGGGGGGTGCCTCGAGCAGGACGTGCGGGAGGTAGCGCTGCAGGTGATCAAGACGGGGCAGGCCGAGCTCCGGAGCTATTGCTCGAGCACGGACGAGATCGCCGCCTGGGATCTGGGAGTCGGTTGCGAGGGGCAGGTGGACGTTCTGGTCGAGCCCGCCACCGTCCGTCCCCGTGTAAGACAACTCCTCGATGGCCGGGAACGGTTTGCGGTCTGTACGCTCGTCCCTGCAAAAGGGGAGAGGGGAGAGGGGAGAGGTTCGATCGTTACCCTCGAACGAGTTGAAGGTGATCTTGGCTCGAAAGACCGGAACACCCAGGCGACGGCCAAGGCGAGAGAGCTGATCGAAACGGGCGAGTCCGGAATCCACGAGATCGCCGGCCGTTCGGTGTTCGTCGACGTGCTCGTCCCGCCGCCACAGCTGATCGTGCTCGGCGCGGGGGACGATGCCCGCCCGCTGGTTCGCCTCGCGACGGACGTCGGATTCCGGGTGGTGGTAGTCGACCGGCGCCCCGGTCTCTTGACGCCCGAGCGGTTCCCGGCGGCGGCGCTGCTGGTGGAAAGCGGGGGCGCCGACCTGCTCGAAGAGCTGCCCGTCGACGCGGACTGCTACGCGGTCGTCATGAATCACAACTTCGCCGACGACCAGGCGTATGTCCGCGCCCTGATCAGGAGCCCTGTGGCGTACATCGGTTTGTTGGGTCCCCGGCAGCGCACCGAGCGGATCCTTCGCAACCTCGCCTCCGGGCGGGGGGGGGGGCCGCTGGACGAGGGCCGCGTGTATGGCCCGGTCGGGCTGGACATCGGGACGGACGGCGCGGAGCAGGTCGCCCTCGCGGTGATCGCGGAGATTCTCGCGGTGCGCTCGGGGCGCCGGGCTCGGTCGCTCCGAGAGCGCCCGGTGGCGATCCATGCCCCGATCGACTGACGGCGTCCGCGTCGCGGGCGTGATCCTCGCGGCCGGCGCGTCCCGCCGGATGGGCAAGAACAAGTTGCTGCTCGAGCTCGAGGGCGAGTCGCTGATCCGGCGCGCCGTCCGCCACGCGCTCGCGGCCGGCTTGTCTCCCGTGGTGGTGGTGATCGGGCACGAGCCGGATCGCATCCGCGCCGCGTTGCGGGATCTGCCCGTCGAGTTCGCCGTCAACCCCGATTTCACTGGGCCGACCAGCGGCTCACTGCATCAGGGGCTCAACGCGCTGGGACCGGAAGTGGGCGCGGCCATCGTCATGCTCGGTGACATGGTGCGGGTCACGCCCGAGACGCTCGCGATGGTCGTCGCGGCGGCGCGCGGAACCGATGCGCCGCTCGTCGTGTCGCGCTACGGCGATGTGACCGCGCCGCCGCTTTTGTTCCGGCGGTCACTGTTCCCCGAGCTGCTTGCCTGGACCGGGGAGGGGTGTGGGAAGACGGTTGTTAAGGCGCACAGCGACGAGGCGATGTATGTCGACCGGCCGGTGGCGCTGCTGGTGGATGTGGACACGCCGGAGGACTTCGAAGCGGTACGGAGCAAGTCGAGCTGAACGGCTACCTCACGTCACGCCAGCCACAACCGGGCGTGCAGGTGGGCTTCAACGGGAGCCGTGATGACTCCCCGCAGAATCGCGTCCGCGAGGGCTCCTGTGGCGGCGGCCCGATCGGCGTCTAAGCCTCGCTCCCGAAGCTCTCGGATGATTCGAGCGAGTCGGCTGTCATAGTCGTGCGATCGAAGCCTTCCAGCGTCAGTCTCCAGCTTCAACTTGTCCAACTCTTCTACGAAGCGCTTCAGTGTCACCGGCGCCATTGGACCGCCTTCGTTCCACCTAGCCGGCTGGCGCCAGGCGGACGCTTGGTCGCGTCGCCCTCCTCTTGGCAGTGCCGCCGGGCCGTCACGACTCCGCATTCCCCAGCCGGATGGGGTTGGGTGATGGGACACTCGCGCGTCGCGATATGTGTGACCGTGCCGTTCATGATCTGTTCTGGTCTCCGCTCGTGACTCCCAATCCTACCAGTGATTAACTATTTTTGTCAAGTGTAAGGCACAACGGTATTGTCGACTTGACAAATCAAGTACATTGCACCACCTTGTAGACAGTTGGAAGGTCGGTAGTTAACTGAAGTGGACTCGAAGTGGACTCACAGAAAGCAAAGAGGACCATATGGTCGGCATTACGCAGAGGGACCCGACGCTGGAACTGCTGCATCAGTTGGAGCACCGCATGGGCCGGATCTACAACGACTCATTCCGCGCATTTGAGTGGCCGGTACACGAGGCCGCGACCACCGCTTGGCAGCCGCTAGTGGACATCTTCGAAGAGCCTGATGTGATCCGGCTAGTGGCTGAGGTGCCCGGAGTGAAGCCCGAGGACGTGAAGATCACGGTGGAGAGCAACCTGCTGACGATCAAGGGCACGAAGGAGCAAGTGGCGGAGGAAAAGGCCGAGAAGGTTCATCGTTATGAGCGGACGTATGGCGCGTTCGAGCGGACGTTCAGGTTGTCGACCTCGATCGATCCCCACAAGATCAAAGCGACGTACAGCCTCGGCGTGCTGACGATTACATTGCCGAAGGCGGAGACCGCCAAACCGCATTTGATCACGGTGGAAGTCACACAGCAGAAGGCGCTGAAGGCCTAACCTCACCGGGAACGAGAGGGAGGGTGGCCGCTGATGGGTCGCCCTCTTCTCATCCGGGCGCACACGCTCAGGGAGCACACACTTCCTATGGAAGGCTTGCTTACACACCTCGCCGCTGCTGACTGTTTCATCACCCTCCCCCACCCGGCGCTGGACTGTGGGATCGTTACGGCGTGGTGGCAGTCCCAGGTGGCGAGAACAAATCCAGTTGATCCGCAACCAGGCTCCTGAGCCTCTCGAGCATCTTCACCATCGCCCACGTGTCCCGCTCGCAATAGCGTAACAGCGCCTCCCGCAGCTCGGCGCGCTCACCGGCAGCGAGCCCCGAGAGCATGAGCCGCTGCAGCTCGACCGTCGCCACCTCGCCGTCCCGCACCTTGAGATCCGCATACGACAATCCGGGGACGAGGGCGGGCAACGTCTTCTTGATGCTGAACCCGCCCCCGAAATCGGGGTGGTACACGTGGTTCCGCACCGTGGGGAGCAGGTCCACCAGGCGCCGTTCGATCCGCTCGAGCTCCCGCGCGAGCTTCGGTACCGCTTCACGGAGTTGTCGGAGACACTCGCGCTCGAAGCTCGCGTAGTACGCCACCACCCGGCGCGCCCCGGCGCACGCTTCCACCACTGCCTCGGCCAGCGCCGGCCGCGGATCGTCGGGCCCATCGGCGATCCACTGACGGTGCGTGAGACCACGTCCGCGCTCCTCGACGTGGACGCTGAACTGCACTGGCACCTGCCGCCAGGGCCGGCACCCATCCCAGCGCGGGATGGCCAGGCTTACGGTCTCGAAATCCAGAAACGCGAGCGGCGAGGTGAATTGCGCGAGCGCCTTCTTGAGCGTCTCCTCCACGACCATGCGGCCGGTTTGCACCGCCTTCACCTGGCGAGCGTGGATCACCGACAACTCCAGGTCCGACGGCAGATCGTAGATCGTCGCATAGCCATCGGCCTCGAGCTCGACGGCCCGCCTGCGGTCGATGCGGTACAGGCTGCTCACGTGGTGGTCCGGGTGCTTGGGCCAGCAACGGGGAATGAAGGGGCAGTCGTGCGGCTTGGAGCACTGCTCGCCGATCGGCACGTCGGGAAGCGGTCCCTCAAGCATGTGGCGCTGGGCGTCGAGTTCCTCGGGCAGTCCGACGAGCGCGCCTTCGACCAGCGCCGTGACGTCCTCCCGCACGAACAGGTTCGAGAGATCGGGATACCGGCACTGGGGATTCAGGTGCATGACCTCCGCCCGCTCCACCTGGAGTCCCGCCTGGCGCAGGACGTACACCTGGACCGCGGCATCCGGCAGGTGCTCCGGCTTGCGCCTGCTCGACGCCTTCACTTCGACCACCGCGTGCCCCCGCCCGCCAGGGTCGCGAGCCAGGATATCCACACCCGCGTAGGTGTCACCAGCTAGGAACCAGGCCTCGTAGATCGCCGGAAGCCCGAGTTTCAGGGCCTCCTGAGTGGCTGCGACCTTGTTGTCGTACTCGTAGAAGGGCAGGTCGATCAGCTGGCCGCCCGGCACCTGCCCCCGGCCACGCTCGCCTACCTCCTTCCCCTGGGCAAAGAGGTTTTGCTGGCCTGGTGTAGGTGCCAGCTCCGGCGCGTCCGGGTCGTGCACCCGCCACCAGAGCTGCTTGTGACACTGGAGGCCATGCAGGTAGCGGGACTTGGACAGGCGGAGCGGCTTGGAGGGGAACGGCATACCTGAACACTAACTATTGACTTTACACCCCGCCGCTCCCTATAGAGTGGGGCGCTAGCCACCCGGAGGTCAGGTGTCTGAGCGGGCCCAGACTCCGTTCATCCGACAGCCGCTGGCGCTCCTCGCCAATTCCGGCGTATGGATCAACCGCGCGCTCGAAAGTACGCTTCAACCGTTGGGGTACCGGGCCGTCTCCGTGTCGACGGGCGGCGAGCTCCTCGAGCGGGCTCCGGCGCTGGGGCCCGATGTCATTCTGATGGATGCCAACCTTCCGGACACGAACAGCGTCACGGTCTGCCGCGCCCTGCGTCGTAACGCCGCCGTTCCGTGGAACGTGCCGATCATCATGCTCACTTCCGCGCCCGACACGAAACAGCAGCGCCTCGCGGCGTTGGAGGCCGGCGCATCGGATTACCTGAGCATGACGCTCAACGCGGAGGAGCTGGCGCTCAAGCTCGACGCGCTGACACGCGTCAAGCTCGAAACCGACCGGCGGCTCGAGGAGAGCGCCGTGAACCCCTCGAGCGGACTCTACACGATGCGCGGTCTGGAGCGACGCGCGCGCGAGCTGACCAACGATGCCTTCCGGCGCCACGCGCCGCTCACGTGCCTTGCCCTCGGCATAGAGGTGGAGACCGCCGGCGCGGCGCGGAGCGCCGCCCGCGTGCCGGCCGCGGCGCAGTACGCGGCGCATGTCCTGCTGGCCGGTGCCCGGGCATGCGATGCGATGGGCGGGCTCGGCGTCGCGGAGTTCGCCGTGCTCGCGCCCGGTACGGCTCCACAGGGTGCCGAGAGAATGGCGCGGCGGCTGACCCAGGTCGTCGAGAGCGCCGGGCCCCGCCCTCCGGGTGTTCCGCCGCTGCGGGTCCGCGCGGGATACGAGGCCCTCGCCGACGTTCACCAGACGCCGATCGAGCCCGCCACGCTCCTCGAGCACGCCAGTACGGCACTCCACGAGGCCGCCTCCACCGGCAACGGGGAGCGGATTCGCGCCTACCGTCCGTAGATTAGCGGATGCCGCAGACAGTCACGATCGTCGCGATCGTGGTGCTGGTCGCCCTGATCGTCCTCCTGATCCTGCGCGGCAGCGCCGACCAGAGCCGTGTGCTGTCCGACGTGCGCGAGCGGCTCGGCGCCCTCGCGGAGGTTACCCGACGACTCGAAGCGATGGGCGCCTCGGTCACCGAGGTTCAGCAGCTGCTCCAGGTCCCCAAGCTGCGCGGCACGCTCGGCGAGATCTGGCTCGAGGAGCTGCTGCGGCAGATCCTCCCGACCTCTCACTTCGAGATGCAACACGCCTTCCGCTCCGGAGAGCGCGTGGACGCGGTCCTCAGGTTGGGCGACCGTCTGGTCGCGGTGGACGCGAAATTCCCGCTCGAGGCGTACCAGCGCATGCTCGCCGCCCAGGGCCCGGAAGCGGAGCGTGAGCGGCGGGCGTTCGCCCGCTCGCTGAGAGACCGCATCGACGAGATCGCGGACAAGTACATCCGGCCCGACGAGGGCACGTACGAGTTCGCGCTGATGTACATCCCCGCGGAAAACGTCTATTACGAGGCCGTGCTTCGCGCCGAGGATCCGGAAGACGCAAAGAGCGTGCTGGGCCATGCCATGCGCCGCCGGGTAATCCCCGTGTCCCCGCATACGTTCTACGCGTATCTCCTCGTGATCCTGCATGGATTGAAAGGCATGCAGGTGGAGCGGCATGCCCGAGAGATCGCGGAGCGGTTGGGCGGCTTACGCCAACACCTCGACGCGTTCTGGGCCGCGTTTCAGACCGTCGGCGCCCACCTGTCCAACGCCCAGAAGAAGTTCGACGAGAGCGAACGGCTCGGCAGCCGGGTTCGCGACCGGTTCGACCGCATCGCGGGCGGAGAGGATGCCGAGCCGTGACCACCGTCCGGGGACCGGCGGGCGCGCTCTACGTGGACGATGGGGGACCCTCTTCGAGCATCGAGCCGGTATTGTTCGTCCATTCGCTCGCCGGAAACACGACGCACTGGGCGGCCCAGCTCGCGCATCTGCGACCACGGCGCCGAGCCGTGGCGCTCGACCTTCGTGGTCACGGCCGCTCCACTGAGCCGGCCGACGGGACGTACGCCATCCCCGCCATCGCCGGCGACGTGGCCGCCGTCGCGGACGCGCTCGACCTCCAGCGGTTCGTCCTCGTCGGGCACAGCGCGGGCGGCGCGGTGGCCGTCGCTAGCGCCGCCGCCCTCGCGGATCGAATCGCAGGCCTCCTGCTCGTAGATCCGAACGGAGACCAACGTCTGCTCTCGGCGGAGATGCTCGCCACTTTCCTGGGGGATCTCGAACCTGCCATGTACCGCGACACGGTGCGCGCGCACTGGACGCGCATCACCGAGGGCGGGGACCCGGCAGTTCGGGCCGCCGTCATGCGGGACCTCGAGTCCACGCCGCGACGCACCTTCGTCGAGATCTTTCGGGCGCTTTCGGAATTCGAGCCGATCCCCGCGCTCGAGCGCTATCGGGGCCCGAAGCTTTCCTTGATCACGGCATTGAACGAGACGCCGATCGCCTTGCATCGGCTCACGCGAGGTCTGCCACATCGGTTGGTGTCAGGGACCGGACACTGGATCCACATGGACAAGCCCGCCGAGTTCAACCGCCTGCTGGACGGATTTCTCAGCGAGTGTTCTCGATCGGGACCTGCACGATCGTCTCGCCCCACTGCAGGTTGAGGAGGGCGCGATCGGCGTTGGCGGCGGGAAAGTAGAACGCCAGTGTTTCCATGAACGACCCGGCCTGGGGCTTCACCTTGATGCGCAGGGCATCCTTCGACTCGCCCGGGTAGGGAATGTGAAAGACGTTCGCCGCGCGGCTGAAAATCAACGTCCATTCCGCGCTGTCCGGGATCGCCCACATGCTGTACTTGCCCGCCGCGAGGCGCTGACCGCCCACCAGTAAATCCTTGCTCAACGCGATGGCCGTCGCCTGGTCGGCGCCCGGGCACCACACCTCACCCCACGGCACGACCCCCCCGAAGAGCTTGCGGCCGCGGGCGTTCGGGCGGCCATAGGTGACGGTCACCTCGGTATTGCCGAGCCATTGGGTCACCGCCGCCCGTTGGCTGAACGGGACGGCCTGCGCGCCGGCTCCGGCGAGCGGTAGGAGCAGGAGCGCCGAGAGCGTGCGACTCGTTCTCAGCTCACCCCCCTGCGAGCTCGGCGATGGCCGCGACCGCGGCGTCGAGCTCGTCCTCGGTGTTGTAGTAGTGCGGTGAGAGCCGGAGCGCGGTGCTCGCGCGCTTCTCGTCCATGTCGAGCACGCCCGACTTCCGGTCGAAGGAGCTCGTGTTGATGCCCCGCGACCGCAGTGCGAGCTTCACGCCCACGGCGTCCTTGCCGCTCACATCGACGGTGACGATGGCGCAGCGCTCCCGCCCGCGATCGAGCACCCGCACGCCGCGCACTTTGGCGAGCCGCTCGCGGAGCAGCGCCGCGAGGCCGCGTGCGCGCTCCTGGCCTTCCGCGCCGACGTCCAACGCGTAGCGTGCGGCCTCGCGCAGTCCCGCCACCAGCGCATAGGCGAACTCCCAGTTCTCGAACCGCCGCGCGCCGTCGGCCAACCGGTAGGCATCGGGATCGGTCCAGTCGGCGCCGCGCATGTCCAGAAACAGCGGGAACGCCCCGCGCTCGAGCATGCGGTCCGACACGTACAGAAAGCCGATGCCGCGTGGGCCGCGCAGGAACTTCCGGGCGGTGCCGCCGAGGAAATCGCATTTGAGCTCGTCGACGTCGATGGCGAGCTGCCCCACCGCCTGGCAGGCATCGATCAGGTACGGAACTCCGAGATCGGCGCACACATCTCCTACGGCCTGCGCGTCCTGTACGAGCCCGGAGTTGGTGGGGACCCAGCTCAGGGCCACCAGGCGCGTCCGGGGGTGACTGGCGAGCTCGCGCACGCTTTCCGGGTCCACGCCGCCTTCGGGCCGGTCGTCCGCCCGAACCGTCTCGACGCCTGCCCGACGGGCGAGCGAGAGGTACACGAGTTGGTTCGAGGGATAGTCGGTGCGGGTCGTGACGATGCGATCGCCCGGGCGGAAGTCGAAGGCGGACACCGCCTGGTTGAAGGCGACCGTGGCGTTCTCTACGATCGCGATGTTCTTGGCGGCCGCCCCGATGATCCGTCCGAGCAGCTCGTACGTCTCGTCCAGTCGCGCCTCGGCTTCATCGGCGGCTTCGTAGCCGCCGATCGCGGCCTCGCGCTGGAGGTGCCGCATGAGCGCGTCGAGCACCGGCTGCGGCATCAGTGCCGCCCCCGCGTTGTTCAGATGGATCCGCTCCCGGCACCCGGGCGTGTCGCGACGCCAGCGGTCGAGCTGCGTGAGGGAGGGATCGACGGTGCGGGTTGGCATACGTCCGGGAAAACTGGCGTCAATGCGCTATAGCCTCAAGGCGCGCGCTGGCCTGGTACGGTCGTTCTTCCCCGTGTGACACGCCCTGAGAGGGCGCGCTCGGCCCGGACCGCGTCCTTAAGGACGGACTTGCGGCCGAGCTCGGGCTATTAGCCCGTTTACACCCAACAACCAGACTAAATGAGGTTTCGCACCACGAACCAGACGTTCGCCGGGCGCTCCGCCAGCCGCCGCATGTACCAGGGAAACCAGTGCGTCCCATAGCTGATCAGCACCCTGACTCGGACCCCCTCTTTGGCCAACCTGCGCTGCTCCGGGGCTCCGATGCCGTAGAGCATATGCACCTCATAGCTCCCCGGGGCGAGGTGGAGCGCCATCGCATGCTCCCGGATCCGTTTCACCAGCCCCATGTCGTGGGTCCCGAACACGGGGCGGGCCGCTCCCTGCGCCGCAGGTTTGAGCAGCCGGTCGGCCAGTGTCAGGTAGGCGGCGTCCACGTCCCGTTTCACCGGGTAGGCGACCCTGGGCGGCTCGTTGTAGGCCCCCTTCACGAGGCGGATCGCGGGTGAGAGCGGGAGCAGCGTGTCCAGGTCCGACGGCGTGCGGCGCAAGTACGCCTGCAGGCAGACTCCCAGGCGTGGGTAGGCGGCCCGCACCGCCCGGAACATGTCGAGGGTCGCGTCTACGTAGCGCGACTCTTCCATATCGATCCAGAGAAACGACCCCGCCTCGCCGGCCGCCCGCGCCAATACCTCGAGATCAGCGCGACAGGCCGTCCGATCGACGTCCAGCCCGAGGTGCGTGAGCTTCACCGAGATTTCACCGGGCAGCCGCCGCTCCCTCACTTGAGCCAGGACGTCGAGGTAGTGGTCGCGTACCCGGGCTGCTTCCTGGCGCGTGGCGACCTGCTCGCCCAGCTGGGTCAGGACGCATCCGATCCCGGCGCTCGCGAGCTCGGCCGCAGCAGCGAGCGCAGCGGAAAGCTCGTCCCCCGGCATGAAGCGCCGCACCGCGCGGCGGAGAAAGGCCCGGTCCCGGAGCTGTCGGGCGAGCCAGGCGCTGCGGGAGGCGCGGAGCAGGAGGCCGCGGGCGAAGGACATGAGGCGGCAAGAGACAGCCCGAACCGGTGGGAGGGAAGGGGTTGCGGGCATGGCCAGATCATGATACAGTTGTATCATATCAATGATACTACTGCGATGGTTCCAGCGGACCTGGGAAGCCCTGGCGCGGACGCCCGCGGGCCGGCTGCCCGGGCCGAGCGTCCTGCCCGCGTACGCGCGGATCGGTCGCTATGGCGCCGCGGGGTCGGCGACCCTGGAGCCGCGGCTCCGTCTCCTCGTGCAGCAGCTTGCGGCCGAGCTAGCGGAGTGTGGGTGGTGCGTCGAACACGGCCGGCATCTGTGGCGCAAAGCGTTCCTCTCGCTCGAGGAGCTCCAGGCCTTGCGGCGATTCCGTGAGAGCCGGCTGTTCTCGGACAAGGACCGGGCGGCGCTCGCGTTCACCGAAGCCGTGTCCCGCTACGCTGACCGAATGGGCGGGATGTCCGACACGGTCCTCACCGAGCTGCGACGTCACTTCTCCGAGGCCGAAGTGGCCGCGCTTACACTCGCCGTCACGAGCGAGCACTTCTTCAATCCCGCGACGGGCGCGCTCGGCGCCGATACCCACTCGACTCCGGCCGGCGCTCGGCGAGCCGTCGGCTCGGGCATGCGGAACCTGTGGTAAGGGTCAACGCCCGCTCGCCGACCCGCGAAGCGCCCGGGGGCCGCTGGCTGCTGCTCATCCACCAGCTTCCCCCCAAGCCGGACTATTTCCGAGTGAAGGTCTGGCGCCGCCTGCAGCGGATCGGTGCCGTGGCCATCAAGAGCTCCGTCTACGCGCTGCCGCACACGGATCAGGCCGCCGAGGATTTTCAGTGGTTGCGACGCGAAATCGTAGCCGGGGGCGGCGAGGCATCGGTGTGCCAGGCGGCGTTCGTCGATGGTCTGTCGGACGGTCAGATTGAAGCGATGTTCCGGACTCAACGCGATGCCGAGTACGCCGAGCTGACCCGAGCGGCGGAGGATGGGGACAGCGACGCAGCGCGCCTGGACCGGCGACTCGCCGAGATCGTGAGCATCGACCACTTCGGCGCCGCCGGGCGGCGTGTGGCTGAAGCCGCGCTCGCCAAGGCGCGCGAGCGTCGCAAGCCATCCACCCCGGCTCCCCCCCCCTCGCGCGCACGCCGGACCGATCCCGTGCAACCGGGGAAGGGGACTCACACGTGGGTCACGCGCGTCGGTGTGCATGTGGATCGGATCTCGAGTGCCTGGCTCATTCGCCGTTTCATCGATCCCGCCGCGCGATTCCAGTTCGTCGCGACGCAGAACCACGCGCCGGCGCCAGGCGAGCGGCGCTTCGACATGTTCGAGGCGGAGTACACGCATGAAGGGGACCGATGCACGTTCGAGACGCTCCTGGCTCGGTTCGGCCTCGAGGACGCGGCGCTCGCGGCGCTCGCGGAGCTCGTGCACGACATCGACTGCAAGGACGGGAAATTCGGACGGGACGAAACGGCGGGGTTCGAGCGTGTCATCCGCGGCATCGTGCGGCGGCACGCGACGGACGAAGCACGCCTCGAGCGTGGCGCGGCGGTGCTCGACGATCTGTACGAAGCATTCGGGGGGCCGGGCGGCAGCCGCCCGACCCCCCGACGCAAACGGCGCTAGCGGCTGAGGTTAGCCGACGGCCGCGAACCTCGGCGCTTCGACTCCGGCACGACGGTCCTGCCCGGTCCGCCGCTCGACTCCGGTCCAGTTGGAGGCCCCGACCAGGGCCAGGCTGCGCCGGTCGGCGAGCCGCCGGCGATCGGCACTCGAGGCGGCAAGCACTTCACCGATAATCACTTCGGGGGGCAGGGGCCGGAAGGACGACCACTCGTCCCGGAACCAGTCGCGGGACGCACGCACGCCGGCGGCGGCTCCCTCCTGGGTCTCGAACAGGGCCATACAGGTGAGGACGTCGTTGCCGGTATCGAGCAGCTGGCCCGAAATGAAGCCTGGAATGTCGCGCAGGATGGGCAGGAACCCCTTCTCCGCATAGTGGGCCGCCTGCGCCACCGTGCCCAACCGTACCCGATACCGCCTGATTACTCCGTGCATGAGCCCCCCTCTTCTTGGTCGGTTCTTGCTGCCGGGGCGGGGGCGTCGCAAGTCCCGCGCCCCGGGGGCATAGCGAAAGCACCGTGTTCCCCTGTGATCCGACTCACCCTGAGGCGGACCGAATCCGCCACACATCTGGTGCTCACCTGGTACAGGCCGACCGGTCCGGGCTCACAGACCGGGTCCCGCGTGGGTGAACGATAGACCACGGGGTGAGGCTAGCGACGATGACCGTTTCGGTCAAGCGCCGCGCGCCTCACCCCGTTCGTTTTTATGCGCTCAGCCTTCGACGATGATCAGATACTTCGACGCGGCCCAGAACTTCGCCGGGTCAGCGATTTTCACCGCGTGCCCCGTCAGCTTTCCATCCGAGCCGGGCGGTGTGTCGAGCGCCGAGGTATCCTGACGCGACACGATCCGGTATTCCTTGTCGGCGGCCGGCAGCGGCAGCTCCGTGAAGTGTCGGCGGTCGGCCACCGTGAAGACGCCGGGATCAAGGTTGCGCGCGGGGACGAGCGTCTTGCCGCTCTTCCACAGCACGAACAGGAACCGCGCCCCACCTTCCTCCTGGACGATGCCCTTCTGCTCCAGCTCATCCTTGGTGCCCACGACGTAGTAGACCGTATTGTTGATCGTGGACATGTTCTCGAGCGTGTCCTTCAGGGCCACGTTCTCGGCGGTGAGCGTCTCGACTTGCAGCGTGAGGGCGTCGATCGTTTCCTTCTGGTTGTCGATCACGCCTTGCAGGTTCTGTAACGTCGAGCCGAGCGCGTCGCGCAGGCTGTCGGACAGGGTGGTGAGATCTTTGACTTTTTGCTCGCTCGCCTTGAGCCGCGGCTCGATGTCCTTCACGCGCGCGGTCATATAATGGATCTTCTGAATCAACGTGTCGCGCGACGCGCGCAGCGGCGACTCGGCGGACACCTTGAGCTGGCGCGCGGGGATGTTGACCGTCGCGAGCTCCCGGCTGATCTCGCTCACGAGGCGCGTGTTCTCGGCGACCTCCTGCATCAGGCGGTCGCGCTGGGACGACGCCTGAGACAGGCTGTCCAGGCGCGCCTGCACCTCGGGTGTCGGCCCCTGCTTGCACCCTACGGCGACGAGCAGCGCGATCGGGAGCCACGCGCCGCGCGCAAGGCGACGGCTGGTGCGGATCATGATCTCGACCTCCTTATACCGGAACGAACGTGATGTGGATCACAGGGCTGTTGAATTCGAGCAACCGCTGTGTGTCGGACAGGTGCTACACCGGAAGGCGTGACACAGTTTCCTTTAGACATATAGTCCCACCCGCTGAAAAATGGCAACGATAGACGTCACCGAGGCTTTGGCCACACGTCAGGCGGACGTTCCGACGTACCTCCTGTCCCGCTGGCTCTTCGTGCGTCTCCTCGGCGTCGTCTACCTCGTCGCCTTCCTCTCACTGGTCACGCAAGTCACGGGCCTCGTCGGAGAGCACGGCCTCCTTCCGGCGGGGGCGTTCCTCGCCCGGGCGCACGCAATATACGGGAGCTCGGCGTATCGGCTATTCCCCACCCTGTGCTGGCTCGGCGCGAGCGATGGGATGCTCGAGGGGCTGTGCTGGGCGGGCGTCGTGCTCTCCCTCCTTCTTCTCGCGGGCGTGGCCCAGGCACCCGTCCTTCTTCTCTTATGGGTCTGCTACCTCTCTCTCTCCGTGGCGGGACAGACGTTCCTGTGGTTCCAATGGGACGCGCTCCTCCTCGAGACCGGGCTGCTCGCGCTCCTGTTCGCGCCCACGCAAGTCGTACCGAGTCTCACGTCCGAGCGCCCGCCGCTCGCGCTCGCTCGGTGGCTCGTATGGGGGCTGTTGTTCAGACTCATGGTGCTGTCGGGGGCCACGAAGCTCGCGAGCGCCGATCCCACGTGGCGCCATCTGACCGCACTCGATTACCACTTCTGGACCCAACCGCTGCCGCCGTGGCCGGCGTGGTACGCGCAATGGCTGCCCGAATGGATGCATCGGGGCATGACACTCGCCGTCCTGCTGATCGAGCTCGGCGTACCGTGGTTGATCTTCGCGCCTCCACGATGGCGGTACGCGCGTCGCATGAGGCATTCGGCCTGCGGGGCGTTGATCGTCGGGCAGTTGGGAATCGCGCTGACAGGGAACTACGGGTTCTTCAACCTCCTGGCGATCGTGCTTTGCGTCCCGCTCCTCGACGACGCCTTCTTACGGCGCGTGCTGCCGCTCCCGCTCGCGGCCGGCGAGCCCGAGCCCCGCTGGAAGGTCTACACCGTCCGCGGGCTCGGCTCCGTGCTGGCCCTGCTCGCGCTGCTCGCGTTCGTACGGGAGATCGCGCAGACCGCGCCGGGCGTCCGCCGGACGCTCGAGAATCCGCTGCTCGATGCCGTGGCGCCGCTCCGCTCCGTCAATGGCTATGGACTCTTCCGCGTGATGACGACGGAGCGGCCCGAGATCGTACTCGAAGGAAGCGACGATACGCTCCACTGGCGGGAGTACGGGTTTCGTTGGAAACCGGGCGACGTGACGCAGCGCCCCGCGTTCATGGCCCCGCATATGCCGCGGCTCGACTGGCAGATGTGGTTCGCCGGGCTCGACCCGGTGGGCGCGCAGCCGTGGCTCTTGCCGCTGCTTCGCCACGTACTGGAGGGCACTCCGGAGGTCCTCGGATTGCTCGGTGAAAATCCATGCCCGGCCCGGCCGCCCCGGTATCTCCGGCTCGTGTACTACCGGTACCGGTTCGCCGAGCCCAGTGAGCGGGCGAGGAGCGGGGTATGGTGGGACCGCGAGCCTATCGGGTATCTGACGCGGCCACTGACGGTTGCCGACTTCGCCCCACCCCGTTGACCCCGCTCCCAAGCGGCTTATCTTCCGGTCCTCGCGCGGGCTTTCCGGTTCATGCCCGCGCAATTTGTTTTTAGGGCATGGCCTTTGCGGAGTGTATCAGATGAAAGCGACCGATATCCGACGTGGTCACGTGATCATCATCGACGGGCAGCCGTCCCGTGTCCTGGAGTTCACACATCGCACGCCCGGAAACCTGCGGGCGTTCGTCCAGGTACGGCTGCGCAATCTCGTCACGGGGAACACGTTCGACACGCGTCTCGCCGCGACCGATTTCATGGAAGAGGCGCCGCTCGAAACCAAGGAGTTCCAGGTGCTCTACCGCGATCAGGCGGGTGTGCACGTGATGGACACCACCACGTACGAACAGCACACGCTCGACCCCGAGGCGGCCGGTGACAGCGGGGACTGGCTGCAGCCGGAGATGCACATTCAGGTCGAATGGCTGAACGGCCGCCCCGTGGGCATCGAGCTGCCGTCTGTCGTTGAGCTGACCGTGGTACAGACCTCCCCGGTGATGCGGGGCGCCACCAAGACGGCGAGCACCAAGCCGGCCAAGTTGTCGAACGGCGTCACGGTCCAGGTCCCGGAGTTCATCTCCGAAGGCGAAAAGGTCCGCGTGGATCCGCGAGAGGGCGTGTACCTGGAGCGCGCCAAGTAACTCCATGCGTTCAGCCGCCCGCCTCGACACGCTCGGTACCGAGCAGGCCTACGTCGTCCTCGCGGCGGCCAAGCGGCTCGAGGCCGCGGGGCACCACGTCGTGCATCTCGAGATCGGCGAGCCGGACATGCCCACGCCGCCGCACGTCGTGGAGGCGGGGGTGCGCGCGCTGCGGGACGGCCTCACCCGCTATGCCCTCGCGGCTGGCGTTCCCGAGCTGCGCGACGCGATCGCGCGTTCGCTCGCGCAGCGTGGCGTGCGCGCGACCGCCGAGAATGTCGTGGTCACGCCGGGGGCCAAGCCGATCCTGTTCTCTACGGCGCTCGCGCTCATCGAGCCGGGTGACGACGTCCTGTGCCCCAACCCCGGTTTCCCGATCTACGAATCGGTCGTGCGGTTCGCCGGCGGGCGACCCGTCTACTATCCGCTCGATGAGTCGCACCAGTTCGCGCCCGACGTAGCGGCGATCGCGGAGCGCATCACGCCGCGCACGCGCGTCCTGATCCTCAATCTGCCCCACAACCCCACGGGCGGTGTGGCCACTCCGAGCGATCTCGAGGTGCTGGCGACGCTCGTCCAGCGCCACGATCTCTGGGTCATCACCGATGAGGTGTACGGCCGGATTCGCTACGACGGTCAGTGGGACAGCATCGCCGCGCTCCCGGGGATGTCGGAGCGCACCGTGATCGTCGACGGCTTCTCGAAAGCGTATTCGATGACGGGATGGCGGTTGGGCTACGGCGTGATGCCCGCCTGGCTCACCGAGCCGATGACCACCCTGTTGATCAACAACGTCTCGTGCACCGCCACGTTCGTCCAATACGCCGGACTGGCCGCGCTCACGGGACCGCAAGACGCGGTCACCGGCATGGTCACCGGCCTCAAGGCCAAACGCGATCTCTTGGTGCGTGGACTCAATGCGATCGACGGGATACGCTGCGCGTCGCCGGCGGGCGCCTTCTATTGCTTCCCGGACATCGGCGGCGTGCTCGACCGGACCGGTCTTGCCTGCGAGGCGTTCGCCGAGCGGCTTCTGGCGGAGCAGCACGTGGCGGTGCTCGCGGGCACGGCGTTCGGCCCTGCTGGGGCGGGTCACCTGCGGTTGTGCTACGCCACGGCGCCCTCGGAGCTCGAGCGGGCGTCGGGCGCGATCAGGAAATTCGTGGGAGCGCTGACGCCCGTCCCCGCTTGACCTGGCGGATACCTCGGGTATCTTCCAACTCACAATCGTCGCACCCGTGGTGATTTGCCGCGTATTGCCGCCACGTTAAACAAGGTGCTAAAAAGCGACCGCCCGCGGCTTTAGCCCGGGCTTTTTTGTTGAGGATCCCATGCCGGCCACGTCGTCCCGTATCTCCGTCCCCACGTCGCCCGCCGCCCTGCCGCTCACCGCCCGGCCCTTGCGCTGCCGTCACTGCGGCGTGGAACGCGCACCCGCTCCGCTCGCGATCTGCGAGGTATGCCTCGGACCGCTCGACCCGGTGTACGACGCCGGCCGCGTGCTTCCGGACGCGGACACGATCGCGCGCCGCGCCCCGTCGCTCTGGCGATACAAGGAGTGGCTGCCGTTCGACGGTGATCCGGTCTGGTCGCTCGATAGCGGGTTCACGCCGCTCATCGACGCACCCGCGCTGGCGCGGCGGCTCGGCGTGGCCCGCGCATGGGTGAAGAACGACACCGTGTCACACCCGTCATTGTCGTTCAAAGACCGCGTCGTTGCCGCCGCGATCAACGCGGCGGCGGCCTTCGGTCTCGATACCATCGGCTGCGCTTCCACCGGCAATCTGGCGAACGCGGTCGCCGCGCACGCGGCGCGGGCCGGGCTCACGGCCTGGGTCTTCATCCCGGAAGAGCTCGAGCAGGCCAAGATCATCGGCACGAGCGTGTACGGCGCGCGGCTCGTGCGTGTCCGCGGGACGTACGACGACGTCAACCGGCTGTGCGCGCAAGTGGCGGACCGGTTCGGCTGGGGGATAGTGAACGTGAACCTGCGCGGCTACTACGGCGAAGGCTCGAAGACCGTCGCCTTCGAGATTGCGGAGCAGCTCGGCTGGCGGCTGCCGAGTGCCGTCGTCGCGCCGATGGCGGGTGGCTCGCTCTTGACCAAGCTGCGCAAGGGTTTCGGGGAGTTTCTCGACGCGGGCCTGGTTCATGGCCAGCCTCCACGGCTGTACGGCGCGCAGGCCGCCGGGTGCGCGCCAATCGTGAGACTGCTGGAGCGCGGCGGGAGCACGCTGGAGCCGGAGGTCCCGCGGACGATCTGCCGCTCGCTCGCCATCGGGAACCCGGCAGACGGGGTGTCCGCAGCACACGCGATGCGGGAGACCGGAGGTTGGGGCGCGGCGGTGAGCGACGCCGAGCTCGTCGAGGGAATCCGCGCGCTAGCGGAAGACGTGGGCGTCTTCGCGGAGACGGCCGGTGGGGTGACGGTGGCCGGGGCGCTCGCCCTGGCCCGGGCTGGCCACCTCCATGCGGACGACGAGGTCGTCCTGTGCATCACCGGCCACGGCCTGAAAACGCTGGAAGCGGTGCTCGAGGTGATCCCCGAAGCCCCCGTGATCACGCCGCGGCTACGCGACGTGATCCCGCTGATCGAGTCGATCGAACAAAGGAGCTGACATGTCCGTCACCATGAACCTGCCTTCGGTGCTCGCTGGCCACACGGGCGGAGTCCGCACCATCCAGGCGACGGGTCGCACGCTGGGCGAAGCAGTGGCCGATGTCGCGGCGCGCTATCCCGGCCTCGCGCCACGCCTTCGGGACGAGCAGGGGAAACCCTATCCGTTCGTGAACTTCTACCTGAACGACGAGGACGTGCGCTTCCGCGGCGGATTCGCCGCGCCGCTGCAGGACGGAGACGAGGTGACCGTCATTCCCGCGATCGCGGGCGGCTGACTCACAGGCCTGCATCCACGGCGGCGACGCGCGCGAGCCCGGCCCAATCGATCTCTCCCCAACCCCGCGCCACCGCGGAGACGTAGCGATCGCGCATCAGGCTCGCGAGCGGCATCGGCGCGGCGACGGCCTCCCCCGCCTCGAGCGCGAGCCTGATATCCTTCAAGCCGTACTTGAGCTTGAACCCCGCGGGCTCGTAGCGCTCTTCGGCGATGAGCTTCCCGTAGTTCTCGTAGATCGGCGAGCGGAACAAGTGGCCATTTACGACGTCGAGGAGATCGCCTGGTGCGACATCGTGCTTGCGCGCGAAGGCGATCGCTTCGCCCATTGCCTCGATGGCGGCCGCGAGGAGAAAGTTGCCGGCGAGCTTGATGACGTTGGCGCGCGGCGGCGCGTCGCCCGCGGGCAGGACGCCTTGCCCGATCGCCGCGAACAGCGGGCGACAGCGCTCGATCGCGGCCGGCGGGCCCGCGGCCACGATCCACAGCTTCTTCGCGTCCGCGGCTTCGGGCCGACCGAACACGGGCGCCGCGATGTAGATCTGTCCGGCCGACCGGTGGCGCTCCTCGAGCCACCGCGCGAGGCCCGGACTAACGGTGCTCATCGAAACGTGGATCCCTCCACGGGGGAGCGCGCCGAGGACACCGCGATCGCCCAGCACCACCTCTTCGAGCGCCGCGTCGTCCGCGACCATGGTGAACAGAACGTCCGCTCCCCGAGCGGCAGCTGCAGGACTGTCGGCAACGGTGGGCGCGAGGGACTTGAGAGCGTCGGCCCGTGCGGCGGTACGATTGTAGACTGTGAGCTTGTGGCCGGCTTGCAACAGGTTACGCGCGATGGGCAGACCCATGCTGCCGAGACCGATGAATGAGATTTTCATACCCGACCTAACCCTCGACGGAACCGGAGTGTTCCGCGCGACGTTCGCGTCGGGGGAGGGGAGGGGGAGGGGGAGGGGGAGGACACCATGACTTTGCCAACCCGCCCGCTCGGGACGAGCGGGCTCGAGATCACGACGGTGGGCTTCGGCGCCTGGGCGATCGGCGGCGGGGGCTGGGCGTTCGGCTGGGGACCGCAGGACGACGCCGACTCGCTCGCGACCATGCGGCACGCGATCGAGTTCGGCATCAACTGGATCGACACGGCGGCGGTGTACGGGCTGGGCCATTCGGAAGAGGTCGTCGGCCGACTGCTTCGCGACCTGCCTGCGAGCGAGCGCCCGTTGGTGTTCACCAAGTGCGGCCTCGTCTGGGACGATCGCGACCGCATGGCGGGAGCGCGCCGTACCCTAAAGGCCGCGTCGATCCGGCGCGAGGTCGAGGCGTCCCTGCGCCGGCTCGGCGTCGAGCGTATCGACTTGTATCAATTCCACTGGCCCGACGAGACCGGCACCCCGGTCGAGGACTCCTGGTGGGCAATGGTTGGGTTGGTCGAGGAAGGGAAAGTCCGAGCAATCGGCGTGTCGAACTTCGATGTCGCGTTACTGGCACGCTGCGAGGCGATCCGGCACGTCGACTCCCTGCAGCCGCCCTTCTCGCTCATCCGTCGCGACGTCGCCGAACGGGAGATCCCGTGGTCCGCCGAGCACGGCAACGGCGTCATCGCCTACAGTCCGATGCAGTCGGGGATCCTCACCGAGAGCTTCAGCGCCGCCCGAGTCGCCGCGCTCGCGCCCGACGATTGGCGCCGTCGCAGCGCCCAGTTCCGGGAGCCGAACCTCTCGAGGAATGTCGCGCTCCGCGACGCGCTCAAACCGATCGGCCGGCGCCACGGGACGACGGTGTCGGCCATCGCCATCGCCTGGACACTCGCGTGGCCCGGCGTCACGGGAGCGATCGTGGGTGCCCGCACGCCGGCGCAGGTGGATGGCTGGATCGGGGCCGCGACGGTCGAGCTCACGGTGGCGGATCTCGAGGAGGTCGCCGCGGCCATCCTCCGCAGTCGCGCCGGGTCAGGTCCCGCACAACCGGACTGAGTCCCGACCGCCACACGGTTATATTTCGACGGCGCGGGTTTGTCCGCGTCTCGCTCCGGGAGCGGTCCGGCATCTCGGTCGGACCTAGGCGTTGCCCAATCGGCCCCCCGGCGGCGGCTCTACAACAATGGGAGCGTCTTATGCCTTCGAAGAACGCGGATCTCCAGCACAGTGCGGTCGTCGTGATCGACATGGCGAACGATTTCGTCTATCCCGGGGGCGTGATCGCCGATGCGGGTGGCCCCGAGTATCAGCGGAGCGCCCAACGGATCATTGGGCCATTGGGCCGCCTGCTCGCTGCCGCACGGCGTGCGGGCGTTACGGTCGTCTACGCGACCGATGCGCACACACCGGCCGATAGCGAGCTCAAGAAATGGCCACCACACGCCATGGTGGGAACCTGGAATGCCGAGATCGTCCCCGGGCTCGCCCCCGAGCCGGGTGACATTGTGTTGGGCAAGCAGACGTACAGCCCGTTCATGAATCCGGCATTCGCGCGCGCGCTCGAGTCGCGCGGCGTGAACCGGCTCTACATCACCGGCCTGCACACCGATTGCTGCGCGCGCCATACCTCGGGCGACGCGTTTCAGCGCGGCTTCGACCTCGTGTGGGTGACGGACGCACTCCAGGCGCTTACGGAGGAGGCGCATCGAACGGGGCTCGAGTACTTCAAGACGTGGTATGCGACCGATCCGGCGCGCCAGCTGCGGACGACCGACGAGGTGGTGACGGAGTGGGAGGTGATCCCCCAGCCGGCGGTGGCATAGCCCGCACCTCTTGCTGAGCGGCCCGCACCCACACCCGGACTTCCGCGAGTGTGGGTCGCGGGCGGTGCAGCCGATGTACCCGTCGCCAGACCGAGTCGGGGGGCGCGGCAGCGAGCTCCTCCACTGTGCCGATGCCACTCGCCATCAGCGCCGCCGCGTGGGCCGTCCCGATCCCGCGCAGCGTCACGAGGCGGGCCGCCCCCCGCACCGCGCGCGCGTCCGCCGGACTCAGGTTGGCGCGATAGGCGATCTCGGCCGTTGGCGCACGCGCCAGCCGGAACACGTCCGTCCACCCTGCGTCGCGCACTCGATACAATACCGCGTTCGGTACGCCGGGAACGTCCGCCAGACGTGGCTCCGTCGAGCTCACGGTCCAGTAGTCGATCCCCGAGAGCACGAGCAGCGCGAACGCGGCAGACGCGAGCAACGTGCGTCGCGTGGTCATTGAGACGAGGAGATGGTACAGCGACCATACCTCGAGCGCGAAGAACGGGAAACCCAGGAACCCGACGAGTGGCATCTCGAAGATCTTGAGACCTTCGAGAAACGGCACCGTGTAAATCCAGCGGCCGCGCGCCACCGAGTTGAACGTCTCCCACAGCACACCGGCGAACAAGCCGGCGGCCATCAAGCGCGCGATTCGGCCCCAGCTGCCTCGCGCGATGTCTCCGAACAACGATCGTTCGGGGTCGCGCGCGTAAAGATGAAACTCGGCCATGAGCCATACGGCGCCCCACGTGAGCGGGTGGAGGAATCGCGGAAAGGCGAGCGCCGCGACGAGCAGGCCCAGGCCGGTCCAGCCCGCGATCCGCAAGCGCGTCGCGTCAAGGATGACCGAGTGCCAACGCAAGTCCCGCCAGACTCCCAGACGGTCCAGGATGCGTTCGCCGAGCAACACGGCGGGAACCACGGTTGCGAGCGAGACGGTGATCCCGACCCAGCGCGCGAGACGGCCCGCGGGAAGGAACACGTAATACCAGTCCTGGAGACGGAAGTTGAGCGCCTCGAACACGAACCAGATCAGCGCCGACCACCACAGCATCAGGACGAGATCGCGCGGGCGTGCGAGCAGCGACTCTCCGCCGAGCAACACCACCGTTTGGTCGAGGATGACCAGCGTGGGATACCAGGCGAACACGTAGAACCACGTGGGGAAGGGCGGGATTTGGTAGGACAAGAGCACGGCGGCGGCGATCAACGCGATCACCGCCGCCGCCAGTCTCACCCGGGCTCGAGCGACAGCGTCGCCCTCCGCGCCCCCCGGCTCCCCGTTCAGGCTCGCTCCTTCTCGAGCTGGCGGCCCAGCTCTATGATCGTGTCCACACAGATGGCCGCATCGGCGAGCGTCGAGCGAAAGTTGGTGACGCAGCCGCGCAGCACGAACGTCCCGTCGAGCGTCGTTCCGGAGACGAACATCCGTCCGTCGCGATGCGTCCGATCGAGCAGCGTGCGGTTGAACGCGTTGGCGTCGCCGCGGCGCGGCACGTACCGCACGCAGAAACAGCTCAAGTCGGACGCTACGGGGACCTCGAGCCGCTCCTCGCGTGCGGCGAGCCGCGTGATCTCTCGCGCGACGGCGATATCGTTGCGCCACAGCTCCCGATACCGCTCGAGGCCCACCGCCTGCATGACCGCCCATACCTTCAAGGCCCGAAACTCCCGCGTGAGCTGCGGGCCCAGATCCGAGATCCACACCGATCCTTCGAGATACGAATCCTCTTCGAGCGCCAGGTACTCCGCCCGATGCGCGAACATCGCGCGCAACGTAGCCGGGTCACGCACCAACGTGGCGCCCGCTTCGTACGGCACGTACAGCCATTTGTGCGGATCCATCGCGACCGAATCGGCGCGCTCCATGCCGCGATACAGCGGCGCGAGCTCGGGCAACGCCGCTCCGACCGCGCCGTAGGCCCCGTCCACGTGGAACCAGCATCCGTGTTCCTGGGCCACATCGGCAACAGCCGATAGCGGATCGACGACCCCGGTATTCACCGTCCCCGCGCTCGCGACTACGCAGATCGGATGGAGCCCAGCGGCACGGTCGTTGGCCACCATGGTGCGGAGCGCCGCAACGTCCATCCGGTATTCCCGGTCGACGGGCACCAGGCGCAGAGCGTCGCTCCCGAGCCCGAGCACCTCGACCGCCCGACGGATGCAGGAGTGGGCTTCGGTCGACGCGTACAGCGCGGGCTGTCGCGCAACGCCGCGCAACCCTTGCCGGCGGCTCCCCGGGAGCTTGGCCTCACGGGCAGCCGCCAACGCGACGAGGTTCGCCATCGAGCCGCCGCTGACCAGGAGCCCGCCGGCGCCGCGCGGCAGCCCCACCAGCGTGGCCAGCCAATCCATCACCGTCAGCTCGACCTGCACCGCCATCTGGCTCGTTCCGGCGCAGTTGTTCTTGAGCGTCGCCGCGATCAGCTCTGCGGCGATGCCGACGGGATGAGGCGGCGAGTTGATGAATCCCCACCAGCGCCGCTGGCCGACGCCGAGCGGGTAGGGGACCACGTCCCGCGCGATCCGATCGAGCACACGGTCGAGGGGCTCGCCGCGCTCCGGGAGGGGCGCCGCCCGCCAAGCCGCGACCAATTCCTCGGGTGGTCGCGTGTACGCCCGCATCTCCGGCTGGCGCTCCCAATGCCGCGTCGCGATAGCCGCGGCCTGATCGAGCAGCGCCCGGAATTCGTCGGGCTCGAGATCGGGCGAGGTCCGGCCCTGCCGGCGATCCACCGCCGTCATCGCACGCTCCCTGCCGCAGGAGTGGCCGGTGCGGGCCGGAACAGGAGATCCTGGTAGTCGAAGCTGAAGTCGGCGAGCGGCGAGACGGCGGCCATCTGAAACCTGTCGATGGACCCGTCCGGGTTCAGCGCGAAGGTGACGAAGGCGTCCTCGAGGTGCCGTGTGCGCCAGTGCGCGATGAAGGTGTCGTGCTGCCAGTGCTCGAGATCGCCGACGAATGCGGGGGAGCGGCTGAACCGGAGCACCAGTCTGCCCCCCTCGAACGAAAGATCGGCGTCGCCGTACAGGTCGTCGCGGTACCGACCGGCGTAACGCTCGAGGGGCAAAGAGGGCCTGGACGCGGAGTCGCGCACGCTGCGGCCGGCGCGCAGGGTCGAATCGGCACGTGCTTGCCCGAGACGCGCCGCCTCAGCGAAGGCCGAGACCCAATCGGTCCGCGGGCGCGGTGTGCCCAGGAGGTCGTCCAGCAGGCGAAACGAGAGGGCGGCCATCAGCGCGCTCTCTGAATTCGTGAGCACCACGATGCCGAGCTTTTCCGCGGGCACGAGCGTGATCTGCGACGTCATGCCCGCCAGCCCGCCTGTATGAGAGACGACCTTGCGTCCCTGATACTCAGTCAGCCGCCACCCCAGACCATACTCGGCGAAGTGGGGCCGCAGTGCGGCGAGCGGCGGCGGAGGGTCGCCGATCGGCAGGATGGTCTGACCCGACCACATCTCGCGGGCCTGGCGCTCGCTGAACAGGCGACCCCCGGCAAAGCGGCCCGAGTCGAGTCGACAGATCAGCCATTTCGACAGATCCGTCACGTTGGAGGCGATCCCACCCGCGGGTGAGACGTTCTCCACCGAGTCGACGGGCACGATCTGCAGCTGCCCTCCATCCACTGAATGCGGCGTGGCGGCGTTGGCGCCCGAGATGAAGTACTCCGTGGTCGTTCCCGTTTCGTTCATGCCGAGGGGCGCAAAGATGCGCTGGCGCACGACCTCGTCCCATGTCGCGCCGCCCGCAGCCGCCACAACTTCGCCCGCCACGACGTAGAGCACGTTGTCGTAGGCGTACTGGCTTCGGAAGCTCGAGACCGGTCGCGCGAACCGGATCCGGTACGCGATCTCGGCGCGACTGTAGTTGGAGTGGAACCAGAGCAGATCGCCCGCCCCGAGCCCCAGGCCGCTGCGGTGCGTGACCAGGTCGCGGATCGTGAACTCACGCGTCACGTACGGGTCGTACAGCTGGAAGCCCGGCAAGAGGCGCGTCACCGGATCGTCCCAGGAGAGCTTGCCGGCGTCCGCGAGGATCGCGAGGGCTGCCGTCGTGAAGGCCTTCGTGTTGGACCCGATCTGAAAAAGCGTGTGGGCGTCCACGGGTGTCTTGTCGCCCAGCTTGCGGAGGCCATATCCACGCGCGAACAGCACCTTGCCGTCCCGGACGACCGCAACGGCGGCCCCCGGGGTCTGCAGGCTTTGCAGTCCCTTGGCGACGTAGGCGTCGAAGTCTTTCTGGCGGAAGCCCTGCGCCGCAAGCTGTGCCGCGCAGAGAGGGGCGAGAACGGCAGCGAGGATGGTCGACCGCATTCCGAACCTAGTACAGGAGCTCGTAGGTGAGTCGGAACGCGCGCCCCGGCTGTGGGACGAAATCTTTGATGACGGACAAGTGATCGCGGTACACGGTGTTGAACACGTTGTCGCAGTGGATCCCGATATTGTGCACCAGGCCGTGTTGCACGAGCCGCATGCCGGTCCCAACGTTCATTACCGCGTAACCGGCAGCGGGGGTATCGCCGTCCCCGAGGCGGTTCTGACGTGCGGCCATCCGCCACTCGATCACCGCAAGGTACCTTCCGTCTTGGTAGCTGCCCCGGACCAATCCTCGCAATGGCGGCGTGAACGGCAGCGGGACGTTCCGCCGCGTGTCTTGCGCGTTCACGTAGTCGCCACTCGCGGTCAGCGCCACGCGGGCCAACGGCTCGACGGTGATGCTCCCTTCCAGCCCCGCCAGGCGCGCCCGTGTGGCGGCGAACTGCCGGACCGGGAAGTTCTGAATCGTATCGCCGCGCAAGAATGCGTAGATATAGTGATCGATCGTGTTCAGGTAGGGCGAGATCTCGAAGGTGGCGGCTGCAAACGAGCCCTTGAGGGAAGCATCCACCCCGAGCCCCGTCTCGGGGCCGAGCGTCGCGGTGCCGATAGAGTACGTGCCGCTGGCTGCGTCCACCCCGTTCGCGAACAGCTCTTGCACCGTCGGAGCGCGGAACGAGCGCGCCAGACTGATCGAGCCGGTGACGTTGGACGTGAACCGGCGGATCGCCCCCAGGGACCCGGTCACCGCGTTGGCGAGCCGTGAGGCGTTGATGGTGCGAAACACCGAATCGGACGACTGCGGGTACGGCCGAGTCTGGATCTTGTTGTAGTCGAACCGCAACCCTGCCTGCAGCCGGGTCCCGGGCGCGGCTTTGTACTCCTCGTACGCGTACGCCGCCAACCCCGTGGTGCGCGAGTTCGGCCCGAGCGGCTGATCGCCTGCGATCGTCATATCCTCCACGTTGACCCATAATCCGATCGCGCCCGCGACCACCTTGAGAGGCGTGTGGCGAGCCTGCAGGAAGGCGTTGAATTCGCGCTTGTGGAAGTGATTGGCCTGCGGCGCGGACACCCCGGTCGAATCTTGTTCGGTCGGGAACTCCGAGTGTCCGTAGTCATTGTAGTTCGCGTTCAGCTTCCAGTCGGAGAAGAACGGGCCGCCGCTGCTCAAGAGCCCCCGCAGCTCCACGGTGCTCCGGCCCTGAGCGATGCGCGATGTCGTCGGCGGCACCGTCGACCAATTGGGGTTGGGCGGCACCCCCGGGATTCCGTAATTCATTTCGTAGTGTTTCGCCCCGATCCCGATCGATCCGCGTGCGCTTTGATAGCTGTAGCCGGCGCCGAGCTCGCTGCTGTGATCAAAGGACTGCGGCATGCGGTCGAGCGCGAACGGCATGCCGCTCCCCGGATCCACATAGGTTCCCGAGGGAATGTGAATGTCGTTCGTGTGGACTCCGCCCGCCGAGACGTGAAACGCGTGGCGCGCGCCGCTGAAGACCTGGTTGACGTACCCCGAGTACTGATCGCTCCCGGAACTGAGGTCGACGATCGCGCTGCCGGAGACGGGATGGTCCGCGACCGCCGGAACGACGTCGGTGAGCACGTTCACGAGACCACCGATCGTGCTGGGCCCATAGAGGACCGTCGCGGGGCCCCGCACGATATCGATCCGCGAGATCGCGGCGGCCGAGATCGGTGTCGCGTGCGCGGGATCGAACGTCGCGATATCGCCGATGCGCAGTCCGTTTTCCAGCACCAGCACCTCATTGTCCCCCAAACCTCTCAGGATGGGACGGGACGGCGCGGCCCCGTTGAGGCGGGCCGCGACGCCGGGGAGATCGGAGATTTTCTCCGAGAAGCTGGCGCCCGCGCTGTTCAATAACTCGGCCTGCGACCTCGACGCCGTGGACTGGTATTCGTCGCTTGCCGTTCGTGCCACCGGCGACGCGGAGACGACAACCGGATCGAGGGCAAAGGCGGATGGCCGGAGGTTGAACTCCAAGGTTGTCGCGGTAGACGCGACCTGCACCGTTTGAGTCGCCGACTGGTAGCCGATGACCTCGACCAAGACGGTGTAACGCCCGTTCGGCACGTTCGAGAACGCGAACTGCCCGCGGGCACCGGACCGCAACGAGCGGTCGAGCTCGAGCACCCGCACGGTCGCGCCGACGATCGCGTCACGGCCGCTCCGCACGGTTCCGGTGATGGTCTGAGCCGGAGCATTGACGCTCCAGAACATCGCCACGGCACATGTCAGCGCCATGGCGGTGGCAGCCGTACGGGTGTTTCTGGCTGGTCGTCCTGTCACCTCTTCTCTCCTCCGGCGCCGACGGCGGGCACGTTGAGATCGTGCAGCATTCTATTGAATGCCGCCAGGTCCTCGCTCTCGATAGTCTTAAGGGTAGCGAGCTCTTTGTCGAGCCTCCCGACGAGCTCCGTGAAGACTTCCTGCTCTTGCGACGTGGGCGCCGCATCCGCGCTCTGGACCATGGCATTGAGCGTCAGCAGCTGATTGTAGATCTCGATCGGCCAGTGCAAGGTGGATTCGTCGGCGTGGGCGTGCGGCTCGCTGATCCGGCCGCGTACTGCCTCGAGCCTTCCCTTGAGCGAGTCCGCCTGCGCCTTGATCCGCGCCGCCTCCGGGCGTCCCTTGGTCCATTCCGTCCAGCTGGCGAGCTGCGCCTCCGCCTGCTGCACGCGATCGAGGCCGGCGACCAGTGAATCGATCCGGTCGTGGATCCTGAGCGCGAGCGCGTACTGCGCGAACAGGTCGGCGGTCGACGTCGCTACCCGCGAGTCGTTGACGACCGTAAAGGGCTGCGTCACGCTCTGACCGCCGGCGGTGAGCTTCACGGAATAGCGGCCAGGCGGCACCACCGGACCTTCCACCATCCCCTCGTCGATGACGATGTCCTTGGCTTTCTTCGCGTCCGGCCCCCGCAGGTTCCACACGAACCGGTTGGTCCCCGCCCGCACCGACACGGCGGAGTCACTCGGCATGTAGGTCGCGCTGTCGTCCCGGCTGGTCGAGTCCGCCTTGCCCGTGAACGTCCGGAGCACGGCGCCCGCGCTGTCGAGGAACGTGAGCGTGACCTCTCCTGCCGGTCGGTCCTTGAGCCAGTACGTGACCGCGGCGCCCGGGAACGGATTCTCGCCGACCGCAGGGATCGGACGCGTGCTCCGTCCGCCCGCGAACCGCACCGCGGGTTCGGGCGCGAACAGTTGGGTGGCCGCCCCGCGCACGTTCGGGCCGAGCTGGCGCAGCGGTGAGATGTCGTCGAGCACCCAGAAGGCGCGACCATGCGTCGCGACGATCAGGTCACTACCGTGGATCGCGATGTCCCGCACCGAGCTGCGCGGCAGGTTGAGCTGCAGCGATTGCCAGTGTGCGCCGTCGTCGAACGACACATAGATGCCGGTCTCCGTACCGGCGAACAGGAGGCCGCGCCGCGTCGGGTCCTCGCGAATGGCGCGTGTGTACACCCCATCCGGAATGCCCGTCGTGATCTTCACCCAGGTCTTGCCGTAGTCGGCGGTCTTGAAGAGATACGGCGCGAAGTCGTCCTGCTGGTAGCGGTTCGCCGCGAGATACGCGACGCCCGCGTCCCCGTGGGAAGGCTCGATAATGCTCATACGGGTGAACTTGCCGAGCCCTTTGGGCGTCGCGTCCTGCCACGTCTTGCCGCCGTCGGTCGACACGTGCACCAGCCCGTCATCGGAGCCGGCCCAGAGCACGCCGGCCTTCACCGGCGACTCCGCGAACGTGAAGATCGTCGCGTACCACTCGGTGCCGGTCATATCGCGGGTGATCGGTCCGCCTACCGGGCCGAGCGTGGCAGGATCGTGCAGCGTGAGGTCGGGGCTGATCGCCTCCCAGCGACTGCCGCCGTCCGTGGTCTTGAACACGCGCTGCGCCGTGACATACAGGGTGTTGCGGTCGTGCGGCGAGAAGACGATGGGGAAGGTCCATTGAAACCGATAGGGGACATCGGCGGCGGCGTGTCCATCGTAGTTATTGAGCCACACGGAGACGTCCCGCTCCTGCTTGATGCGGTAATCGAACCGCGTCAGCGTCCCCATGTACGTCCCCGCGAAGACGATATTGGGTTCGCCCGGCTGGGGCGCGATGTACCCCGACTCCCCGCCGCCCACGTCGTACCAGTCGCGGAGGGCGATCGCGCCCTCGTCGGACCGACTGGCGATCGAGACCGTCGAGTTGTCCTGCTGCGCACCGTAGATGCGATAGGGGAACTGGTCGTCCGTAATAGCGTGATAGAACTGCGCGGTCGGCTGGTTGTATACAGTCGACCAGGTCTCGCCACCGTCGAACGACACGGTCCCACCCCCGTCGTTTCCCTCGATCATCCGCTTGGGATCGGCCGCGTCGATCCAGAGGATGTGACAGTCGCCGTGCGGCACGCGGATGCGCGCGAACGTCCCACCGCCATCGACCGATCGCCAGGTGCCCAGGTTCAGAACGTAAACGGTATTCTCGTTCTTCGGGTCCGCGGTCACGAACGAAAAGTACCACGGGCGGACCATGAACTTCTGGTCGGCGTTGACGCGGTCCCACGTCTTGCCCGCGTCGTCCGAGCGGAAGATGCCGCCCGTCGAGTCCGGTGCCTCCACGCTCGCCCAGAGGCGAGAGGCATTGGCCGGAGAGACGGTGATCCCGATACGCCCCAGGGGGCGCGGCGGCAGGCCGTGATTCCCAGTGATGTCGGTCCACGTGCCGCCGCCGTCCGTGCTCTTCCAGAGTCCGCTCTTGCCGCCGCCGGCGGCGAAGCCCCAGGGGAACCGCTGATTCTTCCACAGGGCGGCATACAGGATCCGTGGGTTCGACGGATCGAGCGCGAGATCGATCGCGCCCGTCGAATCGTCGACGAACAGCGCCTTCGCCCAGGTCTTGCCGCCGTCGGTGGAGCGGAAGACGCCGCGCGTGACGTTCGGTCCGAACGCGTGTCCCATGGCCGCAACGTAGACGACGTCGGCATTGGTCGGATCGACGCGCACCGCCGCGATGTGGCGCGTATCTTCCAAGCCAAGGTGATGCCAGGTGTCGCCGCCGTCGGTGGAGCGCCACATCCCGTCGCCGTACGTCAGGTCCTCACGCCAGTCCGCTTCCCCCCCGCCCACGTAGATCACGTTGGGGTCCGACGGCGCCACGGCGATGGCGCCCACAGACGCGATGTCGGAGGATCCATCACTCACGTTGCGCCACGTCTCGCCGCCGTTCGTGGTCTTCCACACGCCGCCGTCCACCGCTCCGAAATAGAACGTCAACGGATGGACCGGGTCGCCCGCGACCGCGGCCACGCGCCCGCCGCGGAATGGCCCCACCAGGCGCCAGTGAAGGGCACGGAAGGCCGGGTCGACGGCGACGGGAGGCGACACGCGGGTCGAATCCGGACGCGGAGGAGGGCTCCGTTTCGGTCGCTGAGCGGCGAGCGAAAATGCGAAGGGAACAGCCACGAACAGGGACGTGAGCGCGCGGCCGGTCGTGACCCTCGACATGAAAGGACTCCGGTGACTGGGGGGCGGGCAGCATATCCCCCGGCCTTCGCTCTCGCAAGCCACGGAAACGAAGGGGCCCGACCTCACATACGTGCGGCCGGGCCCCTTCGAAACCAGGAAGCGCTTAGGCTAGTTCTTATCGTACTGGAGCGCGAGCTTGAGCTGTTCCAGCGCACCGTCGATCGCGCGGATCGCTTCCACTCGATGTCCCCCGAAATCGTGGGCCGCCTTCTGCAGATGCAGTTTGGCACGTTCCAGGGAGCGGATCGCCGCGTTGATTTCAGGGTGCGGCTCCGGGTACGACATCCTAGCCGCGGGGGCGGCGGGGGCGGCGGGGGCGGCGGGCCTCGTCGGGCCAGATGGGGTCGCGGCGACGAGGGCGAGTGGCAGAGCGAGCATGGCGATGAGCGGAGCGGCGCTGAGGCGCATGGTTCCTCCTCCAGAGGGGAGAGCGGGCTTCGTGGTCACACGCTTGACCCACGTTGCCCGGACGCGGTCACTCCCCGTCGGCGGCCCGCTTGAACATCCAATACTCGGGGCCCGCAGCCGACTCCGGCCAGTCGGCGAAATGCTCGCCGCCGCGCCACGCCTCGGCGTCGCGATGGACGTCGCCACGCCACGCCTCCCGATCCTGGGCAAAGAGTCGCTCCAGGTCGTCGTCGTCGCGCCAGTCGTCGGAACGCCATCCGTGTGTCATGCGTCACTCCTCGTCGCCGCACTCGCGGGCGCGCTGCAGATTCGCAAGGGGCGTGCCCATGAAGGGCGTGCGTGACAAGTCAGCCGGTGCTATAAGGATAGGGAGAGCTGACGATGGGACTGTAATCCGCGGCACGTTCGCAGAGTCGGCCACTGCGCCGCGCTGCGACACGACTTGGAGCGTGACCCCGATCACCATGCGCCTCACCGTCACCTACCACATCGCCGGGCCGACCCGGACCGCCGCCGCCAAAGCGGCCGATATCGCGTTCGAGCAAACCGTCGAGCTCTCGCCCGATGCGGTGTCACCCGAAGTCGCGCAGCGAGTCGCCGGCCGGGTCGAGTCCGTCACGACGCTCGGCCGAGGGCGTTCGGCGGCCGTCGTTTCGTACGATCCGGCGTTGGTCTGTGGCGATCTGCCGCAGTTGCTCAACCTGTTGTTCGGAAACATTTCGCTGAAAGCCGGAATCCTCGTGGCCGACGTCGCGTGGCCGGAGGAGCTGCTCGCGGCGTTGCGCGGCCCGGCCCTCGGGATCGCCGGGGTCCGCGACCTTTCGGGCGTGCGCGATCGGCCCTTGCTGTGCACGGCATTGAAGCCGCTCGGCCTGTCGGCCGCCGAGCTTGCGGAGCGCGCCCATCGGTTCGCTCTCGCCGGCATCGATCTCATCAAGGACGACCATAGTCTCGTCGATCAGCAGACCGCTCCCTTCCGGGACCGCGTGGAGCGGTGCCAAGAGGCCGTGGGCCGCGCGAATCGAGCGACCGGCGGCAACACGCTCTACTTCCCGAACGTCACGGGGGCCCCGATGGAGCTCGCCGCCCGGGCGACCTTCGCGCGGAATGCCGGGTGCCGCGGCGTGGTCGTGAACGCGTTGCCCGCGGGACTCGGCGGGCTCCGGCCGCTCGGCGCCACAGGGCTCGCCGTGATGTCACACCCGTCTCTCGCCGGGGCCTTCTTTCACGAGGATCACGGCATTGTGCCGGCCGTGTTGCTAGGCGATCTGTTCCGGATCGCGGGCAGCGATGCCGTTATTTATCCGAACGCGGGCGGGCGGTTTACTTTCTCAGAAGCGACCTGCGTGGCGATCAACGAGCGACTGCGCCGGCCGCTCGGACCCATGACGCCTGCCTTCCCCGTGCCCGCGGGCGGGATCGACGCCGCCCGCGTGCCGCACTGGATCGAGCGCTACGGGGCGGACACTATTTTCCTCCTGGGCGCGAGCCTGTACCGCCAGCAGGACTGGGCGAGCGCGGCGCAACGGCTGGTCGAAGCGGTGAGACGACACGGCGATGGATGATCGATCTAAGGTTCTCAAGTTTCGGAGCTACGGCTGGGACGGTGTCCCCGTCCGGGAGTACAAGACGGGAGACGTTCCCTATCGGGGCGTGACGCGGCAAACGCTGCTGGGCGAGGGCAGTGGCGAGGAGCCGTTCTCCTTTCTGACGCGCTATTTCGAGATCGAGCCCGGCGGCTATTCGACCCTCGAGCGACACCAGCATCCACACGCCGTGGTCGTCATTCGTGGCACGGGTCGCGTGACGCTGGGCGAGCGGGCCTTCGACATCGCGCCGTTCGATTGCGTGTACGTGTCGCCGGGCGTGGCGCACCAGTTTCGCGCGACGGGGAACGAGCCGCTCGGCTTCCTGTGCACGGTGGATCGGATGCGGGATCGCCCCGAGGTGGTGTCGTGACCCTCCAGTCGGTGAACCCCGCGACGGGTCAGGTCATCGAGACGTTCGCGGAGACGTCGCCCGACGCGCTCGATCGCATTCTCGAGCGGGCGGACGCGGCGTCGCGCGCGTGGAGCCGCGCGGCCGTACGCGAGCGGGCGGAGCGACTGCGGGTCGCCGCTCGAATCCTGCGCGAGCGGAAGGACGCCTACGGCCGGACGATGGCGCTCGAGATGGGCAAGCCGTTGGCGCAGGGTGTGGGTGAGGCCGAGAAGTGCGCGTGGGCGTGCGAGTACTACGCCGATCAGGGGGAGGGCTTCCTCGCGCCACAGCCGCGCTCGACGGACGCATCCAAGAGTTACGTGCGCTTCGATGCGCTCGGTTCGGTGTTCGCGATCATGCCCTGGAATTTCCCCTTCTGGCAGGTGTTCCGGTTCGCGGCGCCGGCGCTCCTGGCGGGGAACGCGGGGATTCTGAAGCACGCGCCCAATGTTTCGCGCTGCGCGCTCGAGATCGAGCAAGTGTTCCGGGAGGCGGGTTTCCCCGACGGATTGTTTCGAGCGGTGCTGCTTTCGAATGAAGGGGCAGGCCGGGTCATCGCGGACCCGCGCGTGCACGCGGTAACCCTCACGGGTAGCGATCGCGCGGGCAGTCAGGTGGCGGAGCAGGCGGGTCGTCACTTGAAGAAAACGGTACTCGAGCTGGGCGGCAGCGATCCGTTCATCGTGCTCGAAGATGCGGATCTCGACCGCGCCGTGGTCACAGCGGCCGAAGCGCGGCTGATCAACAGTGGGCAAAGCTGCATCGCGGCGAAGCGCTTCATCGTGGTGGAGTCGGTGGCGGAGCGCTTTGTCGGCCAATTCGCCGCGGCGCTGCAGGGCCGCAAGGTGGGCGACCCCCTCGACCCCGCGACGCAGGTCGGACCGCAAGCGCGCCTCGACCTGCGAGCGAACCTCCACTCGCAGGTGCAGGAATCGGTGAAGCGCGGTGCACGGCTGCTGCTGGGCGGCAAGGTGGCCCCGGGGCCGGGCGCCTTCTATCCGCCCACGCTCCTCGTGGCGGTGGAGCCCGGGATGCCGGCGTTCGACCAGGAAACATTCGGGCCCGTGGCCGCGGTGATCGTCGCCAAAGACGAGGCGGACGCGATCCGGCTCGCGAACGCCTCCCGGTACGGGCTCGGGGCGTCGGTGTGGACGGCCGACCGGGAGCGCGGCGAGCGGATCGCGCGCGAGTTGGAAGTGGGAAGCGTGTTCGTGAACGGGCTCGTCAAATCCGATCCACGCCTGCCGTTCGGCGGAGTCAAGCGGTCCGGCTACGGGCGCGAGCTCTCGGAGTACGGACTGCGCGAGTTCGTCAACGTGAAGACCGTGTGGGTCGCATGAACGTCCGGGTCGGCACGTCGGGCTACAACTTTCCCGAATGGAAGGGCTCGTTTTACCCGGCGAAGATCCCGGCGGCGCAGATGCTCGAGTTCTACGCGCAGCGGCTGGGGACGGTCGAGATCAACTACACTTTTTATCGGATGCCGAACGCGAAAGCGGTGGCGGGATGGGACGCCGCGACGCCGGCCGGCTTCACCTTCGTGCTCAAGGCCCCGCAGCGGATCACGCATATCGCCCGCCTCAAGGACGTGGACGACCCCCTGCGCTACTTCCTCGAGACCGGTCGTAAGCTCGGCCCCAAGCTCGGGCCGATCCTGTTTCAGCTTCCGCCCAACTTCAAGAAGGACGTCGGCCGGCTCAACGACGTGCTCACGCAGTTCCCCGCGGACCTGCGGTGCGCGTGGGAGTTCCGTCACGACTCCTGGTTCACGGACGACGTGTACGAGGCACTGCGGGTGGCGAATGCCGCCTTGTGCGTCGCGGACACGGAGGAGAAGCACACGCCGCTCGTCGCCACTGCCGACTTCGGCTACATGCGGCTCAGGGACGAAGGCTATCAGAATGCGGACCTGGAGCGGTGGGCCCAGACGGTGAAGGACGTGGGGACGGGCTGGCAGGACGCGTTCATCTTCTTCAAGCACGAGGAGTCGGGGATCGGGCCCATGCTGGCGCAGCAGTTCGCGGGGATGCTAGGCCGACCGATAGGCCACGAGTAGTCCGTCCCGGATCGGGATCACCGAGCTGATCCAGCGTGGGTCCGCCTGCACCCGGCGCGTGAACTCTCGTATCCCGCGCGTGTCCTTGCTTCGGTCGCGGCCGTCGAAGATCCGCCCGCTCCAGAGCAGGTTGTCCGCGAGCAACAGGCCGCCGGCCTTGAGCTTGCTCGCGATGACGTCGAGCGCCTTGGGGTAGTCGTGCTTGTCGATGTCGTTGAAGATGAGGTCGAACGGACCCGCAGCATCTGTGAGCGCCGCGACCGCCTCGCCGACGTGAAACCGCACGACGTCCGCGAGGCCGAGCGCCGCCAGGTTCTCCCGCGCGGCACGAGACAGATCTTCGTCCCACACCACATGGTGCACGGTCCCACCACCGTTTTCCTTCACGGCGCGCGCGAACCAGGCCGTCGAGTATCCGAAGCCGGACCCGAGCTCGAACACCTGGCGTGCGCCGGTGAGGCGGGTCAGCAGATAGCAGAGATGACCCGTCGCCGGGCCGATGATCGGGAAGTCGGTGCGCTGCGCTTCGGCTTCGAGCTCGGCGAGTCGCGGAGGGCGACGGGGGACCAGCCCGTCGAGATAGGTTGCCACACGCGGGGCCAACAGTTTCATGTCGCCGGGCGCTCCGCGAGCACCTGCTTGACGAGCTCCAAGAGCGCCTTGGACTCGACCGGCTTCTTGACGACGGCGGCGACGCCTTTCGCCTTCGCATCCTTCTCGACCGACGGTCCGCCCGTGCCGGTGACGATGATGACGGGAACGCTCTGCGTCCGAGACGAGTGTTGGAGCTTCTCGAGCAGCTGCATCCCGCCGCCGGCGGGCATGCTGAGATCGAGGAGAATCAGCACCGGCCCCTCGCGCTGAGCGAACATGAATCCCTGCATGGCGTCGAACGCCACGACCGGGCTGTACCCCGCGGCGCGCAACAACGCCCCCGCCATGGTCGTGAAGGTCTTGTCGTCGTCGACGATGAGGATCTTCGCCGCTGGGACAGCAGCCATGGTGCGTATCCTCAGCGAGGGTCGGTAAGGCGCTTGTACGTGCTCAAGTGTCTCAGTGCTGCGGCCCGTTTGCCCATTCTATCATACAGCCGCGCGACGTTGAAATGTGCATCCGCGAGCCGCGCGTCGGTTGCGAGCGCCATCCGGTACGCCTCGATGGCGTCCGCCGGCCGGTCCAGATCCTCGAGCGCGATGCCCAGGTCGAATGCCGCCGTAGCGTGCGCGGGGTTCTCCCGCAGCGCGGCTCGGTAGTGTCGCTCCGCTTCCTCCACGAGGCCCTGCTCGTGGAGCAGGCGGCCGAGGTTCACGTGCGCGTCGGCGTGGTGGGCATCGAGCTCGAGCGCGCGCCGGTACGCGTCGCGGGCTTCTTCCGGATCCACGGCCTCGAGCTCGAGCCCCAGCTCGTACCAGTCGTCCGTGTCGAAGTCGCCTTCCGCGTCGCGCGCCGCCTGTGCCGTGCGCCGCGCGATCGGGGCGGCCCGTGTCGCGAGGTCCGATACGGCGAAGTCCAGATGGGTCTGCTCCGACTCGGGGTTCCACGCCGTGTCGCCGTCGCTGACCACGATCCGGTCGCCCTCGGCGACGATCCGCAGCTCGGCCAGGGACCGCCCGCGGGGCAGTTGCAGGCGTAGCCTCTTGAGCGCGCGCCGGATCCGACGGGGAGGGATCCGGGCCGCTACGAGCGCCTTGGCGGTTCGGAGGATCACCAGGTCCTGGAAGGAAAACTGCAGTGAGCGCCGCGCACCTCCCCGGCCGGGCGATAAAAAACCGTCGCGCGCGTATCCCCGCACCTGCGCGACGGTCAACCCCAACAGCTTGGCGACGTCCTGGGACGTGTATCCCTTCATGCCGGCGTACTAACCCCGCGCACCTCCCACCTTGCGCTTCGCCGCCGGCAGCGCGGCCGCCTTCGCCCCCGCCTTCTTCTCGACGCGCTTCGCGGGCTTCCGTTCCCCGCCCACCGCTCCCTTGCCCTTGAGGCTCGCCTTGAGCGCTTCCATCAGGTCGATGATCTGCGTCTTGGGCGCCTCGGCCGGCTCTTCCGTGATTTCCTTGCCCTCGACTTTGCGCTGGATCTGCTCGAGCACCCGCTTGCGGACGTTGTCCTCGTAGTTCTCGGGCTTGAAGGCTTCGGACGACGCCTGGTCCACGAGCTGTACCGCGAGCGTCAGCTCGGGCTTTTTGAGGTCGACCTTGGGGATCGGCACCTCGTCGATGCGGCGCACTTCGTTGGCATAGCGCAGCTGCTCCATGACCAGGCCGTCCTTTTCCGGCCTCACCGACACGACGTACTGCTTGCCCCGCGCCGCGTACTGGCCCACCGCCACACGGCCGGTTTGCTTCAGGGCCTCAGCGAGGAGTCGATAGGCCCGCTCGCCACCCTTGTCCGGTCCCAGGAAGTACGACTTCTCGACGAACACCCGGTCGACCTGTTTGGCGGGAACGAACTCCGCGACCTCGATCGCATTGGTGGACTTCTCCTCGAGGGCTTTGAGCTCTTCGGGCGAGAAGATCACGTATTGGCCCTTCGAGAACTCGTAGCCTTTGACCATTTCGTCCTTCTCGACCTTGTCGCCGTCCTTGGAGCAGACGTACTGCTGCTTGAGGCGTGCCCCGTCCTTCTTATGGAGCCAGTTGAAGGAGATGGCCGCGGAGGCCTCGCCGGTCGAAAACATCTTGACCGGCACCGAGACTAGCCCGAACGAGAGGGTCGCCGACCCGATGGGATGTGCGCTCATAGTGAGTTAAGATTTCACTCCCATGGGCGGAAAACGGAAGCCCCAACCCGATCCGCTGGGCAAGTACCGCGCAAAACGGTCGCTCGACCGCACGCCGGAGCCCGGCGCCCGCCCGCCCGCTCCGGCCCCCGCGCCGGGCGGCCTCTTCGTGGTCCACATGCACGCCGCCCGGCGGCTGCACTGGGATCTGCGGCTCGAGATGAATGGCGTGCTCACCTCCTGGGCGGTTCCCAAGGGCCCCTCACCCAATCGCGCCGACAAGCGGCTCGCGGTCCACGTTGAAGATCATCCGCTCGAGTACGGTGACTTCGAGGGGGTGATCCCGGAGGGCAACTACGGTGCCGGCGCCGTCATCGTGTGGGACCGCGGACGCTGGGTACCGCTCGAGGATCCCGAAGCGGGGATGAAAAACGGGAAGCTCCTCTTCGAGCTGCACGGCTACAAGCTCAAGGGCAGGTGGACGCTCGTGAAACTGAAGAAGGGGGAGAAGGAATGGCTGTTGATCAAGGAGAAAGACAGTTACGTCTCTGACTCGAGCGAGCTCCCGCCTGAATCGGTCCTGTCCGGCCTGACCGTCGAGGAGTTGAAGGCGGGAAAAGACCGCGCGGGGCCTGTCGTGAAGGAGCTCCAGCGCCTGAAGGCTCCTCGTCGGGCCGTCACGCTCGAGGAGGCGGGGCCGATGCTCGCCGAGACACGGGAGCAGCCATTCTCGAAGCCCGGGTGGCTGTTCGAGCTCAAGCTCGACGGGTATCGGGTCCGGGCGGGGCGCGAAGAAAACGAGGCGCGACTCGTCACCCGCAACGGGCACGACATCGCGGCCGGCTTCCCCGAGATCGCACGCGCCCTCCTGGCCCTTCCTTATGAAGGGCTCGTTCTCGATGGCGAGCTGGTGGTCCCGGACGAAGCGGGGCGACCCAGCTTTCAGCGCTTGCAGAATCGCGCGCGCGTGGGCCGAGCGCTCGACGTGCGGCGCGCGGCGGTCGACTCGCCGGGGGTGCTGTACGTCTTCGACCTGCTCGCGTTCGAGGGGTACGACGTGCGGCCGCTGCCCCTCGAGAAGCGGAAAGCACTCCTCGAGCGGATTGTGCCCGGTGTCGGCCCGATCAAGTACATCGAGCACTTCGAGAAGAACGGCGAAGCGTTGTACGAGCAGGTCGTGAAGCTCGGTCTCGAGGGGATCGTCGCGAAGAAGGCGGACTCTCCGTACCGCGCAGGCCGTTCGCCCAACTGGCTCAAGATCCGCGCCGACCGCACCGAGGAATTCGTAGTCGTCGGGTTCACACGTCCCAAAGGCTCGCGCTCGGGATTCGGCGCGCTCGACCTCGGCGCCTATGAGGACGGCAAGCTCGTCTACGCCGGACGGGCCGGGAGCGGCTTCACCGATAAGGAGCTCAAGGAGGTCACCGCGCTGCTCGAGCGCGGCATTCGCGCGACGCCGCCGTTCACCGGACCTGCGCCGCCGGACGACGGACACACGTGGGTCGAGCCGACGTTGGTGGCCGAGGTACGGTATAAGGAATGGACGAATGAGGGACTGTTGCGGCAGCCGGTGTTCGTCCGGTTCCGCGACGACAAGCCTGTATCCGAGATAGCCAAGAAGGGAGAAGGGAGAGGGGAGAGGGACCTTGAGGTGCCAGCGGAGAGTCCCACTCCCCACTCCCCACTCCCGAGAGAGGTGAAGTTCTCGAACCTCGAGAAGATCTTCTGGCCGGACCAGCGCTACACGAAAGGAGACCTGATCGAGTACTACCGCGCCGTCTCTCCCTGGCTGCTTCCTTACTTGAAGGACCGACCGGTCGTGCTCACGCGATATCCGGACGGCATCGGCGGCAAGTCGTTCTTCCAGAAGGACGCGCCGAGCTTCGTTCCCGAGTGGATGCGGCTGGAGCGGATCTGGAGCGAGGACACGCAGCGCGAGATCAGCTACTTCGTGTGCGACAACGTCGAGTCGCTGCTCTACATCGCCAACATGGCCTCGATCCCGCTGCACATCTGGGGGAGCCGAATCGCTTCGCTCGAGCAGCCCGACTGGTGCATCCTGGACCTCGACCCCAAGGAGGCGCCGTTCGAGCACGTCGTGACGATCGCGCGCGCCACTAAGACGCTGTGCGACGACATCGGCCTGCCGTGCTTCATCAAGACGAGCGGCTCCACGGGGCTCCACGTCTTGCTTCCCCTTGGCCGTCAGTGCACCTATGAGCAGGCACGGACGCTCGGCGGCCTCTTGGCCCGCGTGATCGCGGCGGAGCTGCCTGAGATCGCGACGATCACGCGTCAGGTCGAGAAGCGGGGCGCGCGCGTGTATCTGGACTACGTGCAGAACGGCCATGGGCGACTGCTCGTCGCGCCGTTCAGCGTCCGGCCGCTGCCGGGCGCGCCAGTGTCGATGCCGCTCAAGTGGAGCGAGGTAACGCCGAAGCTCGACATCCGGAAGTTCACGATCGCGAACGCTCCGGCGCGTATGAAGAAGCTGGACCAGGACCCCGTGCGCCCGGTGCTCGACCTGAAGCCCGACTTGGTCCACGCGCTCGAGCAGCTCAATGATCGCCTCGGCTGATGTACGGGTCGACGACGTGTCGGGGCTGCTGCTCCGGCCCACGGACGCGCGGCTGCTCTACGTCCTGGCGCACGGCGCGGGGGCGGGGATGCGGCATCCGTTCCTGGAAGCGATCTCGCAGCGCTTGGCGGAGCAGGGAATCGCGACCCTGCGGTATCAGTTCCGGTATATGGAGCAGCGGTCCCGGCGGCCCGATCCTCCCGCCGTGGCCGCGGCGACGGTCCGCGCAGCCGTCGTCGAGGCCGCGCGTCTCGCGCCGGGGCTGCCGCTCGTCGCCGGCGGCAAGTCTTTCGGCGGCCGTATGACGTCCACCGCTCAGTCTGAGGAGCCGCTGCCGGGCGTCCGAGGCCTCGTCTTCCTGGGATTTCCGCTGCATCCTCCGGGGCGGCCGGACGACAAGCGGGCGGAGCACCTCGCGCGGGTGACCATTCCGATGCTTTTTCTTCAGGGCACGCGGGATGAGTTCGCCGACCTGGCGCTGCTGCGGCCGGTCGTGCAGCGCCTTGGTGACCGCGCCACGCTGCATCTAGTAGAGGGCGGGGATCACTCGTTCAAGGTGCCCAAGAAATCAGGGCGGACCGAAGGGGACGTGATGGGGGAGCTTGCGAGGGCGATCGTGACGTGGTCTCTGAAGCTTGTGGAGGATGGTGGATGACTATGTACTGGATCGTAAAGACCGAGCCGTCCACGTATAGCTACGACGACCTGGCGAGCCAGAAGACGGCCGTGTGGGACGGGGTCAAGAACAATCTGGCCCTGAAGCATCTGCGGGAAATGAAGCCCGGCGACCAGGTGCTCGTGTACCACACCGGCGACGAGAAGGCCGTCGTCGGTATCGCTGAAGTGGTGTCACTTCCCTATGCGGACCCGAAGCAGAAGGACCCCAAGCTCACGGTCGTCGACCTGCGGGCTGACGGGAGGCTGCCGCGGGCGGTGTCTCTCGCCGAGATTAAGAAGGACCGGGCGTTCGCCGATCTCGCGCTCGTGCGGATCGGCCGGTTGTCGGTCATGCCGGCCTCGGCCGAGCAATTCAAGCGGCTACTCAAGCTCGGCGGTCAGAAGTCGTGATTACGGACAACGGACAACGGAGAACACATCATGGGTAAGGGAGATCGTCGCACCAGGCGCGGCAAGATTTACCGAGGCACATACGGGATCAGCCGTCCGAAGAAGAAAAAGAAGCAGCCGCCAGAGAAGCCGGTCGAGGGAGCGAAGACCGGGAAGGGCGAATCATGAGATTGTTGTTCGTCGCCGCGCTGGCGCTCCTCGGCGCGACACGGGTGATGGCGCAAGAGGTCGAGCGCTGGCAAATCACGTTGAACGACGGCAGGATCATCTGGGAGCTTCAACTGGTGCGGATGCGTGGGGACACGCTCGTCGCGCGCCATGCCGACTCGACCTACCGCTTCCCGCTCTCGCAGCTCGACGAATTGCGTCTGGTCGTCAAGGCCGAGCGGCACCAGACGCCCGAGCCGGATCGGTACGGCGGGGTGCTGAACGGGGCGGACGACGAGATCTATCGGTTGACGTTGTACAGCCTCCCCGAGCGGCGCGAAATCATCGGGAAGATCCTCAAAGACCATCCACCCCCGTCCCCCGACTCTCGATGACCGCCTCGTCCGTCCGACGGATTCTCCTCGCCGACGCGGACGCGTTCTACGTCGCCGTGGCGCGGCTCGCCGATCCCGACGGGGCGGGCAAGGCTCGGCTGCTGATCGTCGGCGGATCTCCCGAACATCGCGGCGTGGTGACCTCCGCGTCGTACGAGGCGCGTGCCTACGGCGTGCACTCCGCGATGCCGATGGCGCGCGCGGTGCGCCTCTGCCCCGGAGCGACGGTCGTGCCCGTCCCGTGGGAGGCCTGCGCGGACAAGAGCCGCGAGATCGGCGCGGTGCTGCGACAGTTCACCCCCGTCGTGGAGCAGGCCTCGAGCGACGAGTTCTACCTCGACCTGACCGGCACCGAAGGGCTGTACAACGAGCCCCTGCCCGTTACCGCTCGTCGCATTCGCGATACCGTAACGCGAGAGACGGCGTTGCCGGTCTCCATCGGCGGTGGCACATCGAAGCTGGTGGCGAAGCTCGCGGCGGGGCTGGCCAAACCGCGCCCGGGCACCGACGCCGATGGCGTCCGCATCGTGGAGGCCGGCGCGGAGGGCGCGTTCATGCTGGAGTTCGCGCTCGCGGACATCCCGTTCATCGGACCCAAGTTCCAGGAACGCCTCGCGTGCTTTGGGATGCGCACGGTCAGGGACGCGGTCCGCCAGGAGCGCGAGACGCTCGTCGAATGGCTGGGGGAGCGGGAAGGCAACTGGCTCTATCAGCGCGTTCGTGGCATCGACCCCGCGCCCGTTATGTCCGACCGAGAAGTGAAGTCGGTGAGCCGCGACGAGACGTTTGCGACCGATCTCGATGACGACGATGCCCTCGCGGCCAGGTTGCTCTCCCTGGCCGATCGCGCCAGCGCGGACGTACGCGGGGCGGACCTCGTGGCGCGGACGGTGACCGTCAAGCTACGCGACGCCGATTTCACCACGCGCCAAGCGAGCCGTACGCTCGGCGAGGCGGTTCGCTCGGAGCGCGCGGTCTACGCGGTCGCCCGAGAGCTCCTGGCGCGGCTCCGCACCGCCCGGCGAGTGCCGGCCCGCCTGTTGGGCGTCGCGCTGTCGCACTTCGAAGCGGCCGATGGCGAAGCGCAGCTCTCGCTCCTCGAGCCGCCGGAGGAGCGGATCGAGAGCGAGCGCGACCGCGCGATCAGTCGTGCCATCGACCAGGTGCGCGAGCGCTTCGGACGTGATGCGCTCGGCAGAGGAGGGCAGGGGAGCCGGGCGTGACCTACATCGCGCCGAGCGCGGAGGCGGCCTTGCTGACGTCCTTCTGTTTCACCCACAGAATAGCCCCGTAGCGTCCCATACCGGCGCACACGCCGGTCACCGCCGTCACGTTGATCTTCGCCGATCCCAGGCGCGCCAGGATATTCGCGAGCGCGCCCACGCGGTCGTCGCCATCGATCAGGAATGCCGTCTTCGGCTTCGAGAGCTTGATCTTCGCGTTCTTGGCGGCGGTGGTGAAGAGCGCGGCATCGGTCGGCACGAAGTCTACCTGCGCCTTGCGCGCGCTCGGAAACGCATGGCATGCGAGCAGGTTCACACCGTTGCTCCGCATGGTCTCGAGCAGGCGGGCACCCTCACCGGGTTTGTCGGATATCGTCGTGTAGAAGTAGGTGACCTTGCGGATCGTGTCGGCCATGGCGGTCTCCAGGTGTGGTTTCTCGCTTGACTATGGCCAGGTATCCGCGCGGCCGCCAGGCGACGGGGCCAACCCGTAGCGCCCGCGCAACATCCGGCCCGGCGCGCGCTTGACGGGTTCCAACGCGGCCGATAAATCACCTCGTCCACGCGCCCTTTCCTTTCGAAGGAGTCGTTCATGTCCCGCGTCCTCGCCGCGCTGCTCGTCATTTTCGTCGCCACGCCACTCGCGGGCCAGGCCCGGAACAAGCGATCGAAGAATCAGCCCTCCGCCGCGGTCCCGCCGTCGGTCACGGCGAGCGACGCTGACTCGCTCAACAATCTCAAGTTCCGTAATCTCGGTCCGTCCGTAGGCGGCGGGCGCGTCGCCGCGGTGGTCGGCGTACCGGGCGACCGCAACGTGTACTACGTCGGGGCCGGGGCGGGCGGAGTCTGGAAGACCACGGACGGCGGGGACTCCTGGGAAGCGGTCTTCAAGGATCAGCCCACCGCGTCCATCGGCGCCATCGCGCTCGCGCCGTCGAACCCGAGCGTCGTTTGGGTGGGCACGGGAGAGGGGAACCCCAGGAATGACGTGGTCGACGGGCGCGGCGTGTTCATGTCCCCCGACGCCGGCAAGACGTGGCAGTTCATGGGGCTCGGTGATATCGGTCAGATCAGCCGTATCGTCATCGACCCCTCGAACCCGGACATTGTTTTCGTAGCCGCGCTCGGCCACGTCTGGGCGCCGAACGTCGATCGCGGCGTGTTTCGGACGGCGGACGGCGGCAAGACCTGGCAAAAGGTCCTCTTCGTGAACGACACGACCGGCGCCGCCGATCTCGTCATGGTGCCGGGCAATCCGCGCGTGCTGTTCGCGGGGATGTGGCAATTCGTGCGCCGGCCCTGGGAGCTCGTCTCGGGCGGAGCGGGGAGCGGGATCTACCGCTCGACCGACGGCGGGCTGACCTGGCAGCGCCTCAAGCAGGGGCTGCCTGCCGGGCTCCTCGGGCGGATCGCCCTCGGGGTCGGTCCAACCAACCCGAGCCATATCTACGCGCTCGTCGAGACCACGCAGGGCATGCTATGGGATTCGAAGGACCAGGGCGATCATTGGGCCAAGGTGTCCGATTTCCACGGCCTCTCCGCGCGCCCCTTCTACTTCTCGCTGGTCCACGTGTCACCCGTGGACGACCGGAAGCTCTTCTTTTCGTCGTTCCTGCTGCTCCGCTCGGACGACGGTGGCAAGACCACGACGCCGATCGACCGCGGCGTCCACGTGGACCACCACGCGCTCTGGATCGATCCGCAAAACCCTGATCGCATGATCCAGGGCAACGACGGCGGCGTCTACCTCACGGAGAACGGTGCCAAGAGCTGGCGTTTCCTCAACAACCTCCCCATCGAGCAGTTCTACATGGTCTCCGCGTCGAGCGGGGACAGCCCGTACATGCTGTGCGGAGGTCTGCAGGACAACAACGCGTGGTGCGGCCCGTCGAGCGGCGTGCCGGGTCCGGGGGCGGGTGGAGGGTTGAGCGGGGCCGAATGGTTCACCGTCACCGGTGGAGACGGCGAGTACGCCGTGATCGCGCCAAGCGACTCGACGGTTCTCTATGTCGATTCGCAGAACGGCAACATCACGCGGGTGGACATGAAGACCGGTGTAGTGCGCTCGATCCGTCCGTACGTCCCGGGTGTGTCCGAAATGAAGCCGGCCGATTTGCAGTATCGGTTCAACTGGACCTCGCCCATCGCGGTGGCCCCTCGAGACGCGAATACGGTCTACCTGGGTGGGAACGTCGTGTTCCGGAGCCGGGACGGCGGTGAGCATTGGACTGCGATCAGCCCGGACCTGACGCGCAACGACAAGGCGAAGCAGGTGACGAGCGGCGGCCCGATCGAGTACGACATCTCCGGCGCGGAAACGTACGCCACGCTCCTCACGATCACTCTGGCGCCCACGGATTCGAACGTCATTTGGGCAGGCTCGGACGACGGGCTCGTGCACGTGACGCGGGACGGCGGTCGCACCTGGACGAACGTGGCCGGTCATTTCCCCGGAGCGACCAGGGATCTGGAAGGCCGGGTGTACCAGATCGGGGTGTCGCCGTTCGACGCGGGCACCGTGTACCTGGCGATCGACCGCCACGAGCTCGACGATCGACGTCCGTATGTGTACAAAACCAACGACTATGGAAAGACATGGACGGACATCGGGAAGGGGCTGCCCGCCGACGTGCCCGTCCACGTCGTGCGAGAAGATCCGAACCTTCGCGGCTTCCTGGTGCTCGGCACGGACGCGGCGCTGTGGTACTCACGGGACGGCGGGGGAACCTGGAAGCCGCTGAAGGCCGATTTTCCGACCGCGCCGGTGTACGACGTTCAATTTTTCGGGCGACGGGATCTGGTCATCGCCACGCACGGTCGGGGATTGTTCATGCTCGACAACATCACGGCGCTCGAGGAGTTAACGCCCGAGGTGGCCGCGGCGGACCTGCACGTGTTCAGTGCCATCCCGGCGCAAATCCGCGTCCGCCCGCGCCGCAACGGAGTGGCCCCATCGCGCTTCACGACGCCCAACGCGCCGGCGGGCGCCGTCGTCGACTACTACCTCAAGACCGCGCTCGACACCGCAGAAGCCGCGGGCCGATCGCAGGGACAACCGGGCCAGGCTCGGGGCGAGCGAGCCAGACGCGGCGGCGTGATCGTCACCGTCCTGGATGCCCACGGCGACACAGTGACCGTGGACTCGAGCGGGCCGGGGAAGCAGGGCGTGAACCGCTTCGTCTGGAATCTTCGGTATGCGGCGCCCACCCGCCTCAACTTCGAGAAGCCGAGTGGCGATGAGGAAGAGAATCCGTTCCGCAACGTGGGGGGCCCGCGCGTCGTCCCCGGCACCTACACCGTGGCCGTGACCGCCGGGGGCCACTCCGCGACGCAGACCGTCACCGTCCAGCCGGACCCCGTACTCGCCGGCGATCCAGCGGCGTTCGCGGCCCAACGTCGGGCCGGGCTCGAATGGCGCAACGCCGTCTCGGCGCTCAACGAGATGCTCAACCGCATCGTGAGCCTCGAGACGCAGCTCAAGAACACGCAACAGGCCCTGCGCGACAACGCCCCCCCGGCGGCCGACACCGCCGTCCAACGCGCCGGCCGGGATCTCGGCCGCAAGCTCGGGGAGCTCAAGGACAGCCTGTACAATTCCGACGTGCAGCGCGACGCGGGCCAGGACGACGTACACTACCTGAACCGGTTCCAGGATCGGCTGCAGGGGCTCGGGTTCGGGCTCTCGCTCGCGTATGCCCAGCCGCCGAGCGAGGTCGTGGCGGCCCGGCTGAAGGAGCTCCGGACCGCCCTCGACGGGTATCTGGTTCGATTCAACGACTTGGTGCGAACCGACGTCGCCGCGTTCAACAAGACCGCGCTAGAGCGTCAGGCCCCGATCCTCGTCAGCGGGCGACCGATCGAAGTGCGGGAGGTAAAAATCGTTTCCCGCTGACCCAGAGGACGGCGACGAGCACGGCTACAGGCACCACGATCCCGAGCGAGCGAATCATCGCCGCCACGAGACCAACGAAGTTGCGCCAGGCCTGCTTGAACGCTTCGCCGATCACGCTCGAGCCCGCGTGTCCCACGACGGGCAGTGGCTCATGGACGAAGATCGACAGCGTGCTCATGGCGGCGTGCGCGCGGAGGTAACGTAGCCGGCCCTCGTACCGCTCGATCTGCTCCCGTACGCGCGCGAGCTCCTGCTCCACGTCGAGCACGTCCTTGAGCTTGCCGGTCCGCGTCGCGAGTAGCTCGATGAGCCGGGTTTCGAGGCGCCGGGCATTGGTCATGCGCGCCGTGACGTCCGTGAACTCCTCGCCTACATCCTCGGCGTTGACATTCACCGATTCGAGCTTGCCAAGCGCCGCGAGTCCGCCGAGACCGTCTTCGAACCGATCGGCGGGGATTTTCACCTCGATGGTGGCGGAGCGGAGCTGGCCGCGCCCGGTCTGCACGGTCGTGTTGGCGATGTAGCCGCCGACCCGGCCTGCGAGCAGCCGCACCTGGGCCACGGCTCGCTCGAGCGAGTCCACCTGGATGCTTGTCTGGCCGGTACGGATCACCATGTTCGATTCGAGGCTGATGTTGGGGATTGGCGCCACGTCCCCCGCCACGGCGACTTGTTTCTGAACGTAGGCAGACAGGCCCGCCGGCGCCGCCAGCCGTGGCTCCTCGGCCCGGGACGCGACAGCAAGGGAGTCCGTGGCCGCAACGTATGGACGGCCGACCGATGATGTGCAGGCGGCCATAGCGGCTAGGGCCGTGACGAGTGTCAGCGTACGCATTGTAGAGTTCCCCGGAAGGTGACCCCCGGAGAGACGTCTATGACCCGAAAGCGTGCACACCGCCCGCAACCCGCCCGGGCGCCGCTCGTAGGGTCGACCACGATGGAACGTCTCAAGTCGAGCGCGCTGCGTGAGTGGGAGCGGCTGGCCGGGGCCATCGGGGCGGTGCGCCGGGAGCCGCGGCGCCTCGGCCCGTGGGTGGTCGAAGTCGTCCGTTTTGCCGCCAAGACGGTCCTCGTGGCGGTGCTGCCGTTCTTCGCGCTGGTTCGGGTGGCCGTGTTCCTCTATGAGGGCGAAGGTTGGCCGACGGCGCTCGCACTGGCGGGTGGAGCGGTCTGTACTGTGGCCGTCGTTACCGCGTACGGCGCATGGGTCTGGCATCGCCTGACAGGTCACGTCCGCCTTGCGCTCGTGGCCCGGCGTGTGGCGCTCCCGTTCGTCGTCGCGTACTGCATGTACACGCTGGTGTACCTCTCGAGCGCGAACACGAAGTCGGAGCGGGTACGCGCGTACTACGCGTCACTCCACCCATTGCTGCGCGTCGGCCTCTCGACGCTCATCGTGTTCGATCGCGACGCCGTGATCACCGATCTCGCGCGACGGCCCGAGGACTACCCCGCGATGGGACTCCCGATCAACGACGGGACGCTGCATTACGTCCAACGGGACGGCTACGCGCACGCGGCGGACCTGCGTACCGCCGGCCGCGGCTTCCTGCGGAACCGCCTGGTGCAGCTGTACCTCTGGAGCATGGGCTTCTCGACCCTGCGCCACGTCGGGACCGCGGACCATCTCCACGTCGAGTTGCCGGTGCGGTAAGTTGTGGCCATGCCGTTCACCCGCGACGACATCCGCGAGTCGGTGGAGCGCGCCGGCGATGAGCACTGGGACGCGCTCCGCCACCATCATGAAGACGCCTACCCCAATCCCAAGCCGACCCCGGGGGACGTGTGCAAGGGAGAGGCGGAGCGCCTCAACCAGATGGGCCTGGGGGATGCGAAGGAGCTGGAGCTCGTCGAGACCCGCGTGGAGCGCGTCGGGGAGGAGGTGCGGCTGACGCACGTCTTCCGCTACAGCCCCCTGGGGATCCGACTCCTGACCGAGCCTTTTCAGAACTACCGGTAGCGCTGCCAACAGTAGTGTATAGAAATCTGTGCATTTCATGCAACAACTACCCGTTACATCAATTTGACTAACCTGAATGGGTAGTAGCGCGGCGTACAGCAAATGGTGCACTTTTTGCACAAAATGATGTACACTGTGCAAAGGGGCGCCCATGGCAATCCATCCGGAGCGACAGGTCGGGCGAGCGGCACTCGTATGCGCCTGCTTCATCGCGCATCGGTCCCTCGTCGCCCAGGCCGGGTCCGCACCTGACACCACTCAGAAGGCCGATCCACCGCCGAGCCTCGCCGGCTTCAAGCTGACGGGCTTTGCTGAGGGATCGTACGCGTACTCAGGGCGGAGTCTCGGGGACACCACGATCGTCGGGCGGCTCTACGACCGGCTCCAGGACCGGTTCATGCTGAACGCACTGACGATCGTCGTCGACAGGCCGTACGAGCCTACCAAGCTCAGCGCCGGGTTCCATGCGGAGCTCCTGGTCGGGCAGGACGCGACAATGATCCGCTCGAACGGCTTCGATCTGGGTTCGCAGGCGGATCTGCCGCACTTGTACGTCACGCTGAACGTTCCCACGGCGAGCGGCAACGGGGTGCAGCTCAAGTTCGGCCGCATTCCCACGCTTCTGGGGCTCGAAGTCATCGAAACGGTCGCGAACCCCAGCTGGTCGGAAGGGAACCAGTTCATCTACGTTGAGAACTTCACCGGCACGGGAGTGAGCGTGGAAACCAAGTTCAGCGACCATCTGGACGCCCAGCTTCGCCTGATCAATGGGTGGGATCAGGTCGGAGACAACAACAATCACAAATCGGTCATGGGCCGGGTCGGGCTCTCCCCGGACGCGTTCACTTCGCTCGGCGTGGTCGGGTATTGGGGTCCCGAAGAGCCCAACGACGCCGCCAAGCGGTACGGGGTCGAGGGGCTCCTCTGGCGTAAGCTCGGCAAGACGCAGGTGTGGCTACAGGGCGATTACGGCAGAGAGCAGGCAAATGTCGCGCTGCCCGATCCCTCCCACCCGGCGGCATGGTGGGCCCTGGGCTGTTGGATCAGCTACGATGTCAGCTCGTCCGTGGGCGCGGCGCTCCGTGGGGACTACGTGAACGACGAGAACGGCGCCCGCACGAGCGGGATTCTTGGATTCCCGGCGAACACAGGCCAGCGGTTCGGTAGCGCCACGGCGACGCTGAATGTACGAGCCTGGCCGGGCGCCCTGGTGCGACCGGAGGTCCGCTACGATCGGTCAACGCTGCCGGCGTACGCCGGACGGCGGGATCAGGTTACGTTCGCGCTGGCGGTTGCGTACCTCTACTGAGCCGGCGCGGCGATTCCGGCTCCTCCGGAGCAACGATGGCTGGGTGGGGCGCGACCTTCCGGAACAGCGGACGGTAGCGCTCCCACGACTCGAGCAGATCGCGCGCGCGCCGGCTGCCCGTGCTGGCGGCGTGGTGCTGGACGAGCTTCCGTAGTCGCGCATCGTCTTCGTCGTCGAGATCGAGCACAGCGACCATGTCGCCGTTCACGCGTCGCGTGAAGACCTCCGCCTCGTCCAGGACGTACGCGGTGCCATTGGACATTCCTGCGGCGAAGTTCCGGCCCACGGGCCCCAGCACGACGACCGTTCCGGCGGTCATGTACTCGCAGCAATGGTCGCCCGCGCCCTCGACGACGGCGACGGCCCCCGAGTTGCGGACGGCGAACCGATCGCCGGCGTGCCCGGCAGCGAAGAGCGTGCCCGCGGTGGCGCCGTAGAGCGCGGTGTTGCCGAGAATGACCTGTGGGTCAGTGTCATCGGCGGCCGCTGCTTCCCGGAACGGCCGGATCACGAGGTCACCGCCCGACAGGCCCTTCCCGACGTAGTCGTTCGCTTCACCTTCGAGCTCGAGGCGCATGCCGGGCACGGTAAACGCACCGAAGCTCTGGCCCGCGCTGCCGCGGAACCGCAGGCGAATCCACTCGGCGGGGAGCTCCTTGCCACCGCGCCCGGCAAGATAGCCCGCGATGCGGGCGCCGACGGTCAGGTGGTGGTTCCCGATGTCGTAGACGCCGGCGAACGGGCGACCACTCTCGAGCCGCGGGCCGAGGGTGCGGAGGATTTCCTCGTCCAGGCTCTCGACATCCGGACGGTCGTTGCGCTCCGTGGTGCGGCGTCGAGGCCCGACGCGGTCCGCGAGCGGGTCGGCCAGGAGCAGCGACAGATCGAGCATCTGCGCCCGGGGCACCTCGGGGCGGTCCACACGCTCCAGCAGGTCGGCGCGTCCGATGATCTCGTCCATGGACCGGCAGCCCAGCGCCGCCAGGATGTGGCGGACGTCTTCCGCGATCCACGTGAAGTAGGCGACCACCTGTTCCGGGGAGCCGCGGAACTTCGCGCGCAGCTCGGGACGCTGGGTCGCGATTCCCGTCGGACAGGAATTCAGGTGGCACTGGCGCGCCATGTCGCACCCGAGGGCGACGAGCGCTGCGGTGCCAAATCCGTATGTCTCGGCGCCCAGCAGCGCGGCGATGACCACGTCGCGCCCGGTTCGGAAGCCGCCATCCACGCGGACCTCGATGCGGTGCCGCAGCCCGTTTTCGATCAGCAAGGCCTGCGTCTCCGCGAGGCCGATCTCCCATGGCGACCCCGCATGCTTGATCGACGACAGGGGCGAGGCGCCCGTGCCACCGTTGTGGCCCGAGACGAGCACGTAGTCGGCATACGCTTTCGCGACGCCGGCGGCGACGCGACCCACTCCGGCCTCCGCCACGAGCTTCACGCCGATCCTGGCTCGGGGGTTCACCTGCTTCAGATCGTGGATGAGCTGCGCCAGGTCTTCGATCGAGTAGATGTCGTGGTGCGGCGGCGGCGAGATGAGCGGCACGCCGGCCACCGAATGCCGCAGACGCGCGATCAGCGCCGTCACTTTGTGCGCGGGCAGCTGGCCGCCCTCACCGGGCTTCGAGCCCTGCGCGATCTTGATCTCGAGCTCATCCGCCCGCACCAGGTACTGGGTGGTCACTCCGAAGCGGCCCGAGGCGACCTGTTTGATGCGGTTATCGGACCGATCGCCGTTGGCGAGCGGGAGGTATGTGTCCGGGTCCTCACCGCCTTCGCCGGAATTCGAGCGCGCCCCCATGCGGTTCATCCCGACCGCGAGCGTCCTGTGCGCCTCGGGGGAGAGCGCGCCGAGCGACATGGCGGTTGAAATGAACCGGCGACGAATCGCCTCCGCGGGCTCGACGTCGTCGATCGGAATGGCGGTGCCGGTTCGCAGCGTGAGCAGGTCGCGCGGGCTCGCGGGCGCTCGCGCGGCGACGCGGGAGCGAAAGGCGTCGTACGCGGGGGTCGTGCCCGTGGCGACCGCGTTCTGCATTGCCCGAACGATGGGCGGCGACCAGCCGTGGTCCTCGCCGTCACGGCGATAGCGCACCCGCCCGTGATCGGGGAGCGCAGGCTCAGCGCCGGGTTCAGGGTAGGCCGCGCGCTGCCGTGCCAGGACGTCCTCCGCAATCTCGGCGAATCCGATCCCGCCGATCGTCGAAACGGTGCCGGTGAAGCAGCGATCGACCACCTCCGCCCCGAGCCCGAGCGCCTCGAAGATCTGGGCACCGCAGTACGACGACAGCGTGGAGATCCCCATCTTCGACAGGATCTTGAGGAGGCCCTTCTCGGCGGCCGCGCGATACTTGGCCGGCGCGTCCTCCTCCACCAATTCGTGACGCACCGAGTCGAGCGCGAGCCAGGGATGTACCGCCTCGGCGCCGTACCCGATGAGGGCGGCGAAGTGGTGCACATCCCAGGCATCGCCCACTTCGGCGACCAGGCCCAGTCGCGTGCGGAGACCCTTGTGCAGGAGATATTGATGGACCGCCCCGACGGCGAGCGCCATCGGGAGCGGCGCCCGTTCCCGGTTTGCGGCCACGTCGCTGACGATCACGATCCGGGCACCCTGGCGGACAGCGCGCCCCGCGGCGCGATACAGCCCGTCGAGCGCCGCTCGCAGCGCGTCCGGCCTCCCACTGCTCACCGGCCAGGTCGCATCGAGCGTGATCGCCTGCGCGCCGACGACGGCGCGGAGCGCCGCCATCTCATCCGCGAGGAGGACCGGGTGCTCGTTCTGCACCAGGCGTAACCCACCTGGTCGATCCGCCAGGAGCGAGGCCCGACGACCGAGGTGCATGCGCAGCGACATCACCAGCGTCTCGCGCAACGGGTCGATCGGGGGGTTCGTGACCTGTGCGAAGCGCTGGCGCAGGTACGCGTATACACCGGGTGGCACGCGCGCGAGCGGCGGGATCGGCGTGTCGTCCCCCATGCTCCACACGGCGTCCTGACCCGCGCCGCCCATCGGCTCGAGCACGTAGCGCACGTCCTCGAAGCCCCAGCCGAAGGCGACCTGGCGGGCGACGCGCTCGGCTTCGCCGACGACCGGCGTGGCGGGGACCGGGGCGGTCGGTCGGAGCGGGAGGATGCCGCGGGCGGCCCAGCGATCGTAGGGTCGCCGCCGGGCGACCGCGCGCTTCGCGTCGGCGTTGTGCAGGATCAGCTTACGGCGGGTATCGACCACCAGGACCTCACCAGGGCCGAGTCGGCCGCTTTCGACCACCCCCGCGGGATTCAGATCCACGAGGCCGACCTCGGAGCCCGCTATGACCAGGCCGTCGCATGTGACCTTGTAGCGGCACGGGCGAAGTCCGTTGCGGTCGAGGGCGGAGCCCACCAGCACGCCGTCCGAGAAGGCAAGGGCCGCGGGCCCATCCCAGGGCTCCACCAGGCACTCATGAAACTCGTAGAACCCGCGCAGCGCCGGCTCCATGTCGACCGCCCTCTCGTGTGCCTCGGGGACGAGCATCATCAGGGCGTGCACGGGGTCGCGTCCCGACCTCACGAGCAGCTCGAGGGCATTGTCGAGACTCGCCGAATCACTGCCTTCGGCCCAGATCACGGGCTGCAGGCGTTCGATGGCCGCGCCCCACACCGGGGCGGCGAGGGCGGGCTCGCGCGCCCGCATCGCGTTCCGGTTCCCCCACAGCGTGTTGATCTCGCCGTTGTGCGCGAGCATGCGGAACGGCTGGACCAGCGGCCAGCTCGACGTGGTGTTGGTCGAGTACCGCTGGTGAAAGATCGCCAGCGCCGTCTCGTAGTTGGGCGAGAGCAGGTCGGGATAGAACCCCGCCAGCTGTGTACCGGTGAGGAGCGCCTTGTACACGAGCGTGCGGCACGAAAGTGAGCACACGAAGAACGGCTCGAGGGTGGGTCGTGCCTCGGCGACCCGGCGCTCGATGGTGCGCCGTGCCAGGTACAAGGCCCGCTCCCAGGCCGCTTCGTCGCTTCTCCCGCCGTCGGCTGGCGCGCCCAGGATCACCTGACGAATGGCGGGCAAGGTGGCGCGCGCGCCGGCGCCCAGCACGCCGGGATCGACGGGCACATCGCGCCATCCGAGCACCGGAATCGCTTCGCCGCGCAACGCGTCCTCGATTATCCCGGTCGCGCGGCAGAGATCGTCGTCCGAGCCGGGGAGAAAGAACGCGCCCACGGCGAACGGCTGGCCGCGCTCGAGCGCCATGCCGCGACTGGCCGCCTCCCGGTAGAACAGTGCGGCGGGAATCTGGGTGAGCAGGCCGGCCCCGTCGCCCGACCGGTCGGTGGCCGCGGCTCCCCGATGGGCCACGCGGGCGAGCGCCTGGAGAGCGAGCTGCGTCACGTCGGCGGATCGCTCTCCGGAGACGCGCGCGACGAACCCCACGCCGCACGCATCGTGCTCCCGCCAGGGGTCGAGACCTCGCGTGCGACTATGGCGACCGGGCATGGCTCTCCTTACCGGTGGCAGTCAAAAAAAGAGGCCCGCTCGATCGAGAGCGGGCCGGGCGTTGCTTGAGTCGTCTACACGCTTACGCCGCCCGCCCGCTCCCGTCCGTGGGAGTCGCCGGATTCAGATTCGCGACAGCCGTCAGCGTGTGGTAATGCGTCATTTCGAAGCCACCCGAACGAACTAACCCGATAGTATTAATATTCATCTTACAGCATAAATATACCGCAGCGTTCGAACCCGTCAAGGGGCGGGCGCGAACAGACGCTGCAGCTCCGTGAACGGAATGAGCAGGTCGGCCATGCTGTCGTAGGTCCCCCGCTCACGCAGCTCCACCACCGCGCGGCGCACGAGCCCCAGCGCGGCCTGGACTACGCGGGGGCCGAGGCTCGCGCGCCGGACGCCGAGCCGCTCGAGCTCGCGGATCGGTGGGGCGGGGGGGCCGGCGATGATGTTCAGGGGCCCGTCGATCTCGCGCGCGAGCCGGCCGATCGTGGCGCCGTCGCTGACGTGTGGCACGAACAGGCAATCGGCCCCGGCGGCCCGGTAGGCGTTCGCGCGCCGCACGGCTTCGGCGAACCGCCGCCCGGCGTCCCACGCCTTCACCTCGAATGCGTCGGTACGGGCGTTGATGACGATCGGTACGCCAGCGGTCGCGCCGGCGGTCCGCACCGCATGGACCCGTTCGACGTGCAGGCCGAGGTCGAGGAGGTCGCCGTCGGACGTGCCGTCCTCCAGGTTCAGGCCTACCGCGCCCGCCGCGATGACACCGCGGGCCGTGTTGGCCGCTGCCTCGGGCGTCGTGCCGTAACCCGCCTCGACGTCGGCCGTGACCGGAAGCCGCACGGCCGCGGCCATGCGTCGGACCGCGTCCAGCATTTCGTCGCGGCTAATCCGCTCGCCGTCGGGGTAGCCGAGCGCCCAGGCGACTCCGGCGCTGGTGGTGGCGATGGCGGCGAACCCAGCCTCCTCGACGAGCCGGGCGGTGGCCACGTCCCAGGCGTTCGGCAGAATGAGAATGCCGGGTCCCGAATGCAGGCGTCGGAGCGTTTCCGCTCGCTCGCGCTGCGTCGTCTTCATAGTTCCTCCTGACTCATAGCGGGCGCTGCTGCGCCGAATTGATGCAGGGAAAATCGCACGTGTCGCGACCACATGTGAGGGCTCTCACACTTTGTGCGGCGCCGTGCACAACCAGCCGCCGTCGCGTGCGGCACATCGCTTGCCAACCTCCTCGCGCGGAGCATCACGTCGTGCCCTGTTCACCTGTGTGAGGAGGAAGTATGAAGACCGCGAAGTTGATTGCGTCGGCGGCGTTGCTCGTGCTGGCCGCGTGTTCCGATTCCAATACCGGGACGGTGAACTTCTCGCTCACTTCCCGCCAGGCCGGTGCCCCGGCACCGAGCGCCGCGCTTGCGAGCGGGGCGGCCGTTCCCAGCGTCGCGACCACCGGCGACAGCACCGTGATCGCGCTCGGCAACGACAGCGTCATCGTGCGGAGCGCCGAGCTGGTGCTTCGCAAGATCGAGTTGAAGCGGGTCGAGGTCGCCGCGTGCGACGCGGTCATGGAGAACGGGGACTGCGAAGAGTTCGAGACCGGTGCCACCCTCGTCACGCTGCCGCTTGGGAGCACCGCGGTCGCGCAGCAGGTGAGCGTCGCCGCGCCTCCGGGCACGTTCGATCAGCTCGAGTTCGAGGTCCACAAGCCCAGCTCGAGCGACGACGCCGCGTTTATCGCGGCCCATCCCGACTTCGCGACCATCTCGATCCGCGTGACCGGGACGTTCAGCCAGGCCGGCACGCGCACGGACTTCACGTTCACGTCCGACGTAGATCAAAGCGAAGAGGCGAACCTCGTCCCGCCCGTGACGGTGACGGAGGGTCAGACCTTGAACGTCACGCTGCGCGTCGACATCGCCGGTTGGTTCCTGAACGGCGCTCAGACCGGGCTCGTCGATCCGGCGTCGGCGAACAACGGCCAGCCTAACCAGAGCATCGTCGCGAACAACATCCAGAACTCGTTCAAGGCGTTCGAGGATGACAATCACGATGGGCAAGCGGATCACTGAGCGGGGCGCCTGAGGGATTCCCTTCCGAGGTGGCCACCGGCGGCTAAGTTTGGGGCACTCCAACTTACCGCACGGTGGCCACCATGATTTCCAGGTCCGTTCGACCGCTGTTCCTCGTCCTCTGTACCGCGTTCCTTTGCTCGGCCCTGCCGGCGCAGGTCGGCCAGACCCCATCCCTCACGGTCCAGGCGATCTGGGGCTCTCCCGAATTCGCGGGCGACCTGGTCGAGCTCGCGTGGGCGCCGGACGGGAAGACCTACACGACGGTCGAAGAGGACACGGCGAGCGGCACGGACCTGTATCGGGTCGACGCCGCGAGCGGGGCCAAGCAGCTGCTCGTCCGTGGCCGCGACCTCGTGCCACCCGGCGCCACGAGACCTATCGGAATCGAAGAGTACAGCTTGTCGGAAGACGGCACCAAGCTGCTCATCTTCACGAACTCGGCCCGGGTGTGGCGCCAGAACACCAAGGGCACCTTCTTCGTGTGGGACTTCGCCGCGCGCCGGCTCACGCCCGTGAGCACGAATCCAGGATATCAGGAGTTCGCCAAATTCTCGCCCGATGGGCGTCTGGTCGGGTTCGTGCGGAACAACAACATCTTCGTGACCGACCTCGCGACCGCCACGGAGACCGCCCTCACTCGAGACGGCAGCGACAACGTCATCAACGGCACGTCCGATTGGGTGTACGAGGAAGAGCTCGACCTGCGCGACGCGTTTCGCTGGAGCCCCGACGGCAAGCGCATCGCGTTCTGGCGCCTGGACCAGACGGCGATCGCCCCCTTCTACCTCGTGAATCAGGACTCGCTCTACCCGGCGCTCGTGTCGGTGCGCTATCCCAAGGCGGGAACGGCCAACTCCGAGGTGAAGATCGGGATCGTCGACGTCCGAGGCGGCCGCACGTCGTGGGTCGACCTCGGTGCCGACAAGGACATCTACGTCGCCGCGATGGGCTTCGCCGACACGTCCGGGACTCTCTGGCTGACCCGGCTGAACCGGCACCAGAACCGACTCGACCTCATGCTCGCCGACCCACAGACCGGTGCGTCGCGGGTCATCATGACCGACACCGACTCGGCGTGGGTGGACGCCAACAAGCCGGTGTGGATCGACGGGGGTAAGCAATTCCTCTTTGTCTCCGAGCGTGAGGGATACGACCAGGTGTACTTGTTCGACCGCACCGGTACGCTCGTGCGGCGGGTGACGCCGGGGGGATGGGATATTGGGGCGGTGTACGGAGTCGACGAGAAGAGTCACGTGCTGTATTTCAGCGGCGCGACCCCCGGGCCGCTCGAGCGGCAGCTCATGCGGGTGGGCCTCGATGGGAAAAACCTGAGGCGCGTGTCGACCGAGCCCGGTACCCACAGCGCTGAGTTCGCCCCGAGATTCACGATGTACCTCGACACGTACTCGCGAGCGGGCGTTCCTCCCGTCCAGACGCTCCGCCGCGCGGACGGCACCCTGGTCCGCACGGTTGCCGACAACGCCGCCTTGCGCGAGAAGGTCCAGGCCCTCGGGCTCAACCGGCCTGAGTTCATCACCGTGCAGACGCCCGATGGCGTCACCCTCAACGCCTGGCTCATCAAGCCGAAGGGGTTCGACGCGGCGCGGAAGTACCCACTCCTGATGAATGTGTACGGCGGCCCGGGCTCGCAGACCGTGACCGACAGCTGGGGCGGCCCGAATTACCTGTGGCACCAGATGCTGGCGCAGGATGGCTACCTCGTGGCGAGCGTGGACAATCGCGGCACGGGCGGCCGGGGCGCCAAGTTCATGAAGATGACGTACCTCCATCTCGGGCGATACGAAGCCGCCGACCAGATCGCCGCGGCGCGCTGGTTCGCCCGCCAGCCGTTCGTGAGCCCCGACCGCATCGGCATTTGGGGGTGGAGTTATGGCGGCTACATGACGTCGCTCAGCATGTTCCGGGGCGCCGGCGTGTTCAAGGCGGCGCTCGCCGTGGCTCCCGTGACCGACTGGCGCTTTTACGACACGATCTACACCGAGCGCTACATGCGCACGCCGCAGGAGAACGCCGGCGGCTACGACGAGAGCGCGCCGCTCGCCTACGCCGACAGCCTGCGGGGCAGCTTCCTGCTCGTCCACGGCACAGGCGACGACAACGTGCACTTTCAGAACAGCGTCCGCCTCGTGAACCGCCTCGAGGCCGCCAACAAGCAGTTCGACATGCGGATCTATCCCGGGCGGACGCATTCGATCTCGGGGGGCAACACGCGGGAGAATCTTTACGGGCTCTTCACGGCGTGGCTGAAAGCCCACCTGTAGAGCGCGACCTCACGCGCCTCGGCCGGACGGCGCTCGCCGTCCTGACGCTGATCAACCTGTTCAATTATCTGGACCGGTGGATCATCGCCGCGTTGGTCGAGAGCATCAAGCATTCCGAGCTGAGGCTGTCCGACAAACAAATCGGCCTGCTGTTCAGCGGGTTCATCGTGGTGTACCTGTTCACTGCCCCGGTGTTCGGCTCGCTGGGGGACACGAAGTCACGAACGCGACTCCTGGCATTCGGCGTCGCCGTCTGGAGCGTGGCCACCGCGCTCGCCGGGCTGGCCCGAGGTTACACGAGCCTCCTCCTCGCGCGTGCCACGGTGGGCGTCGGTGAAGCGGCCTACGGCACCATTTCGCCGGCGCTGCTGGCGGACTACTTCGATCGGGACCGTCGCGGCCGGGTGTTCGCGATTTTCTTCGCCGCTATCCCCATCGGTTCGGCGCTGGGTTACATCGTGGGCGGCCTGGTGGATCACTACTTCGGGTGGCGTCAGGCGTTCTTTGTCGCCGGCGTCCCGGGGCTCGTGCTCGCGGTGCTGGCGCTCCGCCTGTACGACCCGCCGCGTGGGGCTCAGGATCCCGAAAGCGCACCCGCGAGCGGTGGGCACAGCATCTCCGTCGGCCGTGCCGCCCGAGCCGCGTATGCCGCCCTGCTTCGTAACCGCCCGTACGTGCTCACGGTCCTGGGGTACGCCGCCTACACGTTCGCGATCGGCGCGCTCGCCTTTTGGACGCCGTCGTTTCTCGAGCGGATCCGCGGCATCCCGAAGGCGCAGGCGACCGTGCAGTTCGGCGCGGTGGTCGTGGTGACCGGCTTCGTGGGCACGTACGCGGGCGGCTGGATCGGGGACTATTACCTGCGTACCTCGCGGCAGGCGTACCTGTGGGTCTCGGGAATCGCGACGCTCGCGGCGGCTCCGCTCACGCTCGTGGCCCTCGCCGTGGCGCGACCGCCGGTCTACTGGGCGGCCATGGTCGCGGCCGAGCTGCTCCTCTTCGCCTCGACCGGCCCGATCAACTCCGCGATCGTCAACGTGGTCCCGCCGGCGATCCGTGCCACGGCGGTAGCGCTGAGCATCTTCGCGATCCACATCCTGGGCGACGTCCCCTCACCATGGCTTGTGGGCGTGCTCTCCGACGCGCGTACCTTGGGCGAGGCGGTGCTGATTATTCCCGTCGCCGTGCTCGCCGGCGGTCTCATCTGGACGTACGCGGCTTGGCGGGGCGAGCGAACGGGGGCCGCCGAGCCGTCGCCGTGAGGGCGTTCTTCCGGGCGCTCTTCGGGCTGATCCTCAGGGTCTTCTTCCGTCGAATCGAGGTATCCGGCGTGGGGCGCGTGCCGGCGCACGGTCCGGTCATCTTCGTGCTGAATCATCCGAGCGGGCTCATCGATCCCGCGTTCCTCCTGTGCCTGGCTCCACGCCGGGTCTCCTTCCTCGCCAAGGCGCCGTTGTTCCGGATGCCGATCATCGGCTTTTTCTGCCGGTCGTTCGAGGCCATTCCCGTGTACCGGCGGCAGGATGCTGGCTCGGATCCATCGCAGAACCGCGAGACGTTTGAGACGGCGCGCGCCGTGCTCGCGCGAGGTGGCGCGATCGGCATCTTCCCCGAAGGCACATCGCACTCGGACCCGAAGCTGCGACCCCTCAAGACGGGTGCTGCCCGGATCGCACTCGGCGCGGCCGCCGCCCTTGGCGACGTTCCGCCGCTCGTGATCGTGCCCACAGGCCTGTACTACCGCGCGAAGCGCACATTCCGGAGCGCGGCGCTGCTGTATTACGGCGAGCCGTTCGGCGTGGATCCCGTACCGTTACGGCCGGGCGAGGAGCCGCCCGCCGAGCTGGTTCATGAGCTCACGGGGAAGATCCAGCATGCCCTCGCCGCGGTGACGTTGCAGGCGGGACAGGAGGAAGTGCACGCGCTCGTGGAGCGGGCACAGCGGATCGTGAGCGCCCAGGACGAGACACCGGCCGCGCCGCCGTCGCTCACCGACGAGTTCGCGCTACGGCGCCGTCTCCTCGCCGGGTACGAGATGGTGCGGGCGCAATGGCCGGAGCGGCTCGCCGCGATCGCCACCCGGATCGACCGGTACGAGGCCGCGCTGGCGGCCGCCGGCCTCGACGCCCGTCAGCTCGCCGCCGGTCGTTACACGTGGGCTCGGGTGGCTCGCTACTCCGCCAAGGCCGTGCTCGTACTCCTGGTCCTGCTGCCGGCCGCGCTCATCGGCGTCGTGCTGAATTACCCGGCCTATCGGGTCGTCGGGTTCGTGGCGACCGGCATGGCCAAAGGCGCCGAGGACGCGCTCGCGAGCATCAAGGTGCTCGCGGCCATGTTGTTGTTCCCGCTCACCTGGGCGATCGTGGCCGTCCTCGTTGGGACGACACAAGGCGTCGAGGCAGGCGTTGTCGCGCTGATCGTGGCGCCGCTCTTGGCGTACGCCGCGCTCATCTTCTTCGAGCGTTTGGATCGTATCATCGGCGGCGCGCGCGCCCTCACGCTGTTCGCCTTTCGGCGCTGGGCGTTCTTACGGCTCCTGGCCGAACGACACGCGATCCGCGACGAAATCATCGCGCTCGGGCGTACCGTGGAAACCACGTAGGCAAAAACATGTAGGGGCGCAGCATGCTGCACTGGCGCCCCTCCATGACTGCTGATCGTACTCCCTCAATTCTTGGTCGTCACCTGCTCCACGAACGTCCGCGCGAGAACGCTCAGATCGACGGGCGCGACCGTGGAATCCTGCGTCAACTTTTCCACCCTGGCGAGGTTGACCGATGCCTTCTTGTACGAGCTGTCGCTCGCGAGGGCAGCGCGGTACGCGCTGACGGCCTGGGTGAAGTGTCCGGTGTGCTCGAGGGCGAAGCCCAGGTTGTTCTGGAACGTCGCAACGCTCGAGTCGATCTCGACGGCCCGGGCGAGCGGGGCGAGCGCCTCGACGTAGTTCAGCTGGCCGATGGCCACACGGCCGAGGTTGTTCATCGACCAGGCGTCGCGCGGGTCGAGCACGATCGCCCGCTTGAACGCTTCACTGGCCGCCACTGGATCACCAAGCTCGTCCTTCACCCGGCCGAGCAGGCGATACCCTTCGGCGGACGACGAATCGAGCTGCAACGACGCCTCGACTTCCGGGAGTGCATCCTGGGCCTTGCCCTGCTCGAGCAGCACGCGGCTCAGGTTGATCCGGCTCTTGATGTGGGTCGAGTCCTTCTCGATCGCCTGTCGGAACGCGCTCACCGCCTGGTCGCGGTCGCCCGACTTCCAGGACGAGAGGCCGAGCATGTAGTAGCCCCACACATTGTCGGGCTTCTGGCTCGTGTACGCCGTGAATAACCGGACGGCCTCGTCGTACCGTCTCCCGGTATAGGCGGTCTTCGCATCTTCGAACGACACCGGTCCCGTTGGGACCGCGGCAGTGGTGGTGGACCCGCTGGACGACTCGGGTGTGGCCGCCGGCATGGGTGCCTCGGCCGCGTTGGCGTCCCCGGACTTCGCATGCTTGTCGCCGCAGGCGGCAAGAGCGATGGCAGTCAGGACGCAGGGGATGAGAGTAAGCTTCCGCATGGTTCCTCCTCGATGGGCTGTGAATGGCGGTGGACGCCCGTTGCTAAAGCAGGAGGAGGGCCAGCGGTGAGCCTTCGGAACGGCTCAGTACATCAATGAGTTGCGTCGGCGAGGGGAGTGGCTCGTGTCCCGGCGGACACGACAGATTACAGGCTCACGTGTCCGGGTCGACACGTCCTTTGATGTTGTGCCGGCGCATGATTTTCAGGAGGCTCGCGTGATCGGCGAGGCCGAGCGACTGGGCGGTGCGCGTGATGTGCCACGCGTTCCGCTCGAGCGCCGCCACGATGATCTGGCGCTCGGCCTCGGCCTTGAGCGCGTTAAAGGTGGTCGCCGGGCTTTCGCTGCGTGGACCGGCCCCGTCTCGAATCTCCGCGGGCACGTCGTCGAGACCAATCGTCCCGGCCTCTGTCGCGATGACCATCCGCTCCACCGCATTGCGCAGCTCGCGCACGTTGTTCCGCTCCCAACCATACGCCATCAGGCATTCGAGCGCGTGCGGGTCGAGCTTCTTGAGGTGCATGCCGAAACGGGCGCACGTCGTGGCCAGCAAATGGTCGACCAGGGCGGGGATATCCGAGCGTCGCTCCCGCAGCGGGGGCACGCGCACCACGTGGACATTCAGGCGGAAATACAGATCCTGCCGAAAGCGCTGCGTGCGGATCTCCGCCTCGAGGTCGCGGTTCGTTGCGGCGACGACTCGGGTTTCAACGGCGATGGCGCGATGGCCTCCGAGCCGCGTGACCTGACGCTGCTCCACGACGCGCAGCAGCTTGGCTTGCGCGGCGAGCGGCAGCTCGCCGATCTCATCCAGGAATAGCGTGCCGGTCGAGGCGGCCTCGAACGCGCCCTTGCGGAGGGCGTTGGCGCCCGTGAACGCACCGCGCTCGTGGCCGAACAGCTCGTCCTCCACCAGGTTCTCGGGGAGCGCAGCGGCGTTGAGCGCGACGAACGGCCCGCCGGGTCTGGCGCCCAGCCGGTGCAGCTCCCGGGCGACCAGCTCCTTGCCGGAGCCGCTCTCGCCCACGATGAGTACGGGGCTCGGGATCTTAGCGACCCGCCCGATTGCGTCCTTGAGCGCCTGCATGGCGGGGCTGGCGCCCACCATCGGCGCGTCGGCGTCGAGCCGCTCCCGTAGCGCGGCGAGCTGCCCCGCGAGCCGCTGCCGATCTAGGGCGTGCTCGACCTCTTGCACGACGCGCTCCATCGGCTCGGACTTGTCGATGAAGCTCGCGGCGCCGAGTCGGATCGCTTCGGTGCATCGGTCATAGTTGCCCGTCCCCGTGTAGACGATCACGGGAACCCTCAAGGCTCGGCGCTCCACGGCGCGCAACACCTCGAAGCCGTCCATCCCGGGCATTTCGAGATCGAGAATCACGCAATCCACGGCTTCGCGCTCGAGCACCTCGAGCGCCTCACGACCGCCGGCCGCCACCAATGTCTCGTAGCGACCGACGCGCTTCAGATCGTACGCGTACTGCTGGGCCATGGCAGCCACGTCGTCGACGACCAGCACCGTGGTCATTTGCCGGCACCCGGGAGGTCCACGAAGAACCGGCTGCCGGCGCCGGGCTGCGTCTCCACGCGGAGGGCGCCGCTTGCGTCCAGCACGAGGCGTCGCACGATCGAGAGTCCCAACCCCGTGCCGCCCGGCTTGGTCGTGTAGAAGTCGTCGAACGCGCGATTGAGCTCGTCGCGCGTCATCCCCCTGCCCGTGTCCGCGACCGTAATGCGAACTCCGGGGCCATTCGCCTCCGCGTCGGTCGGCCCCGTTGAAACGGTGACCTGGCCCACTCCAGATGCGAGGCTGTCGAGAGCGTTGCCGATCAGGTTCTCGAGAATGCGACGGACCACGAGCGGGTCCGTGCGCGCGGGACGAATCGTGTCCGCCAGCTCCAGACGCACCTCGGCCTGTCCGGTGCGCCCCAGGCGGCTGACGGTGTCGCGCACCACGGCGTTCACGTCACACGGCTCGCCGGTGGGTTGGGGGGAGAGGCGGGCGTAATTGCCGGCGAGGCTCTCGAGATAGGAGATACTGGACTCGACGGTCGGCTGCCGCTCGCGAAACGCTTCCGCAAGCCTCTCCGGGCTTTCGCCGGCGGCCTGCGCGAAGTGGCGGAACACATTGCGAATCGGGATCAAGCCGTTCTTGATGTCGTGGTTCACCTGCCGCGCGAGGTCGCCCACGGCGAGCCGGCGCTCGGCCTCACGCAAGCGCGCCGCGCCGGCGCGCAACCGCTCCGTCATCGCGCCCAGGAGCCGGGTCAAGGTTCCGATCTCATCGGCGCGGTCGCTCTCGAACGCGACGTCGAGGCGGTCCATGTCGACCGCGGCGGTCTTCTCGGCCAGCGCGGTGAGTGGGCGGCTGATCCGCGTCGACAGCCACGCGGCGAGGAGTAATGCAATCGCGCCGGTCGCGAGCACGGCGACGAGGAACGAGAGCGCGACACCACGACGCAGCGCGGTGAGCGAGGCGAGCGAGTGGGTCACCACGATGCGGGCCGGGACGAGGTGGGCGGAATCGCCCTCGACCACGAACGGTCGCGTCAGTGTGCTCAAGACCTGCGCGGCAGGCTCGCCCTGCGACACGCTGTCGGGCGGAATCACGACGGCGATCGTCAGCTCGGAGTCCGGCGTCAGCCGGGCCAGGAAGCTGGAGTCGACGGCGATCCCGCCCACCAGGGTGAAGCGGCGGCCCCCGAGCCGCAGCGAATCGAGGCGGGCGAGGGCCAGAAACGGCGCTTCGGCCGTGCGCGCGCGAGCGAGCGCCGTGCCCCCGGCCGCCGCCAGCAGCCTGGGGAGGTCGGGCTCCAGCCGGTCGTACTCGTTGCGAAAGTGGCCCGAGCTCACGATCCGCCCGTCGTCGTCCTGAATTTGGAGCATCGCGAGGCCCGCCAGTCGCATCGCGTTGCCCGCATAGTCGAGCAGATACGTGCGCTCGCCACCGCCTCCCTGGAGGACCGCCGTACGGAAGCGATTGTCAGCGGAGGCCGCGTCCCTGAGCGCGTCCAATCGGGTCCCGATCCCGGTGCTCTGACGGTCCAGGTCCGCGCGGATCACCGCGACCAGCGATGCCACCCGCTGCTGGTACGCCGTCGTCAAGCGGTTCGCCATCACGGCCCGCACGCGCAGTCCGAAGATGACGAGCGGGACCAGGACCACGGCCCCGAACCCGACGAGCAGACGCGCCCGGAACGTCATGGAGAGGCGGAGGGTGAGGCGAACCGCAGGGTGCCGTCCCAGTCGCTCCACAAGCGCGGAAGCGCGCGGCGGAGCACGGCATGCGAGCGCACATCGAGGAGTGGCACGACCTTGCCCGCCGCGATCCACGCGGGGAGCTCGGTCGCGGCGGCGCGGCACGGGTCGTAGACCCGGGCGTGGAGCTCGAGCACATACCCCGCGTCACCGCCCGCGCGGAGCGCCGACTCGAACGCCGTGCCCGACAGGCCGGCGGCGCCCGTCCCGCGTCCGAGCACACCCAACCCCACCAGGCGCGCGGCCAAATCCGCGGCGCTGCGATCGGCCTGGTTGTAGACGATGCGCCGCCGCCGCGACGCGTCGCCTCCGTCGCGCCCGGAGGGCCCGCCGAGCTCACAGTGTTCCACGTCGGCGAACCAGGGCCGTGCTTCGTCCGACCCTTCTGCTGGCCGGGCATCGCCGTGCACCGCCTCTCGCAGGCTCTCGAGCCGGAGGTCGCCGGGACGCTCGCCCGCTGGCAACAGGAGCACATAGGTGCGACTCCATTCCAGAGGCACGTCGGTGTATCCACGCAGGCGCGCGGCGTACTCGAGGGTGGCGGGATCGTCGACGACGAGCATATCCGCGGCCCCCGCATCCAGCGCGTCGCGCGCCCCGTCCGGTGGCAGGGAGGTGATCCTGATAACCGGGAGTCCCCGGCGGGCCACGGGCCGCGCCACCAGCACATCGGGCGTTTCGGCCTCCGCGCCCGTCAACCAGAACCGCCCCGTCCCGATGGGCCAATTCCCGCCCGGGGCCCGTTTAGTGACGGCGAGGGCGGGGTCGGCGAACATCTGGAACGGAATCTCTGGTCCCCCGCCTTCGGACCGCCGTCGCACTGACAGGGTGTGATTGTCCGCGGCCGTTGCGGCGCGGGCGAGACTCGAGTCGCGGGAGCGCCAGGCGGCCACCACGTCGAGCGCGGTGACAGGAGCACCGTCCCAGAAGCGCGCGTCCTCACGCAGCGTGAAAGTCCAACGATCGCCGTCCTGCGACCATGACCGGGCCACGCCGGGCAACGTTCGCCCCTGGCAGTCCAGCCGGAGCAGCGTCTCATACAGCTGCGCGAACACCAACCGCTCGGCGTCGTTCCGGGGCAGTGGCGCATGCGCGGGATCGATCCGTTCGGTGACGGCCAGCATGACCGTGTCCCGCGCGACGACCGCACCAGCGGGGAGCGTGCAACTCGTGTCGGAGGGGGGGGCGGCGCCCGGTATCGGTGGCAGCTCCGCTCGCGGCGGACCGGCGTGGCACGCAGCCGCGAGCAGCGCGATGACAACGAAGCGTGTGCGAAGGGGATTCACTGGTCAGAGGCTCCGGCGGGTACCTCTTGGAACGATACCCAGGGCCGGAAGCCCGAGCCAGGACGCAGGTTACGTCCGCGGTTTCCGTGACATCAACGCGAGCACGTTGCCTTCAGAGTCACGGAACTCCGCCAGCCAGAGCTCGTGATCCGGTGCCCGGTGCACGAGATGCGGCTCGGTCGCGAACTCGACGCCGCGGTCCCGCAGCGTCGCGTGGGCGACGGCGATATCGGGCACGAGGTAATAGATGATGGAGGCGGCGTGGTCGAGCTCAGGTTGCTCCGGCACACCCAGCATGACGCTGATGTCGCCGCATTTGAAGAACGCCATCTGCGGCGGGGCTTGAAAGAGGAAGGCCATGCCGAGGGTATCGCGATAGAAGCGGACGGCCCGGTCGAGATCTTTCGCCCGGATGAAGATTTGGCCGATCGTCGACAGGCTGAATTGGGTGGTCGCCGTAGGCATAGCTGCCTCCAAACGCTAGATAGAGCCGACTGCAGGTTCCTGTTGCGTCAGACAATGAATTGTCCCAAGTCCCCACACCAGATCCACCGCGTGAATTCCGACCACGGGGCGATCCTTGAACAGTTCCCCAAGGATGCCGAGTGCCACCGGATCCTTGGGATCGTTGAACGTCGGTACGAGCACGGCGGCGTTCGCGATATAGAAATTTGCGTAACTGGCGGGTAGCCGCTGGCCGTCGAACGACACCGGACGGGGCATGGGTAGCTCCACGACGTCGATCTTGCTTCCGTCCTCGAGCCGCATGCCGGCCAGTCGCTCCCTGTTCTCCTCGAGGGCGCGATAGTTGGCATCGCTCGGGTCGCCCTCGCGGCAGAGCACAACGGTGCGAGGACTCACGAAGCGGCACAGGTCGTCCACGTGTCCGTGCGTATCGTCTCCGGCGATCCCTTTGCCGAGCCATAACACGTTCGTCGCACCGAGCTGGTCCTTGAGAACGTCCTCGATCTCCGCCCGTTGCAAGGTAGGATTCCGCGCCTGCACCTCCCGATCGAGCAGGCACTCCTCGGTGGTGAGCACCGTGCCCCGACCATTGACATCGATGCTGCCGCCCTCCAGCACGACATCGCGGTCCTGCGCCCGCGCCTGAAAGAGCTGCATCTTGAGTCGCGAGGCCGCGCGCGCCGCGACGCGGTTGTCGAGCTTCCAGTCGGGGTACTTGGCCCACGCATTGAACCGGAACTTTGCGATCGCGAGCCCCGGGGGCGGGGGCGGCTTGTCGCGACGTACGAACATGGGCCCGAAATCGCGCGTCCAGCCGCGGTTCGTGGGGAATCGGAGGAACTCGACCCGGCCGCTGTCCACACCCACCTGCTGCAGCACGCGCCGAGCCTTGCGCTCGTGGTCCGGCGAATTGACGAGGATACGCACGAGCTCTCCCGGCACGAGCGCGCGCGCGATCTCCCCGTAGACCCAGGGGATCGGTCCAAACTTGCCTGGCCAGTCGCTGGTGTTGTGGGGCCATCCGATCCACGTGGCGCGATGAGGCTCCCACTCGGCGGGCATCCGGAAGCCGAGGCCGACGGGGGAGGGGGAATCCGGGCGGGGCACTACGCGCGATCGTCGAGGAACCGGCTCGCGATGCCCCCGTAGGCGTCGATCCGGCGGTCCCGCAGGAACGGCCAGCCGCGGCGCACTTCTTCGATCCGTCCGAGGTCCACCTCGGCCACGACGAGCGCCTCCCGGTCCACCGGCGCCTCGGCGACGATGGCGCCGAACGGATCCGCGAGGAACGATGAGCCCCAAAACTCGATTCCGTCTCCGTCCCCGGTGGCCGGTAGCTCGTGGCCGACCCGGTTCACCGCCGCCACGTAGCAACCGTTCGCGATCGCGTGGCTCCGCTGAATGGTGCGCCACGCGTCGAGCTGCCCGGCCCCGTGCGTGGCCTTCTCCGTCGGGTGCCACCCGATGGCCGTCGGGTAGAACAGGATGTTCGCGCCCTGGAGCGCGGTGAGCCTCGCGCCTTCGGGATACCATTGATCCCAACATACGAGCGTCCCGATCCGTCCCACGCTCGTGTCGACCGCGCGGAACCCGAGGTCGCCGGGCGCGAAGTAGTATTTCTCATAATAGGCTGGGTCGTCGGGGATGTGCATCTTGCGGTACACACCGACCACGCGTCCGTCGACGTCGATCGTCGCGGCGCTGTTGTGGTAGAGACCGGGCGCGCGGCGCTCGAAAACGGGCGCGATGACCACGACCCCCGCCTGCTTCGCCGCTTTCCCGAGGGCTTCCGTGCTCGGCCCGGGGATCGGCTCCGCCAGGTCGAAGACGCGCGCGTCCTCCGTCTGGGCGAAGTAGCGTGAGCGGAACAGCTCCGGCAGGCAGACGACCTTGGCATCCGCCGCGGCCGCTTCGCCGATCTTCGCGACGGCTTGGCGCAGGTTGGCCTCGGGATCGGCGGACATCTTCATCTGCACGAGCCCAACGACGAACTTCCCGGGCGTCGACGAGCCGGTCATGGGGGGGAACAGTACAAGCCCCCGCTCCGCGGCGACAGGCCTCGACTCAGTCCTTGTGCATCGTCCAGCGATGAGGATCGAACAGCGAGTCGGGGAGCGCCGTCCCCGTCTTGATGTCCACGTACTGCTCGAGCCAGCGCTCCTTGCCGTCGACCAAGAACGCCACTTCCGCCGAGATCCACGCGGGGCCGGAAGGACGGTAGTCGTTGAAGCGAATGTCGCTCGTGCGGGTCGAGTCCCGCTGACCGGGCTCGAGCATTCGCACGAACACCAATCGCTCTTTGTCCACCCAGAACTGCCGCCGGCGCAGGTCGCCGGACTGCGCGCCCACGACGTACACCGGCCGTCCCAGCCACGTGTCCTCGTGCACCGTCGCCAGATCGAACCCGAGCTGCTCCAGCCGTTTCGCGGTCCGCTCCGCAGCGTCGAAGTACACGTCGAAGCCCAGGACCATCAGCGGGTGCACGAACGCCGTGGCGTTCGTGAGCTGGCCTCCCTTGAACAGGAACTGGGAGTCACGCACGTAAAGCGCGCCGGCCGCCGAGTCCGCCGGCTGGAATTCGATTCGCAGCCGACCGGGCAACGCGGCGTATTCCAGCCACGTCGAGTGTTCGGTCGCTCCGTCAGGAGCGGTCGCGGTGTTGTGTTGCACGAACGTGAGCGTGCGATACCACGTCCCGGCGTACCGGTCGTGCATCGCGGCGACGATGGCCCGGCCCGTCGGAGGAGTCGCCTGGCAGAGCGCGAAGAGCGTGCAGACGAAAGTGAGCATTGGGGGGAGCTCCAGGTCAGGGTGCCTCGACGACGAGTTGCGTTTCCGCCGTATAGTCGGCGATCCCGCACAGCGTGACGCGAGCGGTATACCGGCCCGGTTTCGGTGCCGCGTCCGCGGGGAGCGGGATGTACTGCCGGTAGACTCCTCCCAGCCGAATGACGATCCGCTCCTGACTGCGGGTCGGGGCCGGCAGCGCGATCTGCCACGGCTCGCCGCCGTTCTGCGGCCGCACTTCCACGCAGACGACGTCGTTCGTCCGAAAGAGAAAATCGAGCTGCGACTGCCCGTGATTCAGGATGCCGTACACCAGCAGTGGCTGCACGCCACTCGACTGGCCGTCCGGCTGCCGCCACGCGAACCGATTGGGGATCGCGGATAGCGTGATGATCGCGCTCTGGTTGAACGAGGGGTGGATCTCGGAGCGACCGGTGCCGTCCGGCTGTAACTCCTCCACGTGCGCGACCTCGAACGCCGCCTCGTCAGGCGCGAGCCACACCCGACCGATGGCCTTCACGTACCGGTCCTGCAAACGGGCATACGGCCCGATGTTGCCGCGCGCCGTGAGCAGGTTCACGCGGCGCCCGCCGAGCGTCAGCGGCTGAGGCAGCATGATCGCCCAGAGGCCCGACTCGGTCCGCTCAACGAAACCCTCGGCGGTGATGCTCGTGTCGACCGCGGCCTGACCGGGCGAGGGCGGCGCGCCGCTCGCGGAGACCCAGAAGAGGAGCCAGCCGAGGCGCGCGCTGACCGTCACTTTTCGAGGCGGTAGCCCGCCTTACGGACGGTGAGGATATGCTTCGGGGCGGCAGGGTCCGATTCGAGCTTGCGACGCAGCTCGGCGACGTGCGTATCCACCGTGCGGCTCAGGACCGCCGCACTGTACCCCCAGACCTCGGTGAGGAGCTCCATGCGTGTCGCGACCGCGCCCTGCCGGTGGAGCAGGGCGAGCAACAGGTCGAATTCCTTCGGCGTGAGGGGCACGGGCTTGCCGCTCTTGAGCACCGATCGCGACGCGGGGATCACCTCGATCACCCCGAAGCGCTCGGGCGGGCCCGCGCCGTCGCCGGGCGGGGCCGTGCGACGCAGCAGCGCTTCGACGCGAGCCAGCAGCTCGAGCACGCCGAACGGTTTGGTCACGTAGTCATCGGCGCCGAGCCGCAGGCCGCGGACCTTGTCCGCCTCCTCCCCGCGCGCCGTGAGAATGAGGACCGGCATGCGGCGCCCCTCGTCCCGTAGCGCCCGGAGCACGCGGTAGCCGTCCATGCCGGGAAGCATGAGATCGAGGATGATCAAATCAGGCCCGCCGACGCGCGCGCGCGCGAGCCCCTGTGTTCCATCCTCCACGACGTCTACGTCGTAGCCTTCGATCTCGAGGTTGTTGCGCAGACCGTAGGCCAGGTCCGGATTGTCTTCGACGACGAGGATCCGCTTCACGCGGTGACTCCGGCGTCGGCCCGCTCGGGCGCGCGCTCGGCTGCTGCCTCCGGCTCCGGGACGAGGGGCAGTTCGATGACGAACCGCGCGCCGCGGCCAGGGGCATCCTCCGCCCAGACGCGGCCGCCATGCAACGCCGCGAGCTCCCGCACGACCGAGAGACCGATGCCGGTCCCGGCCACCGCCGAGCCCCGGTCACGCTCCAGGCGCCAGAATCGATCCCAAATCCGCTCGCGGTCGGCGGCCGGAATGCCCGGCCCTTGATCTTCCACCCAAATGCGCGCTCGCCCCGCGCTCCCCCGGAGCCCTACCGTGATGGTCTGCTCGACGGGCCCGTACTTGACCGCGTTGTCGAGCAGGTTGAGGAGCATCTGCCGGAGTGCGTCGGCGTCCACCGGGGCGACGAGCCCGTCGTGCAGTTCGGTGGCAAGAATGACCCCGCGCGCCGCGGCGAGCGGGCTGAAAGCCTCCGCGGCCTGGCGTACCAGGGGCGCGAGTGCGGCGGGGGCGGGAGAGAGCCGAGCGGCCTGCCGCTCCGAGCGGGAGAAGTGCAAGAGGTTCTCGACCAGGTGCGTCAGGCGGCGAGCTTCCTGGTCGATGATCTCGAGCGAGCGCAATTGCTCCGTTTCGGACCGCACGCGCCCGAGCATGAGCGTCTCGGAGAACATCCGGATTTGCGCGAGCGGCGTGCGGAGCTCGTGGGACACGCCCGACACGAAGTCGGCGCGGAGCCGCGAGAGCTCGTACTCGCGCCGCAGCTGCTGCAGCGCGGCGGCGACCAGGCCCGCGGTGAGCGCCAGCAGAATGAGCAGCCGGGGGACCTGAGAGCGAGGCATCCCGCCGATGATCAGCTTCGGAGCCATATCCGGCCGCAGCGCCACCTGCACCTGCATCCCGCCCATCATGGCCTCGACGGTATCGTGTCCCGTGTACGTCGGCGGATACTGCACGGCCGAGCGGTACATTTCGCGGCCGTCCGCGTCGGTCACGATCGCTGAGCCAAGGGAGTCGTCGGGCACCCCACCCGTGAGCGGTCGTGGGAGCAAGGGAATTTTCTCCTGTCCCATCGTATAGACGGGCTCGAAGCCTTTCGGATCGCCTTCGAATCCGACGATGGCTCGCGGATGCCCAGCCGGGTCTTTCGCTACGGTATAGACGATGGCGCGAGCCACGCCATCTACGGTCCGCACGATGGCGCCGAGGTGCTCCTTTGGGTCATAAACCGTGCGGCTGTGGATCGGTAACGTGTCGATCAGCCAGCGGCGGGCCGTCTTGCTGGGTGGGCGGCCCGCGGTCTCGAGCTTCCCGGTGCGCAGATCGTAACGGAATGTGTACCGCACGACCTTCATGAACTCCGCCGTGGGCGCTTCGAGGCCGCGAGTGAGTTGCTCGGGCGGCGGCAGCGGGCCCCCCGGCTTGCCCGCCTTGGCGCGCCACAGGGCGTCCAACGGCGGCATGTACGCGACGTACCAAAGTTCGCTGGACAGGCGTGAAGCGAATCGGGCAGCCGCCACGCGGGCATTGTCGCGTAGCACGCGCTCCGCGGTGGCCTTGTGATCCAGGAACGTGCGGTACGCTTGGAGCGCGATCGCGCCCGCGAGCACGAGCGTGAGCAGCAGCAGGGCCGCGATGAACACGCCGCGAGGGCGCGGTGGACGAGGGGCGGGGCTCATAGACGTCTCGAACAGAGATGCACCGGATTCACTGGAGTTTCAAGCTAGTTGCAGGGGGCCGAGGGGGCTTCCGCTCTGACGGTTCTCTGACACCCTCCCCACTTCGGCACCACCAATGCGACCGTACGGGACCGTACCTTCTCGCCCGAGGTCGCGGTCGAAGTGTCGACGGCCCACTTCACCCGACCCGTCAACCCGGGGTGCAGTTCGGCCCCGGGTTTGGCTTTGGGGTAAGATTGTCTCATCAACGATGAAGCTCACCATCTGGGGTCTTGGTGTCTGCCTCGCCATCCTGGGGAGCGGGGAGTGGGGAGCGGGACGCTCCCCCTCTGTTCAAGCTGTCGTGCTTCCCGCCGATCTCCGCGGTCTCATGGGCGCGGTGTGGGTCTCGAACAACCGGCACTGGGACGAGCTCGCCGGCCAGAACACGCTCACCCAGCTCCTCGGCAGCGGCACCCCGACGCAGCGCGAGTATCTTGGCTGCCTGGTCGGGGACGTGGTGGGCGACACGCTGTTCGTGCAGCGGCTCCTCGAGGCTTCCGATCTGAGGCAACTACAGTTCGCGGTGGCCGGCAACTGCGACCACGTGGACCGGCTCGTCGGTACGTTCCATACGCACCCCTACCGCGCCGACTCCGCGGGACACGCTCTCAAGGAGCGCGGCCTCTCGACCATGGACCTCCGAACGTTCGCGGCGGCGACGGATCTCGTCACGATGGTCATGTGGGACCTGGATTCGCTCGACGTCGCGATCAAAGCGCCGGACGGCAGCGTCCGCCACCCGGCGCCAGTCACCGTCCGGTAGTCGGCTCCCGCACCTGCGCGTCGAAGGTCCCGGTCAGGATCCGACCCGCGCGTTTGACCTGCACCCAGAGCCGATAGTGTCCTGGCTTGGGGAAGGCATATGGGAACGAGAGGGACCGGGAGGCGGGCATCAGTATCGCGCCGGCGGGTACCGCTCCCCGCTCCCCGCTCCCCTTTTCGATCGCCGTCATCCTCGCGCTCAGGCGCCCCCGGACCGTGTCGCCCAGCTCGCGCAGCGCAAAGGTCTCGGCCGCGGCCAGGGAGACCGTCCCGGCGGGGTGGAGGTGGACGAACACCGCGCCGTCGTCGCGCGTCAGCATGAGATGGCCCGCCATTCCCATGAAGGGCTCGAGCGCGGCGGGCCGGCCGGCGGGATCGGTCACCGTGAACCGAAGCGGGGCCTCCTGGTCCACGACGATCGGCGTGTGGCCGCGATCCCAGGTCATGGTCGATCCGTCGGCCAGCCGGCGGACGTCGCCGGATCCCTCGAACCCTTCGCTCCACGCGTCGTCGGGATCCGACGGCCGCCACGCCCCGCCGGCGCTGGGCACGTCGACACTCGAAACGAGCGTCTGCGCGAAGCCGTTCTCGTGGACGATGTCGGCATAGACGCGATAGCGACCGGGCCTGAGCGGCGGCAGGTCCGTCTCAAACGTGATCGAGTCGAGCGGGAGCGGGTGGAGGTGCGCGAACGGGTCGAGCGTCGAGTCACCCACGAGAAACAAGTGCATCAGGTGGCCGTGATCCGGTACAAGCGGCGTCGACTGCCGCTTGGGGTCGGCCCACGACGTGTCGTCGATCGCGAGGCGCAGCACCCGCGCCCCTCCGGCCGTCCGCACGGTGGTCGTCGCATGAAGCGGCTGGTACAGACCGGTGCGGTACGCGGCATCGACGCGGTTCCACCACGCCCGGCCGCCCAATAGGGCGAGGGCGAGTACGACGGCCGCGACGCCCATGGCCACGCGGGCGCGGAGGGTCCGCCGCGGATCGGGCGCTGCGCCCGGCTCGAGACCGCTCTCCCGGACCGCGGCACCGATCAAGGTCACGGCGCCGGCAAAGAGGAACACGCCGAGCGCGAGGAGCACGGCACCGAGCGGTTTGTCGAGCGCGAGACGGCTCGTCGCCACCGCCATGACCGGAACGAGCGCCGTCCCTGAGCCCGCCGCGCCCTCGACCGTAACCTGCACGCCGTACGATCCTCTGGTCATGAGCCACAGTGCCGCGCTGTACAGCGTCGAGTCTCCCGGAACCCGTTGGGCGACATCCGGCGGCGGCGGCGCGGCGGTCCGCGGGTCCGAGTACACGGGGAGCACGAGCACGCGGCGAGCGCCCTGCGGGGACAGGAGCCGGACGGTGATTTGGGCGAGACCCGGCACCACGCCGGGGCTCCGGACGATCACGCGCACAGGATACGGCCCCGCCGCGCCTTCGAAGTAGGTATCCGGGCTGCCGACGTGCGCGAACGCCACGAGCGCGATGAGGGCGCCGAGGACCTTCATCGGCGGAGTCGGGCCATCCAGTTACCCCACCACAGCCCGATCCGCGCGGACGCGACGGCGATGAGCGCCGCGATGGCCAACGCGGACGGCGTCACCGGATTGCTCTGGGCGCGCCAGAAGCTGTAGCGCCACGGCCCAAGGCGGCTCGAATAGTCCCATTGGTCCATGCCGAAGAAATAGTTGCGCGCGTGGGGACCGAGCAGGAACTCGGCGAAGAACCACTGCACGACGGCGAACGAACCGAGGAACGCGACGCCGAGCAGCAGGGAGAGCAGCCAATCGTGCTTCCGGCCGACGCGCTGCATCGCGAGATCGATCGCCAGCGCGGGAACAATCAAGACCAACGGAAACGGAGGCGGAATCAGATGCGTCACCGGGTTGAAGACCGGCGCCAGCTTGGGCGTGGCGGGCGCGAGCTGGAGGACCCAGATCATCACCAGCGAGAAGGCCATGTAGCAAACGGCGGCGGTCGTCGCCGGCCAGCGGAGGCGAATGCCCCGGCCCGCCGCCACGAGGAGCAACGGCACGCCGCCCGCGGCCACCTGATAGTAGATCGCGTTATGCGCGAGGTTGGCGAAGCCGATCTGCTCGATCCCGATCGTGGACACGTTCTGAAGCAGAATCGCGATCGTGTACGCGGCGAGGACGCTATCGACGCGCGATGTCTCGTCGGGCGAGCGCCGGTTCTGGAGCGAGAGCACCAGGAACAGCGCGCCGAGCTGAATCGCCCAGATGCCGAGCGCGAGGACGACGTGGGGTGGGGAGAGGACCTTCACGTCGAGCCCGTACGCGTTGTGCCACCAGTTGTCGAACGGTGCGGAGCTGATCATCGCGAGCGCGCCCCAGATGCACACCCAGGCGCCGAGCGGGCCGCGAAATCCCCAGAACCCGACGGTGGCGGCCCGATCCTCGCGGTCGCCCGCGAAGGTGGTTCGCAGCACGAGCCAGCCGCATGCCAGCCCGGCGAGCACGCCGCCCAGATAGATGGCCAGGTGGGCCGGGGTCCAGAACGTGTCGCGGCCGATCGAGCGATGCCACGAGATGTCCCAGATGACGCCGACCTTCGCGCTCGTCGCCGCGACGAGCGCGGCGGCGACGTACCACGGGGGCGCCGCCGCGCGGGTGGCGGCGCGGGCGGCGGGCAGAGCGGTTGTCGTCATCGAGCTACCGGTCGCCTGACCCCCCGGCGACCAGCTTCTTGGCGCGCCACTTCTCGAAAATCTTCTTGACCTGCTGGTGCGCTTCGTCCAAGGCCTGCTTCGCGCTCATCCGTCCCGTCGCCGCGTTGGCAAACATGGTCGGCAGGACGAAGGTGTCGAAGATCTCGCTCTCGGCCGGGTTGGCGGGCCCCGGATGTCCGATGTTCGTCGCCCATTGGAGGGCCGTGCTGATCGGCTTGAGCTTGGATGGCGGGTTCGAGCCGAACGGGTCGTTCGCCGTCACCTGCTCGAGCCACTTGTTGCCCGACGCCACCTTCTGCGCCACGGGCACCCCCGGGTCCGCGACCGATCCCGTGTAGGCCGGGAAGTTGTACAGCTTGCTGCCCAGCACGGCGTCGCGGTAATGGGCGATCAGATCGATAAGGAACTGCTTCGCGACGTCCGGGCTCTGAGCGAACTTCCAGATCACGTAGATGCCCATCACGTGTTCGCTCGCCCACCCGGTGCCACGCGGCCCCTTGAGCGCCGGCACGAAAAACGTGTCGTCCGCCACCGGAAGCTTGTTGTCCTGCGCGGTGCGGTAGGCGGAGATGGAGTTCAAGATGTAGCCGGTTTGACTGGCGTTGAGGGCCTGGTTGTTGGACGCGGCATTCCAGCTCAGCACCGATGGGTTCATGCCTGCCTTAAACAGGCGCACGCCGAATTCCAGAGCCTCGAGCGCGTGATCGGACTTGAGGACGACATTCTCGTTCGCATCCTGGATCGACCCGTCGAACGACCACAGCATGGCGCGGGCGGCCATGTTGGAGTCCAGCTCCTGCGACATCCCGATCCCGATCGGGATCTGGATCTCGGGGCGCTTGGCCTTGATCAGCGGGGCCGCCTTGACCAGGTCCTCCCAGGTCACCGGGCCGTCCGGCATCCCAATCTCGGTCCAGAACGACTTCAGGTAATCACCGGGATCGGGCACATAGTTGTCGCTGAAGCCGAACCACTTGCGCGTCACCGGGTTGTAGGTGCTGCGCTTGCACAGGTCGAGCAGTGGACCGTTCTGCTTTTCGGCTTCCTTCACGACGTCCGCCATGTCGAGCACCTGTGGCTCGAACGCCCCCGGCGGCGACAGGAACTGGAACAGGTCGTGCCCCTGCTGCGCTGCGACCTCGGCGTTGGCGCGCGTCCCCAGGTCGGCGAGGGAAATGTGGTCAACGGTGACTTCGACGCCTTTCGCCGTGCCCCAGTCCTTGGCGTACTTGTCGAACCAGACGTCATAGGATGGAACGAAGTGGCTCCACTGGAGGAGCTTCAATGTTTTCTGCGGGCGCTTGATCCAGATGGTTGGTCCGAGCGCGGCGGCGGCGACGGCCGCCCCCGTCGTCGTTACGAACTCGCGCCGATCGATGCCCTTCCGCTTCGTCATGGACCTACCTCCGTTGGCTCAAAGAAAGGGTGTCAGGTGTCGGGTGCCGGGTGTCAGGGCTCTGGCACCTGACACCCGAAACCTGGCACCTCTCATAGCGTGTAGAGCACGCTCAACGCCACCTGGTCGGCGCTCGCAGGACCCGTGTTGTACCGGGTCACCGACCGGAAGTACTCCAGGCCGACTGCGTAACGACCCGCCCGGAATCGCAACAGCGCGTCGTAGTCGTGGTTCAGCTGGCGGGCGAGCGCCCCCGCTGTCGGATTATCCTGAGCGAATCGTTGCGCGTCCGGCTGGTCCATCCCGCCATACGCCCAGAGGCTCCAGTGCGGGGTGAAGTCATAGCCCGCCTGGGCCCACGCGCCCCAGCCGCGGATGTCTCCGTGTCCTTGCGTAGTCTGCGAGATGTGGGCGAACTGCTGGCCGAGGGCCTTGCCATAGTAGAAGTTGCCGTGGAGAGTAAAGCTGCCGGGCTGGATATTGGCACCCGCCTCGACTCCCCAGGCTGACATATTGGAGTCCTGCGCACCGGTGTTGGTCGTATCACGGCCGGTGCCGGTGGTGTCCTTCCAGTCGACGTGGCCCACGACGTACGCACTCCAGCTTAGCTTCGGCGTCTTCTTCGCGAAGTTGAGTCGCGCCTCGAACTGTGGCAGCCCCGAGGCCTCGCCGTTGCCGACGTTCACGGCTGCCGCGCTATCGCGGGCCGTGGCGGCCGGTCCCGAGCCCTTCATCGCCGCGAGCTGGAGCTGCACGGTGAGCGGTGCCCCTGCGGCGCTGAGATCCTGGTAGAGAAAAACGCCCGGGAAGCGCCAGCCCACCATCCCGGTCGCGCCGTACCCCAGGGGGAAGGCCAGGTGCGTCAGCGACACGGGCACCTCGCCGAACATCGGCGACCAGTACTGGCCGATCCGCAGCGTCGTGCGGCCGTTCGACAGATCGACGAATGCGAACCGGATGCGGAACTGCGGCTGCTCGTCTCCGAAAGGCGGCACACCATTGAACGCCCCGAAGAAGTCTGCCTCGAGCGTGGCCCTCGGCGACCATTTGCCGATCACAGGGGTGCTGTTGAAGGTGAAGTTGATGCGCGTGTTCCGCACGTCGCCGTCGAGGATTCCCTTGTCGGTCACGGGCTGGTTCAGGGGCGCCGCGGCGAACTCGGCGTTCTGCCCTTGCCCGAAGCTGCCGAACAGTCCGTGGTCGTAGAACATCGTGGCGTTGATGAACCCGCTGATGGTGAGCGTCTGTCCTTCACCGAACTTGACCACCTGCTGGGCCGTGACGGCCCGTGCCCCTCCCAGCACGAAGACCGCCGCGACAGCGAGCACAGACAACGATGGGATTCGCGTTCGCATGACACCCCCTCCGTAAAAGGTGCGTACTGCGTCGACTATCCCTTCACCGCTCCCATGGTGAAGCCGTGGATGAAGCGGTCCATGAATGCGTTGTAGACGATCGCGAGCGGGATGCTCGTGAACAGCGCGGCCGCCATGAGCGCCCCCCAGTGGTATACGTCGCCGCGCACCAGCGCGATCGGAACTCCCAGACTCACCGTCATCTTGCCTACCGAGCTGATAAAGGTCAGGGCATACACGAATTCCTGCAGTACCAGCGTGAAGGTGAACACGACGACCGTCAAGATCCCCGGAACGATCAGCCGCGGCGCCACTCTTAGGATCACGCCGAGGCGGCTGTACCCGTCGATCATCGCCTGCTCCTCGATCTCCCAGGGGACGGAGCGCAGAAATCCCATGACGAGCCAGGTGCAAAATGGAATGGTCATGGTCGGGTAGATCAGGATCAGCGCTCCCAACGAGTCCTGGAGGCCGAGCAGCGAGACGAGTCGCGCGAACGGTACGAACAGCAAGGTCGGCGGGATGAGGTACGTGAAGAAGATCCCCATGCCCAGGCGCTCCCCCCAGCGACCCGCGAGTCGCGCCAGGCTGTACCCCGCCGGCACGGCCACGGCCACCGTGATGACGACCACGGCGACCACGACCAGGAGGGTATTCAGGACCCAGCGGGGGAAGTCGGTTTGCCCCAGGAGCAGCGTGACGTGCTCCAGCGTCGGCGGCTCGTTGAAGATCCACGGAATGTGGCTCGTGACCGACGCGCCCACGTACAGGTCGCTATTCCGCTTGAACGCGGTAATCAGCATCCAGTAGAACGGGAATCCCGCGAACACCGTGAAGCCGAGGGCCGCGAGGTAGAGGGCCACGCGCTTCACCGGGCACCCACCTCGGCGCGCCGGGCCAGACGCAGCATCGCGACGGCGACCACGAGGAGGAACGGGAGCAGGAACACGGCAATCGCGGCGCCTTGCCCGAGGTCGGCGCCGAGGATGCCCCGCTGGAACGCGAGGGTGGGGAGCACGTGCGTCGTGTTCGCCGGGCCACCGCCCGTCAGGATGTACACCACGCCCAGGTCGGTCGCCGTGTACACCACGCCGAACAGCACGGCGACCGCGAAGATCGGCAGCAGCAACGGGAGCTCGATCCGGAACAACCGGCGCCAGAACCCGGCCCCGTCGACGATCGCCGCCTCGACGATCTCCTGGGGGATCGACGCCAGCCCCGCGAGCACGATGACGGTGGCGAACGGGAAAATCCGCCACGCCTGGACGATGATGATGGCGAAAAGCGCCAGCGCCGGATCGCCGAGCCAATACAGCCAGCCGTGGAGCAGGCCGGCCGCCTTCAGCGTCCAGTTGATCACGCTGAACGTGGAGTCGAAGATCCACGTCCAGGCGATCGCCGCGAGTGAGACTGGCACGGCCCAAGGCAGGAGGAGGACGAACCGGGCGAACCGCTTCCCTCGGAAGGTGGCGCGGAACACCTGAGCGGCGGCCGTGGCGAGGACGACCACGAGCACCTGCGAGCCGACCGTGACCACGGCGCTGTTGCGGAGCGCCCGCAGGAAGATCGGATCGCCGAGGATCGCGGCGTAATTACGCAGGCCAGCCCACCCGAAATGGAGGCTTCCGGCCGTCGCGTCGCTGAAGCTGAGGACAATCGCGAACACGAACGGCACACCGACAAGGATGGTCACGTAGGCCAGGGCGGGGGCGAGCATCGCAGCGCCCAGCACGTCCTCGCGGTCGGCGAGCGTCCGCCGTCCGGTCATAGCTTGCGCCTCAGTCCCGTTTCGGCGTCGAAGTAGCGCAGTGCCCACCGGGCCACCGCGAACTCGTGCGTCTCGCCTTCGGGGATGGCCACCGTGATGGTTGCCGGCAGCTTCGCGATGAGCGTGGCGTCGGGCGCGCCGCTCTCCACGACCGAGCCGTAGACGTAGCGATCGGAGCCCAAGTATTCCACGCGTCGCACGGCGAACCGAAACGTCCGCAGCTCCTCGCCGCCCGTGACGACACCCTTGGGGAGAAAATGCTCGGGGCGAAACCCCAGCAGGGTGCGGGGGGGCAGCGACGGATCCCTCACCTCGAGCAGATTCATCGGTGGCTGACCTACGAACGTCGCCACGAACGTATCGACCGGATCTTCGTAGACCTCCTGGGGCGTGCCGATTTGTCGGACCTTGCCGCGCTCCATGACCACGATGCGGTCGCCGAGGCCCATCGCCTCCACCTGGTCGTGCGTCACGTACACGGTGGTGGTCTGGATCCGGCGTTGGAACCGCTTCAGGTCGTCCCGCGCCGTGTTGCGCAGCTTGGCGTCGAGGTTGGCGAGCGGCTCATCGAGGAGAAAGACTTTGGGGTCCCGCACGAGGGCCCGACACAAGGCGACGCGCTGGCGTTCGCCGCCGGACAATTGCCGCGGGTAGCGATCCATGTAGCGGGAGATGCTGAACATCTCCGCGGCCCACCGCACCTTCTCCTCGATCTGCTTGCGCGGGACGTGGCTTGCCTCGAGCGGGAACGCGATGTTCTGGAACACCGTGCGGTGAGGGTAGAGGGCGTAGCTCTGAAACACCATGGCGATCCCGCGAGCCCGCGGGGGCACGTCGCCGTCCACGCGCTCGCCCCCGATGCGGATCTCGCCCGACGTCGGTCGCTCGAGCCCGGCGATCATGCGCAACAGCGTCGTCTTCCCCGAGCCGGAAGAGCCGAGCAGGACGAGGAATTCCCCATCGCGGATCGAGAGGTCCACCCCGTCGACCGCGTGGAGATCCCCGAAATGCTTTCTCAGGCTTCGGATTTCGATACCAGCCACCGTCGGCGCGCTAGCTCCGGGGCTTCCGCGCGTGGGCTGTGGTATCCGGAGGCTTCGCCAGGCTGACCGGCGGGGAATAGATGAGGTAGTACGGGCTCGGGGGCACCTCGAGGGCCTTTAGGACCTCCGGTGGCGGGCCTGCCGGCGCCGCTTGGCGGCGGGCGGCGCCGCCGCACGCCACGAGCGTTACCAGGATGCCTGTGAGAATCGCAACTCGGATCTGCGAGACGTGCATGATTTCCCCTTGCGAGCGACCAGTGTGTGGATCCTTCACTCAGAACGTGCGTCGTCCGACGGTGCCCCGCGCGCGAGCCACTCGCGGAACGCGTCCGCGTCGTGGGCGAGGCGCCACTCCTCGAAGATCGACAGCGCCATGGCCCGCACGCCGCCTTCGCTCCCGCCCGCGGCCAGACACTGCTCGTGCAGCCACGCCTCGAATTCGTCGGGCTCGGGGTCGGCGGCGATGGCTCGCTCGAGCAACTCTCGCTTGATCGTCAGGCCGATCGCGTCGGGGGTCGTGTCGCGCTTGCGCCGCCGCCGTCTGCCCTCTGAGGCGTCGAGGGCCGCGAGCAGTTCGCGGCAGATGTCGCGCGGGCGCGCGTCGATCACGGCCTCCACCACCCTCCACGACCTCCACCAACGTCCACAACCTTCGCGTCCAGCGCGTACCCCGGCCGCTCCGGCCGACGGTATCCGCGCTCGAGCGCCGCGACGTCCAGCGCGACCGTCGTCAAGTCGTCGAGCAGGATCGCCCACGGGGAGAGGGTGCGCACCGTCGTGACGCCCTTTACGTACCCCTTGCAGGTGTGGCAGACCTCGATCTTGCGCGTCTGCTCACCTGCCTCCGGCGTCAGGTAGCCGAGCTTGTCGTGCTCGGTCTCGTCACAGAACACGCAGCGTAGCAGCGGGATCGCCCATCCCGTGCCGCAACGCCCGCAGCGCAACCGACGTTGCCGCTCGAGCCCGGTGTACTCCGCCACGACCGGCCACGCCCCACAGAGGGGGCAGTAGCCCTCCCACCACGTGGCAGGCAACTCGCCCGCCAACCGGCGGGCACACGCTTGGAGCAAGGGCAAGGCCGCCATCTGACCGAGGACGCGGAGGGCGTGCGGCTCGGCGCCTGCCGTCGCGGCCATGGCGTCGATTCGCGCGTCGTCGTAGCACACGGCGGCCTCGAGCAACGCCAGCCCGTCGATGCGCCGCGGGTTCACCGTGGGAGTGAGCTTCAGAAGGCTGCGGATCCAACCCCGGGCGGCGCGCCCGTCGAGCGTTACCTGGGTACGAGACAACGCCGGCGCCTTGACGGGTCGGTCCGCCACGGGTGTCGGCACGGCGCCATCCCAAGTGGTAGCGCCAGCTTCACTCTCGTCGAGCGCCGCCTCAAGGAGCCCGAGCCAGACCTCAGACTCGGGTGTTTCACGGCGGGCTGCGGCAACCCGCTCTTGGACCTCTACGTTCCGTGCGTGCCGAATTCGGGCATTGGGCCAGAGCATTTCACCTTCACGGTGCGGCAGGGGGTTCGATAATACATCTTCGCGCCCTGGTGCAATTCGGTGACAGCGTCGTGGTTCCCCAGATCGGCGCCGGGCCCGCCCCCCCGCACGCGGGAGGCCTCGGGGCTCGCACAGCCTGCGAGGCCGGCCAGCGTCAGCGTCAACCACCAGCGGTATCTCGGGGTCATGCTATAGCCCAACTGCCACACGGTAGCGGTCGATTCCTTCGGACGCGAGGATCGTGGCGAGTCGCAACAGGAAGCCGCCGACGAGCACGAGCTTCGCGGCAGTGGCCAGCGGCTGTCGCCTGGCGTGCATCCGGAGCGGAGCCAGGATCCCGAACCAGACGACGCCGACGAGCAGCAACAACCCCCACACGCTCACCCAGACGCGATTGACCGAACCAAGCGACACGATGAAGGCGATGAGCACGATCAGCTCGACCACGAGGGCTCTCGCGTCGAACGACGACAGCCAACCGAGCGAGCGTTCGGTCGCCCCGCGCCTCGGGGAGAGCAAGATGAGCGTCGCCGCGCCGGTTGACACCCCCGATGCGATGAACAGCGCCCCCAGCCAGGGGCTATCCGCCCAAATGGGGCGGTTCGTGACCGACAAGAGGATCCCCGTGTAGCCGGCGATGAAGAGCCCGATCAGGCCGCCGATACCCGCGACGAGCTTGGCCACCCCACCGCGCACCATGCCCCCGACAGCGCGGAGTGCCGGCATCTGGAGCCGCCCCTCTTCTGCCCGCGCCCCAAGGGCGGAGAGCACCGCAAACAGTCCGAAAAGGAGAATCCCCCACGCTCCGAACGAGATGGGTGACCACCCCTTGAACATGATGGCCGGGAAGTTCTCTGACTGGAACAGCATGTGCCAGAAGCGCAGGGGCTGACCGAGGTCGATCGTCAGGAGCAGGCCCGAGAGAATCGCGCCGACCGCGGCGACGTCGTACCCCGTGCGTACCACGGGGCGGTCTTCCGGGCGTCCGAACCAATCTAGGAGGGCCGCCAGGAAGTAGGCGCCGCCGGCGAGCCCGCCGATGAAGAAATAGGGAATAATGAACCAGGTCCAATGCGGAGCGCCGCTGAAGAAGGTATCGGACATCAGTTCTGTCCTCCCCCCCCTGCGCCGCCTCCGCTCCCGCCCCCGCCCCCGCCGCCTAGTTCGTCCATCCGTCGCTTCCGGAGGCCGACGAGGGCGAGCACGCCCAAGACGGCGGCGCTCGCCGCCGAGAAGGTCGCGCTCTTGGCGAGATGCCGCGACGGGAGCTGCGGGTGCCGCGGCAGGCCGTACACTTCGGGCTCATCGACCAGCAGGTAGAACGAATTGAGCCCGCCGAGCGCGCCCTCCGGGTCGGCGCCGTAGAGTTCGGCCTTGACGCCCTGCGCCTTGAGTTGGTCGACGCGCTTGTGTGCGCGCGTGCGCAGCTCGGAGATCGCCCCGAACTGGATCGAGTCGGTCGGGCAGGCTTTGGAGCACGCCGGCTCGAGGCCGACCTTGAGCCGGTCGTAACACAACGTGCACTTCTGCGCCGTGCCCGACACCGGGTTGATGTCGATCACGCCGAAGGGGCAGGCGGCGATACACGCCCGGCAGCCGTTGCACACGTCGGACTGGATCACCACCGTGTCGAACTCGGTGCGAATGATGGCGCCGGTGGGACAGACTTCCAGGCATCCCGCCTGGACGCAGTGCTTGCACACGTCGCTCATCATCAACCAGCGGCCGTCATAAGGGCCCTTGAACTGCTCGATGAAGCGGACGTGCCGCCAGTGGATGCCGTCCAGCTTGCGGGTGTTGTCGTAGCTGTCGCCGCTCAGCTCTCCGACCCCCCCGTTCCGGGCCGGGAGCTGGTTCCATTCCTTGCACGCGACCTCGCACGCTTTGCAGCCGATGCAAACCGTGGTGTCGGTGAAGAATCCCATGGGCTCCGGCATATCACGCCTTCTCCACGTTGCAGACGAACGCCTTGCCTTCGTGGATCGACACGTTGGGATCCCCGACCCACGCGGTCAGGTCATTGACGACGTCGCCGGTGGAGAGCCCCATCCACCCCCAGTGCCACGGCATGCCGACGTGGTGGATGGTCTTGCCGGCGATGTGCATCACGCCGATGCGATGGGTGACCAGTGCCTTCGCGCGGATATGGCCGCGAGGGCTCGACACGATCACCCAATCGAGGTTCTTGATCCCCTTCTCCTTGGCCAGGTCGTGCCCGAGCTCGATGAACAACTCGGGCTGGAGCTCGGCGAGCCACGGCAGCCAGCGGCTCATCGCGCCCGCGAGGTAGTGCTCGGTCAGCCGGTACGTGCTGATCACATACGGGAACTTCGGGTCGCCCATCGCGGCGAGCTTGTTGTACGGCTTGCCGGGCGCCCAGACCTTGTGCACCGGGCTCGTCTGCTGCTTGTACAGCGGGTTCTGGATGGGCGACTCGTGCGGCTCGTAGTGCGTCGGAAGCGGCCCATCCACGAGGCCCGCCGGCACGAACAGCCAGCCCCTGCCGTCGGCTCGCATGATGAACGGCTGCGTGCCGGACAGGGCGTCGAGCGCGATGCCGTCCGGCTTGGGCTGTGCGTCGGGGGCTTTGGTCGCGCCGAAGTCCGGCACGTCGTAGCCCACCCACTTCCCTTTGGGCACCGGCTTGCCGGTCTTCGGATCGGGTGGGTTGACGAAGCTCGCGTCCCACCACACCCAACGCTTGCGCTCGCTCCACGGGTTGCCCTTTAGGTCCGCCGAGGCGCGGTTGTACATGACGCGCCGGTTGGCGGGCCACGCCCAGCCCCACTTCAAGTGCGCGCCCGGCACGCCTGGGGGGTCGGGCTCACGCCGCGCCGTCATGTTCTGATCCGGGGCGGGGTAGCAGCCGCTGTAGATCCATGACGCACACGTGGTCGAGCCGTCGTCCTTCAGCTCGGCGAAGCCCTTCAGGTGCTGCTTCGGATCGGCGGTCTGGTACCCGTTGATCTCGCGCAGGATCTTGAGGGCGTCGGGCTCGCCCGGATAGATCGGCTTCACGCCCGGATCGGGGTCGAAGTCCCAGGTGACGTTGTTCCACCCCTGGTCGCGCGACAGCTTGCTGCCGGCGTATGCCTTCTTGAGTCGCTTCGCCAGGTTGTGATAGAACCAGGTGTCGGTGCGGCAATCTCCGGGGGCGTCGGACGCCTTGTGGTGCCACTGCAGCATGCGCTGGGTGTTGGTGAAGCTGCCGTCGTACTCGGCGATTTGGGTCGAAGGGAAGAAGAAGATCTCGGTCTTGATGTCCGCGATCTTCACTTCGCCGCTCTTTACCTCGGGGCCGAGGTACCAGTGCGTCGCCGTCTCGGTGAGCCAGTTGTCTTTCACCACCAGCCAGTCGAGCTGACGCATTGCCTGCCGCGTCGCGCCCCCGTTGAGCGAGGTGGCGGGGTTCTGGCCGACGCAACACATCCCCTTGACCTTGCCGTCCGCCATGGCGGCGAAGCTGGCGATGTGGGAATGGTCGCCCAGGATCTTCGGGTGCCAATCGTAGCCGAAATCGTTCTCCGTAGTCGCTGCGCTGCCGTACACCGACTTGAGGTATGAGACGAGGAACTTGGGCGTATGGCCGTAGTAGCTCGTGGGGGTCGTCTCGGCGGCCATGTAGTCCCGCAGCGTCTCGTGCGGCCGCAGTGCCGACGGCGCGTTCATGTACCCATGAATGCTGTGATACAGGGTCGGCACGTCGGTCGAGCCCTGGATCGCCGCATGGCCACGCAGCGCCATGACGCCCGCACCCGGCCGGCCGATGTTGCCGAGCAGGAGCTGGAGCAGCGCGCAGCAGCTGATCATCTGTACGCCGTAGGTGTGCTGCGTCCAGGCGACCGCGTACGCGAACGCGCTCGTGCGGTCGCGACCTGAGTTCTCGAGCAGCATCTCGGCCACCTTGATGAACTTCTCCTTGGGCGAGCCGCAGACCTGCTCCACCATCTCAGGCGTGTAACGGGCGAAGTGCCGCTTCAGGATCTGGAACACGCAATGCGGGTTCTGGAGGGTCGGGTCTTTCTCGGCCGGCCCAGGCTTGAGCGACCGCACGAGGTCGTCGAACGGCGGGCCGGCGCGCTTCGCGATCAGGTCCTTCGTGACCGGGCCCGGAGCCTTCGGCCCCCGCTTATAGGCCCAGCTCGCGTTATCGTACCGGCCCTCGAGCCCGTTGTACGGCCAGAACGCAGGCTCGGTGAACTTCACCATCCCCGAGAAGACACCGTCCAGATCCTCGGTGTCCTTGAAGTCGTCGCCGATGATTGTCGCGGCGTTGGTGTAGTTGACCGCGAACTCCTTGAAGAAGGGGTCCGTGTTCCACCGCTTCGAGTTGATGACGTAATTGATCAGGCCGCCCAGGAAGGCGATGTCCGAGCCGGCGCGGATCGGGACGTGCAGGTCCGCCACGGCGCTGGTGCGCGTGAAGCGGGGATCGACGTGAACCAGCTTCGCGCCGTTGAGCTTGGCCTTCATGGGCCAGCGGAACGCCACCGGGTGGCACTCCGCCATGTTCGAGCCCATGATCACGAAACAGTCGGTGTGCTCGAGGTTGCGCGGATAGAGAGTCGCCGCGCCGCGACCGAACCGTGTCCCCAGACCGGGGACGCTAGAGCTGTGTCATATCCTGGCCTG
>DATLVU010000089.1:0-32916 GCA_035577025.1 Gemmatimonadales bacterium
CGCGGCGGCGAGCGGCGTGACTCGAGCGAGCGCCAGCGCGAAGGCGACGGGCTGGTCGAGAACGTCATCTCGATCAATCGCGTGGCCAAGGTCGTAAAGGGCGGCCGGCGGTTCGGCTTCAACGCGCTCGTCGCGGTGGGCGACGGGCAGGGCCGCGTGGGGATCGCGACCGGCAAGGCCAACGAGGTCAGCGAAGCGGTGCGCAAGGCGGTCGAGGCCGCCCGGCGCCGCATGATGGAAGTACCGCTCGCGGGCACCACCATCCCGCACGAGATCATCGGTCATCACGGCGCGGGTCGGGTGCTCCTGAAGCCTGCAGCCTCTGGGACCGGGGTCATCGCCGGTGGCCCGGTGCGCGCCGTACTCGAGTGCGCCGGCGTCCGCGACATCCTCACCAAGAGTCTCGGCTCCACGAACCCACACAACATGGTCCGCGCCACCGTGGACGCGCTCCAGCATCTCACGACGGCGCGTCGGGTGGCGAAGGAGCGCGGCGTCGAGCTCGAGGCGATTCCGTACAAGGCTCGACAGGAGGCAGCGACCCGTGGCTAGACTGCCGCCCACGCGGAAGTACCGCAAACGCAAGCCGGGACGCGACCGGCCGCTCCCGCCTCCCGGAAAGGGCGACCTGCGCATTCGCCAGGTCCGTTCCGGGATCGGGCGGCCCGCGACCGAGTGTCGAACGCTCGAAGCCCTGGGGTTGAAGCATCATCAGCATGCGGTGGTGAAGAAGGATCACCCGGCGCTCCGGGGCATGCTCCGTCAGGTGCGGCACCTCGTCGAGGTGACGCCCGCGAAGACGAAGGACAAGGACAAGGAATAGGGAATGGCGAAGGCGAAAGCGAAGACACGGACGAAGGCAAAGCCGCGCTCCGCGGCGAAGCCACGGGCGAAGGCGGCAAAGGGCGAGCCGATACACATCACCCTTTCGAGTCTCCGCCCCCCGCGTGGCTCCCACCGCGGTCGTATCCGCAAGGGCCGGGGACCGGGGTCGGGCATTGGGAAGACGGCTGGTCGAGGTGGGAAGGGCCAGACCGCGCGCCAGGGCGGCAAGGTGCGACCTGGCTTCGAGGGCGGTCAGATGCCGCTCATCCGCCGGATTCCCAAGCGCGGCTTCACCAATCCCTTCAAGCAGCCCGCCCAGGTGGTCAACGTGAGGCACCTGGGCCAGCTGGCGGAGGGAGTCGAGGTCACACCCGAGACCCTGTTTGGGGCGGGCCTCGTGCGCCGGCCCGACCGTCCGGTTAAGCTCCTAGGGATGGGCGACGTGCAGCGAAAGCTCAGCGTGAAGGGCGTTATGGTGTCGGCGTCCGCCCGCTCCAAGATCGAGCAGGCGGGCGGTACCATCGCAAGCTGACCCCCCCTCAATGACCGCGCCCCGCATCCCCAATCTGTTCAAGGTTCCGGAGCTGAAGGAGAAGATTCTCTTCACGCTCCTGTGCCTGTTGGTCTACCGCGTCGGCGCGCACATCGCGACGCCCGGCGTGAACGTCCAGGCGCTCGCCGACTTCCTGCACAACCAGGGCCAGGGCACGCTCTTCAGCCTGTACGATCTCTTCGCGGGGGGGAGCTTCGGCCGGGCCACGGTCTTCGCGCTGGGCATCATGCCGTACATCTCGGCGAGCATCGTCTTCCAGCTCGCCGCACCCGTGTTCCCCGTGGTCGAGAAGATGCAGCGCGACGACGACGGCCGGCGCAAGCTGACCCAGTGGACGCGCTACCTCACCGTGGTGCTCTGCCTGTTCCAGGCCTACGGGTACGCGCTGTTCACCGAGCAGATCCCGGGCGCGGTTGGGCACGCGGGATTCTTCTTCCGACTCACGACCGTGTTGACGCTCACCACCGGCGGTGTGTTCGTCATGTGGCTGGGTGAGCAGATCACGGAGCGCGGCATCGGCAACGGCGCGAGCCTCCTGATCTTCTTTTCGATCGTGGAGCGGATCTGGCCAGAGACGATCCGGACGATCGACGCCCTGGGCGCGCACAGCTTGACGTTCCCGGTGCTCCTCATGGTGCTCCTGATCATGGTCCTCGTGGTCGCGGCCACGGTCGCGGTGACGGTCGCGGCGCGGCGCATTCCGATCCAGATCCCCCGCAAGGTCATGGGACGGGGGCGGATCCGCGAAGGGCAGAAGACGTTCATCCCGTTGCGGCTCAACACGGCGAACGTGATGCCGATCATCTTCGCGCAATCGATCATCATCGTGCCGGGGACGTTCGCGGCCTTCAGCGGCAATCAGACACTGAAGCACCTGGCCGAGTACTTCAGCGTGACGTCGCCGCTGTACCTGATCACCAGCGCCGTCCTGATCATCTTCTTCGCGTACTTCTACACGTCCATCATCTTCAACCCGGTGGACCTGGCCGAAAACCTGAAGAAGCAGGGCGGCTTCATTCCCGGCGTGAAGCCCGGCGCGGCCACGGCGGATTACATCGACGACGTGCTGTCCCGCATCACGTTCCCGGGCGCGATCTTCCTCACGATCATCGCGATGCTGCCGATCGTGGTGTCGAACACGCTGAACATGCCGTTCGGCTTCGGGGGCACCGCGCTGCTCATCGTCGTGGGCGTGGCGCTCGATACCGTCCAGCAGGTGCAGCAACACCTCCTCCTGCGACACTACGACGGCTTCATGAAGGAAGGGCGCGTCAAGTTCCGCGGTCGCCGGCAGTACATGTAGGCTGCTGTGTTCATCCTCCTGCTAGGCGCGCCCGGCTCGGGCAAGGGCACCCAGGGCAAGATCCTTTCCGAGCGACTCGGGCTCCCGAAAATCACGACCGGAGACATCCTGCGCGCGGCGGTGAAAGCCGGGACGCCGCTCGGGCTCGAAGCCAAGAAGTTCATGGACGGCGGCAAGCTCGTGCCCGACACGGTCATCCTCTCCCTCATCAAGGAAGAGCTCGCGAAACCCGACGCCGCGCAGGGCGCCGTGTTCGACGGGTTCCCGCGGACCGCGCCCCAGGCGGCGCTCGTGGACGCGACCCTGGGTGAGCGGCAGCAGCGGTTGAACCACATCGTGCTGCTCGACGTGCCGGAGGAAGAGCTCGTCCGGCGTCTGACCGGTCGGGCGACGCAGGAAGGCCGCTCGGACGACACGCCCGAGGCCATCAAGACCCGCCTGCAGGTGTATCAGCGGGATACAGCTCCGCTCGTCGCGCATTATGCGGAGCGCGGCATCGTGCATCGCGTGACGGGGACCGGGGCCGTGGAAGACATCGCCACTGAGGTCAAGCGGGTCATCGGACGATGATCACCATCAAGTCGCCGCGCGAGATCGAAACCATGGCCAAGGCGGGCCGCATCGTGGCGGAAACCCTCGCCCTGGTGGCGCAGCACGTGCGGCCCGGCGTCTCCACGGAGGAGCTCGATCGCATCGCGGAAGATTTCATCCGCTCCCATCCTGGCGCCCGGCCCTCATTCAAAGGGTTGTACGACTTTCCCGCCACCCTGTGCACGTCGATCAACCAGGAGGTTGTGCACGGGATTCCCTCGCCGCGGCGGGTGCTCAAGGAAGGTGACTTGCTCAGCGTGGACGTCGGGGTCTGGCTGGACGGGTTACACGCCGACTCGGCCGCCACGTTCCCGGTCGGCAAGGTGAGTCCCGAAGCCGAGCGCCTGCTCGCGATCACGCGGCAGGCGCTGGCGGCGGGCGTGGCCCAGGCCCGCGCGGGGAACCACGTCGGCGACATCGGCCACGCCGTCCAGGAGGTCGCCGAAGGAGCTGGATACTCCGTGGTACGGGAGCTGGTGGGCCACGGGATTGGCTCCATGTTCCACGAAGACCCACAGGTGCCGAACTACGGCAAGCCAAAGCGCGGTCCCCGGCTCGTCCCGGGCATGACGATCGCGATCGAACCGATGGTGAACGTCGGGGGCGCGGAGATTCGTACCCTCGACGACAAGTGGACCGTGGTGACGGAAGACGGCTCGCTCTCCGCCCACTTCGAGCACACCGTGGCGGTGGGGGAGAACGACAATCCTCCGAGGATCCTGACCCGCGCGATCTAGGATTGCCGCGATAGCGCTTCGGCCTCCTTCACCAAGGATGCGCCGAGTCCCGCTTCGGAGAGCGCGGCCACGTTGACCCGCACATTTTCCACAGCGCCCTCCAAAGCCGCCCGGGCGAGCGCCGCGCCGACCCGTGCGTCCGAGCTCGCGTTCCGATTCCCGATCGCTTCGACCTCGCGGGCCAGCGCGATCAAGCGGTTGGCGCCGCGGGCGACCACCAAGGGCACCTCGGCGGCGCCGACCAATGCCTCATCGACGGCGCGCCGCCGGCGGGGATCGTCCTTTGCGAGCTTGTAGGCCGCGCTGACCTTCGCATAAGCGGCCGCGTCGTCATCGACCAGGCGACGCAGCTGCCCGCGGAGCGCTTCGGCCTCCGCGAGAACTTGACGCATGCGCGGCTCCGCACCGCTATACGCTTTCCGGCCGATCGTCAGCCGGGCAACCATGGCGACGAGAGCGGCCGCCAGCGCGCCGGCGAGCGCCGCGGCGCTGCCTCCGCCGGGCACGGGTGCGCCGCCCGCTAACTCGTCGATCCAGCCATCGAGCGTCGGGCCCTCCACTGCATGAATCTTTGCCTCGAGTATGTGCTCCGCCGCGTGCGGCAGCTTCAAGAAGGCGGCCGCCGCGCCCAACAGGGCCCGCTCGGGGATCAACCCCACCACTTCGCTCTTCAACACGGCCACGCCGCGTCCCCGCGCCGCCTCCTCGACGATCGTGAACACCGTAGCGGGTGACGTCGTGTCGATATCCAACAGGTTCATCGACACCTGAGCCTTCCCCGCCACCTCGAACCCGGAGGCCTGCACCGCCGGCAGACCGCCGCTCGACGTGCGGATCTTCTTCGCGATGTCCTTGGCAATCGATACGTCCGGCGAGTCGAGATAGATGTTGAACGCCACCAGGAACGGGCGCGCGCCCACCGCGGTCGCGCCCGCGGTCGGATGGATGTGCTTCGGGCCGAAGTCCGGATCGGCGGCTGGATCCTTTCCGATACGCTCTTTCAGTCCCTCGAACTCGCCTTTGCGGACGTCGGGGAGGCGCTCCCGCTCCGGCCGTGTCGCGGCCCGGGCGTAGAGATAGATCGGTACGGAGAGTTCAGCGGCGGCGCGCTCGCCCAAACGACGAGCGAGCGCTACACAATCGTCCATCGTCGTGTCGCGCACCGGCACGAACGGGACGACGTCCGTCGCCCCCATCCGAGGGTGCTCGCCACGGTGCTTCGTCATGTCGATCCGCTCGGTCGCGACCCGCATGGCCGATAGCGCGGCTTCGACGGCCGGAGCCGGCGGGGCCACGAACGTGTAGACCGACCGGTTGTGCGCGGGATCGGCCTGCACGTCGAGGAGCCGCACACCGGGGACGCGGGTGATCGCGCTGCGCAGCGCCTCGAGCGTCGCGGCGTCGCGACCCTCCGAGAAATTGGGCACGCATTCGACGAGGGGCGCGGCCATCAGGTGGTCCTCAGGAGGTTCATCAGCCAGCGGTGCAGCGCGCGATTCCCTGCGACCACCGAGCCGTGCTGCAGCATGTCGGGTGACCCTTCGAGCGTGGTGACCATGCCTCCGGCCTCCCGTACGAGCACGACGCCGGCCGCCACGTCCCACGGCGCGAGCGTCAGCTCCCAGAAGCAATCGAGCCGGCCCGCCGCGACGTCGGCGAGGTCGAGCGCGGCGGATCCGGCGCGCCGGATCCCACTCGTCGCGCCCATCACGGCGGCGAACTGATCGAGGTAGCGTCGCAGCACGGGCAGATCCTTGAACGGAAACCCCGTTCCTACCAGGGCGAGCCGTGGCTCGGCGAGCGGGGAGACTGCGAGCCGGCGCTCGCCTTCCCACGCGCCCAGTCCGTTCGCGCCCCAGTAGCTCACGTCTCTCACGATATCGTGGATCGCGCCGACCCGTAGCGCTCCGTCCACGAGTGCGCCGATGGACACGGCGTACTGCGGATAGCCGTGCAGAAAGTTGGTCGTGCCGTCGAGCGGGTCCACGATCCAGACCACGTCGCCGGTGCGCGCCGCGTTGGGAGACAGCTCTTCGCCCACCACGGTCGACCCGGGCACGTCGCGCGTGAGCGCCTCCTTGATCAACGCCTCCGCGCGCCGGTCGGCGTCGGTCACGAAGTCATGCCGAGCCTTTTCGACCCAATCCTGCGTCGCGGCCGGCGTGACACCTCGCAGTTGGGCGGCCGCGCGCCCGGCGGCGCGCCGCGCGACATCGACTAAGTCTTTGAGTTCTCGCACCTTGCGTCGCCGACCTCCGCCGGCGTAGGTTGTGGGCCCATGGCGCGCGTCTTCTCCGGCATCCAGCCCTCGGGCGAGCTGCACATCGGCAACTACCTGGGCGCGGTGCAGAACTGGGTCCGGTTGCAGCACCAGCACGACTGCCTGTTCTGCGTCGTGGACCTGCACGCCATCACGCAGCCCTACGATACCGCGAGCCTCGCCCAGCGTACGGTCGACATGGCGATCGGGCTATTCGCGTCCGGCATCGAGCCCGCGCGCGCGATCGTGTTCGTCCAGTCGCAGGTCCCCGAGCATACCGAGCTCAACTGGCTGCTCAATACGGTCACGCCCCTGGGCGAGCTCGAGCGGCAGACGCAGTTCAAGGACAAGTCGCAACGCCAGGAGAGCGTGCCGGCCGGTCTCCTGAACTATCCCGTGCTCCAGGCCGCCGACGTGCTCCTCTACGAGGCGACGCTCGTGCCGGTCGGCGAGGATCAGCTCCAGCACCTCGAGTTGATGCGGGAGATCGCGCGCCGCTGGAACGCGCGGTTCAAGAACGGGTTCGCCTTCCCGGAGCCGCAGGCGCTGTTATCGACCGCCAAGCGCGTCCTCGGACTCGACGGTCAGGCCAAGATGTCGAAGAGTCTCGGCAACACGATCGGCCTCTTCGACTCACCCGAGACCATCTGGGAGAAGCTCAAGCCTGCCGCCACCGATCCGGCCCGGGTCACGCGGAAGGATCCGGGGAACCCGGACATCTGCAACATCTTCACGATTCACCAGGGTTTCTCGCCGCCGGACACCCTCAAGCTGGTGGCGCACAATTGCCGGACCGCGGGCTGGGGCTGCCTCGACTGCAAGCGAGTGCTGGCGGACAATATGATAGCCGCGCTCGCTCCCATTCGCGAGCGGGCCGCCACGCTGCGGGCGGAGCCCCGAACCGTGATGGACCTGTTGCAGGCGGGCGCGGATCGCGCCCGCGCCATCGCTCGGCGGACCATGGAGCGCGTGCGCCGGTCGATGGGCTTCTTCGGCGCCCGGGAAGAGCAGACGTAATGCCGGCATTGAGCGACGTGTTGCATCTCGATGTGTTGCTTCAGCTCGGTCTCGCCGTGCTGCTCGGCGGCGCCATCGGGCTCGAGCGGGAGCTCGCGGGCAAGCCCGCGGGGCTTCGAACGAACATCTTGATTTGCGTCGGGGCCATGCTGTTCACGCTGATGTCCGTGCGCCTCGCCTTCCAGGGCCCCGCGAACGGGGACCCGACGCGCATCGCGGCGCAGATCGCCACGGGCGTGGGGTTCATCGGAGCCGGCACTATCCTGCACGCCCGCGGCGCGGTGACCGGTCTGACGAGCGCGGCGACGATCTGGGTGGTCGCGGCGATCGGCATCGCCGTGGGCGCGGGGGCCTATGTCGACGCGCTGGAAACCACGGCACTGGTGATGGTCGTGCTGTACGGACTCGGCTACGTGGAGCGGTTCGCCGGTCGTCACTCGAGCCGGTCCCACTTGCTGATTCACGCGCGGCCCGAGCCGAATGCGCTCGAGGATCTCGAAACGCTGGTGCGCCGCGCCGGCGTCGAGGTCGAGCGGACTGAGTCTCGCCGTGAAAACGTCGACCTCGTGATCGAGCTCGACCTGCGAGGACCGCGTCGCCTGCACGAGCAGGCGATGATCTCGATCTTGCATCATCCCCTCGTCCGCACGGTGTCCACGGGAGAGTGAGTCCCTCTCCCGCCCGGCGTCTCGTCGTCGACCTCGCCTCGCCGCGCGCCGCCTGGCGCATCCCTCCGTCCGCGATTCAGGCGATTCGCGACACCCTCGGCACCGGCTGGGAAGTCGTCCAGGTCCAGGCACCGGCCACGTCGGATGGCGATGGCGGCTCTGGCACCCCCGAAGCCGCCGCGGCGGCGCGCGGCGCCGAGATCTACCTGGGCTACGGCGTCCCGGCCGGCGTGGTCGCGGCGAGCCGCGGCACCCTCAAATGGGCGCATAGCGGCACGGCCGGGATCGGGGCGAGCCTCCCCCACCTCGCCGGAACCGGGGTGGTGTTGACCAACTCAGCGGCGGTGCACGCCGAGCCGATCGCGGATTGGGTCCTTGCCGCGATTGGGTATTTCGCGCGGGGGCTGGACCGCATGCGCGCGTTTCAGGCCGAGGGACGATGGGCGCGGTCCGAGTTCACGGACCTGCACGTCGGGGTCCGCGAATTCGCGGAGCTCCGGCTCGGCCTGTTTGGGCTGGGAGGCATCGGGGCAGCGATCGCCCGGCGTGGCGTGGCGCTTGGCATGCGCGTGGCCGGCATCCGGCGACGGCCTGAGCGCGGCGCACCCCCCGGCGTGGCGTGGGTGGGCGGCCTGGGCGATCTGCCCCGCCTCGCGACAGAGAGCGACTGTCTCGTGATCGCCGCGCCCCACACCGATCGTACGCGCGCGGCGGTGAGTCGCGCGGTACTGCTGCGCCTACCCCAGGACGCGGTCGTCATCAACGTCTCCCGCGGGACGCTCGTGGACGAGGACGCCTTGCTCGAGCTGCTCGACGCTTCGCGCCTGCGGGGCGCGGCGCTCGACGTGTTCACGCTCGAGCCGTTGCCCGAGGGACACCCATTTTGGCGTCACCCGCGCGTGCTCGTGAGTCCGCATGTGGCCGCCGTCACGGCGCGCTTCTGGGAGCGGGAAACGGGGCTGATCGTGGAGAACATCAAGCGCTATCTTGCAGGGTCCCCGCTCGCCAACACCGTCGATCTGGAGGCTGGCTACTAGGTGGAGGACAAGAAAAGCGCTCGGGCCAGCGCCGGCGTGACCCAGCCACGCGGTATCGAGCAGATCATCAAGGCCGCCATCGATCGCGGCGCCTCCGACCTGCACATCAAGGCGGGGGACGTGTTTCGCGCCCGCATCGATGGCAAGCTCGTCCCCCTCACCAAGCAGCGCCTGACCCCGGACCAGACGAGGGCCATCGCCCAGCACCTGATCCCTAGTGACGAAGACCGAAGCCGCATCGACCGGCTCCGCGACTACGACTGCTCCTGGGGCATGCCCGGTGTGGGGCGGTTTCGCGTGAACATCCTGCGGCAACGCTCGTCGTTCATGATCGTCATGCGGGTGATCCCCTTCGACGTGCCGACGTTCGAGACATTGAATCTGCCGCCCATCCTGGCGACCGTGGCCGGTGCCGAGCGGGGCATGATTCTCGTCACGGGGGTCACGGGCTCGGGCAAGAGCTCCACGATGGCCGCCATCGTCAACCACATCAATCAGACGCAGAACAAGCACGTCGTCACGCTCGAGAACCCGATCGAGTTTCTCCATCGCGACTTGAGCAGCTCGGTGACGCAACGGGAGATCGGCGTGGACACGGATGATTTCCGGGCCGGCCTGCGCGCCGCGCTGCGCCAGGATCCGGATGTCGTCCTCATCGGCGAGATGCGCGACGCCGAGACGATCGATACCGCGATGAAAGCGGCCGAGACCGGCCACCTGGTGATTTCGACGCTGCACACACCGGACGCCGTCACGACCGTGAGCCGCGTGGTGTCGATGTTTCCGGCGGAGGAGCAGGAAGTCGCGCGGTTGCGGCTGGCGGAGGCATTGCAGGCGGTCGTCTCGCAGCGGCTGCTGCCACGCGCCGATGGCCACGGGCGCGTCGCGGCGGTGGAAATCCTCATCTGCACGGGGACCGTGCGAGACCTGATCCGTGATGCCGAGCGCCTCGCGGCGCTGCGCGACTACATCCGGGACGCCCGGGATCAATACGGCATGCAGACGTTCGACCAGCATCTGATGGATCTGGTGGCCGGCGACGTCGTGACCTACGAGACCGCGCTCGCCGCGGCGTCCAACCCCGCGGACTTCGAGCTGCAGATGCGGACGCTCCGCCGGCGATCGCGGGTATCCACACCTCCGGAGTCCGCGCCCGACGAGCCCCAGCCAGAGGGCCTCTCGGACGACTTGTCGAGCCTGCTGCCAGGCCAGTGACGGACCGGCAGCTCACGGGGGTCTTCGCCCCCATCACCACGCCGTTCGATAGCGCCACCGGGGACATCGCACCGGTGCACCTCCGCCAGAACGTCGTGCGACTACTCGAGGCTGGCCTCCACGGCATCGTCGTGGCGGGCTCGACCGGCGAGTCGGCCCTGCTCGAGCCCGATGAGCAGCGCCGCATGGTCGGCTGGGTGCGGGAGGTCATGTCGGACCGCTGCTGGCTCCTCGCGGGCACGGGCGGGGAATCCACGCGGCAGGCCGTGGCGCTCACGCGTGCCGCGGCCGCCGAAGGGGCCGACGCGGTCCTGGTGCGGCCGCCCGCATATTTCTCGGCCGGCCTCACGCCGGCGAGCCTCGCGGACTACTATCGCGCCGTGGCCGACGCGAGCCCGCTCCCGGTGCTCGTCTACAACATCCCGAAGTACACACACCTACCGATCGCGGCGGGCTTGTTGCAGCAGCTCGTCTCGCACCGGAATATCGTGGGCGTGAAGGATTCGTCGGGCGATGCCAAGAACCTCGCGGCGTATCGCGATGCGGCGCCGGAATGGTCCGTGTTCGTCGGATCCGGCTCGCTGCTCTATCAGGCGCTCGAGCTCAAGTGCGACGGTGGGATTCTCGCTGTGGCGTGCTTCGCCGCGGCGCTGGCGGCCGAAATCTACGCCGCCTTTCGGGCGGGAGACCGCGCCGGGGCGGGGAAGCTGCAAGAGCGGCTCGGCCCGCTCGACAAGGAGGTTGTGGGGAAGCTCGGGCCCGCCGGGGTCAAGGCGGCGATGGACGCGGTTGGCTTGTACGGCGGACCGGTGCGCGCGCCCCTCGCCCCCGTGGGCGCCTCAGACCGGGAGCGGGTGGCCAAGCTCGTCGCGGCGTGACGGACTACCTCGGCCTGCTGCGGGAGATTGCCGCTCCACGCGTGGTCGGAACCCCCCACCACTCGCAGGTGCGCGACGTCCTGAGGCGGGAGGTGGTCGGGCGCGGGTTCGTGCCGATGGAGCACCGATTCCATGCGCGCCTGCAGCTACCGCTGTGGGGCTGGCGGCCTGCCGAGGGGATGAATCTGCTCGCCGTGCGCCCACGCAGTCGGGTAGCCGTGTGGCTCGTCGCGCATTACGACTCGAAAGGCCAGCCCCTCTCGATGGCCGCCCGGCTCCTGGGCGCGGCGGGCTGCGCCATGGCGGTTGCGGTGGGGATCGGCTCGATCGTGGCGGGCGCGCCGCCGCTCGCGGCCGTCCCGGCAGTACTGCTTGCGGCTCTTTTCGTGAGCCTGAATCGCGTCCACAACGGCTCCCCGGGCGCGGTCGACAATGGCTCGGGTGTTGTGACCGCGCTTGCCACGGTGGACGCGTTGTCGCCCGAGTTCCCGGTCGGCCTGATGTTCCTGGATGCGGAGGAGTGGGGCCTCCGCGGCGCGCGTGCGCTGTTGCGCGAGCGGGCCAACCTGCTGCGCGACACGACCGTGGTGAACTTCGACGGCGTCGACGATCGCGGGCGCCCGATCGTCTTCGTCCACCGGCCCGGTCCCACCGTCGATCGGATAGTTGGCGCGCTCCGCGCCCGCCGACTGCGCTGGCTGCCGGTGGTCGTGGACGGGCTCGCGCTGCGTCGCGGGGCGCGCGAGTGCGTCACGATCATGCGGGGGGATTGGGGCACGGCGCGCGTGATTCACACGCCACGGGATACCGTCGACCGGTTGACGCTGGAAGGTGTGCGGGAAGTGGCGAGTGCTGTGGCGAGTGCCTTGCAGGCTACCCTTCAAGGTGGGAATTCGCGCGTTGACGCAGGTCTCACCGGGGTCTAGTTTCCGCCAGAGGATACTCCAACGCCCCGTCCCCCGGGGCGTTTTTGTTGCGGGTTGGAGGGGGGGGTGAGGGGTCTATGTTCGGACCGAAGACACATTGCGTCGTGGTCGTCGGCGCCCAGTGGGGCGACGAGGGCAAAGGGAAGGTCGTCGACGTCCTGGCCGAGCGCGCCGATCTCGTGGTGCGCTACCAGGGTGGGGCGAACGCCGGCCACACCGTGCACACGGCGGCCGGCGAGTTCGTGCTGCACCAGATCCCGTCCGGCATCATCCAGGGCGCGGTCTGCCTGGTCGGGAACGGCGTAGCGCTCGATCCGGAGACGCTGTTCACCGAGCTCGATGCGTTGCGCGAGCGCGGGATCCGGACCGAGCACAAGCTGTACGTCTCGGACCGGGCGCATCTCACGCTCCCGTACCACAAGCTGCTCGATCGCGCCCGCGAGACCCGGGAAAAGATCGGGACCACGGGCCGGGGCATCGGCCCCACGTATGAAGACAAGTATGGGCGCCGGGGAATCCGCGTCGGGGACCTGCGTAACCTGACGCGGACTCGTGAGCTGGTCTGCCTGCGCGTGCAGGCCGCCAACGAATTCCTGGGCCTTCTGGGATCGAGCGAGCGCGCCGATGCGGCCGCCCATGTGAAACTCCTGGAGCGGCTGGCGCCGCGACTCCTGCCGCTGGCCGTGGACGCCGGACGCGTCGTCTGGGAAGCACTCGAGCGCGGCGAGTCGGTGTTGCTCGAAGGCGCGCAAGGCGCGTTGCTCGACGTGGACCACGGCACCTACCCCTACGTCACCTCCTCGAACACGACCGCGGGCGGAGCGGCGGTCGGCGCGGGGATTGGCCCCACGGCGATAGATGCCGTATTGGGCGTGGTCAAGGCCTACACGACCCGCGTAGGGAACGGGCCGCTCCCCACGGAAGCAGAGCCCGCTTTGGCCGAACGTCTCCGCGAGCTGGGGGATGAGTTCGGCGCGACCACGGGGCGGCCGCGCCGCTGTGGCTGGTTCGACGCCGTCGTCGTCCGCTATGCCGTGCGTGTGAACGGCCTTACGGGCCTCGCCGTGACCAAGCTCGACGTGCTCGATTCGTTCCCCGAAATCCCGGTGTGCGTCGGCTACCGCTTCGAAGGCGAGTCGCTCGACTCCATGCCCGCCGACGTAGAGCGCCTGGCGGGCGTGGAGCCAGTGTACGAGTCGTTGCCGGGCTGGCAAAAGTCGCTCAGCCACGTGCGCCGCCTGGCCGATCTGCCCCCGCCAGCGCGCGCCTATCTGGACCGACTGCAGGATCTCGCGCATGCGCCGATTCAGTACGTCAGCGTGGGAACGCACCGGGACCAGATCATCGAAGTGACGTGACAGTGGCGCGTTGATGCTCGACCTCGCGGTTATCGGCGCCGGGCCCTGCGGGCTCGCGGTGGGTGTGGCGGCGAAACGTGCCGGCCTCACGTGCACGCTGTACGACAAAGGCGCGGTCGTCGCGAGCCTTCTTCGCTATCCGCTCTACATGAGCTTCTTCTCGACGGCCGAGAAGCTCGAGATCGGCGTTCCCTTCGTGACGGCGGGCGACAAGCCCACGCGCCGCGAAGCGCTCGCCTACTATCGAAAGGTGTCAGAGCATTTCGAGCTGGACGTGCGCCAGTACCATACGGTGCGGCGCGTGGTTCGGCGCGCGGGCTCGTTCGAGGTGCGGGCGGAGCATCCGGGCATGTCCGGTCCGGAGGTCGGGGAGTCTCGCCACGTCGTGTTCGCCACCGGCTACTTCGAGTCGCCGAACCGGCTCGGCGTGCCCGGAGAGGAGCTGCCCAACGTCTCGCACTTCTTCACCGAGGCCCATCCGTACTGGCAACAGCGCGTAGTCGTGGTCGGCGGTGGGAACAGCGCCGTGGAGACCGCCCTCGAGCTGTGCCGCGTCGGCGCCGAGGTCACCATGGTGCACTTTCTCGGCGATTTCGATCGCGGGGTTAAGCCATGGGTGCTTCCGGACATCACGAATCGGGTGAAGGAGGGCAGGGTGCGCGTCCGGTGGTGCAGTCGGGTGGTGGAGATCGGACGGTCGCACGTGGTCGTGCGCCGCGAACCCGATGGGGACTCCGAAACGATTCCCGCGGACTTCGTTCTGGCGCTCACGGGGTACACCGCCGATCTCACGCTGCTCCGCTTGGTGGGGGTCTCGGTCGACGAAGCGAGCGGCGTGCCCCTCCATTCTTCCGTCACGATGGAGACGAACGTGCCCGGCGTGTACATCGCGGGGGTGTTGGCCTCGGGGTTCGACGCGAACAAGATCTTTATCGAGAACGGGCGCGAGCACGGCGCGCGGATCTGCGACCACATCAAAAGCAAACCCCCCAGAGTTGCCCCTGGGGGGTGATCGCCTGCTCAACATCGTGCGCCCTAGAACCCGATGCGAGCGAGACGAAACTCTTGCTCGGGGGCTAATGAGAAGCCCCGCGCTCTGGTCAGGGCGAGGGGCCGGTATCGACCTCTGGCAGCCGGGCTGTCTCGGAGACCCGAGACCCTTGGCTTTGCGCCCCGCCGTCACCGACGGTTTGCCCTGAAAACAGAGATAGCCGTTGGGGTATCGAGCAAAAACGATGCCCCGGCACTACCTTGCACCACCGCGTCACATAGCGTTTGCCAGTAGTCATTTATGTCTTGCAGAATGCATTATTTGACGCAAAAAACAACATGTCTCAGCTCGTCCTGATCGCACCGGCTGCCTTTAAAGGCACTTTCGGCCCCCGCCAGGTGGCTGACGCGCTTGCCGCAGGCGTCCGACAGGCGCTGCCCGATGCGGCTGTGCTCCAATGCCCGGTCTCGGACGGAGGGGATGGCCTTCTCGACGCCGTCCTGCCGCCGGGGTCGCATCGCGAGCGGCTCGAGGTCACAGGCCCGCTCGGAGAGCCGGTCTCGGGCGAGCTCGGCTGGATCGATCCGGAGACGGCCATCTTCGAGAGCGCGACGGCATGCGGCATCGCGCTCCTCCAGCCGGACCAGCTCGACCCGCTTCGCGCCACCACCCGGGGTGTCGGGGAGCTCATCTGGGAGGCCGTGGAGCGGGGCGGCAAATCGGTCGTGGTGGGCCTGGGCGGGTCAGCGACGGTGGATGGTGGCACGGGCGCGGCGCGTGGACTGGGGTGGTCGCTCGTGGACTCGACGGGCGCGCAGCTTCCTGAGGGAGGAGGCTCACTCGTCAAGCTCACGGAAGTCGAAGGGGGGTGGAGCATCGCGGCGCGAGTCGTCGCCCTCGCCGACGTGACCACGCCGTTGGTGGGTGCCAAGGGCGCGGCGCTTGTCTTCGGGCCTCAGAAGGGGGCGGGCCCGGAAGCGGTGAAGCTGTTGTCTCGGGGGCTCGATCGGCTCGCGGAGGTGATGGCGAGGCACGGACGCAACGATCTGGCGACGCTGGCTGGGGGCGGAGCCGCCGGCGGTCTGGGCGCCGGCCTGGCGTTCTTCGCCAAGGCACAACTCACCGGTGGCGCGGACTGGGTACTGGAACGCGTGGGATTCGACGCGGCGCTCGCCAAGGCCCAGCTCGTCATCACGGGGGAAGGGTCGTTTGATCGCACCTCGCTCGTGGGGAAGGCGTCCGGCGAAGTGGTGCGTCGCGCGCAGGCCGCAAAAAAACGCGTTGCCGTCGTGGCGGGGAAGGTCGAAGGTCTCGTCGGCCTGCATGCGCTCGACGGCAACGGCCGGGTGCTGGATGCGGCGGGCATCACCGCCCTCGCGCAGCAGGCGGTGCGCGAAGTGTTCGGGTTGCCTGCGGCCTAGCGGGCCGCCTATCTTCCGGCCCTTATGCCGCCCACCTCCGCCACCGACGACAAAGTGATGGAGAAGCTCGTCTCGCTCGCCAAGCGACGCGGGTTCGTGTTTCAATCGTCCGAGATCTACGGTGGGCTTGGCTCGGTGTGGGACTACGGGCCGCTGGGCGTCGAGCTCAAGAAGAACATCAAGGAGCGCTGGTGGCGCTCGATGGTCCACGAGCGCGAGGACATCGAAGGTCTCGACGCGGCGATCCTCATGCACCCGAAGGTCTGGGAAGCCTCGGGGCACGTGGCGGGGTTCACCGACCCGCTGGTGGACTGCAAGCATTGCAAGAATCGCTTCCGCGCCGACGACCCGCGCATCAAGGGCACGCCCGGGGAGCCCACCGCGCAGTGCCCGGTGTGCGGCAGCAAGGGGACGCTGACCGCACCGCGCATGTTCAACCTCATGTTCAAGACCTTCATGGGTCCCGTGGAGGAAGCGGCCGCCGTGGTCTATCTCCGCCCGGAGACGGCGCAGGGGATCTACGTCAACTATCTGAATGTGCTGCAGTCGTCACGCCAGAAGGTCCCCTTCGGCATCGCGCAGATCGGCAAGGCGTTCCGCAACGAGATCACGCCTGGGAACTTCATTTTTCGCACACGCGAGTTCGAGCAGATGGAGATGCAGTTCTTTGTGAAGCCGGGGACTGACCACGAGTGGTTCGAATTCTGGCGGCAGGAGCGGATGAAGTGGCTCGTGGACCTGGGCGTGCGGCCGGAGAAAATGCGGTTTCACCAGCACACCAAGGAGGAGCTCGCGCACTACGCAAAGGATGCCTACGACATCCAGTACGAGTTCCCCTTCGGGTGGCAGGAGTTCGAAGGCGTGCACAACCGCACGAACTTCGATCTGTCGAGGCACCAGGAGTTTTCCGGCAAGAAGCTCGAGTACCTGGACCCCGCGACGAACGAGCGCTTCATCCCGTACGTGATCGAGACCTCGGCGGGCGCCGACCGCACGGCGCTCGTCGTCATGGCGGATGCCTACCGCGAAGAAGAAATAGAAGGCGAAAAGCGCGTCGTGCTGGGGCTCCATCCGGCGCTGGCGCCGCTCAAAGCGGCGGTCTTTCCGCTCGTGAACAAGGACGGGATGCCGGAGCTGGCCCGGCGCGTCTTCGACGATCTTCGCAAGCACTACAACGTGTTCTACGACGATGGCGGCTCGATCGGGCGGCGCTATCGCCGGCAGGACGAGGCCGGAACGCCCTTCGGCATCACGATCGACGGCCAGTCGACGCAGGACGGCACGGTGACGGTGCGGGATCGGGATACGTTGAAACAGGATCGAGTAGCCGGGGATCGACTGGTCGGGTATCTCGGAGACAAGCTGAAGGGGTAATTAAGGGTGTCCGGACACCCGACACCGGACTCCCGACACCCATGAAACGCGTCCTCCTTATCGCCCCGGATCTCCTGTTCCGCTCCAAACTCGGCGCGGTGATCGCGGAATCCGGGGCTGAGGTCTCGCGGGACGAAACCGCGAGCGATCTCGTCGTGATTGAGCTCGGGGACTCTCGAGCGATCGACCGAGTCGGACAGCTCGTCGAGCGTGGCATTTCCGTTCTGGCCTATGGCGCTCACGTTCGACCCGAGTTGCTCCGCGCGGCACGCGACGCCGGCGCCGTCGCCGTGCCGAATTCGCAGGTGGAGGCGCGTCTCCGGGCCCTCCTAACGTCATAGCACCTCGATCTGTCGCGGTTTGCGGAGTCCGGCTGGCCCTCTATCTTTGTTCAATTCCATGACTCATTCGACGACGGTCGCACTGCCGCCTCCGGACGTCCTGGAGCGCGCCAAGCGGTTTTTTGCCGAGCGGGTTCCTAACTCCGCGGCGTTCGCCGAAAAGGAAGGACCGCAGTTTCTCGTGCTGCGCGGGCAGGGGGGCGAGGAAATCGCCTTCCACGCGTGGACCGACGCGGCCGGCAAAACGCGGGTGCGCGCCTCTACCCTCTTCTTCGACCAGGCGGTCGACCGGTTTTTTACGACGCTGCCGCTCGAATCGGCGGTGGAGGTCGCATGACGGCGGTCGATCAGCGATTTGCCATCCGGGTGATGGTCATCGATGTCTGGGACCAGGTGTACTTCGCCGTGGAGCCCACGACGACCGTCGCGCAGCTCAAGAGTCAGGCGCTCACCCTCGCGCTGAAGCGCGCACACGTGCGGCCCGAGGAGTACGTGGTGAAGTTCTGGGGTGCCGAAGTGTTGGATGAATCCACGACGGTCGGCGCTCTGGGCGCGGTCGCCAATTCGGCGTTCATCGTGTTGCCCGCACGGCGTCAGGTGGTTCGGTGAGACCGCGCCTACCGCCCCGCATTCGGGGCACGCCGAGTCGGGCGCTTACCACGTTTGCGGTGGGGTTCCTCCTGCTCGACGCCGTCCTGCTGATCTACAGCGGTGCGGCCTTGGGCCGCACGAGGCTGGTGGTGTGGGGTGTTGCCTTTGTTGCGGTCGCGGGCCTCGTGGTGATCGGCTGGCGGCGCTACCGCCGGCTCATGGCTGACCTCGAGCAGGCGCGCCAGGACATGCGCGCCGAGATCGAATCGATTCGAGCGCTCCTGCACGAAAAGCATCTGCACAATTGAGTGACGACTCGCCTCCCGGTCGTCTGGCATCCGGCATCTCGTCTCCATAATCCTGGTCCGGGTCATCCGGAGCGGCCCGAGCGGATCGAGGCGGTCCTGACGGCCTTGCGGGCGCCGGACTTGAGCACGGTGGTCGCGCTGTCGGAGGGCCCGTTGGCGACCCGCGAACAGCTGGAGCGTGTTCACCCCGCACCTTACCTGATCGCGCTCGAGCGCCTGTCTCGCGTCGGCGGAGGCGCGCTCGACGCCGACACCGTCATGAGCGATGGCAGCTGGGATGCGGCGCTCGCCTCCGCCGGTGCGGCGGTACGCGCGGTCGAGCTCGGGATCGAGCGGGGGTCCGCATTCGGGGCCACCCGACCACCCGGGCATCACGCCCTGGCCACGCGCGCGATGGGGTTCTGCTTCTTCAACAACGTCGTCGTCGCGGCGCGCCACGCCCAACAGCTCGGCAGGGCGCGCGTGCTCATCGTGGACTGGGACGTGCACCACGGCAACGGCACGCAGGCCCTCGTCGAGCGCGATCCGACGATCCGCTACGTGTCCATGCACCAGTATCCCTGGTATCCGGGGACGGGTGCGGAGGACGAGCGGGGCGTGGGCAATGTGTTCAACGTGCCACGCCCAGCCGGGCTGCCGCGGGAGCGGTACGTGCGCGACCTGCTCGATGCCGTGGATGCCGCGATCGACGGCTGGCGGCCCGACCTGCTGCTCGTGTCGGCGGGTTTCGATTCGCTGGCGGGCGATCCACTGGGCGGGTTCACGCTCGAGCCCGAGGACATGGCCGTCTGGACCGCGGCCTTCCGCGAGCGCGTGGCGCCCGCGCCGGTGGTCGGCGTGCTCGAAGGCGGGTACCGGCTCGACCTCCTCGCCGCGGGTGTGCGCGCCCACGTGCGCGCACTCGCCGGCTGAATCGGATAGGTTTCAAGATGCCGCTGACGCTCACCACTGAAGTGATCACCTTGAAGACGAAGCATCCGTTCGTCATCGCCCGGGGCGGCGACGACGACACGCGTGTCGTCTGGGTACGCCTGGCCGACGGAGACGGCGTGGAAGGGTGGGGAGAAGCGGACCCATCGCGCTATTACGGCGAGACGGCGGATACCGTGCTCACCGTTCTGCGACAGCTCGAGCCCCATCTGCCCGCCGACCCGTTCGATCTCGATGCCGCGGAGGCCGCGTTCGCGCGTCTGGTCCCGAAGAACGGCGCGGCGCGCGTCGCGCTGTCGGCCGCGCTGCACGATCTCGTCGGCAAGCGGCTGAACCAGCCCGTGTGGCGGCTGTGGGGCCTCGATCCGGCGCGCGCGCCGCGCTCCTCCTTCACGATCGGCCTCGACACGCCGGAGAAGATCCGGGAGAAAATACGCGAGGCGTCCTCATACCCGATCTTGAAGATCAAGCTCGGCACGGATCGCGATGAAGCGATTCTCCGCACGGTTCGCGACGCCACGGACAAGCCTCTTCGCGTGGACGCCAACGCCGGCTGGACCCGCGATCGCGCGCTGGCCATGCTCCCCGTGCTGAAGGAATACGGCGTCGAGTTCGTCGAGCAGCCGCTGCCTCCCGACGATCTCGAGGGTATGGCGGCCGTGCGGCGCCGCGGGATCCTCCCGGTGGTCGTCGATGAGAGCTGTATCGTGGCGAGCGACATCCCGCGGCTCGCCGGTGCAGTAGATGGAGTGAACATCAAGCTGGCGAAATGCGGATCGCTGCGCGAAGCGCTTCGGATGATCGCCACGGCCCGCGCGCACGGCATGCTCGTCATGGTCGGCTGCATGATCGAAACGTCGCTCGGCATCACCGCCGCGGCGCACTTCACGCCGCTCGTGGACGCCGCGGACCTGGACGGCGCCGCACTCACGGTCAACGATCCGTTCACCGGCGCGACGATCGATGGCGGGCAGATTCGTCTTCCTACCGGACCGGGGCTGGGCGTGCGACGGCGGTGAACGTTCCTTCCCCGGGCACCCCGGGCTTGCGCCCGGGGTCAGGTTCACTAACCCCGCGCGCGAGCGCGGGGATGACAGCCCGCTTCGCCGAGGTCGTCCTTCCGGTCCCCGTCCCCCGCACTTACACCTACGAAGTTCCGGCCGAGCTGCAAGACCGTGTGGAACCCGGGGCGCGCGTGATCGTGCCCGTCCAACGACGTCGGGTCGTGGGTGTTGTGGCCGCGGTGAACGTCGCCGGGCCGGCCGTCGCCGCGAAGCCCATCCTGGCCGCACCGGACGGGGGGGGGGCGCCCGCGATCTCACCACCGCTCCTCGCGCTGGGCCTGTGGATGAGCCGTTACTACGGAACGCCGTATGGACTCGCGCTGCGGGCGCTACTACCGGGCGCGCTGTGGAGCGTGGACCGGCCCGCGGGCCCGCCGGCTCAGGCCGAGCGGGTCGTGACGCTCATCGCGGCACTGCCGTCGCTCCTCGAGCGGGAACGGGCCTTCAAGCGGGCTCCGAAGCGGCGTGTGGCATACGAAGCGCTCGAGGCGATCGGCGGCTCGTCACCCGTCCATCACCTGGTTGCACGGCTCGGTCTGTCGAGCGCGGCGATCGAGGGCCTGGTGAAGCAGGGGCTCGCGTGCTACACCGAGACGCCGCGCCCGCGGGATCCGTTCGCTGGCTTGTCGTCCCCACCGCCGCCGGAGCTCACGCCGGCGCAGCGCCGCGTTGTCGATGGTATTCTCGCGACCGCTGGCGGCACGCGCGTACTCATCCAGGGCGTCACCGGATCCGGGAAGACGCTCGTATACCTCGAGGTCCTCCGCGCCCTCGTCTCGACGGGAAAGGGCGCCATCCTGCTCGTGCCGGAGATCGCCCTCACACCGCAGACCGTGGCGCGGGTGCGCGGCGTGTTCGGCGACCAGGTCGCGGTGCTCCACTCGGGACTCTCCGACGGCGAACGCGCCGATGCGTGGCGCGCCCTGCGGCGCGGAGAGCGGCGTGTCGCCGTGGGTCCACGCTCGGCGGTGTTCGCGCCGGTGCAGCACCTCGGCGCCATCGTCATCGACGAAGAGCACGAGTCGAGCTACAAGCAGGGGACCGCGCCGCGCTACCACGCGCGGGACGTGGCATTCGAGCGCGCCCGCCTCGAGAACGCACGCGTGATCCTCGGCAGCGCGACGCCCTCGCTCGAGACATTACGCCTTGCCGCGACGGGACGCGTCACCCCCTTCGAGCTGCCCGACCGCATCGGCGCGCGGCCGTTGCCGCCCGTAGCGGTCATCGATCTCCGCAGCACGCCCCGCGTACCGGAAGCTCGGGCTGTACCCTGGAGCGAAGCGCTCGACCAGGCCGTCCGCGGGGCGCTCGAGCGTAAAGAACAAGTGATCCTGCTCCTGAATCGGCGCGGGTTCGCGACGTATCTCCAGTGTCCCGCCTGCGGGGACGTGCCCAACTGTCCCCGCTGCGCGATCGCGCTGACCGTCCACCAGACGCCGCCGGCCCTGCGGTGCCACTACTGCGGACACGAAGAGCCGGTCGCCACCGCGTGCCGCGCCTGCGGCTCGGGAACCCAGCGGATGCGGGGTCTGGGGACGCAGCAGCTCGAGCACTTCGTGGGCCTGCGATTCCCGGAAGCGCGCATCGCGCGCATGGACCTCGACACGACGAGCACCAAATGGGCCCATCACCGGGTGCTGGCGCGCATGGCCGAGGGCAAGATCGACATCCTGCTCGGCACCCAGATGATCGCGAAGGGGCTCGACTTTCCGAACGTGACGGTCGTCGGGGTCGTGGATGCGGACACGGGGCTCCACCTCCCGGATTTCCGCGCGGCCGAGCGCACTTTTCAGCTGGTGGCACAGGTCGCCGGGCGGGCGGGGCGCGGTCCCAAGGGCGGCCGGGTGTACGTCCAGACTCGCGCGCCCGATCACCACGCCCTACGCGCGGCGGCGCTCCACTCGGTGGAGGCCTTCGCAGCGGCCGAGCTGCCGCTCCGGGCGCCCCCGAACCCCGCGTACCCGCCGCACGTCGGGCTCGCGCGGTTCGTCGCCTCCCACCCGAACGCCGACCGCGCCCGCGAAGCAGCCGAGCGGGTGGCGTCCTGGCTCGGCCGCATGAATCGGGAGCGGCTCGAAGGCGTGCTCAGCGTGCTCGGGCCGGCGCCGTGCCCGGTCGAGCGTATCAAAGGACGGTGGCGGTGGCACGTGCTCGTGAAGGCGTCGGAGCCGCGGGCCATCGGACGCGTCGTGCGGGCGCTCGGGCGGCGAGCGCGAGGTGTAGTCGTGGATCGTGATCCGGCGTCGCTGCTGTAACGTTCCCCAATCCGCATTCCGCATTAGCTTTCTCGCTCTGTGACGACTCGGCCCCGATTCCAATACCGCGCGCCCAACTTCCAGGGTGCGCCGTTCGTGAGCGCGCCCGACGCCGGTTTCGAGCCCGCGCCCGCGGATGGCGTCCTGCCCGACCGCTTCTTCTCGACCACGAATCTTCCGACCTACGTGCGGGCCGGGAGCGCGTGGCGCCGGCCGCGGCTGCCGCGCATGGATTGTGTGATCGTGCTCCATCCCGCCGGCGACCTGGTGGTGACCGAGCCGCGCCGCGTGCGCAAAGGCCAGCTCGTGGCGGTCGGCCTTGCGGAGGATGGCAGCGAGGGCATCTACGTGCACACCGAGGGATTCCTCGGCGGCGCCCACAGCGCCAACGAGTTCGGGTTCATGCAGTCCGAGGTGTCGCGCGAGAAGCCGGTCGATTACGGCGTGCTGGCGCAGCTCCTGGGAGAGGAAAGGCAGCGCGGTGGCAAGATTCTCTGGGTGGTCGGTCCCGCGCTGGTCCACGCCCGGGCGCGCGAGGACATGATCTGGTTCATTCAAAACGGCTACGTCCAGGCGTTCTTCGGGGGGAATGCCGTGGCGGTGCACGACCTCGAGGCGGCGATCTTCGGCACCACGCTCGGCATGACGAGCTCGGGCCAGGGCGTCGAGGGTGGCCACGCGCTACACATGCGGGCCATCAACCAGGTGCGGCGGGCCGGCGGCATCACCGCGGCGGTCCGCTCGAATCTGGTGACATCGGGGATCATGCACGCCCTAGTGACGCAGGGCGTGCCCTTCGTGCTCGCGGGCTCGATCCGCGATGACGGGCCCCTGCCCGAGGTGCTCTCCGACACGCTGGCCGCTCAGGACGCGATGCGGCAATTCACCGCGCAGGCGACCTTCGCGGTGTTCGTGGCCACCGCGCTCCACGCCATCGCGGTCGGCAACATGCTGCCCGCATTCGTAGACGCGCCCTCTCCCGACGACCTTCGGCCGCTCACGACCATCTGCGTCGACCAGACCGAGTTCGTGGTGAACAAGCTGCGGGACCGGGGCACCCACCAGGCGTACGGCGTCGTCACGAATGCCCAGGATTTCATGCACGTCCTGCGGTTCTATGTGGAACGATGGGAGCAGGCGCAGGCCCCGGCGACCGCGCTACCCTGACGCCGGGCCGCGGGCCAGGGTGGGCGAAGCTGGCGGAGGCGCTCGCGCAGCGCGTGTCCCCTGCCGAGATCGAGACGATCTACCTGTTCCGCCCGTGGAAGCGGGAAGGGCGGGAATGGGGCACCGCCGTGGTGGCGTGCAAGGGCAGCGGCGCCGGTGACCGGTTGCGCGTCTATACGGCGCGCTACATGCTCATCGTGCGCGGCAAGGAGCGCGGGCAGTCGCGAATCGAGATCACGGAGACGGGCGTCTCGCCTGCCGATGTCATTGCCCGGGTGATGCAGGCGGCCGCGGAGCGGAGCGGGGATTCCGAACCGCCCGTCGCGGTGGGCCCGGCGGTGTGGTATGAAGGTTGACGGCGCCAAACTGCTCGAGGAGTTCCGCCGGTACCTGGGGGATCACAACCTGCCGGCGACCCAGCAGCGCCTGGCCGTAGCCGAGGCGGTCTTCTTCGCGGGCGAGCACCTCTCCGCCGACGATGTCGGCCGGCGCGTCGCGAAGCGGGGAGAGGTGGCCGTCGGCACGGCGACGATCTACCGGACGCTCGACCTGCTTGTCCGGGCCGGCCTGGCCAAGGAGCACGAGTTCGGCGAGGGCTTCAAGCGGTACGAGCCGCTCGCGCCGGGCCAGGTGCACGAGCATTGTATCTGTTCTTCGTGCGGCCGGGTGACCGAGTTCTCGAACGACCGGCTCGAGCGGATGATCGCGTTGCTGGCCGAGGAAGTCGAATTCCGGCCCGATCATCACCGGTTGGAGATCTACGGGGTGTGCCGGAGCTGTCAGCAGCTGAACCCTTTAGCGCGCGCGAGGTGACGGGTTGATCGAATCGCGAATGTTCGTGCCCACCAAGGCCTTTCTCACCAAAGGCGTCGGTCGGCACAAAGAAAAACTCACCAGCTTCGAGATGGCCCTGCGAGACGCCCATCTCGCCAACTTCAACCTCGTGCGGGTCAGCTCGATCTTTCCACCTCACTGCGAGCTCGTCGACCGTGAGGAAGGGCTGTCCCTGATGAAGCCCGGTCAGGTCGTGTTCGCGGTGATCGCCGAATCGTCGACCAACGAGCCGAGTCGTCTCGTGGCGGCATCGATCGGCGTCGCGATGCCCGCGGACGCCTCGCATCACGGGTACATCTCCGAGCATCACAGCTACGGGCAGAACGAGGTCACATCGGGTGAGTACGCCGAGGATCTGGCCGCATCGATGCTCGCGACCGTCCTGGGGGTGCCGTTCGACACCGACAAAGCGTGGGACGAGCGGCGGGAGCAGTGGCTCCTGTCCGGCGAAATCGTGCGCACGATGAACATCACCTCGACCGCGGAATGCGGCGACGATGGGCGCTGGACCACCGTCGTCTCGGCGGTCTGCTTCTGCGGGTGACACCGTCGTTCGCCATCGCGTTCATCGCTGGGCTGCTGAGCTTTCTCTCGCCGTGCGTCCTGCCCCTCATTCCGAGCTACGTCGGGTTCCTCACCGGGTTGACCCTCGAGGAGCTCGAGGTGCGACGCGGGACGGCGTTGCTTCACGCGATCTGGTTCGTCGCGGGCTTTTCCCTCGTGTTCGTGGCCCTCGGGGCCACGGCCTCCGCGCTCGGGGTGGTGCTTCTGCATTCGCAGGTCTGGATCGGACGCGTCGGCGGCGTCATCGTCATCCTCTTCGGACTCTATCTTCTGGGAATACTGCGGCCCGCCTTTCTCATGCGGGATCGCAGGATCGAGCTGGCCCGTAAGCCACTCGGCTACGCCGGATCGGCACTGGTGGGAGTCACGTTCGGCGCCGCCTGGACGCCGTGCATCGGACCGATCCTCGGTGCCATCCTCACCATGGCGGCCGCCCAGGCGAGCCTCGCCCGGGGCGCGGGCCTGTTGACGGCGTACGCGCTCGGCCTCGCCGTGCCGTTTCTCGTGGCAGCCGTGGCGCTGGACCGGTTCCTCGTCTGGTTCCAGAAGTTCCGGCCGTACCTCGTGTGGGTCGAGCGCGTCGCGGGCGTCCTGCTGATCGTCCTCGGGCTCCTGCTCGTCACCGACCGCTTCACCCTGCTTGCGAGCTGGCTGCAGGGGCTCACGCCGGAGCTCCTGAAGAGCAGGCTGTAGGAGGCAGCGCGGCGACGTATTATTATGGAACTACGCCGCCCATTCCCTTTATATTCCCCTGCGATCCCAGAACAGAGGGTCATGTCCATGAAACGGAACTACCTGCTGCCCGTCGCCGCGCTGTCGATCGTAGGGCTGTTCGCCTGCGCGAAGGGCGAGCAGACGAGCCAGTCGGCGGATTCGACGGCCCGCAATCTGACCCTGGCGCCGACCGAATCCACGGCCGCCATGAAAGACGTGCCGTCGCGGGCGACCGAGGCGGCTAAGCCGGCGACGGAGCCGAAGAAGGCGCCTCCGCCGAAGCCGGCGCCCGCCAAGCCGGCGCCGCTCATGCTCGCCGCGGGGACCCGGGTCCCGACGACGGCGAACGACTCGATCAGCACCCGGTCGGCCAAGGCGGGTGATCCCTTCACCGCCACCGTCAGTCAGGACGTGAAGGACGCCAATGGCCGCGTGATCATTCCCGCGGGGTCGAGCGTATCGGGCACCATCACCGCGGCGGAACCCGCGCCCAATCCGAACTCCACCGGCAAGATCGAGCTCTCGGTGGCGAGCGTCAGCGTGCGGGGAAAGAGCTACCCGATCGACGCGTCCGTGGTCTCCAAGGACACGGTCATGAAGGGCCGTGGCGTGACCAAGGCGGACGCGGCCAAGGTCGCGGGGGGTGCCGTGGCGGGCGCGATCCTCGGGAAGATCGTCGGTAAGAACACGAAGGGCGCCGTCATCGGAGGCGCCGCCGGCGCCGCCGCCGGCGCGGCCGCCGCCCGCGCGTCGCGTGACATCGATGTCGTGATTCCGAAGGGTGCCGCGATTGTGATCAAGCTGGAGAAACCGCTGACGGTCTGAGCGCTGCTTCAGTAGCCTGCCGCGCCGCCGCCGCGTCGAGGATCGGCCACGCCGACCCAGCCGGCGGCGGCGCGCACGATGGAGTTGACCTCCGTCTTGTAACTCCACGAGCTCACCTCATGTCCCATCGCCACGAGCGAGTCGAGGGACGCCTGCACGAAGCCATCGGGTTCGACATGTAACACATCGGGCACCGCTTGATGATGGATGCGCGGCGCCGTCACAGCGCTCGGGAGCGGCATGCCCTGATCGATGACGTCAGTGATCACCTGATAGACAGCAGTGGGAATGCGCGACCCACCCGGCGAGCCGAGCACCAGGAATAGCCCGCCTGCGGGGTCGACCACGATCGCCGGCGTCATGGCGGACAGCATGCGTTTTCCCGGCGCGATGGCGTTCGCTTCGCCCTGCACTAGGCCGAACAGGTTCGGTCGGCCGGGTGCCGTCATGAAGTCGTCCATCTCGTCGTTGAGCAGAAACCCAGCGCCCGCCACCGTCACCGCACTGCCGAAGTCGTTGTTGAGGGTCGTGGTGCAGGATACCGCGTTGCCGTCCCCATCCACGATCGAAAAGTGCGTCGTCTCGGGGGGGGGGTCCTCGGAAGGCGCGCCACCGCCCGCCGTGACGGGCGTCGCTCGGCGCGGGTCGATTGCCGCCCGCAGCGTGTCCGCGTACGACTTGGACAGCAAGCGCTCGAGCGGCATGCGCACAAAGTCGGGATCGCCGAGCAACGTGTTTCGGTCGGTATAGGCGCGGCGCATCGCCTCCGTCTGCAAATGCATGAGCGTGGTGCTCCCGAAGGGCGGGAGCGGCGAGTATCCCTCCATCACGTTCAGGATCTCGGCGAGCGTGACTCCGCCCCCGGAAGGAGGCGGCATGGTGTAGACCGTGTAGCCGCGGTAATTGATCGCGATCGGCTCGCGCCATTTGACGCGATACCCGGCGAGGTCCTCCCGGGTGATCAGTCCTCCTCCACGCGACATCTCCCGTACAATCAGGTCCGCAATGCTGCCATGATAGAACACGGAGGGGCCGCTATCGGCGATGAGCTCGAGCGTCCGCGCCAGGTCCGGCTGGATGAACCGCGTGCCGGGGGGCGGGGCCTCGCCGTTCACGAGGAATTGCGCCGCCGAGGCAGGGAAACGCGCCAGCCGCTCCGCTTCGCGGCCGATCTGACGGCTCCGCACGCCGTCCAGCGTGTGTCCGTCTCGCGCGAGCCGCACCGCGGGCTCGATAAGCTCTTTCCACGAGAGATGCCCGAACTTGCGATGCGCCTCGTACATGCCAGCGACGCTACTCGGCACGCCCACCGAGCGTGGGCCAGTGAGCGAGGCGTCCGTCGGGACGCCGGCCGAGTCGATGTACATGCCGCGCGTCGCGGCGGCCGGCGCGGTTTCCCGGAAATCGAGCGCACCCACGGTGCCGTCGTGCATGCGGATCATCATGAAGCCGCCCCCGCCGATGTTCCCTGCGACGGGGTGTACCACCGCGAGCGCGAAGGCGACCGCCACCGCGGCGTCGACGGCGTTCCCCCCGCGGCGCATCACCTCGATGCCCACATTGCTCGCGATCTGATGCGAGCTGACGATGACCCCGTGCTCGCCCTCGACGGGTCGCGCGCGCTCACCGAGCGGCCAGCCGGCGGCGATGAGCGGGCCCGGCGGGGACGGCGGTTGGGCGGGCTCCACGCTTGGCGGAGCGAGCGTCGGCAGCTCGGGAAGGTCGGGCGCCACGGGAGCGATCTCCGGTGGCTTGGTCCCGCGGGCGCAGGCGATGAGGAGGAGCAGGCCGAGAGCGAGCGGTCGACGCATGCCGAATTGTGCACGTTGACCCGACTTCGGGTCAACGTCTAACTTGGGGGCCACCCGACCCCCTTCATGACCGGCACTCCCACTCCTCCCGACTATCGCGATCCGCGCCTCACAGAGCAGCGGAATCCTCGCACCCAACGTATCGACGTCGCGTCGACGATCGAGATCGTCGACCTGATCAACGCCGAAGATGCGACCGTCGCGCCGGCCGTCCATGAGGTGCGAGCGGAGTTGGCCCGGGCGATCGACCTCGTGGTGGCGGCGTTCCAGCGCGGCGGGCGTCTCATCTACGTGGGCGCGGGCACCTCAGGCCGGCTGGGCGTGCTCGACGCCAGTGAGTGCCCACCGACGTTCGGGACACCCCCGGAGATGGTGGTGGGCGTGATCGCGGGGGGGTATCAGGCGCTCGTGAAGAGCAGCGAAGGGGCCGAAGACGACGTCAACGCCGGCATGGCCGCGATGGACCAGGCGCGAGTGGCGCCCGCCGACTTCGTGCTCGGCATCGCGGCGAGCGGCACCACGCCGTTTGTGCGCGCGGCGCTCTCGCGGGCGCAGACGATCGGGGCGTCCACGGGACTCGTCTCGTGCTCCGATCCGCCGCGCGTGCTGGTCGAGACGTGCGACGTGATCGTACTCCCCAAGGTCGGTCCCGAGGCGCTCACGGGCTCGACGCGCATGAAGGCGGGCACGGCGACGAAGCTCGTGCTGAACACGATTTCGACCGGTGCCATGATCCGTTTGGGGCGTGCGTACGGCAATCTCATGGTGGACCTGATGGCCCTCTCCGACAAGCTGCGGGACCGGGGCGAGCGCATCGTGATGGAGTGCTGTCGGGTGGATCGCATCCGGGCGCGTGCGGCGATCGAGGCCGCGGGCGGCAGCGTGAAGCTCGCGATTGTGATGGCGGCCAAAGGCGTCGGGAGGGCCGACGCGGAGCGCCTGCTCGCGGACGCCGGCGGGTTCGTCCGCCGCGCCGTGGGTGACCCGCCGCCGGTCGCGTGACGTCCACGCTCGCCGTCGGCGTGATGTCGGGCACCTCGCTCGACGGCGTCTCGACGGCGTTGGTCCGCCTGTCGGAGCAGCCGCTCGACGCACAGCTCGTCGCGTTCCGGCAGGACGCCTACTCCGCCACCGAACGCGCGCAGATCATCGACGTCATCGCGCGCGGCGGCTCGAGAGACCTGGCACTCCTGCATGTGGCTCTGGGCGAGCGATTCGCGGCGGCGATCCTTCACCTCCTGGCCGAGGCGAAAGTCGCGCCGCGAGACGTCGCCTTCGTCGGGTCGCACGGACAGACGATCTGGCATGAGCCGGGGCGCGCAAGCCTGCAGTTGGGGGATCCCGCCGTGATCGCGGAGCGCGTGGGCGTACGCGTGGTCAGCGACTTCCGCGCGCGCGACGTGGCGGCGGGAGGGCAGGGCGCGCCGCTCGTCCCACTGGTGGACGTCCTGCTCTTCGGGCACCCGGCGCGCGGGCGCCTGCTCCTCAATATCGGCGGCATCGCGAACGTCACCTGGGTGCCGCGCCGGGGCGAGCCATCAGCCTCGCTGGCCTTTGACACGGGCCCGGGAGTGGCGGTGATCGACGCGGTGACCCGCCGGATCGACCCCGCGGCCCCATACGACGTCGGGGGCGAGCATGCCAGACGTGGCCAGCGATCCGCCCGAGTCTTGGACGCGTTGCTCGCAGATCCGTTTTTCGTGGCGCGCCCACCGAAGAGCACCGGCCGCGAGCAGTTCGGCTCGGAGTATGCGGAGCGCCTGCTCGCGAGCGTGCGCGAGGCGGGCGGCTCGGAGAACGACGCGGTCGCGACCGCCGTGGCGCTCACGGTGGAAACGATCGCGCGCGGCATCGAGCGCTGGACGCCGGCACCACCGGCGGACGAGCTCGTGGTTTCGGGCGGCGGCGCCCGTAACCCGGTGCTGCTCGCCCAGCTCACCGCGCGCGTACAGCCCCACCCCGTCGTCGGATTCGATCGCCTGTTCTTCGACGGCGAGGCGAAGGAGGCGCTCGCGTTCGCCTTCCTCGGGTTTCTGACGATTCTCGGTAAAGCGGGCAACCTCCCGACCGCTACCGGGGCGCGCGGACCCCGCGTGCTCGGCCACGTGACGCCCGCGTGACAGCCACGCTCGCGCGCCTCGTCTTTCCCGCGCTACGCTGGCGGTCAAGCAAAGGAGGCTTTGACCACGAGCGTGCGAAGATCGACCAGGCGCTGGCCGCCGGCGTGGGCGGCTTCATCGTCTTCGGTGGGACGCGGGAGGCCGTGGCCGCTCTCACGGCCGAGCTACGTCAGCAAGCCGGGCGCCCCCTGCTCGTCGGCGCCGACCTGGAGCGCGGGCCCGCACAGCAGGTTCAGGGCCTCACGGAGCTGCCGCCGCCGGCGGCGCTCGGCTGGCTCGACGACCTCGACGTAACGGCCGCGTGCGGGATGATCACGGGCTCCGAAGCGCGTTGGGTGGGCATCAACTGGGCTTTCGCGCCCGTCTGCGATCTCGACCTCGAGCCCAGGAACCCGATCGTGCAGACGCGATCCTTCGGCGTGGACCCGGTGCGTGTCGGCGAGCAAGCGGCCGTGTGGATCCGCGCGCTCCAGGAGCACGGCGTGCAGGGATGCGCGAAGCATTACCCTGGACATGGCCGCACGACCGAGGATTCGCACGCGACGTTGCCGCGCGTGCGCGCCCCGGCGATGGAGCTGCAGGAGGTGGATGGGAAGCCGTTCGAGTATGCCATCCGCGCCGGGGTGGGTAGCGTGATGAGCGCGTTCGTCGCCTATCCTGAGTGGGATCCCTCAGGTCGTGCCGCGAGCTTTTCCTCAGAGATCTTGGGCTACCTGCGGGACACGATCAACTTCAGCGGGCTCATCGTGACCGACGCGCTGATCATGGCGGGAGCCAGCGCCGCGCAACCGGTGCCGGCGGCCACGGTTGCCGCGGTGGCCGCCGGATGCGATGCACTCCTGTACCCGAACGACTTTCAGCGCGTTGTGGCGGCACTCGATCGCGCGGTGGGCACCGATATTCCAACGGCCCGCGCGGACGAAGCGCTGAGCCACTACGACCGCGCGCTCGCCGACTGGACCGACCTGCCCGATCAGGGAGAGCCCGATCTCTCTGGACACGCGTCGCTCGCAGACGGAGTCGCGGACCGCGTGACGCACCTCGTACGTGGAGAGGCACCCGAGATGCGCGCGCCGCTCGCGGTGTCGATCGTCGATGACGACGTGGGCGGGCCGTACACCATTCCGCCCCGAGATGTGTTCCATCAGACATTGCGAGCGGCCGGTGTCCCGATTGCAGCTCGGGCTCCAGGCACCGGGCGCCGGGTCGTTCTCGTCTACGCCGAACCTCGATCGTGGAAGGGCCGGGCGGATCTCGGTCCCCAGTCACGCGCCGCGCTGCGACGTCTCGCGCCGGGGGCGCAGCTCATCATCCTGCTCGGGCACCCCCGCCTGGCCGCGCAGATTCCCGGGACGGCGCCGATCCTTCTCTGTTGGCATGGGCAGGCGTTGATGCAGCGGGCGGCGGCGAGGTGGGTGCTGAGCAGGATGAGCGGTGGGCGGTGAGTCGTGAGCCGTGTACGGCTCACGGCTTCCCTTGAACCGTTCTCAGGTAGGCGGCGACCTGCAGGGCGGGCACCGCGTAGATGATCTTCCCCTGCGATTCCCGATTGCCGCCGTAGAGCACCGCAGCCACGCGGCCCGACCGATCGAAGATCGGGCTTCCGGACGATCCGGGCGCTCCGAACCCATCCACCTGCACGACGTTGGCCAAGGTCTTGGAGACCGTTCCGACGGTGAGCGTCGGGTCGGCGACAATGCCGGTTTGACCCAAGTGCTCCATGGGGAGGTCCTCGCCGAGCGGGTACCCGACGATGGCAACGGGGTCGCCGCGCGCGAGCGTCGTGGGTTCGGTCACGAACCCCGCGACGCGAGGTGTCCCGCCGTGGATGTCGACCCTCACCGCGCCCACGTCGGCCGAGTCGGCGACGCTCAAAAGGCGCGCGGGAAACCACTGACGGCTGCCCGAGAATTTCACGGCGATCCGGAGCGGCCGGCGGTTCCCGTCCTCGCCCACGAGCACATGCCGGTTGGTGATCAACGTCCCCTGCGAGTCGGTGGCGAACGCCGTGCCGCCGATGATCTCGGTGTCCGAGAATTGGACCACAACCATGGCGACGGCGTCCTGGTTGCGCAGGGAGATCGCGCGATAGTCCATCGTGGCGGCGCCCGCCAGACCGCGCTGGCGTGTTTCGGCAGCGTCGAGCTCGGCGTGGAGCCGGGCGATGGCCCGCGCGTCGCCGTTCGAGCCCGCGGCAGCGAGCTCGGTGCGCAGGCGCGCAACCTCGGCCTGCGATTC
>DATLVU010000090.1:0-44965 GCA_035577025.1 Gemmatimonadales bacterium
GTCGAGGAACGCCTTCGCGTTCTTGATCGCTGATGCAATCTTCGCTCGGTTGCGCACGATCCCCGCATCTGTGAGCAGAGCCGCGACCTTCCGTGTGTCGTAGCGAGCGACCTTCCGCGGGTCGAACCCGTCGAAGGCGCGCCGGTATGCGTCTCTCTTGCGCAGGATCGTGCGCCAGCTCAACCCCGCCTGGGCACCTTCAAGAACGAGGAACTCAAAAAGCACGCGATCGTCGTGTATGGGAACGCCCCATTCTTCGTCGTGGTAGGCGATATACAAGGGGTCGGTCCCTGACCAGGCGCAGCGTTTCTTGTTCGCGAGTGGAGCTTGGTTCTTCACTTGGCCGCGTCCTCGATGATGCGCGCGACTTCAGGTGCACGCGCGATGAACACGAGGTGACCGGACTTGAGCTCCGTGACTCTGGCTCCCATCCGTTTCGCCATGAACCGCTCGAGCTCCGGGTTGATGGCCCGATCCTCGGTCCCGACGACGTACCACGACGGAATCGTTTTCCACGCCGGTGGCGTGGTCAGCGCCTCACCCAACGCGCTGCCGGCGATCGGCTTCTGCTCGGTGGCGAACGCCGCCGCCTGCTTGAGCGGGAGGCTGTTGGCGAACACCACGGGATACTGTGCCGGGTCGATGTAGAGGAATCCCGCGGCGTCAGGGACGAGGGCTTTCCCGAGGCCAAGATCCGGGAATCGCTGGAGTAACCCGCCGAGGGCTTCATTCATGTCAGGCGCGAACGCGGTGACGTAGACGAGCGCCTTGACGTTCGGATTGCCCGAGGCCGCCGCCGTGATCACCGCGCCGCCGTACGAATGCCCCACGACCACAACGGGCCCCTGTTGCGCATCGATCAGACGCTTGGTCGTCTGAATGTCCGTAGCGAAGGAGAACAGCGAATTCTGCACCGCTACGACCTTAAACCCGTGGTCCTGCAGGACCCTCGTGACATCGTACCAACCGCTCGCGTCGGCCCATGCCCCGTGGACCAGCACGATGGTCGGTGGTCCGGAGGTCCCGCGGTGTTCGGCGGACATCGCCAGCGGTACCACACTGCCGCGGTCGTTGTCGCAGCCGAGCAGCGAAGCGAACACCGCGGCAGCTGCAACGACCGATGAGGCCAAATGTTTTCTCATGTTGCCTCCTTGAATGGTGGTCTTCGCTCCCCCGGGCGCTCCTCCCGACCCATCCACTCCCGGATGTATGGCGCGCACCGCACCAGCGCGACGCCTTCGGACTCGCAGGCGATGAGAAACCGCACGACCGCGAGGTCTACCAAGGTCACCTCGTCCAGGTCGAACACGAGCCGCGGCCGCAGCCTCCGGACCTGGGCCTCGAGCTCGCCCAGGTTCCCCGACTCGAGACGGCCAATGAGCCGGAGCGTCGTGGTATCGGCGTCGGACGACGTTTCGATCTTGAGGGTCACAGACGGAGACCTGAAGCAATCGGCGAGCCGCGACTAACTGCTGCGGCCGCGATGAGTTGACTTCAGCGAGGATGCCGACCAGTCGGCAATTGCCGACGGGTCGGCGGTGTCTTAGGGCTTGTCTCGAAACGCGAGCGTATCGATGTGAAGGGCTTTGATCTTGGACTCGAGCGTTTGGCGGGGAACACCGAGCTTCGCCGCCGCGCCCGACTGGCCCGAGACCCGTCCGCGGGACTCCGCGAGCGCGGCGATGATCAAGGCGCGCTCGCCTTCAGCGAGCGTCGTCACCTGGCGCCCGGTGCCGATCGGCGCGTGGCTCGGCTTTCCCTTGAGCCACGACTCGTCGATGGCAAAGGTCTCGCCCTCGCACAGGATCACGGCGCGCTCGATGACGTTCTGCAGCTCGCGCACGTTCCCCGGCCAGTCGTAGGCTTGCAACAGCTCCAGCGTCTGCTTGCGGATGGTGCGGATGCTCTTCCCGGCCTGCTTGGCGTAGCGCTCGATCAGATATTGTGCCAGGACGGGAATGTCGTCTACGCGCTCGCGCAGCGGCGGGATCCGGATGGGAAAGACGTTCAACCGATAGAAGAGGTCCTGACGAAACCCACCACGCTCGACCGCGGCCTCGAGATCGCGGTTCGTGGCGGCGACGACGCGCACATCGACGGCAATCGGATGGTGGCTCCCCAGCCGTTCGATCTCCCGTTCCTGCAGCACGCGCAACAGTGCGATCTGGGTCTCCGAGGGGAGCTCCCCGATTTCGTCGAGGAAGATCGTGCCGCCGTCCGCGGCCTCGAACCGGCCCAGGCGCCGCTGCAGCGCGCCGGTGAACGCTCCCTTCTCATGGCCGAACAGCTCGGAGGCGATGAGCGACGCCGGAATGGCCGGACAGTTCACCCGGATGAACGCGCGGCTCGACCGTCGCGACCGCTTGTGAATGGCGCGGGCGACCAGCTCCTTGCCGGTCCCGGTCTCGCCCAGGATGAGCACCGTCGAATCGGTGTTGGCGACCTTCGCCACTTGTGCCAACACACGCTGGAGGGCGGGGGACGAGCCGACGATCTCCTCGAACATCGAGGAGCGGTCGATGTCTTCGCGCAGCGCGAGGTTCTCGTTGCGCATCCGCTCCGCGGCCCGCTTGCGGTCCTCGATATCCGTGCCCGTTGCATACCAGCGGAGCGTGCGCCCCTGTTCGTCCCGCACGGGATTGTATTGGACCAGGAACCAGCGGTACTGGCCGTCATGACGCCGGGCGCGCAGCTCCAGCTCGAACGGCACACCGCGCGCCAAGCCCTCCCGGCGCTGGTCCTGCAATCGAGCCACGTCTTCGGGATGAAAGGCGCGCGTGCGGAAACCGGCGCCCATCACTTCATCGATCGTGAGGCCGGTGTATGCCAGCACGGACCGGTTGGCGTACAGCGCCGCTCCGTCCGGCGAGAGGACCACGATCGTCTGGGGAATGGCATCGACGATTTCCCGCGCTTCCCGTTCTGACGACTCGAGCTCGCGCAGCGCAGTCCGGAGAGCCGCTTGCGACCGTTGCCCTTCAATGGCAATGAGGGCGATCTGGGCCGCATCTGCAATCAAGCGGAGGTCGCGGGTACTGGGGGTGCGCGGCGAACCGTAATACATCGCGAAGGTGCCGAGCAGCTCGTTGTCTTTCGAGATGAGCGGTTCGGACCACGCCGCTCGCAGTCCGTACGACATGGCGACGTCGCGTGATTGCGATGGCGGCGCACTGGACCATCGCGGATCGCTCGCGATGTCGGAGATGATGACGCGCTCTTTCAGATAGGCCGCCGTGCCACACGAGCCGATGTCCGGCCCGATCGTCAACGGCGTGATGGCCTCTGCCCAGCCGCGCGGCACACGAGGTCCGGCCACCGGCCGCAGATGCCGCCCATCGGGGTCCGCGAGCAGGATCGTCGAGATGATGTCGGGGCTCTGGGCATCAATCGCGGCGCACAGATTGGTGAGAATATCCGCCATGCTCGCCCCGACCGCGATCATTTCCAGGGTTCGCCTTGCTGCCAGGAGGAGCGACTCGGGTGCCTGCCGAGCAGCATCGGCGTCCGCGTTGGATTCAGCGCGGATCGGATCCGCCGAAGTGCCCATCTCTCTCCTCTCGTTCCAGGTCACTGGAGGTGCGTGCTAGATATACGCAGCAGCACGGTTAGCGACAGGCCCGACCTGAAAACGGCGAGGGTCAGGCTTGAGTTGCAGTGTCTCGGTATGGGTGTACGTTCCCCGACCAGGAGGAGACGAATGAAGGCACGCACTGCTTTCCGGGCTTGCACCCTTGCCGGCACCGCCCTGGTCAGCCTAATGCTCGCGAACAACGCCGCGATACCGGCGACCGTCGAACAGACGCCGCAGGACGACGAACTGACGATCGGTCAGGAAACCTTCAACGAGCTCAAGGCAAGGAGCGAGATCATCGATTCGTCGCCGCTCTATGATGTGTTGCTTCCGGTGATCCAGCCGATCATGCAAGCCGCGCAGGCGCAATACAACCATCCCTTTAAGGTCTACCTGGTTCACGAGGCCCAGCCCAACGCGTTCGCGACTCCCGGCGGATACATCTACGTCGTGGATGCGCTCCTGTACTTCGCCAAGAACAAGGAGGAGCTGGCGGGAACACTGTGCCACGAGATCGCGCACACGCTGCATCACGACTCCATGACACTGCTCGACAAAGAGAAACGGCTGCGGTGGAGAGAGGTCGGGGGTGTGATTCTGCTGGGACCCACCCGCGCCCACATTCTCGCGATCGCGCTGCTCGGCAAGCTGCATTCGCTGCTGTACTCCCGCCAGGCTGAAGCGCGCGCCGATTTGACCGGAGCCGACGTGTGTGCGGCGGCTGGATCCAATCCGTGGGGGCTCGTGTGGCTGTTCCAGGAATTCAAGGACGCGAGAACCACGGAGATCCCGCAGTTATTGTCGGATCACCCAAACGACCAGAATCGGATTGCCGCGTTGGAGCGGCACTTCAAGACCGATTCCGCGGTGTTCGGGCGCTTTGATCCTAACCTTCGATCCGCGACGCCCTTCGAGGCTCCCAAGAAGGCGCCGGAGGTGTTCTTGCGGTGACCGCACAACCACGGTCACGTCGTGGCGTGATGCTCCTCAGCGCCATCGCCGTCATTCCCTTGCATGCGCAGGGACTGCCGGCCAGGCTCACGACCTTTCTGCAGCAGCGTATCGGAGTTGATCAGGGTCAGCTCGCTGCGATCGAACGCGGCGATGCGGTCGTCAAAGTGTTGGAGACGGAGAATAAGCGGGATGTCGCGGTGTTCGGGATCATCACCGTGGACGTCCCGCGGACGTTCTACGTCACCCGGTTGCAAGACTTCCCGAACTCGCTCCGCGCCCGCACGCGTCCGCATTTCGGGATCTTTTCCACTCCGGCCAGTCCCGCGGATGTCGCGGACGCGACCGTCCCGGCGCAAGACGCGCACGATGTCAAAAAGTGCAAGCCCGGCGACTGCAAGATCAAAATGCCCGCCGCGGACATGCAGCGGCTCCAAAGCGAGATCGATTGGTCCGCTGACCCGGGGACGCAGCTCAACGCGTACCTACGGCGGCGTTTGGTGGAGTACGTCACGGACTATCGCAAGCGGGGCGACTCCGCGCTGGTGGTGTATGACGACGTCGGCGGCGTTCACGCCAGCGATGCGTTTGCCGCGCTGCTGGCGCAGTCACCCTACGTCTATCAGGACTTCCCCTCGCTGCGCCAATACCTGACGGACTATCCTCACGCCGAGTTGGACGGCGCGCATGAGGTGCTGTTCTGGGCTGATGACTCTACGTCCGGCTTGCAGCCGATTCTGAGCGTCACCCACCAGGTGGTGTTCGCGCCGTCGGAGCTCCCGGACATGACGGTCATGGCGTCAAAGCAGATTTACGCGAATCACTATTTCGAGGCTGTCTTCGACCTCACGGGCATCGTGGACCGGACGCGCGAAGACGGGAAACCGGGGATCTATCTGGTCCTGCTCAGGCGCTTCCGCTTCGACGACTTGCCTGGGGGCATCCTCAACATCCGGGGGAAGGTCGTGGGCAAGTTGCGGGACCAGCTGCGCGCGGACCTCCAACAGCAGAAGGCCGCGGCGGAGAAGGCGCTCGGGTCATAGACACGAACGTCCGCGCCGTCGTCGATACCCGGCTGGGTCGCGCGTGCGCGTCGCTCGTGGAGGCGCACCCGGGCCTGTCCGGCATCGTCGCGCTGCCGGACGGGCACGATGCCTTCGCCGCGCGTGCGCTGCTGGCCGACGCCGCCGAGCGTACCCTCGACGTGCGGTACTACATCTGGCACAACGATATGTCGGGAACCCTGCTGTTTGCGGCGTTGCGTCGGGCTGCCGACCGGGGCGTTCGGGTACGGCTCTTGCTCGACGACAACAACACCGCTGGCCTCGACACCGTGCTTGCCGCGCTCGAAGCGCATCCGAACATTGACGTGCGCCTGTTCAACCCCTTCCGGGCGCGCCGCTGGCGCCTGCTGGGCTATCTCACGGACTTCAAGCGCCTGAACCGGCGCATGCACAACAAGTCGTTCACCGCGGACAACCACGCCACCATTGTCGGCGGGCGCAACGTTGGGGACGAATACTTCGACGCGGGCCGGGCACGCTGGTTCGTAGATCTCGACGTCCTCGCGATCGGTCCGGTCGTCGACGCGGTGTCACGGGACTACGAGCGCTACTGGGCCAGCGCCTCGGCCACACCGGTCGCTCGGGTGCTGCCCGGGGCCACCGCCGCGTCGCTGACCGCGGTGGCGGCCGACGCAGCGCGGGTCGAGCGCGACCCGGCCGCCGCGGCGTACGTGGCGGCGCTCGCGCGGTCGCCGTTCGTGGGCGATCTCCTCGCGCACCGCCTCAACTTCGAATGGTCTCCGACGCAGATGGTCAGCGACGATCCCGCGAAGGGCCTGGGCCGCGCACCGGAGGAAGCGTTACTCTGGCACCGCCTCAAAACGAGCATCGGCGCGCCGGTGCGCGAGCTGAGACTGGTGTCCCCCTACTTCGTGCCCGGGAGCGCCGGCGTCGATGCGCTGGCCGCCATCGCCCGGCAAGGCGTGAGGGTCGAGGTCCTCACCAACGCCCTCGAGGCGACGGACGTCGCCGTCGTGCACTCCGGTTATGCCAAACGCCGCAAGGCTCTCCTCGGAGCGGGCGTCAGACTGCTCGAGCTCAAGCGCGGATCGCCAGGCTCGGCCCCGAAACACCGCAAGTGGACCGGTCGTTCGGGCTCCGGCTCTTCCGCCTCCAGCCTCCACGCCAAGACGTTCTGCGTGGACCGGTCACGGGTATTCGTCGGGTCGTTCAACTTCGATCCCCGGTCGGCTCGACTCAACACAGAAATGGGGTTTGTGATCGATAGTCCCGGGTTGGGGGAGGCGATCACCAAGTGGTTTGCGGAAGAAGTGCCGACCCGCGCCTATCGGGTCAGTCTTGGCGACACCGGCCGGCTGCGCTGGATCGATCGACACGACGGCGTGGAGGTCGTACAGGAGGAAGAGCCCGGCACGAGCGTCTGGCGGCGCTTCACAGTGGCCGTGCTGTCAATGCTGCCGATCGAGTGGCTGCTCTGACACCAGTAGCGACAGGCAGGTGCGCTCACGAGCGACCTCGAGCTGCCGCCCCACGAGCGAGCTGACTCGCCAACTCGAGCAGGAAGCCACGCTGACCGGGGAGGATCTTCTGCGCAGCCTGGCCGAGGGAGAACCACCCCGCCCGGTCGACCTCGGGGAACTCCCGCCGCCGACCCGATTTGGGGGGCCATTCGAGCAAAACCATGTTGCTGCGGAGACGATCCGGGTCGGCGTCTCCCTCGAACGCCCACGCGTGGACCACCTTGCCGCTCGGTTGCCGGAGCGGAGTCAACGGAATGAACGGTCCTTCGGCTCGAAACCCGGTTTCTTCGGCGAATTCACGGCGGGCGCTCGCGAGGAGGTCTTCTCCGGCTTCCACCTCACCCTTCGGAATGGACCACGCCCCGTCGTCCTTGCGGACCCAGAACGGGCCGCCCGGGTGCACCAACAAAACTTCGGACTCCCCAGCCCGCCGGCGGAACATCAACAATCCCGCGCTCGTTTTGGCCACGCCTCAGCCGTCTATCTTAGCCGCCCTGCTGTTGCGCTTCCACGAACCAGAGCCACTTGTCCACACCGCGCGAAACCTCGGTGAGGATGTCCGCGCTGTCTGCGTCTTCGAGATCGTTCATTTCGTCGATGCCCAGCCGCGCGGTCCGTCCGAACGCCGCCAGCGCGTCCGACAGGGCCGCCACGTGCTCCGCCCCCGTCGACAGCGTGAGCGGATAATCGATGAGAGTGGAGCGTGCTTCCACCACGCCCACCGTCCCCTCGGCGATGCCTCCGAGCTGCACGATTCGCTCAGCGATCAGATCCACGTACTCCTCGACATCTTCATTGACCTCGTCGAACAACTTGTGCAACGCGATGAAGGTCGGCCCCTTCACGTTCCAGTGGGCCTGCTTGCACTGCGTCTGCAGATCGATGCAATCCGCCAGGCGCTGATTCAGCAGCCCGATCGCCTCGCGGCGGGCCGATTCGGGCAGGTCATTTTTCGTGGAATAGAGTCGCGTGACCGCGCGTGAGCGGCTCTCAGGGACGGTCTGCCGCGATCCTGTGTCGTTGCCGCGGCGGGTGGTTGTGCGAGCCATCGTAATTCTCCCGGTGATATTCGTGGATCCTGTGAACGAAAAATTGTCAGGCCGAGCGGGCGGCCATCGCGTGACCGAACGAGCGGACGCGGAATGCCACCACCAGCTGCACCGCGCCGATGACCAGGGCGAACCACGCGATCAGCGCGATGACGGCCGTGACCGTCAGCCCCGGATACGCGATCGCTACCACGGCGAGCGCGAGGCTCAGGATCGAGCCCGCCACGCTCCAGCTGGACGAAACGCCCATGGCCCGCTGCGCGCGGGAGAGCATGAACAGCGCGATGCTCGCGAACAGCATCCAGAGCGACACCATGATGACGATGTATGCGACCGACAGAGCCGGGTTGATGAATGCCAGCACGCCGAAGGCGGTGCTGATCAGCCCCTGGATGAGGAGCACCCACCAGCGATCGAACATGGGACGCAATTGAAAAGCGTACATCAGCGCCACGATCCCATCCACCAGCGCGTACGCGGCAATGAACGCCGTGAGCAAGACGAGCGTCGCGCCGGGCCACGCCAACGCGAGCGCGCCGAACACGATCGCCACGATGCCTCGGAGCAGGAACAGCCACCAGTGATGGCGGACGGCATCGGCGATTTGCGCGGGGATCATCGCAACCTCCCTTTACGTTGATGAGAACGGCTCGAAGCGCTCAATTGTTCATCTCGTGACGCCAGCGGGAACATGGAGCCCGGGCCCGCCTCCGGATAGAGCCCGGCGAGGGCATCATTGCCGCCGTTTCCGCTGCTCCCGAACGGCCTGCCAGCAATACCACGCGGCCACCGTTCGGTAGGGCCGGAACCGCTCGCCCGCCGCATCCAGCTGCTTCGGCGTCGGGAGCTTTCGCAGTCCGAAGGCCAGCGCATAGCCTTTGCGAACGGCGTAGTCCCCGACCGGCCACACGTCGAGCCGGCGCAGCTGGAAGATCAGGAACATCTCGGCGGTCCACCGCCCGATGCCGCGAACGACCGTGAGTCGGGCGACGACTTCATCGTCGGCGAGCCTGCCGATCCGCTGCAGCGGAACGGTCCCATCCACGACCTTCGCGGCGAGATCGCGGATGGAAGCGACCTTACTGCGCGACAGCCCCGCGGCTCGCAGCTTTCTCGATGGCACGGCTAGGACGGCTTTCGGACAGAGGTCTCCGTCGAACAGGGCGATGAATCGTCCGTGGATTGCACGCGCCGCGGGACCTGCCAGCTGCTGGTGCAGGATACTCTCGGCCAACGCGGCAAAGTGGCCGGTGGACGGCCTCGCCAGGCGGAACGTCTCCGTTCGCTTCATGAGGCTGGCCATCACACGATCACGACGGGCCAGAAACCTTGCGGCTCGACGCTCGCCCGACGTGATCACTCGGGCTCGAGCCCCTCGATCCGGTGAAGCTCGCGCTCACTGGTCCGCACGTTCGCCGGCCGATAGAGAATCACACGCGCGCGCTCGAGCGTGATGAGCCCACCGCCGATCATCACGTCCAAATCCGGAAGAATCGCCTGGATTGCCTCCTCGGTCTCGACGACCTCGATGATGAGCGGGAGGTCCAGTGAGAGGCGCAATACCTTGTCGGTGTGGACGATGCTCGACGCACCGAAGCCGGCCACCCCGCGCAGGACCGTCGCGCCCGCGAGCCCTTTTTGGCGCATGTGCTCGAGCAACGCCTCGTACAGCGGCTTCCCGCGATGCTTGTCGCTCTCTCCGATGAAGATGCGCATCAGCGTCCGTTCACCCTTGAATCGATGGGGCATGGGACCTCCCGTCACAGCAGTTTGCTGGCCAGCGCCGTCCCCGCAATCACCGCGGCGAGGCAGCCGAGAATTGTTCCGCCCATGTACAGGGCCGCGTACGAGTACTCGCCGTCGCCCAGCAAACGGATGCTCTCATAGCTGAACGTGCTCATGGTCGTGAACGCGCCGCAGAACCCGATCGTCAGGCCGCCACGCAATTCCGGGGAAATCACGCTGGAGCCGGTGGCGAACCGGAGGATGAAGCCGAGCAGGAACGAGCCGGCGATGTTGATCGCGAGCGTGCCCGTGGGAAAGGTGCCGCTTCGGGTCTGTAGGGCGCCCTGGAGGAGATAGCGCGCCAGGGTGCCGACGATGCCGCCCAGCCCGATGGAGACGATCATCGACATAAAAAACGACTCCTGCCAGTGAGTTTGGTAGGAGTCATCAGCCCAGGACAGAGGGCGGTTCAAGGCGAACTCCATCGCCTGGGGAAAAGTAAGCTGTCTCAGCCCCGACCGTACAGATGCACCGTGGCCTTCCCGTGCCCACGAGCCGGTACGCTGCGGTAGTAGAAATCGATCCAGCGGACGATGCGCGCGGCACCGGGAAGGACGATCACGTGGCTCTTGGAGTTGGCCTTGAAGGAGAAGTGCGTCGCCGGTGTGAACGTCGCGCCGTCCCCGAACGTGATCCGCACGTCGAACATCTCGAGATCGCTGCCTTCAACCACGAGGCGAATGCGCTTGAAGCGAGCGTCCCCGGTGGCCCGCAGGACGTCGTGATCCGTTTGCAAATTCACCTGACGGGCGCCAACGTGAACCCATTCCTTCTGAACGCCGGACGGCACCACCAGGCGGAGCAGGATGGGTGCGAGAGACCACAGGTGCGAGCGAGGCACAGTCGCTCCTAGCTGGTTTGGTAACCACGTAGCGCTTTGCGACAGGGTGGGCGCAAGGGCCCTGATCACGTACCGTCGCCCCAGCGAGTATGTTGTTCAGACCAGGTCCGCCATGCCGTCACGCCGCGATTTCGTCACTGGGCTCGGCACCGCCGCCGCGGTCGCTGCCATCCCGTCCCTCCGTCGCCTGGCCCGAGCGGCCTCTTCCTTCTTCACGCTGTCGGTCCTCACGGACGAGATCTCCGCCGACCTGGGGCACGCCTGCGAGGTGGCCGCGCGCGAGTTCGGGCTCGGTTGGGTGGAGCTGCGGTCGGCGCACGACAAGAACATCATGAGCTGGGACGCGAGCGACGTCGCCGAGGCACAGCGGATCCTTGCGCGCTTCGGGCTACGCGTGTCGGAGCTGGCGTCGCCGATCTTCAAGGTCGACTGGCCCGGCGCGCCGAAGTCTCGCTTCAGCCCTCGCGGCCCGCAGTTCGGCGCGGACTTTAGTTATGCCCAGCAAGACGAGCTCCTCGAGCGCGCCGTGGCGCTCGCGCGTACGTTCGGCACGCCGTACGTCCGCATCTTCGATTTCTGGCGTCTGGACGACCAAACGCCTCATCGCACCGCTATCGACGACCGCCTCCGCCAGGCGGCTGTCAAGGTGAAGAAGAACGGCATAACGCTCAACGTCGAGAATGAGGCGGCGTGCAACACCGCGACCGGCACGGAGGCCGGACGGCTGCTCGGATCGGTGCGCGAGCGCTCCCTGATGGTGAATTGGGATCCCGGCAACGCGCGCGCAGCGGGTGAGACCCCGTACCCCGACGGGTACGCCAAGATGCCGAAGGACCGAATCGCCCATATGCACTGCAAGGACGCGGTCGTAAAGCCCGACGGCTCGACCGAATGGGCGCCGATGGGCGCGGGAGTGATCGATTGGCTGGGACAGTTCCGCGCGCTCCGGCGAGATGGATATCGTGGGGCGCTGTCTCTCGAAACGCACTGGCGCGGCGCCGGAACCGCCGAAGCATCGTCACGGCGGAGCATGGCGGGCATGAAAGCGCTGCTCGCAAAGGTTGAGTAGGAGGAAATGATGGCCGGCAATCGGATGGGAAGAAGGGACTTCGTCGCCAAGAGCGTCGCCGCAGGCGTGGGCGCCTGGGCGGCGTCGGGAAACGCGCGGGTACTCGGCGCCGCGGATCGAGTGCGCCTCGGGTTGATCGGTGCCGGCGCCCGTGGACTGGATCTCGTGAGGGAGGCGCTCGAGGCTCCCAACACCGAGCTGATCGCCGTGGCGGATGTCTACACGCGCCGTCACGACGAGGCCCGCAACCTTGTGCCCGGCGTGCGGGCCTTCAGGGACCACCGCCAGCTGCTCGATCTCAAGGATGTGGACGCCGTTCTGGTCGCCTCGCCGCTCCACTGTCACGCCCGGCACTTCTTGGATACGGTCGCCGCAGGAAAGGACCTCTATTGCGAGAAGACCATGACGTGGTCGATCGCGGAAGCGGACGCCTGCCGCCAGGCCGCAGCGAAATCAGATCGGGTGGTCCAGATCGGCCTGCAACACGTGAGCACCGGTGCGTTCGTCGACGCGAAGCAGTGGCTGACGGATGGGCTCGTCGGGAAGGTCACGTCGGTCGAGTCCTGGATGAGTCGCAACACGCCGCGCGGCGTGGGGCAGTGGGTGCGACCCGTGCCATCGGACTGCACAGCCGCCACCGTCGCGTGGGACGCGTTCCTGAACGGACGTCCCGCGCGGCCCTTTGACGGATTTGCCTTCATCAATTGGCGTCTGTTCTGGGAGTTCTCAGGCGGGAACGTCACCGAGAACATGGTACATCAGATGTCGTGGATCATGGGGCTCCTCGACCTGCCACTCCCCACCGCGGCCTCAATGTCGGGCGGCATTTTCTCGGAGAAGGACCGCCGAGAGGTGCCAGACACGATCGCCGTCACCTTCGAGTTCCCCACGGACCTTGTGGTGACGTGGCAATCCACGTTCAGCAACAGCCACTACGGTCTGGGCGAGCGCGTGCTCGGCTCGCATGGAACGATCGAGCGCCTCTCAGGCTCGACCGACATGGTGACCGGCCGGCTGACGTCGGGGGTCCACTACTACCCGGAGCCCGCCAATCGCGCCAACGGAGAGGCCATCACCGGTCGCGCCCCCGACGGAAACCATATGGCGAAGTTTCTCGACTGCGTGCGCTCGCGCCGGCGGCCGAACGCACCCGTCGAGCTCGGCTACCGTACCGCCGTCGCCGCGCACATGGCCAACCTGGCCTATCGCGCTCGGCAGCGCATCACTCTGGAAGATGCGCTGTCCTCGAGCGGCCGGTGACTCTGAGGCGCCCTACCTTCCCCCCACTGCCTTGTACAGCGCCGCGTACGCCGTCGCCGCGTCGATCCGCCCCTGCGCCAGCTGGTCCTGGGCCAGGAGCTCGGTCCGTTCCGCGTCCAGCACCTGAAGGAAGTCCGTGATCCCCTCACTGAATCGCAGCCGCGCCAGCTCGGCCGCGCGCTCGCTCGCGGCGCTCGCCTCCTGCAGCCGCTCCACCCGCACGCGGGCGGCGCGATACTGGCTGAGGCTCGTCTCCACATCCTGCATCGCGGCCAGCACGGCTTGATTGTATTGCGCGCGGGCGGCGTCTTCCCGCGCTTGCGCCGCGTCGACCTCCGCCTTTACCCTGCCCAGGTTGAGCCCCGGCCACGTGATCACCGGCCCGACCACGTAGCGGATCGATGACTGGTTGCCGACGGTGTTGAATTCGGGCGCGGAATAGCCCGCGCTCCCACCGATGCTGAGGCGCGGCAGGTAGCTCGCCTTCGCGGCTCCGACGAGCGCTCCCTGTGCCGCGGTCTGCCGCTCCGCGGCGGCCACGTCCGGACGGGACCGCACCACGACCTCGGGATTCTCGATCGCCGTCACATCTGGAAGCGAGGGCAGCGGAGCAGCCTGCTCGAGCTCACGCGCAACCTCGGTGGGCGACCGGCCCACCAGCGCGCCGATCCGATACTGCGCCGCCGCCACTTGCGCTTCGCGGGCGGGAATCGACGCCAGCGTCGAGCTCAGCTGGGCCTGGGCCCGCTCCGTGTCGAACGCGGTGCCGCGCCCGGCATCGAGGCGCTGCTTCGTGACCTCGAACGTGCGGCGCTGGTTCTCGGCGTTCTGCCGCGCAACCTGGAGCTGCTCCTGTGCTCCCCGCAGCTCGAAGTACGCGCGGGCCACCTCGGCGGTGAGGCTCACCTGCGCGTCGCGCAGGTTCTCCTCGGCTACGCCCACAAACGCACCTTGCGCCTGGACGCTATGCCGGATTTGACCAAAGATGTCCAGGTCCCAGGACGCGTTGACACCCGCGTCCCAGACGTTCTGATCGGGAAAGACCCCGCTGAAGCCGGGGAACGTGGCGCTGGACAACCGTTGCCGTGAATACCCGGCGGCCACCGTCGCCGAAGGTGTGAGGTTCAGCGCGGTGCGCACCCGATCGGAACGCGCCGCGCCCACGCGCGCCCGGGCGCTCCGGACGTCGAGGTTGGCGCGCAGGACCTCGCCCACGAGACGCGAGAGCGTCGAGTCGCCCAGCTTCTCCCAATAGTCAGACGACACAGCGGGTTGATCAGAGGCCGGAGACGCCGACGTCGGACTCGAGGCCACCGCGACGTACGAGTGGGCCGTGCCACGACCCGAGTCGGCAATCTCCCGATACGAGACCGGGGCCTGTACGGCCGGTGAGCGGTAACCGGGGGCCGTTGCGCATCCATACAGCGCGAAGACCCCGAGAGAATAGATCGTCGCGCTACGCATACGACGCCTCCCCTGCAATAGCGGGTTCAGGCACGAGCCCTTCGTCATCCGCTTCGGTCTCGGGATGATGCTCGGCCGCGATGAGCGAGTAGAACACCGGAACGACGAACAGGGTGAAGATCGTCCCCACCGTCATGCCGGCCACCAATACCGTCCCGATGCTGTTGCGCGCCGCGGAACCTGGTCCCGTCGCGAACACGAGCGGGAGATGCCCGAAGACCGTGGCCGCCGACGTCATGAGCACGGGCCGGAGTCGCGTGAGCGACGCCTCGCGCAGCGCGGCCAGCTTCTCCACGCCGCGGGCCTGCAGGGTATTGGCGAACTGTACGATCAGGATGCCGTTCTTCGCGATCAGTCCGACCAGCGTGATCAACCCCACCTGGGAGTAGATGTTGATCGTGGTGAGGTTCAAGAAGCTGAACACCAGCGCCCCGGAGATCGCGAGCGGCACCGAGCCCACCAACACGATGAGCGGATCGCGGAAGCTCCTGAACTGCGCCGCGAGCACCAGGTAGATCAGAATCACCGCGAAGCCGAGGGTGACGGTGAGCGCCGCGCCCTCCAGACGGATCTGGCGGGATTCACCCGCGTAGTCGAGCCCCACACCCGGGCCGGCGGCGGCCGTGGCCGCGGCTTCCAGGACGCGCAGACCCTCTTCCTTCGTCACGCCGGGCTTGACGCCACCGAAGATCCGGACCGCGTTCCGTTGCTGGAACCGGTTCAGCGTGCGCGGCGCGGTGCTCGACTCGATGTGCGTGAAGGTCGAGACCGGCACCAGTCGGCCGCTCGGCGTCTTGATCTTGAGATCGAGCAACGGACCCACCGTGGTCCGGCGGTCGTCGCCGATCTGCGGGATGACCTTGTAGCTCCGGTCGTAATAGTTGAACCGGTTGACGTACGCGCCGCCGAGCAGCGTACCGAGCTCTCGGCCGACGCCCGCCAGGTCGAGGCCCAAATCGGCCACCTGGTCGCGGTCGATCACCACCCGCGCCTCGGGGAGATCGATCTTCAAGTCGGTGTCGACGTACAGGAACTTGCCGCTCTTCCAGCCGGCACCCAGCACCGTTCCCACCGTCTGCAGCATCTGCTCGGGCGGCAGGTCGCTCGCCAGAATCAGCTCGACGTCGTATTGGCCCGGCGATGGCAGGGGGGGGTCGAGGCGCGGGAACACCTGAAGTCCCGGCACTTTCGACACCGCATAGTACACCTGACCGTACATCTGCTCGGTGGTCCGCTTCCGTTCCTTGAAGTTCTTCGCGACCATGCCGCCGAACCCACCCCAGTTGGCCGTGATCGACCACATGAACTTCGCTTCGGGGAAGGACGTGACCGCCTTCACCACCTGGAGCGATGCTTTGTTGGTCGCCTCCAGGGAGGCGTCGGGTGACGCCTGCATGAACAGGCTGATGTGGCTCTGGTCCTCGATCGGGGCCAGCTCTTTCCGCGAGTATTGGTACAACGGCCACGCCGCCACCATGACCACCACCGCGGCCGCGACGATCGCCCAGCGCATCCCCAGGGCGCCGTCGAGCAAGCGCTCGTACCGCCGGCGCACCGCCTCGAAGCCGCGGTGCACGAGCAGCGACAGCTTGCCCTCGTGCCCCTTCTCGTTCACAAACCGCGAGCTCATCACCGGCGACAGCGTGATCGCGACGAAGCCAGACACGACGACCGCCGCGGCGAGGGTGATCGCGAACTCGAGGAAGAGCGAGCCGGTGAGGCCGCCCTGGAAGCCGATCGGCGTGTACACCGCCGCCAAGGTGATCGTCATCGCGATGATCGGGCCGACGAGCTCCCGCGCGCCGATGAGGGCCGCTTTGATGCGCGTCCTGCCCTCCCGCACGTGCCGCTCGACGTTCTCGACCACGACGATCGCGTCGTCCACCACCAATCCCACCGACAGCACGATCGCGAGGATGGTGAGCAGGTTCAGGCTGAAGCCGAAGGCCCACATCACGATCGCCGCTCCCACCAGGGAGACCGGCATCGCGACCAGGGGCACCAGCGCCGTCCGAATCGAGCCCATGAAGAGGAATACCACGAGGCCGACGATGATGATGGTCTCGGCGAGGGTCTTCGAGATCTCGTGCAGCGCGTCGGTCATGAAGACCGTCGCGTCATACGCCATCTGCATGTCGATGTCGCTCGGCAGCGTCGTCTTGATCCGAGCCATCTCGGCGTGCAGCCGGCTCGCCACGTCGATCTCGTTGCTGCCGGGGACGGGCCACACGCCGAGGTAGACGGCTTCCTTGTCGCTGAACTTCGTGATGAAGTCGGCCTCCTCGGCGCCCAGCTCGACCTTGGCGACGTCGGAAAGCCGGACGATCGCTCCGTTGCGCTCCGCCACCACGAGGTTCTTGAACTCCTCGGGCGTGCGGAGGTCGGTGTTGGCCAGGAGGTTGACCTGGACCAGGTCACCTTTGGTCTGGCCCACGGCCGCGAGGTAGTTGTTGCGCTGCAGCGCCGCGTGCACGTCGCCGGGCGCGAGGTTCAGTGCCGCCAACCGGTCCGGATCAATCCAGATCCGCATGGCGATCGGACGGCCACCCACCACGTCCACGCGCTGCACGCCCGCCAGGGTCGAGAGCTGCGGCTGCATGTTGCGCGTCAGCCAGTCGGTGAGCGCGGGGATATCGCGCTGGGAGGACGTGAAGCTCAAATAGAACGACGCGTAGGGTCGGTCCGCCCGCTGGACTTCGACGACCGGTGGCTCGGCCTCGGCGGGCAGCTCCGAGCGCACCTGCTGCAGCCGAGCTGTGACCTCCGCGAGCGCCGCGGTGCTGTTGTGATTCAGCTTCAGGTGCACCGTGATGGTGCTGACGCCGGCGCGGCTGGTCGATTCGACATAGTCGACGCCCGAGATCGCCGACACGGCGCGCTCGATCGGCGTCGTGAGGAACCCCCGCACGGTCTCGGCGCTGGCGCCGTAGTACACCGTGGTGATCAGCACCGAGGAGCTCTGGATGTTCGGGTACTGCTGCACCGGCAGGGTGCTGATCGCGCGCCATCCCACGAGCACGATCACGAGGTTCACCACCGCCGCGAGGACGGGGTGCTTGATGAAGGTATCGGTCACAGACTTCATGGCTCGTGTCCCTTTTAGCGTGAAGAATCGCCCGCGACCAGCACAGCTTCGCGCAGCTTGAAGGACCCCGACGTCGCCACCTGCTGGCCGGGGGTGAGACCGCTCAGGATCACGACTTCGTCGTCCATCACCGGTCCGCTCCGGACCGGCTGGTCGTGGGCGCGCTGCTTGCCGCTTGAGTCCGCGACGATCAGGAAGACGTGATCGCCGCCCGGCCCCTTGCGCAGGGCGCTCACCGGAACCGAGACGACGGTGGTCGGCGGGCCGACCGGAACTTCGACCCGCACCGAGGCGCCGGGCGCCGGGGCGTGGCTCGAGAGTCGAGCGCGGACCATGGCGTTACGGGTGGTGGGATCGATCTTGGCATCAACGGCGACGATTCGCGCCGTCATGGGACGCGGGTCGTCCGCGGCGAAGACCGACACGGGCTCGCCCGGACGCAGCTCCGCTGCGACCGCCTGCGCCACCGTGAAGTCCACGTTGGCGGCCGCGTCCACGCCCTGCAGCGTGGTCAGCTCGGTGCCTTCGTTGAGATACTGGCCCGGATGGATGTCGGAGAGACCGACGCGGGCCCGGAACGGGGCGCGGATCGTCTTTTTCGCGATGATCGCGCGCGTGCGCTCGATCTGCGCGAGCGCCACGTCGCGTGCCGCGCGCGCCTGGTCGACCTCTTCCTGCGACGTGGCCTGGGCCTCACGCAAGCGCTCGAGGCGTGCCAGGGTCGTCTGCGCCAGGTCGGCCTGGGCCTGCTCGGCGTTGAGCTCCGCCTGCTCCACGGACACGTCCAGAGCCACGAGCACGGTGCCGGACTCGACCACCTGACCGGGCACGAGCATCGCCTGGCGGACCGTGCCGGCGAGCTCGTTGCGGAGCGTGATCGATGTAAGCGCGAGGATCGTGCCGACCGACGTGGTGGTGGGCCGATACTGCCGCGCCTTCGCGACAGCCATGGTGACGGATTCAATGGGCTCGGGCTGACTGGCCGCGGCCGCATCGGCTTTCCGGACCGAGGCGCGTTTCCAAGCCACCAGGCCGCCTGCGGTTACGGCGAGCGCCACGAGCAGGACCGCCGATCCGGTCCAGCCACGATTACTCATCAGGGGACTGCGCATACGGGGTCGTCTCCTTCTGTTCAGAAAAGAGTCTGGCTACTGAATCACCTACTAGACGTTTGGCCGAGCCCGAAATGGACATGCAACTGACCGACGGTTTAATAACCAGAACGTAGCAGTCGAGAAAAAGATCCCGGCTTCGCCGCGGCTATGGTGTGCCATAACGGGTCAGGCGACCCAGGGGGTCCCACTCGGGGATCCGTAAGGGGGGGGCTAGATTGCGAAATGCCGCAACTCACCATCGCCCGCGGGACCTGCTTTCCGGTGTTCGCCTATGACGTCGCGCGGGCGATCGACCTGGACGCCGCGGAGCAGCGGATCCGGGCCGGAACGGAGCGCCAGACGATCAAGCACAAGCGGCGGGCGCCCGCGTACTTCGAGTATCACCCGGCGCCCCTGCGGGTTACCCAGGACGGGGAGGAATTCGAGCTCGCGGGCTATCGAGCCGCCGCCGCGGTCGAGGTCGTGTTATATGACTTTGGAGCGGTCTCGGTCAGTTACGCGATCCCGATCGCGGGACCGCTCGACCGTCTGCCCGCCCTGAGCAGTGAGCTATGGGGGAATGAGCGTCTCCTCGCCGATTCGCGCCGGCACGTGGAGCAGCTGGTTGCCACCTTGGGCACCGCCGTGATCCAGCCCAACATTGCCGACCTGGTCGAGGACTACTCGATCTTCCAAATCGCCGAGTTGTCCGGTCCTCATGAAGGCGACGATCTCTGGAGCCCGCACGCCCTTACCATCGCGCAGATCCTGCGCGCTGAGACCCGACGGCTCTCGCGGCAGGAAGTCGACGACGCCACCGCCTCACGCCTTTCGTTCGGGCCGGATGACGCGACCTTCATCGATACCGATGTGTCGTTGATTGTCGACGCCGAAGGGGACGACGTGCGCGACGTGATCGAATTCGCCAACACCCAGCTGCTCGAGATGCGCTACCTCGACCAGCAGCTGGACGCCGCGCTGGAGCGGTCGTACGAGACCCTGTCCGGCCGGCCACCGCGCCTGCCGCTCGCGAGCCAGCACGGGGCCGACCTACGCCGGCTCTCGCGCCTGCAGCTCGACGGGGTGATTCTGTTCGAGCAGGTGACGAACGCCTTGAAGCTCGTTGGGGAGCAATACCTGGCCCGGGCCTATTCGCTCGCCTCTCGGCGGTTTCACCTCGCCGAGTGGGACGCGAGCATCACCCGGAAGCTTCAGGTGATCGACGGCATTTATGGAAAGCTGGCCGATCGCGCCGCGACGCGCCGTATGGAGCTGCTCGAGTGGATCATCATCGTCCTGATCGCGTTCTCGCTGCTGATATCGCTCGGGGTGACGATCAAACCCCATTGAGGAGACGCGATCAGTCGTCCTCGGCCGAGGTGGCGTCGTGGAATTCCCGGGCCAGAGGATGCCGTGTCCAGAGCACCAGGAATGTCACGATCGCCCCGACGACGTTCCCGCCCAGGATCCGGACCCACGCGAGCGCGCCGAGTCCCGTCTGTGAGAGAATCGCCGACACCATGACGAACGCGAACTCGAGTGCGAAGAACGCGAACGTCGCCCCCACCACCAGGCTGGCCTCTCGCGCCGCCGCGTGGACGACGGCCACCGCAACTAGTCCGTAGATCACGCACAGCAGGAAGTGGAGCGCGGTGAAACGCCCTATTCCCCCGAGGACGGCGAAGGTTTCGAACGGTCGGCCCACGACGGCGTCGACAATCGCGATCCATGCCCAAATGCTGGTGCCGACAAGGACGCCGAGGATGACGCCTTCGCGCAGCGAACTGTGACGTCGTGGTGACAAGCACTGCCTCCGCGGGCCGAGACTCGACACGGACAATATGTCACTAATGGTCTGCTTCGATAGCCATGTAGGTTGCTCGAATGGAGGAACGGATCTCACTCGTCACGGTGACCGGAAGCAGTGGAACCATCGGGACGGAGGTGGTTACCCTGCTCTCCGCCGCCGGCGCGCCGACGCGTGCGGTCGTGCGCGACGCGCGGAAGGCGCGCGCCTTACCTCACGTCGCCTGGCTTCAAGCAGATCTGAGCAACCCAGACCTCCTCGAGCCTGCATTCGCGGGCAGCAAGCGGCTGTTCCTCCTTACGGGCAACGATCCTGGCTTTGGGCGAACGCAGCTCGGCATCGTCCGTGCGGCCGAGGAGCTCGGGGTCGAGCACATCGTCAAGGCGTCGGCCCTGGGCGCGTCCGACCATTCCAAATCCTGGATCGGCCGAGAGCATTGGGACGTCGAGCAGGCGATCCAGCGATCGGGGATGCAGTGGACCATGCTGCGCCCCCACGCCTTCATGCAGAACTGGCTGGGGGACCTGGCCGAGTCGGTGAAAACGGAGGGCGTCATCTACTCGCCGATCGGCGACGGGCGCGTCCCGTTCATTGACACTCGCAACATTGCCGCGGTGGCGGCGGAGGTCCTGCTGCATCCCGAGGCGCACGTCGGCAAGAAGTACGTGCTGACGGGGGGAGAGGCCGTCGGGTATGCGGACATGGCGGCTGCCCTCACCGCCGTAACCGGGCGCACGATCTCGTATCGTCCGATCTCCATGGATGACGCCAGAGCGCGTATGGTCGCCCGCGGTGCTTCGCCGGAGTCAGTCGACGCGGTCCTCGCGATCGCGGCCTACCAAAAGGAGGGTGGACCGACGGCGACGGTCTCACCCACGGTGCAGCGGCTGCTCGGCCGGCCACCGCGGTCTCTGCGCGATTTCGTGAGGGACTACGCGGAGCGCTTCAGCGTTTCGTGAGCGCGTTCCAGAACTCGATCGTGAGAGGGTGAACCGGGCGCCCCGCGCGTACGCGCTGCCGGATCTCGAGCGCAACGACCTCTTTGAGCACCGCGTCCCGCTCGTCGGGGACGCGATCGGCGAGTCGAGCGCGCGCCTTACGGTCCCCCTTTCGACCAGGCTCGAGCGCGTCGGCGAGGTAGAGCATCTTGCCGACGTCGTCCCATTCGGCGTAACCGACACTGTGGTAGCGGACCGCGTCGAGCACGCCGCGATCCGTCTCGCCCTCTCGCTCGGCTCGATCCGCCGCGGCGGCGCCGTGTGTGGTCCCCGCAGGCAGGCGCGCCTCGCGCATCGCGTCGTGCAGCCACGCTGCCCTCACCCAGCGGTCGCGCTCGAGCGCCCCCACGTCCATTGCGTCCGCCCAATCCTCGAGAAGTTCGGCGACGCGTTCGATGTGCTTGCGACGGGGTCGCCCCACCCGGGCCCACGCAGGCAGGCCCTGGCCTTCAGTAGCACGAGCACGACGCGACGGGCGTGGGCCGAACCAACGCCGGATGGCCGCGAACAGACGCGTTGCGAAGCGCAGCAGATGAGCGGGAAGCGAGAGGAAGAGGGTGCGGACCGTTACCGCAGATCGAACTGCAGCTGAGCCCTGGTGATCACGAGGGACAAAGATACCCGCCCCGGCGGCAACCTCAACCGTCGAGACGTGATCGTGCGAAACGTCATAACCGGGTGACCTCGGACCTGCTTCGTCGCGCCCGGCAGCGCTTCATCGTGCGTGCACCGGGCTTGGTCGCTCGTCGCTAGGCCCAGCCGCTAGGCGGTGGTAGCATGCTGGTGAAATGCGTACGGCTCTCCTCCTCGCAGGCACGATGATACTCGTTTGGGGCTCGAGGGCAGTCCCCGCCTGCCAGTCGCCCGAGGCACGTCAGTTCGACTTCTGGCTCGGCACGTGGGATTTGACGGGCCGCACTCGTGTGAGGGTCGGATCCGACCAGTGGAACGAGACGCGCTCCGTCAATACGATTCGCTCGACGATGGACGGCTGCGTCACACGCGAGGAGTTCGCGAACCTGACGCCCGACCGCTGGACGGGGATGAGTGTCTCCGTCTGGAGCCCGCAGTCACGAGAGTGGCATCAGACGTGGGTCGACAGTCAGGGCGGCTACATCCCCCTCGCAGGCGGGTTTCGCGACGGCAAGATGATTCTCGTGACACGACCCCACCCGCTCCCCACCGGTGACACTGTCGTGAACCGCATGGTGTTTCACGACATCTCACGCGACAGCCTCGTGTGGGACTGGGAATTGTCGCGGGACGGACAGCGCGCGTGGGAGCTGTTGTGGTCGATCACCTACCGGCGGCGGAAATAGCGCCTGACAAGAGTCGCAGGGGCTACGAGGCTCTTACCATTTCAATTTCAATAGGACGACGACCGCGCAGGGTCCGTCGTCCAATCGCGCGGTACACGGCATCGCGGAGCGCCTTTTCGCGCGGATCATTCTCCAGGTAGAAGTCCAACCTGTTCATCACGTACGCATAACCGAGGTGCGCGTCCGGGTCGGCGAAGGCGAACGAGCCGCCCGCGCCCGGCGCCCCGAACGCCCGCGGGCTTGACCCAAACGAGACCTCGGGCCCAGGCCGCAGGAAGCCGAGCGAGAAATAGCTCGGCACGCCCAACACCTCGTCAATGGGATGTATGACCACGGCTGGAGCACTCACCCGGTCGAATGTCTCGGGCGTGATCCCCAGCTCAGCGCCGCCCTCGGCGAAGGCCGCATAGGCTCTCGCAATCGCGCGCGCCGTCCCCACTCCGTTACCCGCAGGAACCTCCACCTCTAGGTAGCGTCGGTCGTTCGGGTCGCCGCCCAGCCCATTGAACGACCTGCGAAGCAAAGAGCCGGGCTGGATCATTTTCATTGTCACCGCGGGTGGCGTGTAGCGCAGGGCCAGGAGGCCACGCCACTGGGAGAGCGGCTTGACCCGAGCGAGTCGGACGTCGGGGATCTCTGGCGGGAGCCCGATATGGAACTCGAGGTCGAGCGGCAAGGCGATCTCGTCGTGGAAGAAGCGGCCGAGCGAGCGGTGCGCGGGATCCACGCGGCGAATGAGCTCCTGCATGTACAGCCCGAGCGTCATGGTATGATAACCATGGCGCGTGCCGGGCTCCCAGGCCGGCTTCTGGCGTGCGAGCAGGCGGGCCACGGTGTCCAGGTCGCGCAGCTTCTCGATGGTCAGAGGCTCATCGAGCAGGACCAGTCCTGCTTCGTGCCCCAACAGCTGGCGCACCGTGACCGCAGCTTTGCCGTTCTGCGCAAACTCGGGCCAGTAGCGTGCGACGGGGGCGTCGTAGTCGAGCCAGCCGCGCGCGTTCGCGACGGCCAGCGTCATCGCCGCGAGGCCCTTGGTCGTAGACATGACGACCACCATCGTGTCCTCGTCCCACGGCTCATCACCGCCCGGCGTGCGACGGCCACCCCACAGATCTACGACCTTCTCGCCGCGCCAGTACGCCGCTACGGCGGCCCCGATCTCCCCCCTCTCGGCGAAGTTGCGTTCGAACACGGCGCGTACCTCTTCGAAGCCGGCCGCTACGAACCCGGCGATCGGTGCGCTCCGGGGCTTGCGGCGCTGGAGCAGGGCGATGGTGAACACCACGACCCAGAGCAGGTAGGCGCCGGCGTTGATGCGCTCCCAGACGCCTATCCATGGCGTGGGGAGGTTAGCCGCGATCTTGGGCCCGTCCAATCCGGTCAAGGCGCCAAACACCACGAAGACCACGATCGTCGCCGTCGAATAGACGCGGAACCGCTTCCCGAGTGCCGCGGCCCCGAAAGCGATCGTGACCAGCATGCCGAGCAGCGTGACCAGCGTCCACGCAATGTGCAGGGTATCGGTCAGTGTGAACCCGGCGCCACGGAGGTGCATCGGCGGCCAACCGAGGCCGAAAATCCCGGAGGTGATCAGCACGCCTCCCACAATGCGTAAAGCGCGACCTCCCCTCGCTGATATCCAGACGCCCCACCCGAAGGCGGCCACGAGCAGCGTGTAGACGATCCCAAGGGCAACCCACAAGGGCCGCGTCGGCGCGTCGATCGCGGACAGCTCACTGATGGTTTGCGAAGCGGAGCTGTAGCCCTCCCACTGCATCGGCACGACAACGAGCATACCGGCGTAGAGCAGTGATGCGAGGATGCCGCACAAGAGCAGAACCCTTGCTGCCAGAGTTCGACTTTCCATCGGCTCTTCGCTGCCGCGCCTGCCCGCAGGTGTGGTCCTGCTGCCGTGCTCGACCATGAGTTCTCCTTGCGATATCACGCCGAAGTATGACGGCATCAGTCTGACAGCAGGGTTAGGTGCGGATGAAGAGATTCAGCGGGTCGCCATCGGCGGTGTCCAGAGTTCCAGCGCGCAGCCAGTCATTCGCGTAACATCAGGGTGTGAGCTCCAGAGCGTCGGGGTGCGCACGTTTCATCCTGTTGAGCCTCGCGCTCTCAGGCCCGCTGCGGGCCCAATGCACGCTGTCAGGTGTCGTGTCTGCGTCCGGAGCGGCTGTCCCCAACGCAAAGGTATCGCTCAAGCGGATCGCCGACGGCCTCACCACGGAGACGCGCACCGATTCGGGCGGCTCGTACGAGGTACCCGACCTCATGCCCGGCGATTACGAGCTCTCGGTGGCAGCGGAGGGCTACAGCCCCAGCACCGTGACGGTCACGATGGTCGCGGGCGTGAACCAAACCCAGAACGTGCAGCTGCGCCCGCTGTTGTCATTGGAGGACCTCGGGTTCTCGGCGGCTCAGACGCGAGGGAGCGCTGAGGAGCAGGCGAGACTCGATAAGCGCTCCCACATGCTGAAGGTGCATCAGCGGCTCGGGCTGATCACGACGATCCCGTTGGCGGCGACGGTCATCACCGGCACGTTCGCCGGTGGCCGGGCCACAACCTCGACCACGCGCGATGTGCACGCGGCACTCGGCTCGATCACGGCTGGTCTCTATTTCACAAGCGCCTACTTCGCCATTGCCGCGCCCAAAATTCCGGGCACGCACGTTCACGGCCCCATTCGCGTTCACAAGGCCCTGGCCTGGATTCATGGGCCCGGCATGATCCTCACCCCCGTGTTGGGAGCGATGGCGTACGCGCAACGGAGTCGGGGAGAACGGGTGCATGGCATCGCGAGTGCTCATTCGGTCGTGGCGGTCGTAACCGCCGCAGCGTATGGCGCTTCAATTCTGTCCGTATCACTCAAGTTCTGATGAACAGATGACCTTCCTGCTGCTCTCCGCTCTGACGCTCATCCAAACGCCGAGCCAGTGGGTGCTCGACTCATCCACGGTCAGATATCACGTGTCCCATCCGCTGCACCAGGTCGATGGCGTGAGCCATGCGGCGCGAGGTAAGGGGGTTTGTCAGGCCCGGAGTTGTGAGTTTCTGATCGCGGTGCCGATCAAGTCCTTTGATTCCGGTGACAGCAACCGCGACCTGCACATGCTGCAGACAACGCGCGGCGGGCAATTTCCAATGGTGACTGTGCGAACACAGTTCCCGGAAGGGGCCCACGTCGGGGACACGGTCTATGCGGATCTGGAGATCGAATTTGCCGGTCAGACCGCCCATTATGCGCGGGTTCCATTTCAGGTCGTCATGGACCGAGACGAAGCACGGGTATCAGGAACGATCCCGGCGACGATCTCTGACTTCAAGATCGACCCGCCGACGCTCCTCACCATTCCCATCAAGAACGACATCCCGGTCTACGTGGAGTCAACCTGGCATCGAGAGAAGTGACGAAGCTCGTCATTGCGTCGGAATGGCCGTCCCGTGACAGGCAGTACACATCTGCGGGTTCTTCTTGATCTCCCGAGCCGCATCGAAACCTGGTCCGTGCGGATTGATGTGCCGGCCGCCCAGCGCCGAATGGCAGGTGAGGCAATCCTTCTCGACGTGACACCCGACGCACGTCTCCAGGCTCTGGCGGGCGGCCTGGCCGTGCCCGGCACTGAAGAAGATGTTGAAGTCGTGGTATCCAGCCCGCAGCTGGCCGCCTCGACTCACCAGTCCCGCCGAGGCATGACACGTGGTGCAGAAGCCAGCCGTGTTGTGGCAGTCGCTGCAGTTGGTCTGACGGCTGTATGCCGCGGCCGGATGGCGCGCCAGGAACCCGCGTGGATGGTAGCCCGCCGCTCGCGCCGCGTCTGGGCGGTGGCATTCGAGGCAATCCGACCGGGCGTGGCATCCCGCGCAGGTCGCCGCTGCTGTGGAGGCGACGGCAGCATGGCGCTCCGCGTAGTTCGCCCCGTGCGATGGCGGCCGACGGCGGGTGACGACGGCTCCCACGCCACGGCCCGGCCCCGCGGCCGGCAACCGGGCGGCGACGCGCGTGGTCGCTGAATGGCAGGTCAAACAGCTCTCGCGGGTGTGACAGGTGCTGCACGTTTCCAGCGTGGCCTTCTTACTGGCGCCGTGCCCCAAGAGGAACCCTGGATCGTCGTGGCTCGCCGGCGCGCGAAGCGAAACCTGGATCGCCAGCGAGCGTGAATCGGCGGCGAGTGCCTGAATCGACGGCCGCTCCGGAGCATCGACGTGGCACTGCAGGCAAAAATCCCGCGCGTGACACGTAGCGCAGTTGGCGCCGACCCCTTGCGCCGCTCGACCGTGAGCCTGGGCGCCCTGGTACCCCGGTTGGTCATGGGAGGGCGGCTTGGGGAACGCGGCCACGTCCTTGACGGAGAGACGCTCTGCGCGAACGAGCGGCAAGTGACAGGTCGCGCATGCGGTATCGGGCGCGGCCAGGTGTGCCGTATAGACGCCATGGCAATCGAGACAACGCTCCGCTCTCGGGGCTTCGGCCGTCATCCACGAAGCCCCTGGTCCGGCGTGACACGCGGTGCAGCCGACCGCCTTGTCGCGCAGGGCCGTCGAATGCTCCGCATGCTCGAATCGCAGGTTAGTGCGCATCGCTTCGCGTGGAGGCTGCCATGTGACGCGCTTCTGGATCGTCCCGTCGTGGCATGAGCCGCAAGAGGTGGGCGAGGGCCACATTGAAGCACCCGGGATAACGGCGCCGGCATGGCACGCCGTACAGCTCGCGAACACCTTGCTGTGCTTCTGGTGGTCGAATCCCTGCCGCTCCTGACCCACGAGCCTCGACCGTCCCCCTACCAAGCTGAGTGCCAGCAGCAGTCCGTACCGCGCACTCACAGGGATCCTCGTTCCGGCATTCCGCGCACAGCCGGAGGAAGCCCACCGCGATCCGCGCTCCCGCCCCCGAAGAACAACACGACCCGGCCGCTGACACGGAGCTGGTCCCAGCTGAACACCCCGGCATCCGGCCGCTTGCGATCTTCGGCATACCGGCTGGCCTCGAGCTGGATTCGCAGCCGCGATATGGGTCGGTAGTCGGCCGTGACGCCGAACAGATCGAGGGATGCCTCATCGAAGCGAAACTCGAGCGGCCGATCGAGGGTGGCGCCGCGGGCCGTGATCGACAGCCGGTCCGCGGCGGCGTAGGTAACACCGCCCTCGAAGCCGCGTGACGAGGCTCCCGGTCCGAATTCCGCGTGGTACCCGCCGTCCACCATCCACGCCTTGGTCAGCGTGTACGTGGCATGCCACGAGAATCGCCAGCCGGAGCTCTCGACGCTCACCAACGGCGTGGCGGTCTCACTGTTTGCGTAGTTGTAATGCTCGCCTTGCGTGGTGACCTGAAGCTTGGCCACCGGTCTGAGGGCGAGAGACCCGTCGATAGCCGTGTACGGCACCGGGCTGAACGCGCCCCAGATGGTCCAGAGGTCGAAGTGCGGACGGTAGCGACGCACACCCGCACTGGCACCGAGCCAGCCCGTTGGCGCCGAATAGGTCACCTGGCCTTGGGCGCTGCCCCACCAACCCTGGGCAATGTCATAGTCGGCTCCCCCGGTCACGGTCACGCCTCGATACGGGTGAGCGACCGCGTCCACACCGGCCCGCTCGGAGACGAAGTAATCCGTGCTCGGGTCTACTTCACGCTGGTATATCACGCGGAGATCGAGACGCGGTGTGGTCCACGCGCCTCCCGCTCCGGCGATGATCGTTCGCTCGGGCGGCCGGAACTCGTCGAGGGGATTGAGGGCTGGACTCGTCACGGGCAGAGTCGAACCCTGCCAGAGACCCCATCCGGCGTATCCGCTGACCTCCAGCCCACGGCGCGAGTCGCGGAGCGCGACGCGGGCACCGTCGAATCCGGTGAACCCGAACCTGGTCTCCACGGTTTGGCGGCCGAGCTGCGCGGTCCACCCCTCGGCCGCGTACTGGGCGTAGCCCTCGAGCAGCTGGACGTGCGACTCAGTCCCTGGCCAGTTGTCACCGGAACTCAGATCGCCGACGGCGCGCCCGATCGCTCGGACGGAGAGCCCCGGGACGCCGAGGCCCCACAGCGTGAGGTCCGCCGTGGTCGTGATGGGCGCAGCGTGCACGATCCCACCAGGCCGATAGAACGTGCAAAACCCGTTCGAGTTGCAGGTGACCGCATAGCCGTCGCGACTGAACAGCCCGCCGCTCGGGCCGGTGACGGTGTCCGTCACGGCGATGCTGTCGAACGTCACGCCGCGGTAGGCGACCGCCTGAAAGCGTGTGTCCACCCCTAATCGATAGCCTTGGGCTGCCGCTGGCCCCGCAACCGCGGCCGCGACGATGGCCCACAGCGCGGCGTCGGTCGCTTTCACGACCGGCTCCCGCCCTTCAGGAGGCGTGGCCGTAGCTCTTCGGGCGTGGCGCCGAAGTGACAGACGGCGCATTCCCGCGTGGGATAGTGATCGGCCTGCTTCGCATGACACGACAGGCAGAGCCGCCGGTCCGGCGCGAGCCGAGCGACAAGCGCAGCGGTATGGCACGCGCTGCAGCCCAAGTGCGCTTCCGCCGGCGGCGCGTGCGCGGCGCGGGCTTCGGGTGTGTCAACCGCATGACACGCGGCGCAGCGGCGACCGGGCGCGTGATGGTCATCGTGACACGCGGCGCAGCTCAGCGTCTTCGGATCCGGATCGAGGGAGACGGGCGTCGTGTGGCACGAGACGCAAGACAGCGCGCGATGCGTCGCGTGCTCGAACCGGGTCGCGTGAACCCGAGGCTGGGCACCCGCCACGGTAACCGTCGCCGTCACGGACTCCGGTGTGGCGAGCTCCGCGGGCGAGTGGCAGGACCCGCATTCGCTCGTCTTGGGCGCTTGATGATGACAGATCTGGCATCCACGGGGACGCTGGAACGTGAGCCGATTGCGTTGGCTCTGGGATGTGTGACACGTGATGCAGGAGAGCGCCTTGTGCCTGTCGTGCGGAAAGCTGTCGGCGGCAGGAAGGGGCCCGCCGCGCGGGGAATTCCCCGGCGGCGGATCGTCAAAAAAAGGTCCGTCTCCCTTGCCGCGCTGAGGTCCGGCTGGCGCTGCCCACCGACTCGAGGAAACGCGACGCAGCGCCGCCGTGGTGTCGAACGGCAGCGGTGGAGTGAGACGTTTCCCGCCTTTGCGCTCCTTCACTGCAACATGGCATCCCGCACAGTCGCTGGCGTCCACTTTGGCGTGATGGGGTTCGTGACACAGGACGCAAGTGCTACTCACCGCGACGTGGTTCTTCCCCACGTGGAATGGTTCCGAGCGCCAGTCTGCATGACACTGGGCCGAGGCGCACGTCTGGGCGGCCTCTTCGGGCCGCTTCTGTTTGTGTGGATTGTGGCAGAACCCGCACGTGCCGCGATGCGGATCCTTCGCCGGATCGAACTCGGCGAGCACCGCCTGCATGGCGTGGCATGAGAAGCATTGTTTCATCTGAGGGATCAGCGTACGCCGTGCTGAGTCGCGCGTTGCCAGCGCCGGGACGTCAGCCGTGAAGCGGTGGCAGCTGGTGCAGTGCGCGTCCGTCTGGTTGCTCATCTTGGCGAGTGTAATACGCACGTTCACGTGGCATCCCGACTGCGCGCAGGTTGAATCCACCGGCACGAATCGGTGCACCTCGAGCCCGTGACAGGTGACGCATTGAACGTTCTTCAGGGCGCTCGAGTCGGATTCCAGGTGCGTGCGATGTCCCGCCGTCGACGCGATGCGCTGCCAGCTCTCCTTCGCATCGCCCCGCACGTGACAGCTCGCACAGATGCGGGTGGGCACCTTGGCGTGCATCCCGATGCTTTGCGGCCGCTCGGCCACCCACAGGTAGAGCTGCCTCGCGTTGGCGAACATGGACTGCTGGTGGCAGGCGTGGCAGGAGAGCGAGTCGTGCTTCGACCCGGCGAACCGCTGGAACGGCACTTTCATCACGTGGCAGCCGGTGCAGAAGCCGTTGTTGTGCTCCATGTAGTCGTAGCCGACCACGCTGAAAGCACCAAAACCCAGCGCCAGCACGGTCAGAGCGGCCGCCAGAGAGATTTTGACGCCGCGCGGGCGAGACACGATCCAGGCGATGATCACGCGCCGAGCGCGCCAGGCGAACACCAGCACCGCAGCGGCGACGATGACACCAACGATGAACCCGGCGATCTGGAACCACTGCGGGAGATTGAAGAAGAAACGCAGCACCGCGGCCACTCCCCCGGGGAGTGGCGGTGGACCGACGTTGACTTGCTGGAGTGTCAGCATGGCGGTCCCTTACGGTACCAAACGAGCGGGGCCCCGGTAACCACCCCGGTTCCGGAGCCCCTCACTCTCCATCACGACGCGTTCGATGCGGCGCGCTACCTCTGACTCTGTCGCGTACGCACGCCGGGCGGTTGGATTGCCTGTACGCTCAGATTGATTCCGCGCAACGGCGGCGCCAGCCCGTACGCCCCCTGCAGCGCCGAAATCGACGACGTGAGCAGGGCCTCGAGCAAGAACGGGTTGTGGACCCCGTTCCCGGCGGACGCGTGCGCCGCCCAGCTCTTCCCGAACACGGTGCCGCCCAGGAATTGCGAGCGGTCATCGGTGGCCGCGAGCGCGGCGTTGAATAGCGTGCCCTTCGCGACGGTCGTGGTCGTGCTCCCGAAGTTGAGCACCGCCGTGTCGGCCGCGCTCGCGCCCGGCCGTTGCGCGCGGGCCACTAGCTGCGGGAGCAGGCCGCCGTCGGTCGAATCGATCACGCTGTTGCCGTTCGCGTCAGTCCAGATCTGGTCCAGCAGATTGTCGAGCCTCGCCCGGAACGTCACGTAGGCGTTCTTCGCGATCTGCGGTCCACCGATGTGGCAGGAGCTGTTCGAGCACGCGACGAAGCTGCGGACCGTATCCGGCGCCACGGCGGTCGCGCACGGCACCGGAATCCCGGTGGTCGCGTTGGTGCAGGGGATGGCCTCGAACAGGTGGCCCACGCTCTGGAACTGGAACGCCCCGGTGTTCTTGTCAGTGATTGTGGTGAACGCGACGTGACACGTCGCGCACAGCCGCGTGTTGGCCGCGCTGCCGTGGCTGCTAACGATCTGACTCGTGTCGTACGTAAAGTTCGGTGGAATCCACCCGACGTTTTGCCCTATCACGAGCAGACCCTGTGCGCCGTGCGGCCCTCGGGCGGCGGAGGTCCCCGTCGCGACCCCCCACGGTGGGGTCCCAGTACGGGAGTGACACTTGATGCAGAGGTTATCGGTGGTCGGCGCGGAGATATCGGCCCGCAGCTGGCCCTCGTAGGGCGAAGCGCCGTGCGGGTCGTGGCACACGACGCAGACGATTCTCTGGTGCGTGGTGTCCGCCTTCTCGGCGTAGTTGGTCACCACGCCAAACTTCACCGCCAAGGCTGCCTTCCCTTCATGGCAGGGAGCGCACGAGGCGTTCGTCGCGGCGTGACTGTATCCCGGCCCCGAGCCGTGAGCGGACTGCACCCACTGATCCACGAACGGCTCGTGCACGCCGGTGTGACAGCCGCCGCAACCATTTGCGAGGTTGGTGTCCACATGGATCGAGGCGAGCGGCACGTTAGCGAGCGTCGGCGATGAAGCGTGCGTGAAACCCGGTCCGTGGCAGCTTTCGCACTGGACGTCGTGGTAGGCCGAGTCCGCGACGAGTGCGTAGCCGGCCGGATGCCCCACACGATTACCGAGCTGTGAGACGCTATGGCAGTTGCTGCACGTCGCTTGCGCGTGACCGGAGTTCTGCAGGTCGCTCCACGCCTGCGCGTGTTTGGTCGTCTTCCACGCAGCCTGCGTGCCGACGTGGCAGTTGCCGCAGTTCGTTTGCTTGTCGCTGACCGTGAAGTAGCCAAGGAACCCGTTCGCGGTGTCCTTGCCCTGAACGAACGGCCGCGTCACGTACTGGATCCTCTCGGTCGTACAGGCGCCGAGCAGGACCGCCGCGAAGATGACTACACGATAGTGTCTCATTACGCACTCCGATCGCCGCACATCGGAAACGTTGCGTGATGCGACGTGGGTGTCAAACTCAACGCTTTCATCATTTCTTCACGCTCCTATGACGGAGCCATTGCCGCTTGCAAGTAGTCCAGAATGACCCTCCTCACCCTCAGTCTAGAGAATGGATGTCCGGAAGCTGATGAAGAGCGCTTGATGGCTCTTTCAGGAAGCGCCGGCGACGTCCTTCTTCAAATGGCGGCGTACCCACTGCGACCCACCCGCGTCGCTACTGCTTTGAAAACGCGCCCGGTCGGGGTATTGGGCAGCGTCTCCGGGTCCTCCGGCACGGGGATGTCCAACTGGTACACCCTCTCGTCCAAGCAGCCGACGTGAGCGCCGAGGTCGCGAAAGATCCGCAGCATCGCCTCGTTGTCCTCGAGGACGTATGCGCGGAAGGTCCGGATGTCCTGCGCGGCGGCGGCTTGGCTCAACACACCGAGCAAGAGCGTGCCGATCCCGCGCCCTTGATAGGCATCGAGGACCGTAACGGCGACCTCCGCAGTGTGCAGATCCGTGGGCAGCCGAATGCAGCGCGCGACGCCCACCGCAGGCTCGCCCGGAAGCACCGGGTCCAGCGCGATCCACGCCAAGCGATTTACCTGATCAACCTCCGTGAGACACAGCAGCTGCTCGGGGGAAAGCTCCGACACGGCGGCGTGGAAGCGGTGGTAGCGCGACTGGGGGGAAAGCTGATGTAACCCGACCTGGAGCCGTTCCCGGTCGGCGGCCTGGATCGGACGCACCAGCACGCGCGTGCCGTCGCGGAGCCAAAACTCCCGGGGCGGCGAGGACACGGCGGGCACGAACGTCGTCTCAGTCATGATGCCGCTCGCGTCGCGGCGGCGACTTTCTTCGTGTGTCCGTCGGTTGTGCGGTAACAGATCAGGACTCGAGACATGGGCGCCTCCGGACCGAAGATGTTCTGCTCCCATCCAAGATCCGGGAGTCGCGTGATGCCCATATGAAGGCAGCATGAAAAACCCCGCGCCGCGCCCGGCTGCCTAGACAGCTGCTGCCGTCTCAAGTCCTTGGAAGAGGGAGTACACAGTTATCCCCCCAGCGTGCTTGGTCGTCAGGTCCCTGAGCTGCTGGGAGACGTCGCCGAAGACGATCATCTGGTGGTCGAAATGCGTAGTCTCTGAAGAGGACCGTCCGCGCCTCCACGACGTGCCTGTTGTGCTCGAACAGCCCTGCTTCGTTCACGTACGTCTCGTGGACCTCGCATTCCGTTCCCTCCTCTTTGATGTACCAGTCGTAGCGAAGCGTCTTCGTATCCTGCTCCAGGGTGATCCGCATGATCTCGGCCGCTTGGGCTTTGAACCCCTCCAGTTGACCTGGCCGGATCTTCAGGTGAGCGTGCAGTTCTAAATGGCTCATGACTCCTCCTCTCTCACACGGTCTTCGGGACGTGACCGGAAAAGACCACGCGCATGACCTTGTGGCCGAAGTCTGCAGTCGGGTCGAACATGAGCGGACAGCCACCGTCGATCACGGTGATGCCGTGCTCACGTCCGAAGGCCGTGGCCGTTGCGCTGACGCTGCCCTGGCCGTAGGACCGATGCATCCACACTTGCTTGATGCCGAGGTCGGCGCACTCCCGGATTGTGCCCTCCGCCTTGTCGGGCGCAGTGGCGATGACGACGGCGTCGACTCCTCCGGGAATGCTCCGCAAGTCGTGATAACTGCGGGCACCCTCAACCTCGTCCGCATTAGGGTTGACCGCGAACACCTCGTAACCCCGGTCCCGCAGACGCTTGAATACGGTATTGGATCCGTGATCCGTGGGCTTTCGCGACACGCCCGTTACGGCGATCCGCTTGTGATCAAGGAACTCGGAAGCGGCTTCCTTCATCGTTGGCATCTTCCACCTCCCTCACGATTCAGTAGCAGGAACGCCCTCTGGGACGAGACGGAATGGCGCTGTGATCGCGAACGCTCCCCAGATGAATGCGAGGCCGAGGTATTCGGTCACTTCGAACGGGCCGATGGCGTTCACCATCCTGTCCATGGTTATCGCCGACACCAACGCGACCGTGTTGCCGAGGAGCAGGGTCCACCACGCCCAGCGCTCACCGCGGCGGAAGGCAGTGACAGCGATGGCGGTGCCCATCAGTCCGAACAGCGTGCAGTAAACGCCGTACATCCGGTAGAGCACCTTCATGTATCCGGCGATAAGCGGGGAAGCGCTCACGAGCTCCGACCAGGACCCGCCGGAGTAGCCCTCGTACGCCGCCGGTAGGATCCCCTTGCCGCCTGGACCGAGCAGGTGTTCCGCCGACGCAGCAGCCCCCGCGCCCCACGCGATGTATCCCACGTCGACAATCAGGATGAGAATCAAGGCGATCTGGCGGCGCCTCATGTGGGAAGCCCTCTGGTGAGTTTCATTGAGAAGCTTTGGCAGCGCAGACCGTCTCGATGTCCTGGGCCGAGAGCCGCATTTCGGGATGTAGCAGCGTGTAGGAGCCGGGCATCTTGCCGGCGGAGGCGTCCCGACACGACTCGACCAGCAGCTGCCTCTGCCGCTCCGGCGGATACGTGGACCACTCGGAGAAGTTGACCGCGTTTCGCCCTTCCCTCACACCGTACGCGATGAGCCAGGACAGGGGCGCGATTTGCGTGTACCACGGCCACACGGTCCCGTTGGAGTGACAATCGCGGCACGCGCGATCCAGGACGCCGACCAGCCCGTTCGCCGTCCCTACCTGCGTTCGAATCGTGTGACTTTGATTCGTTGCAGGGTTCGCGCGCTCGGGGCGAACGAGTTGAGCGGCGGCCAAGACGACGACGAAGACAACGGCGGCTTGCTTCAGTCGTCGGTTCATGGTTCAAGCGTGCAGACTCGCGGATGAAACGAGGATTAATTCGCGATGAAAGAATGCGCAGGTTAAACAAGCCTGAAAACCAACTAGGAGATCAGCTGCCTCGAATCTGCGAGGGGTCTTCAGAATCGCTTCCAGCTTTGTTCACTCTGAAGGGGCCATGCTATACGCACACTCTCTTCAGGGTGGAGCCATGATCACCAAGAACATGGGCGGAGTGGACACCGCCATCCGCGCTGTCCTCGGCAGCCTGGCCATCGTGTTGGCCGCGGTCTGGACCGACCAGTATCCTTTCGTGACGATCGCTACGGGGCTCGTCGGAACCGTCGTGGTCGCAACGGCGATCGCCGAGGTGTGCCCGTTGTACAAGACGCTCGGCCTCAACACCCGGCGCGGGCGGCGTCCACAGTCGCCCACTGAGACGAGGCACGAGCTCGCGGGTCAGCTGCGCTGAGTGCCGTTGCCGTGAGCGCCATGGGCTGCGAACCGTCCGAGGGAGTGCCCATCCGTGTCCTCTGCCCCGCAAGCGGCGGAACAGCCGTCGTGCGGGCGGCGATCAGTCTCGCGCAGCCAGCCTGCGTCGCCGTGGCGTGCGATCGTTTCTCTGACGGGGTGCTTCGGTGTGACGGTGAGTGCTTCCCGCTCGACCTGATGCGCCGCCGGGCACCCCGATCCGCCGCTCGCGCCTAGGCGACAGTGTCAGGGGACACCGCGGACGAGCGGATTGATTGAAGGTCGAAGGTTCGAGCGACGTCAAACACCAGCGCGGCGCGCGCGGCGCGATCATCGGCTCGCGGCGGCTTCCATCACTTCGAGCCGCGCGTAGTAGTCGGGGATCTCCCGGAGGTGCGCCCAGGCGATCTTGGCCGTGAGATACGGATCGTCGTTCGTCACGTTGGTCTCCGGGTCGCGCGAGCCGTGCTCGAGCTCCACTTCGAGCCCGCGGCGGAACTGCTCAAGATCGATGGTCGTCCAGTCGATGCCGACGTGCATCCCGATCGCTCGTGCCTCGGCAATGGAAAAGCGACGCTTCGCATTCATAGGTGCCTCCCTCTGATGATGTCCCCACGCATCACGCCACCACCACGCAGCCGCGGCGACGCCGGCGGCGAGCAGGCCAAGGTCCTCCCACATGCCGAGCGCGAACGCCGCGCTACTCCCCACGACCGCCCACGCGAGCGGGACCACCCATAGCCACCACGGTGGCCGCGGACGAACCCACACGAGGAGACCGAGGGTGGCGATCGTCGTGGGACACGGCAGGCCGACCGTTGCGCTGGCGTGAAACCGATGTCCCAGAAGCCATCCCAGCAGGGGGTAGAATGCCAGCGCGTATGCGAGCATCGCACCACCCAGCCAGGCGCGCCCACCCTTCACCTCCCCGACGGCGATATTCGGAGTGGTTACGCCCCACACGAGGAAGAGCCACGCCTGCACCAGGAATGCAATCCCGAATCCAAGCGCGGCGGGATTGATGATGCGAAAGAACCCGATGTGGTACTCGAGGCCCATCCACGCCCACAATCCCGCGAGCCCAAGGGCGACCCAGCGCGTTGCTCTTCCACGCCCACGATGTGCGACCCCGGTCAGCACGACTGCAAGGAAATACAGGAACACCTGAGCAGGCCAGACGGCCTGGTTGTAGTCGACGAAGACCTGGAGAAACGCCTTGGGCGTGAACGGGAGCGACATGAGTCAAGCCTAGTAGACGTGTATGAACGGGGTGTGAACTTGGTACGAAGCGGACCTCCACCGACAAGAAAGCCTCACATCGCGTTCAGAAGCCTTCTAGCCGCCTGCGATATGTTTCGAGTCGGTCGGGACGTGCCCTCGATTGGAGACAACCATGACAGACAGCCCCAACGCATTCCCGGCGACGCTCGAGATTGACTACCCAGACCGGAATCTGAACTGGCTGACCACCTTCTTCCGGCCTCTGACCGTGATTCCGGTGGGGATAATCCTGGCTCTTATCACCCGGGCTACGATTCGCGCAGGCTCGGAGAGCTATATCGTCGGATCCGGTGGCGTGGTCTTTCTCGCCACCGTGCTCATGCTCGTGTTCCGCCAGAAGTACCCGCGGTGGTGGTTTGAATGGAACCTGGCCCTGACGAGGTTTGGTACCCGCGTCTTAGCGTATGCAGCGCTCCTGCGCGACGAGTATCCGTCGACGGACGACGAGCAAGCCGTTCACCTTGAGATTCCGTACCCAAACGCCGCGCACGATTTGAATCCCTGGCTCCCGCTGATCAAGTGGTTCCTCGTGATTCCACACTGCATCGTCCTGTGCTTCCTGTGCATCGCGGCCACGTTGTGCGTCCTCATCGCCTGGTTTGCCATCCTCTTCACCGGCCGCTATCCGCGCGCGCTGTTCGATTTCGTCGTGGGTGTGTTCCGCTGGTGGCTGCGGGTCGCGGCCTATGCGTTCCTACTCACAACCGATCGCTATCCGCCGTTCAGCCTATCGGCCTGAAAGACGGATCGACATGAGCCAGAAGGGAGCGTTGGGATGGAAAAAATAAAGATCGAGCAGCACACCTTTGTTGGGTCCCTTTGGTTCGCGGGCTGGCTGTTCACAATTGGTTTCTTGCACCTGCATTTCTGGAAGGGTATCCTGGCGATCTTTGTGTGGCCCTACTATCTGGGTGCGACATTCAGCTCGCTGCCGCCACACTAGGGCAACCGTCAGCTGCGCTGTCCTGTCAGAGGCTGGCGACTGGCGGGCCCAGCAGGCGTGCCCCACTTTAACTCGCTATGACCCAGAGAAACTCCAGCGCTGGCAACCCGGGCCCCGTCACGATCGCGGACGCAGCCGTCATGGCGTTGGCCAAGGCCAGCTACGACCGTTGTCGAGAGGTGCCGGACTTCTATCCGACGTTCTACCGCGCGTTCCTCGCGACTTGCCCCGAAGCTGCTCCACTGTTCGCGCGTACCGATTTCGTAAAACAGAACAACCTGCTCCGTCACGCTCTCGGGCTGTTGCTCATCTTCCCGAATCAACCGCCCGGCGAGCCCACGCTCCTCAGCCGTCTCGCTGAGCGGCACAGCCGCCGCGACTTGAATATCGCTCCCGCGCTGTACGGCCCGTTCATCGACAGCCTGATCGCGACCGTGCGCCAGTTCGACTCGGAGTTCACGCCGGCCACAGAGGCGGCGTGGCGGGCGACGGTCAGGCTGGGCGTCGAGTATATGAAGGCGAAGTACTAGCGTCGCAGCGCGTTGAGAATCACCGCAGCATCGAGCGCCTCTTGCATCAGGGCCCCGACCGCCGGCGTCAGCAGGCCGAGCGTCGCAATGATCATGAACGCGAAGCTCAGGCCCAGCCCCACACCGATGCTCTGTAGGACGATCCGGCGCATGCGTCGACTGATGGTCATCGCGTCACCCACGCGCGAGATGTCATCCACGAGCAGGACGATGTCCGCCGCTTCGGCGGAGACGGCGGTGCCGTGTTCGCCCATGGCGATCCCCACGGTGGCGGCGGCGAGCGCGGGCGCGTCGTTGATGCCGTCCCCGACCATCACGACCGTCCCGTAGCGACGCTTCAGCTCCTCAACGGCGGCGACCTTGTCCGCCGGCAGGAGGTTGGCGCGCACGGTACGGATGCCTGCCTGACCCGCGACGATCTCGGCGGCCGACGCGCGGTCGCCCGTGAGCATCACCGTCTCCGCAACACCCAACACCGCGAGTCGCTGCATCAGCGACGGGACCGGGTGGCGCAAGCGGTCCGCGAACTCGATCGTCCCAACGAGACGGCCGTCCACGGCGACGTAAGCGGTCGTGCGGTCGTCGGGCGTTTCCGCAACCGGCACGCCGTGCCCAACCAGGAAGCGTGCCGATCCGACGGCGACTCCGCGCCCCTCTACGCGTGCGAAGACGCCAGCTCCCGGTGTCTCCTGAAAATCCGTCGCGGGCGGCAGCGCTCCCAGCCGTTGCTGCCCCGCCTCGACGATGGCCGTTCCGAGGTGATGTGAGGAGAGCTGCTCGACAGCCGCCGCCAGGCGCAGCACCTCATCCGGCGCGGCGCCGTCACTGGCAATCACGTGCGTAACCATCGGATGACCAAGGGTGAGCGTGCCCGTCTTGTCGAAGACGACGACACCAGCGCGTCCCAGCTGCTCGATTGCGGCGCCGGTCTTGATGATCACGCCCAAGTCCGCCGCCCGACTGATCCCCGCGATCACGGCGATTGGCGTGGCGAGAATGAGTGGGCATGGCGTCGCGACCACGAGGACTGCGAGGACGCTCGTCGCCGTTCCCGAGACGAGCCACGCCACGCCGCACATGGCGAGCGTCACAGGCGTGAACCATACCGCGAACCGGTCAGCGAGCCGCTGGATTGGCGGCTTCTCACGCCGGGCCCGCTCGACCATCGACACGATCTGCTGGTATTGGCTTTGCTCCGCGGGCCGCAGCGCTCGCATTTCGAGCGCACCGTCGAGGTTTACGCTCCCCGAGAGGAGAGATGTGCCCTGCACGGCCCGGAGCGGGATTGGCTCGCCCGTGAGCGCCGACTGGTCCACCGCCGACGTGCCGTCCGTCACCTCGCCATCCACGGGGACGAGGTCGCCGGGTCGGATGAGGAGCAGGTCCCCCACGCGGATATGGTCGACCGCGATCTCCTCCACCGCTCCGGCGCGGACGCGCCGCCCGATCTTCGGCGCCCGGGCGAGCAACGCCTCGAGTGAGCTCGACGCCCGACTCATGGCGTAGCGCTCGAGCGCCTCACCCCCCGACTGCATCAGCGCAATGACGGCTCCGGCGAAGTATTGGCCGAGGACGAGCGCGGTGAGAATCGCAAGCATCGCCACGATATCGGCCGCGAACCGGCCGCGGAGCACTCCCCGCGCCGTTTGTACGACGAGCGGGCCACCCCCGATGAGGAGCGTCGCCAGGAAGATCCAGCGGGCGGCTGCCGACGACGGGAAGGCGACTTGCGCGACAAGCCCGCTCACGAGCCCGGCGCCCACGAGTACGGGAAGGGGATACAGCCTGACGAACCGCAGCATCGCCCTACCCGTCTCCGGTTCCGGGGGGCTCGTAAACGGCGGGTACCCCGGCGTTCGGGAGCTCGACGTCGAAGCGCGCGCCGCGCCGACCCTGCGCGTTGCTGGCCCGAATCGTCCCACCGTGCAGGCGCACGATGGCCGCCGCCACCGCCAGGCCGAGGCCCGTCCCGCTGCCCCGGGTGCGGGCTTCGTCGATGCGGTAAAACGGCTCGAAGATGTGGGGCAGGTGGTCGGTCGAGATTCCGGGACCGGCATCCTGAACCGACAAGGTCAGGCATTCAGCCATTCGGTCCGTCGTGATCCGAAGGGTGCCTCCCGGTGGGGTGAACTTGACGGCGTTGTCGAGCAGATGGTGGACCACGCGCGTGATGAGCGCCGCGTCGAGCGAAGCCTCGGCCCCTTCGTGGAGGAGCCGGGGCTCGACCGTGAGGTCCCGCTCCACGATCCGCGACTTCAACGCCTGGAGCACGCTCTCGATCACGGCGTTCAGGTCGGTGGGCGCTATCTCCAGCTCCAACAAGCCGGCATCCGCGCGCGTGATGAGCAACAGGTCGTCGCTCATCTCCGTCAGCTGCTCGATCTCCTCGAGCGCGCTGTGTAACACGTGCTGGTAGTCTCGTGGCGTCCGCTCTGCCCGGAGCGCGACCTCGATTTCGCCCTTCATGGCGGTGAGCGGAGTCCGGAGCTCATGGCTCACGTCCGCGGTAAGGCGACGTTGATTCCGAAAAGCGACGTCGAGCCGCTCGAGCATTCGGTTGAGCACCGCGACGAGCCCCCGATACTCGGCAGTCTCGGCGTGCGCGGCGATCGGTCGGTGGAGGGTGCCGGCCTCAATGCTCGTCGCCTGCTCGGTGATCTCGTGCACCGGCCGGACGGCGGAGCCGGCGAGCCACCAGGCCCCCACCAGGGTGGCGCCCGTGCCCAGCACCACGATGGCTGCCAGCACCATCAGGAGCTCGCGGTGCATTCCGACGGCCGGGCCGATGGCCACCGCGTACGCGGCCGCAGCAGCGAGCAGCAACCCTGCGCCCATGGTCGCCGCGAACCGGACGGCCAACGTCCGCCGCAGCGACTGGGTCACTCTTCTTCTCTATCCGGAGACTGGAGTCGAAAGCCGACGCCCCGCACAGTGTGAATCAGGTCCATCTCGGACGCGCCCTGCAGCTTGCGCCGGAGATTGCCGACGTGCACATCGACCACATTGCTCTCCGGGTCGAAGTGCAGATCCCAGACCTTTTCCAAGAGATCGGTGCGCCGGATGACCTCTTCCGGACGAAGCAGGAAGTGCTCGAGCAATTGGAACTCCTTCGGCGTCAACTCGAGCTTCTTCCCCTTGACCTTGACCTTGTGCTTCAACCGGTCGAGCTCCACCGGTCCATACGTCAGGAGCTCCGTGCGGCTGGCACCGCCACGGCGCACCAGGGCGCGGACGCGCGCGAGCAGCTCGTCGAACTTGAAGGGCTTGGGGAGATAGTCGTCGGCGCCGGCGTCGAGGCCTCGTACCACGTCCTCGGTCGTGTCACGGGCCGTGAGCATCAGGATGGGTGTCCGGCGCCCTTCGCGCCGCAGCTCCGACGCCACCTGGAGCCCGTTTTTCTTCGGGAGCATCACGTCGAGTACGAGGAGGTCATAATCGTACACGTGAGCGAGGGTCGTACCCTCTTCCCCGTCCGGCGCGACGTCGACGGCGTAGCCTTCTTCTCGCAAGCCCTGTTCGATGAAGCCCGCGACTTTCCGATCGTCTTCGACCACGAGGATTTTCATAGGCGGATTCTAGGAGGCCTCCATTGAACCAACTCTAAAGACTTGCTGAAGGAAGCTTCACACTCCCCCGGCCTTGAGGGGAAGCGTGAGCGCGAAATCCGCCCCCCGGCCCACCTCGCTTGCGACCGTGAGGCTCCCGCCTAGCACTTCCGCGAGCCGGCGGGACACGGGAAGGCCGAGCCCGGTGCCCAGACCGGAGTGCGGGTCGAACCGCTCGAACGGCTCGAAGATCCGGCCCTGGAGCTCGGGCGCGATGCCGGGGCCGTGATCGACGACGTGGAACGAGACCGCAGAATCGGCCGCCTCGACCCGCACCGCGATACGCTCACCTTCGGGACTGTGTCGCACCGCATTGGAGAGCAGATTGCGGAGGATCTGCTCCAGCCGCACCGGGTCGGTCAGAAGCGACGCAGCCTGTGGGCAGTCCACCGCGATAACGATCCGCTTGACATCGATCGCCGGCTGCATCCCGGCGACGGCCCGCTGCACGGCGCCGAGTGCGTTCACGTCGCGCCACACGGGCCGCACCTTGCCGGCATCGAGGCGAGTCAGATCCAGAAGGTTGTTGAGCAGCGTGATCGTGTGCTCCGCGCCCTCGTACACCTCCCGAGCCGCCTGCGACGCTGCGTCGGCGGACTTGCCGCGCACCAGCCGCTCCGCCCAACCGTAAACTCCGGTGAGCGCATTGCGCAGCTCGTGGTTCATCATCGCGAAGAACAGGTCGCGATGCCGCTGCATGTCTCGCACTTGGCTCAACAGCCGCTGCGCTTCGTCGTTGAGCCGTGCGTTCTCGACGGCCACGGCCGCATGTGCCGCGAGCAGCACCGCGATCGCCTGATCCTCGGCGTTGAACTCCGCTGCGCCGATCTTCTCCGTGAGATACAGATTGCCGAACGCCCGGTCGGGGCCTTGGATCGGCACGCCGAGGAAAGACTTCATCGGGGGGTGGTGGGGCGGGAAACCGGAGCGCCGCACATGGTGGCTGATGTCTGCAGTCCGGATCGGCCGCGCTTCGCGGATCACGAGCCCCAGGAGCCCGTGCCCGGTGGGCAGAGCACCGATACGATCGCGGTCCGCCCGCGAGAGCCCCGAAGTGACGAACTCCGAGAGCGAGGTTCCATCGGGCGCGAGCACGCCGAGCGCAGCGTATCGCGCCCCCACGACGTCCCGGGCCGAGTCGACGATCTGCTGCAGCACGCGCTCGAGGGACCGCTCCGAGAAAATGGCGATCCCGGCTGAAAGGAGCTTCTCGAACCGATGGCGAACGCGTGACGCCTCGGCAGGAGAACGCTTCGGGCTGCTACTGCGCTTCTTGGGCAACAGATCCTCGCGGCTCCGCACGTGAAAAAGTATGAAGCCTGAGGCTCGCGGAGGCCAGCCTCCGCGCCTGTCCGCCGGACTAGACCCTTTGCGTGGCGACCGCGCCGACGATGTCGGTCTGAGAAATGACGCCTACCAACGTGCCGCGCTCCGCGACGAACAACCGCTGCACCTCGAGATAGAGCATCTGGCGCGCCGCGTCTCGGACGTCGGTGTCCGGGGTTACCGTGACAGGCCACGGCGCCATGATCTCCAACACGAGCGTCTCCTCCAACAGGCGCTCGCGCGCGCGGGCGCTGACCATCGCGTGCTCGGCTCTGAGAATCTCTCGCGTGGATACCACTCCCACCGCGCGCCCGTACCTGTCCAAAACCGGCAGGGCCGAGAGCTGCGCCTCGGCTAGCGCCGCAACGGCATCCCCCACGGTGGCATCGCTGCTGATCGTCTTCAAGTTGGGTCGCATGAGCTCGGCGACTTTCATATGGCCTCCTGTAGGCTAGGCGCCGCCGCCCGGCGCGGCTGGTAGGCGCACAACGGATCTTCGCTAAAGGGATCTCCGCTCGCCGCGTATGCGCGCGCGCGCGAACCACCGCAGTACGAGTGGAATTCACAGCGCCCGCAGCGGCCCGTGAAGCTCTCCGGCCGCCGGAGTCGGCGAAACAGCGGCGCGTCGCGATAGATGGACACGACATCGTCCGTACGAACGTTGCCTGCGGAGAACGGCAAAAAACCCGACGGGTGAACGTCCCCGGTGTGCGAAATGAACATGATCCCGTTGCCATCGCGGATCCCGGCGGCATGCCCGTGTGTGGCGAACTGGCGTCGCTGCAGCATCACCCGCCGAAAGTGTGGTGCTTCCGTGGTCGTCACCACCGGACGCCCGCCCCGGCGCGCCAGCTCCGCCAGCCACTGCATGACGTCTTCCGCGGCCCCGGGCGTGATCTGCTCGAGCACGGTCCCCCGACCCACCGAGACGAGGAAGAACAGACTCCAGCGCGCCGCGCCAAGCTCCGTCGCGAGCAGGTAGATCGCGGGCAGGTCGTCGAGCGTCTCCTCGGCGACCAGAGTGTTGATCTGGAACGGTAGGTCCGCGTCCCGCGCCACCCGCGCCGCGACGAGCGTTCGCTCGAATGTCCCGGCCACGCCGCGGAACGCATCGTGGCGGTCCGGTGTCGAGCCGTCGAGCGAGAGCGAGATCGCGGCGACGCCCGTTGCCTTCAAGTGTCGGATCTCACGGGCGTCCAGCAACGG
>DATLVU010000091.1:0-33506 GCA_035577025.1 Gemmatimonadales bacterium
TGGTTCGGCGTCGCGGGGCGTCGCCGTGCCGCCGCGTACGGTCTCCTCGTCCTTGCCCTCTACGTCGGCGCGAGCGCGGCGGTCGCGACGGTGGTGAAGCGATACGCCAAGGCCGCCGCGGTGAAGCGATTCGGACCGGACGCTCGCTGGGCGGCGCTCACGGTCGTCGGCCGGCCCTTCCACTGGCAGATGATCGCGGCCTCATCCGACAGCGTGGCGGGCGCGGACTGGGCGTTCCCCCGACGACTCGACGACCCGGCGGTCCAGGCAGCGCTCGAGACCCCGTCGGGAAGAGCGATCGCCCAGTTCGCGCGGTTTCTCGTCGCGACCGTGGAGTCGCGCGGCGGCGACCGTCAGGTCGCGCTGTGGGACGCCCGCTACCACCGCACGCCACCGCTCCAGAACGGTTTCGCTGCGGTCGTCGTGCCGGTGCCTTCCGGACGTTAGATTGGCCGGGCGATGACATCGCCCCCCCCGCCCCCAACGACCCCGCGCCCGCGGGCTGCTCTCGCGCCCGCCGTGCTGGAGGACGTCGCGGCAGCGTTCGAGCCCGGTTACCGCATGGCGATCGTGGCAGCGACACCGGAACGCGTGGTCTACCAGGCGTGGGACCGGCTGCTCAAGCGCTACGTGGCGCTGCACGTGCATCTCGAGCCTGAGTCCCCCGGCCGCGCCTGGTTCCTGCGCGAGACCGAGACCCTGGCGGCGCTCGACCATCCCGCCATCCGGCACGCCTACGCGGCCGGGGTGAGCGGCCGGTTCGCCTACCGCACCGCCAACTGGGTGGACGGAGAGAGCCTCGCGGACGCGTTGCGGCGCGGCCCCCGGCCCCTGCCCACCGCCCTCGGATTGGTCAGGGACCTGCTCGGCGCTGCCGAGCATGCGCATGCGCGCGGCGTCATCCTGAGGCGCATCGTCCCGACCACAATGATGCTCGAGCTCTCGGGACGCGCCGTGATCACCGACCTGCGCTACTGCAGCTGGTGTCTGCAGAACATCCCGGCCGATGACCGCGCCGCGGGCGGCGTGTTCGTCGCGCCGGAAGTGCGCGGGGGAGGGGCGGGCGAGCCGGCGAGCGACGTCTACGCGGTGGCGGCATTGGTGTATTACGTGCTCACGGGTCAGCCACCAGATGCCGATACCGCTCGCCTCAAGCCGCCGCGCGAATTGCGGCCCGCCGTGCCGGCGGCGCTGGAGCGCGTGTTGCTACGCGCCTTGAAGGCCGCGCCGGGCGACCGGTACTACACGGCGACGGAAATGCTCGAGGACTTCGTGAGCGACGCCGGCGTGTTTCAGGAGCCCGCCGCCGCCCCGCACGTGGCCGAGGCCGGGTTCGAAGGTCGACTGCGCCGCGCCCTGGGCGACGACTACGAGCTGCTCGACGAGCTCGGCGCCGGTGGCTTCGGCCGAGTGTATCGGGCCCGTGACCTGGGGCTCGAACGCGACGTGGCGATCAAAGTGCTGCACCCCTCGCTGACCACCGACCCCGCCGTGATGGAGCGCTTTCGCCGGGAGGCCCAGCTTGCCGCGCGGCTCCGGCACCCGAGCATCGTCAGCATCTACGACATCATGAGTCGGGCCGGGTTGCAGTGGTACACGATGGAGCTCGTGCCTGGCGCGAGCTTGGCGCAGCTCGTGAGCCAGCGCGGGCGCCTTCCCGTGGACCAAGCGGTCCGGATTCTCGACCAGGGGCTATCGGCCCTCGAACACGCCCACGCGCTCGGGCTCGTCCACCGGGATTTGAAGCCGGAGAACATGTTGATCGAGCCGGACGGGCGGTTGCGTATTACCGACTTCGGCCTGGCCCTCGCGCTCCGGGGCGACGGCCGGTCCGGAGGCGCGGTGTCGCGGAGCGGAACGCCGCAGTTCGCCGCGCCGGAACAGCTCCTTGGGGAGCGCGTGGACGAGCGCGCCGACCTCTACTCGCTCGCGGCGACGACATATTTCGGGTTACTTGGTCGGCCACCGTTCGAGGGCGCTACCGCCGAAACCATCCTTGCCCGGCAGACGACCGACGATCTCCCGCCGCTGCATGCTGCGCGGCCCGAGGTATCGAAAGAGCTCGAGGAGGTCTTGAGGAGAGCCCTGGCCAGTGATCCGGCGGCGCGCTATCCCACGGCCACGGCGTTTCGCGAAGCGTTGCGCCGCTCGCAGGGGTTCCTGCGCCGCCTCCGAGCCTTTCTCCGGAGCGACTGACGAGTCAGCAATCCTCGGCGCGGGCCGAGAACGTCTCAACTCAGGCAGCAGTCAACTAAGGAGGAGCGCATGACGAAAGTAGTGGTCGCGGCGTTGCTCGCAGCAGCCTGCAGCTCCAGCCCGATGGGTGGCGGGGGTGGCGGCACCCCGTCCGGTCCCAGTGTGAGCGCCGTGGAATACAGCTTTTCACCGGAGACCCTGACCGTCACAGTCGGCTCGACGGTGACCTGGACGAACAACGGCACCACGACGCACACCGCGACGAGCGATGCCGGCGACTCGCTCAGCTGGGACTCGGGTTCGCTCGCGGGGTCGACGCCCAATCCGTATGGGGGAACGTCGCCCGGTGCGTCATTCTCCCAGATGTTCACGAAGGTGGGGACGTACCCCTACCATTGCAGCTTTCACGGCGTAGTGGGGAGTCCCACGTACCACGGAATGGTCGGGGCAATCAAGGTCACGCCGTAACTAGCGCCAGCGAAAGATCCGCAACGCGACTAGGAAGCTGACGAGGCCCCACACCGAGACAATCCCGAGCGGCGCGCCCAGGTGCGCGAGCGAGCTGCCGTCGATCATCACGGCGCGCAGCGCGTCGTTCAGCGCCGTGAGCGGCAGGGCCTTCACGAACGGCTGCATGGCATCGGGGAATCGGGCGTAAGAGAAGAACGTGCCCGAGAGGATCCACATCGGAAGCATGACCAGGTTCATGAGGCCCGAGACCGCTTCGATGGTCCGGGCGCGGCTCGCCACGAGCATTCCCAGCCCCGCGAAGGACAGGGCGCCGAGCACCGTGATGGCGGCGACGGCACCGATCGATCCGCGGACGCCCACGCGAAACATCACCCAGCCGAACCCGACCAAGGCGGCGACTTCCACGAAGAGGAACACCAGCCGCGACAGCACGAACGCCAGCAGATAGTGGCTCCGGCGCATCGGCGTCGCCATGAAGCGCTTGAGCAGCTTCTTGGTGCGCGCCTGGACGACCGAGAAACCCACGCCCCAGAGCCCGCTCCCCATCAGGTTCATTCCGAGGAGGCCGGGGATCAGAAAGTCGATGTAGCGCGAGCCGGGCTCGGTCACCCGTTCGTCCGTGACGCGCGCGACATCGATCCGTCCGCGGGCACGCTGCAGCGCGTCGTCCACCTCGAGGCGTGCCAGGCGACTTTCGGTACGGGTCGAGTCGAAGCGATATACCACGGGTTCTCCCGGGACCACGAGCAGCGCCACGCGCCCCGTGCGGAGTTGCAGGCGTGCCTCGGTCGAGTCGAGGACGACCGGGGAGAGCCCGGGGGCACGCCCCACCGCGGCGGCGACGACGGAGTCCCCCGGCCCGCGCAGCACCGCGACCCGCAGCTCGCCGGGGCCGCGGTTGCGAAAGGCGATGCCCAGCGCGAACGCCAGCACGATCGGGAACCCGAACACCCAGAAGACTGCCTCGGGCTCGCGGTAGAACTCGCGCATGCGCGCGAGGCTGAGCTGGACCAGCGGATGGTCACTCATCGCGGAGCTGCCTCCCGGTGAGCGAGACGAACACATCCTCGAGCGTGGCGTGGTGCGTCGCGAGCAGTGAGAGCTCGGCACCGCGGCGCTCGAGGAGCGCGAGGAGCGCCGGCACCGCGCGATGCACCTCCTCGACGGTGAGCGCGATCCGATCGACGGCCGGCCGGACCGCGCGCACCCCGGGGAGCGCCGCGAGCTCGTCAGTTCCGGGTGGGGTTCCCGAGCGACCCGCGCCGTCGGCGAGCGCGAACTCCACCACGTGCTCGGCGCCGAGCGACGCAATCAGGGATTGCGGGGTGCCGAGCGCGATGACCTTGCCGTGATCCATGATGGCCACCCGGTCGCACAGGCGCTCTGCCTCTTCCATGTAGTGTGTCGTCAGTAGGACCGCGCCACCGGCCGCGCGGAACCGGCCGATCACGTCCCACAGCTGTCGCCGCGACTGGGGATCGAGACCCGTCGTGGGCTCATCGAGGAACAGCAGCTCGGGGCGCGACACGAGCGCGCATGCGACCGCGAGGCGCTGCTTCTGCCCGCCGGAGAGCTTACCGACCCAGGACGCGCGCTTCTCCTCGAGCTCGACGAGCGCGAGGACCTCGTCGACGGAATGGGCCGACCGGTAAAAGCTGCGGAACAGCCGCACCGTCTCCTCGACCGTCAGCTTCTCGGCGAGCTGGGTATCCTGCAGCTGGATGCCCAGGCGCTCACGCAGGGCCCGGGTCTCGGCCGCCCCGCCGGTCCAGCGCATGCCGAGGACCTCGACGTCGCCGGCATCGGGCGCGGTGAGCCCCTCGAGGATCTCGATGGTCGTCGTCTTCCCGGCGCCGTTCGGCCCGAGGAGACCGAAGCATTCCTGGGCCTCGACGGTCAGATCCAGGCCCGCGACCGCCACGACGTCGTCGTAACGCTTGACGAGCCCGGTGCAACGTATGGCGGCCACGACTAGTCCTTCTTCGGCTTGTTCTTGTCCGGCTCCGGCGGCTCCATCGCGTGTCTCAGGGCCGCTTCGAGCTGCATGTGGAGGCTGCCGACGCTGTCCGCCAGGGCGCGAACCTTCATGTTGATCCCCCCACCACGGCCCGCCATGACCGACATCGTTCCGGCGACGTCGGCGATGGTCCCGATGTTGGCGGAGAGTGCCCGCTGGCGCATCTGGGACGACGCGTTGACGATCTTCTCGCTTAGCTGCTGGATGACTCGGGTTTGCCCCGCGCGATTCGAGTCGAGCTCCTTCACCAGGTGCATGAGGTGATCGGCCGCCCGCTTGAACTCCTCGATCTCCTCGATGCGGCGCACCTGGTCGGCCGTGAGTTTCTGTTGGGCCATAGCGTCTCAGTTCCGCTGGGCCAGGGCTTCCACGAGCACGTGGCCATCCAGCGGCTCGGCGGGAGTCAGCTCGAGCAGTCGCGCGAGCGTGGGAGCGATGTCCACCGTGCTCACCCGCTGCTCATACGTACCCCGCTGGATGTCCGAACCCATGAAGATCAGCGGCACGTGTGCGTCCAAGTCGGTGGGCTGGCCGTGCATCGCGATCGGCAGGTTGGGGTAGCTCCAGATCGAATACGGCTTCAGCGTGACGACGAGCTCCACGCCGGCGTCGGGCGGGATCTGATGGATCCAACGCCGCACGACCGGGTCGCTGGTATCCCGTCCCGCAAGGTCAGCCGGACGATCCACGCGGGCCACCCCCGGCAAGGCGCGCACCTGATCCGCGACATCCCTGATGACGCTGTCGACGTTCACGCCGTGCGCGGCGAGACCCGCGCGATCGGGAAGGAGCAGCATCCCTGTATCGAACTGCAGCCAATCGTGCCCGCCGGCCCGGCGGTCGAGGGCGCCGTTCGCGACCGCGATGAGGCTGTCCGGAATGACCCGCACGGCGTCCCGCCGTCCGAGCGCGCGCGATCGCTCCGGGTACGGGGTCACCCCGTGATCCGCGGTGAGGACGACCAGGACGTTGCCGGTGCCGTAGCGCACGAACAGCTGTTGCAGGAACCAGCCGAGATAGCGGTCGAGCCGGAGGATCTGATCGTGGATCTCGCGCGAGTCCGGACCATAGGCGTGGCCGATCGCATCGGTGGTCGAGAGACTCACCGCGAGCAGGTCGGTCGCGCCGCGCCCGCCCAGGCGCAGCGCGCGCACGCCCTCGAGCGCGAACGCGAGCGTGAGCGAGTCCATCGTCGGGACCCCGGCGAGCGCGACCGCCGCCTGGGCGCTGTCGGCCGGCAAACGGTGCGGGAACATGAAGCCGGCGCCGGCATTCTCGTAGGGGACGCTATCCGGCTCGGGATAATCGCGCGCGGGAAGCAAGAGGTTCCATTCGTCTCCGGCCTCGCGGAACGGCAGCCGCCGGGCGTTGAACGCGCGCACCCACAGTGGCAGCGAATCGGCGTAGTAACGGCTCGTGGTGAAGTACCCCGACTGGTACCAATAGACCGACTGCTTGGCGCGGCCGATCGGCAGGATCGCCCCGCGGTCCTTGCGCGAGACGGAGAGCGCCCGGGCGTCCGGCTCGGCAGCCTGAAGCCAGTCGAAGAGCTCCGTACCGTGAAATCGCACCGGGGACGCGCCCGGGCCTGCTAGGCCGATCAGCGGGGCGGCCGAGTCCAGGACTCCGATGGTGTTTGCGATGATCCCCGTATGCGCAGGCCACCGACCCGAGAGGATCGTGGAGTGACCGGGAGCCGTCTCGGTGACCGCGTGGTCCTGATACGCGTCCCGGAACACGGCGCCTTCTCGCACGAGCAGCCGAAGGCCGCCCTGCAGCTGGGAGCGGTAGCGGTCCAAGTAATCGGGCCGCAGCTGGTCGACGGTGATGACGACCACGAGACGGGGCCGCGGGTTCGGGGCGGGCAGGAACCCCACCCACGCCAGGAACGAAACGAGCGAGCGAATCATGTCACCCAAAATACACGCGGACGGGGTTACGCCGTAGCGGTGACAGGGCGTTCCTGGCGCACGTTCCACGCGACGGCCGCCGCGACCGCGACTACGCCCGCCGCGAGATAGAAGGGAACACCCGGGCCCAGGTATTGAAATGCCAAGGTGGCGCCCACCGGCCCAACAATCGCCATGATGCCGCGCAGCGTCTGCTGGGCCCCCATCTGCACGCCATACTGAGCTCGATCAGTCCGATGGCTCACTAGCGCAGTTGTGGCTGGGAACAACAAGGCCGTCCCGATGGGCGCGAGGATGAGACACATGATGAACCACGAACGCGTCGTCGGCAGCGGCATCAATAACAGTCCAATGCCCAATAGGACAGCACCAAGCCGCATCGTTCGGACTTCGCCCAGACGCTGGTTGATCCAGCCCACCGGCCAAGTTCGCATGACGACGCCCACCGCGCTGAACACGAAGTAGATCGGCCCCACGTTGTCTTCATTCATACCGAATCGTCGCTGCAAGTAGAGCGACAAGACAGCGATCAGTGAATTCAAAGCGAGCATACCGATTCCGTACACCCAAATCACTTCAGACACGGGGCGTGCGGGATGCCGGATGACGTTCCACACGGGCCTTGCGACGTTCCGCACCGCCACTGTCCACGATCCGGTTGTGCGCGGCCCGGCGGGCCCGTCCGGTTGTGAGGGATTCAGTGTGCGAGACTCGGGGAGCCATTTCCACGCGAACACCACGTTGACGAAGACGAGCACAGCGGCGGCCACACCTGGACCACGAGGCCCCCAGAGTTTGTGGGTGAAGGAGCCGAGCACGGCACCGATGCTCACGCCGAGGCTCGTCGCGGCCGACAACCAGCCCAGTGCGCGTGCACGCTGCGCGGGCGGCATGGTGTCGGCGACGTACGCCTGCGCTACCCCGGTGGTTCCCCCTCCGAATCCCTGTACGATGCGGCACACGAACAACAACCAGAGGGTATTGGCAAACCCGAATATCAAGTAGGCGATCCCCGATCCAATGAGACCGATGATGAGCACGGGTCGACGTCCGTACCGATCGGACACGCGTCCCCAAATAGGCGACGCAAGCAGCTGTGCGACTGCAAAAGAGCTGAACAGCGGACCAACGATGCTGGCCTGACCGCCTAGCCTCAACGCATAGAAGGTGAGCAGCGGTGAGATCATCAGCAGCCCAATCATGTCTACGAAGCACACGGCGATCAGAACGATCAGACGCCGCAGGTCCGGCCCGAGAAGGTTCAACAATCGCGTGATCATCGTGTTCATCGTCTGGCGCCTAACCCCAGGACCGCGGCGCTCACCACCATGAGGATCACGCCGAAGGCCGCCGCCACGCCCAGCTCCGACACGCGAAGGCTCGCCATGATCTCGATCGAGATGGGCCGGTTGTCGTACGTGTAGAGCACGATGGACGTGACAAAGTCGCCGAGTCCGGCGACAAAGGCGAGGCTGCCTCCGGCGGCCAGAGCCGGCGTGAGAAGCGGCAGGGTCACGCGCCGGAAGGTCGCCCAGCGTCCGGCGCCAAGACTCGCCGCCGCCTCCTCGAGCCCGGGGTCGAGCTGGCGATAACCGGCCAGGAGGGCCCGTCCCGTAACGGGAACGTTCCGCACCATATATGCGAGCGGCAACAGCAGGGTGGTGCCGGCGAGGACCCAGCGCAACGTGACCGGGCTGTGCACGCTGAACGTCGTGAGGAGCGCGATCGCGAAGACGGTGCCGGGGAGCGCCCACGGCAGGGCGATCAGTCCCTCGATCGCGCCCCGCAACCTGGATGGGCGTCCCCGGGCCACGAGACCGGCGGCCACGAGCGCCAGGGCGATCGCACCGGCGGTGCTTCCCGCCGCCATCCAGAGCGAGTTCACGAGCGGTCGCAGTCGCTCGGGCTCGGCGAAGAGTCGCTGGTAGTTGATCCCGCTCAAAACGGGCGGGAGCGTCTCCGTGGTCCAGGATCCGTACGGCACGAGCGAGATGAGGACCAGGGTGAGGTGAGGGAGCAAGAGGAGAACGGCGAGCGCCCAGCCGGCGGTCGTGGAGAACGCGCGGGCCCCCGCCCCACCGATGGGCCGACGGCGCGGAGCGGTCCCCTTGCCGAGGGCGGTCACGATGTCGTCGCCTTCGGAGCGCCTCAGCAGCACCAGCCCCGCGATGGCGACCAGGGCCAGCGCCACACTTTCGACCTCCGCCAGCCGAAGCTCGCCATTCAGCTTGCTGGCGACGATCTGGGTCGTCATCACGCGGAACCCCCCGCCGAAGACGTACGGCGCGCTGAACGACCCCACAGCGGTCATGAAGACGAGCAGCGCCGCGCCCGCGAGCGAGGGGCGCAGTAACGGGAGCGTCACGCGCCACAAAGTGGACCACCGGCTCGCGCCGAGCGCCTGTGCCGCCTCGAGCATCGAGGCATCGAGCTTCGCGAGCCCGGCACGCGTGAACAGATAGAAGTAGACGTACATCGAGTACGCGTGGACCAGGAGGATGCCGCCGGCCCCCTGGAGCCGCCATGGCGATTGCTCGAGTCCGAAGATTTGTTGGACGGCCCGCGCGACGAACCCGGACTCACCATAGAGAAACAGAAACGCAATCACGCCGACGAACGGCGGCAGGACGGCGGGCAAGGCGATCAGCGAGCCGAGCGTCTTGCGGCCGGGAAACTCGAACCACTCGAACAGGAACGCGAGCGGCACACCGATCGCCGCGGCGAGGGCCACGCTCGCGACCGAGATCCAGACGCTCGCCCACAGCGCCCGCCACTCGGCGGGTCGCGTGGCGAATGCGGTCAGGCCGCTGCCTCCTCCTCCGACCGCGTCGCCGACCAGAATCAGAATGGGGTACAGGACCAACCACGCGAGCAGGACGGTCAGGACAACGCGTGCGGTGAGCCCGCCCCCTGGACGCGCGCTCATGCGTGCGCCTCCGCGAACCGCAGCACGCTCGTCGCCGCGAGGCGCACCCGGTCCCCCACGCGGGCGGCATCCGGCGCCGCCAGCACCTCGAGCCGTTCGCCTCCGTCCGTCTCGACCAGGAAGAACGCGGCGGCTCCGGTGTAGCGCCGCTCGCGCACCACCGCCGGCACGCCCGCCGCCGCGAACGCGAGCCGCTCCGGCCGGACGACGATCACTTCACCGTCCTTCATTCCCCCGCCCCCCCCGGTCCCCTCGCCCCCTCCAAACGCCCGTGCCGCCGGGCCGCGCAGGACGTTGGCCCGGCCTACGAACGTGGCGACGAACAAGCTGGCGGGACGCTCGTACAGCTCCTCCGCGGTGCCGAGTTGCTCCAGGCCACCGGACTCGAGGACCGCCACCCGGTCGCCCAAGTCGAACGCCTCCTCCTGCTCGTGGGTCACGAAGATGCTCGTGATGCCGACGCGCTTGATGAGCGCCCGGAGCTCGCGCCGGGTCCGCTCGCGCAGCGCGGGGTCGAGGTTCGAGAGCGGCTCGTCGAGCAAGAGCACCCGCGGCTCGGGCGCGAGCGCTCGCGCCAGGGCCACCCGCTGCTGCTGCCCGCCCGACAGCTCTTGTACGCGCCGCCGCTCGAACCCCTCGAGCCCGACGAGCTTGAGCGCGTCGACAATTCTTCCCGCGTTGGCCTTGCCCTGCCCCGCGAGACCGAACGCCACGTTCTCGCCGACGTCCAGATGGGGAAACAGGGCGTAGTGCTGAAACACCATCCCGCAACGCCGCCGGGCGGGTGGAGTCGCCGTGACATCTTCGCCACCGATGCCGATCCGGCCCGCGTCCGACGTCTCGAATCCCGCGAGCAGGCGCAGCACCGTCGTCTTCCCACTTCCCGACGGTCCCAGGAGGGCGAGGATCTCTCCTTGCGCGACGCCGAACGACAGTGGCCCTACGGTCACTTTCGCCGACCAGCGCTTGCGTACGCCGTCGAGGGTGACGAATCCGCTCACCGGGAGTGACTCCGCACCGTCTCGTCCCACGCGCGCATCCAATCCGCGCCACGGGCGGCCAACAGGTCCCAATCCACGTCGGCGGCCTTCATCGTCCGCCGCACGTCGCGCGCCCACGTCGGCAACGAGTCGATGGGAATGTCCTGCCGAGCCGGGAGCCGGTAGGCCTCGCGCGTCGCGAGGAGCTGCGCCTCGATGCTGCCCACATACTCGACGAACGCGCGCGCCCGATCCCGGTGTCGGGCGTTCCGGACCACCGCGATCGCGTCCTCGATCACCGGGGTTCCGCTCTTCGGAAACGTGTAGCCGAGGGGCAGGCCGTCGCGCCTCGAGAGGAGAATGTCGGGAAGGTCCCACAGGGTCACGAGCCCTTCCCCCCGCACGATCTTCTGATCGAGGAGCGGCCCGTTCAACACGTATTCCTTGGTCTGCGCGTCGAGTCTCCGGAGCCACTGGAAGCCCGCGGCCGTGTCGTGCGTTTGCTTGATGCCGCGCTCGATGATCATCCCCCACACCGCGCGCATCGTCCCTGAAGCGAGCGGGTCGCGGATCAGGATCTTCCCCTTCCACCGAGGGTCGAGCAGATCGTCCCAGTCCTGCGGCGCCTGCTCGGGCGTGAGGGCCCGCTCGGCGTACACGATCACCACGGGCGTTTCGTACGCGGCCATGTAGGCGTCCCCGGGACCGCGGCCATGCGGGTCGATGGCACTCGCCCAGGTCGGTCGGAACGGCTCGAGCAACGAGTCCGCGGCGCCCCGTGCGAAGATCGTCGCCGGCCCGCCGAACCAGACGTCGGCCTGCGGATTGGCGCGCTCCGAGCGGAGCCGGTCGTACACCTCCTGCGAACCCATGTCGAGCCAGCGCACGTCGACGTCGGGGTGCAGCCGCTCGAACCGGTGCTCCATAAGGGTGAGGAGGTCGCGGCCGTGGGGAGAGTAGACGACGAGGGGAATCCGATGGTCGCTCGAGCAGGCGGCGAAAGCGAAGATGGTTGCGAAAATCAGGGAGCAGGGAGCGGGGAGCGGGACCCACCGATGCAAACCGTAACCCCGCTGCTCACCGGAGGGAACCACTCCCTGCTCCCCGCTCCCGGTGTTACGGGCCATTCTTTCTTTTCAGCGCCAGGAGATTCGCAAAGAGTCGGTAGGCCCCCGGCACCCCCGCTGGCAGCTGCCGGAACAAGCTCAGCCCCGTGTACACGTAGGTGCCGGTGCCGAGCGGCGCGAGGAGCAGTCCGCCTTGAAGCGGTGCCTCACCGGGATCGTGCATCGCGAGCAGCGGGGTGTACGTCGTATCCCAATCGTGAGCGAAATACAGCCCGCGCTCCTGGACCCAGCCGCGCCAGTCGTCGGCGCCGATCTCGTTCGGGACGTGGAAGACCGGATGCTTCGGGTCGAGCGCCGTCACGGCGGCCGTCTCGTCGGTCACCCGATCGTGGGGGCGGGCGATCGACAGCCGATACGGCGCGAAGCCACCGTTCACGAAGGGATATTGCTGGTACTGTACGATGACGAGCCCGCCGGCGCGCGCGTAGTCCAGGATCCGGCCGTTCGCCGCGACCAACGCAGGATCGGTCTCGTACGCGCGGCTGCCGATGACGATGGCGTCGTACCGGGACAGCTCGCCGCGCGCGAGGGTATCGGGGCCGAGCAGCTCGATCGGCGCGCCCACCGCCTGCAGCGATTCCGGAACGCGGTCCGATGCCCCGCGCACGTATCCCACGCGGGCGAGCGCGGGCAGCGTCAGACGCGCGACGCGCACCTCGGCAGTCGACGCGTGTGTGACGCCTCGCGGCCGGATGTGCGGATAATCGATGATCGCGAGCGCGCCCTCGCTCCGCTCCCGCCCCGCGAGCGCCGCCGCTCGGAGCTGGTACGCCCCCGGCTTCACGGCGGAAGGCAAGTTGAGCGTGACAGTCAGACTCTTCGACTCGTCCTCGCGCTGGAACGACAGGCTCTCCGGCGGCACCGTCCCCCACCCGGGCGGAGGCGTGAGCGCCACCTGCGCCGCCGCCGCCCCCCGCGTGCGGTTGGTCACGGTGACGGTGAAGTGTCGCGGACCGGCGGCCGCGCCGTCGACCGGCCATACCACCAGATCGGGCGTGATCTCCACGTCGAACGGCCTGGTCACGAAGATCGGCCGGCGCACCTCGCCCACGCTTTGATCCCGGTAGCGGTACACCACCTCACGAGTGACGACCAGATGCTCCCCCGCGACAGTCAGCCGAACGGTCATCTGCATCGGTCCCGGCTCGAACGGCAGGCCTCGCACGTCGGCCGGAACTCCGCTCCAGTCGTACAAGGCGCCCTGGAGCGGCCGCCGGAGGAAATACGGCTGGGAACGCGGAGCATCCGGAGCCACGGTGATCGCGAAGTGGCGGCTGACGACCGCATTGGGACCGAGCATCGCTCCGGCCGCGTCTAGGCGCTCGACTCTCCAGCCGTCGGGCGCCGCGATGTCGATGCTCCCGAGCCCGACCGCGCTGTCGCCGGCGTTCCAGACGTTCGCCTCCAGCTGCACCCGCTCGCCCGGCACGACGATGCCATCATCCGCAAAGCCATCGACCGCGACACCAGCGGCGGACAAGAGCGCGTGCGTGAGAATCGCCTGCTGGCTCGAGTCGGCGTCGCCGAGCTCGTGGAGGGCACGGGCGAGGAGCGGCACGACGGCGCCCGGGTGCAGTGGATTGAGCTGCGCCCGCGCGGAATCGACCAGGGCGGTGTAGCGCGTCCGTCCGGGCACGACCGTGTCGACGCCCGAGAACAATCCGTTTCCGTCGCCGGTCCGTGCCCGATCCTTCCACTCGATGAATGCGAGCCGGGCGACGGCCGAGCCGGGCCGCTCCAGCTGGCCCTCGTCCTGCGACCGGTGCTGACTCCGGCCCGCCATCGCGATCTGATGGTAGGACCGGCCTTCCACCGGGTCGATCACGCCCGCGTCGAGCCGCAGCGTGGCGGCCGCGGTATCGAAGTAGAGCGAGCGGTACAGCTTCACCGGCCCCCAACTCGAGTCGCGCAGCGCCTCGAACGCCTGCCGGGCGAGGACGCCGGCCACCTGATGCTGTCCGTGCCCGTCCTTGGGTGTTCCGGAGAAGACCGACACGATGATCTGGGGACGGAAGCGCCGCACCACGTCGAGCACATCGCGCAGCAGGGAGTCCCGCGCCCAGAAGCGTAGCGCCTCGTCGATCGACTTCGAGTAGCCGAAGTCGTACGCGCGGGCGAAGAACTGACGCGCGCCATCGATGCGCCGGGCGGCGAGCAGCTCTTCCGAGCGGATGATCCCGAGCTCGGGACCGAGCTCGGGTCCGATCAAGTTCTGGCCGCCCTCGCCCCGCGTGAGCGACAGGTAGGCCACCTGGGCGCCCATCCCACGAGCGAACAAGGCCACCAGGTCTGAGTACTCGTCGTCGGGGTGCGCGCCGATCATCAACACCCGCTTCGTGGCACCGAGCTGCTTCAACGCGCCCGCCAACGCCGCGACGCCGCCGGTTCCGGGTGGGGAGAATTGGCCCACCACCGGACCGGCGGCGCCGATCAGCAATACGAGGCTAGTCCTGAGAGCGCGCCGCACTATTGCGAAAGATAAGGCACCCCGCCTTTCATAACGAACCGTACGTGCTCGAGCTCCGTGATGTCCTTCAACGGGTCACCCGCGACCGCGACGAGATCCGCGTACGCCCCTGGAGCCACGACGCCGAGGCCGGGCTCCCCCAGGAGCTCGGCGGCGAGCGAGGTTCCGGACTTGATCGCCTGCATCGGCGACATACCGTACTGCACGTAGTAACCGAATTCCTTCGCTTCGTTCAGCTCGGTCCACGGAAACCCGCCGACGTCGGTTCCTAACACGATCTTGACACCCTTTTTGAGGCCGTGGGCGAACGCCTGGCGCTGATGCGCCACCATCGGCGCCCATGGACCGCCACGCGGACCGGCGACGTATACGGCCACGGTCACCGTCGGCACCCAGTAGACGCCGCGGGCGACCAACACGTCGAGCAGGGAGTCGGTCATCCCGTCGCCGTGTTCGATCGTGTTCACTCCGGCGCGGAGCGCCGCGGCGATCCCGTCCGAGCCGATCGCGTGGGCCGCCACTTTCCGGCCCAGGCGGTGCGCCTCATCCACGATGGCCCGCGCCTCCTCGTCCGTGAAGTTCACCCAGCTGTGCAGCACCGAATCGGGCGTGTAGTAGTAGCGTCGATCGGAGTAGTACTTGATCCAGTCGGCGCCGTGCGCCACCTGCTGGCGGACGGCGAGGCGCGCGCCGTCGACCCCGTCCACCGGCTGGACGCCGTGCGGCAGCTCGAGCTCCCAGTTGTCGGATACGATCGGGTACATGCCGGTGGGCGCCATGGCACGGGTCGAGGCGAAGATCCGCGGGCCCGGGATCTCCCCGCGCTCCACGGCCCGCTTGACGTCCACGTCGGCATACATCGCGCCCTCGGTCTCGAGATCCCGAATGGTGGTGAAGCCGTGCTCGAGCGCGATCCGGGCGTTGCGCGCGGCGAGGATGGCCCGGTACGCGGTCGACTCATAGAGAAGCTGCTCGTTGTAGGACGCCGCCGTGGGATCGCCCTGGAGGAGGAGGTGGGTGTGCGCGTCGATAAAGCCCGGCAAGATGGTCATCTGCGACAGATCGATCAGGCGCACGCCCCGAGCCTGCGCCTGGACCTGCGCGAGGGGGCCGACCGCCTTGATCCGGTCCCCCTCGATGAGGATCCCGGCGCCGACGAGCGGTGCATCGGCACGCCCGTCGATCACACGACCGGCTTTGATGAGGATGAGGGGAGGCGCCGTCGGGCGAGGCGCCTGGGCTAGGAGCGGCTGGAAGGAAAGGGCGAGCACGACGGTATAGCACAATGGGTGACGCATGATAGCTCCTCGCGAGGGCGAGGCGAATCTCCCTATGAGCGCGGTTGTGTCAAGCCGCTTAAATTCCCGGTAGGAGGTACGCCATGACGACCACCGCCACCGCTCCCCCGCCAAAACGCGAGGTCAGCGCCCAGGAGGCCCGCGAAGTCGCGGAGGCCGCGCGTGAACAGCAGTGGATCGCGCCCAGCTTCGTGCGCGACCTGTTCCTCGGCCGGTTCCGTCTCGACCTGATACATCCCTATCCCGAGCAGGACCCTGAGGAGGTACGGCGGGCGCAACCGTTCCTCGAGCAGCTCGAGCGCGTGCTCCGCGACGTGGACTCCGACCGGATCGACCGGGAGGGCGAGATCCCGGAGTCGGTCATTCAGCGTCTTCGTGAGCTGGGCGCGTTCGGCATCAAGATCCCGAAGGAGTACGGGGGACTCGGCCTGTCGCAGCTGTCGTACATGAAGGCCATCGAGCTCGTCTCGTCGGTCGACGGTTCCGTCACGGCCCTGCTGTCCGCGCACCAATCGATTGGCGTGCCCCAACCGCTCAAGATGTTCGGCTCAGAGGCGCAGAAGAAGAAGTACTTCCCGCGGCTCGCGAAGGGCGCCATCTCCGCCTTCGCGCTCACCGAGCCGGGCGTGGGGTCCGATCCCGCGGCGATGGAGACCTTGGCCGTGCCGAGCGACGACGGCGAGGCGTGGATCCTGAACGGCGAAAAGCTCTGGTGCACCAACGGCACGAAAGCCGAGCTGATGGTGGTCATGGCGCGGACGCCGTCCAAGATCGTCGGCGGGAAGGAGAAGCGGCAGATCACCGCGTTCATCGTGGAAACCGCGTGGCCCGGCGTGAAGATCGAGCACCGCTGCCATTTCATGGGGCTCAAGGCGATCTACAACGGCGTCATCTCCTTCACGAACGTTCGCGTCCCCAAGGAGAACGTCCTGTGGGGCGAGGGCAAGGGGCTGAAGCTCGCGCTCACGACGCTGAACACCGGGCGGCTCACGCTTCCCATTTCGTCGGTCGCCGCGGGAAAGCGGTGTCTGGAGATCTCCCGGCAGTGGGCGAGCGAGCGGGTGCAGTGGGGCCGACCGATCGGCAAGCACGACGCGGTGGCGCAGAAGATCGGGGCCATGGCGGCGAATACGTTCGCCATGGAAGCCGTGGCCGAGCTGTGCGGTGCGATGGCCGATCGGGGGAGCTACGACATCCGTCTGGAAGCCGCGATCGCGAAACTGTACAACTCCGAGGGCGGCTGGCGCATCATCGACGACACGGTGCAGATCCGCGGCGGCCGGGGATACGAGACGGCCGATTCGTTGCGCGCGCGGGGGGAGAAGCCCGTCCCCGTCGAGCGCATCATGCGGGACTTCCGGATCAATCTGATTTTCGAGGGGTCGAGCGAGATCATGCACCTGTTCATCGCCCGCGAAGCGGTGGACAAGCACCTGCAGGTGGCGGGCGACGTGGTCATGCCGGGCAAGAGCTTGAGCGAGCGGCTGCAGGGTCTCGTGCGGGCCGCGCTGTTCTACAGCTGGTGGTACCCGTCACGCTGGCTCGGCTGGAGTTTCTGGCCCAAGTACGGCTCGTTCGGGCCGCTCGCGGGGCACCTCCGCTACGTGGAGCGCGGAGCACGGCGGCTGGCGCGGAGCGTGTTCCACGCCATGATGCGGTTCGGACCGAAGCTCGAGTACCGGCAGGCCGTGCTTTTCCGCTTAGTGGACGTCGGCGCCGAGCTCTTCGCCATGGCGGCCGCGTGCTCGCGGGCGCAGTGGCTCGCCAAGACCGACCCGGCCGCGGGCCGGCGCGCCGTCGAGCTCGCCGATCTGTTCTGTCACCAGGCGCGTGCGCGCGTCAACGGGAAATTCCGCGAGCTGTGGCGCAATGCGGACACGAAGGCGTACCGGGTGGCACAGGAGACGCTGGCGGGGGAGCACAGATGGTTGGAGAGAGGGATGGTTGAGCTAGACGGTTAGGCGGTTAGACGGCTAGATCGCCCGTCCGCTGGGTTCGGGACGGGCGATCGCCTTATAGAGACCCATCGTGGTCCTTCCCGCCTCGGTGCTAAGCCTGTTGAATTCGTCCCAGTCTTCCTTCCGAAAGAGTCCGAGGTCTCTTGCGAGGATCCCAAAGTACTCGAGCTCGGCAAGCGACCCTACCGCCATGTCGAGATAGCGTCGGAACTCACGACGGCCCCGCTTGGCTGAACCTTCGGCGATGGTCGCGGCCGCCGACGACGCGGCGCGGCGCATTTGCGACGTGATACCGTAGAGCTCAGCCTTGGGGAACTGTGCCGTCACGCGGTAGGTGAGAATCGCCAGCCGGTGACAATGCTGCCACGCGAGGAGCCGTTCGAATGGAGACACGGGGCAATACTGACAGGGAGTCACAGACCGGCATCATCGAATCCACGCAGGATCGATCCAAACGCGGCGCTACTAGCCGTCTAACCGTCTAGCCGTCTAGCCGTCTAGCCGTCTAGTCGTCTAGCCGCCTCACGCCGCCTGATGCGCAATCATGATCGACCGCAGTCTCTCGGGCGTATCCCCCGCCATGTCGCCGTACGGCGACGGATGGCCCTGGGCTTCCATCACGATCGTGGGACACACGAACTCGTACCGTCGTGAGGTAATCCGGTCGGCGGCCGCCTGAGTCGCGACCGGCGTCGCGATCACTGACTGTTTCGCGCCCAGCTGGTCGGCCGCCTTGGCCGCCGCGAGCACCTTCCAGGGATAGGTCACCTGCCCATCGACGATGACGGCGATCCGGCCCGCGAGCTTCTTCACCGGCCGCTGCGTCCGGTACAGAATCAAATCCTGGCTCACCCGGGCCCGTGACTCGTCGATGGCGCTCGAGAGCTTGTCGAGGAGCGCCCCGCTCGGCTGGAAGTCGGGGTCCATCTCTGAGGGGGCCGACTCGGCGATCGCGCCGATCGGCGCCAGTTTGGAGCCGAGCTTGATGAACGCGGCGACCAGCACGTCGAACTGCGCGCCCATCGCCTTGGCCGCGTTCGCCGCGATTTCCACGCCCTCCGGCGTAATGCCGAGGAGCAGGCAGCCGATGTAGCCGCGGGCCGCCAGCTGCTGGCCGAGCAGCGCACCGGCGGCCGAGCGAGTCGGGTAGAGGGCGGCGGGCTTCGCGGACGCGGGGGAGGTCACGGAGGCAAGATATAGAAGACCGTAGAAGTCGGTAGAGGTCCCGTTATCTTTCCCAAGCCTTCTCCCAGGACCCGCGCGTGTCGAAGAGCACCCTGACGGTCATCGACAACCGGACCGGCAAGCAGTACGAGATTCCGATTCAGGACGGCACGATCCGCGCCGTGGACCTGCGGCAGATCAAGACCGGCGACGGCGATCTGGGGCTTGAGACGTACGACCCGGGGTTCGTGAACACCGCCGCCTGCCGGAGCGCCATCAGCTTCATCGACGGCGACAAGGGCATCCTGCGCTATCGCGGCTATCCGATCGAGCAGCTGGCTGAACGGAGCACCTTCCTCGAGACCGCGTACCTGCTCCTGCGCGGCGAATTGCCGTCCGCCGCCGAGCTCGATTCCTGGGTGTTCAACGTCACGCACCACACCATCGTGCACGAAAGCATCAAGAAGTTCATCGACGGCTTTCACCACGACGCCCATCCGATGGGCATGTTCGTCAGCACGGTGGCCGCGCTGTCGACGTTTTATCCGGAAGCCAAGCACATCGCGGACGAGGGATCGCGTCAGAATCAGATCTTCCGCCTGATCGCCAAGGCGCCGACGCTCGCGGCTTTCGCGCACCGGCACTCGGTGGGCATGCCCTACGCGTATCCCGACAACGACCTGTCGTACGCGGGCAACTTTCTGAACATGATGTTCAAGGCGACGGAGGTGAAGTACACACCGAACAAGACGCTCGAGCACGCGCTCGACGTCCTCTTCATTCTCCACGCCGACCACGAGCAGAATTGCTCGGCCAGCGCGATGCGGTCCGTGGGCTCTTCGCACGCTGATCCGTATTCGGCGATGGCGGCGGCGGCGGCGGCGCTGTACGGCCCGCTGCACGGGGGAGCGAACGAAGAGGTGTTACGGATGCTCCGCGAGATCGGATCGAAGGATCAGATCCCGGCGTACATCGATCGCGTGAAGCGCGGTGAGTTCCGCTTGATGGGCTTCGGCCACCGGATCTACAAGAACTACGATCCGCGCGCCACCATCATCAAACGCATTGCGGAAGAGGTCTTCGACGTCACGGGCCGGAACCCCCTCATCGACATCGCCGTCGAGCTCGAGCGCATCGCGCTCCAGGACGACTACTTCGTGTCGCGGAAACTGTACCCGAACGTCGATTTCTACTCCGGGATCATTTATGAGGCGATGCGGTTCCCGGTCGACATGTTTCCCGTGCTCTTCGCCATCGGGCGAACGCCCGGGTGGCTGGCGCAATGGCAGGAGATGTTGCTCGACAAGGAGCAGCGGATCGCCCGCCCGCGGCAGATCTACACCGGGGCGGGTAAACGCGACTACCTGCCGATCGAAAACCGCGGCTAGCGCCTTCCCCGCCCCGCCCGCATCCGTACCGACCGCGCCGGCTTGGGCTGCTCAGCCTTCGCTCGTTTGGGTTGGAACGGCGCCACCGACGGCTCGAACCCGGGGATCACTTCCCGCGGGAACGTTTGGCCCACCAGCTTCTCGATATCTCCCATCATGAGCCACTCGTCGGGCGACAACAGCGTCAGGGCCAGGCCGCGCGCCCCCGCCCGTGCCGTCCGGCCCACGCGGTGGACGTAGACCTCCGGGTCCTGCGGGACATCGAAATTGACCACCATGCGGATGCCGTCGACGTCGATGCCCCGCGCCGCGATGTCGGTCGCGACCAGCACGTCCGCCTCGCCGTTCCGGAACGCATCGAGCGTTCGCGTGCGGTGACTCTGCGCCTTGTCGCCATGGATGGCGTGCGCGGGAATCCCTTCACGCCGCAGGAAGGTCACGAGCTTGTCCGCCCCGTACTTGGTGCGGGTGAACACCAGCGTCTGGCCGGCCGGCTTCGCCTGGAGGATGCGGGCGAGCACCCCGCGCTTTTGCAGCTTGTCGACCGCGACCACCACGTGCTCGATGCCTTCGGCGGGCGTGGCGCGCCGGCCGATCTCGACCGAGGCGTGCCCATCGAGCGCCGCGCGCGCCAGCGCGTCCACCTCGAACGAAATGGTCGCCGAGAACAGCATGGTCTGGCGTTTGTCGGGGAGCGCCCGCAGGATGCGCTTCACGTCGGGCGCGAATCCCATGTCGAGCATGCGGTCGGCCTCGTCGAGCACGAGCACCTCGAGCTTCGAGAAGTCGACGTGCCCGCGCTCCATGTGGTCGAGCAGCCGGCCCGGCGTCGCGATCACGATGTCGACGCCGTGCTTCAGCGCGCGGGTCTGTGGCTCCATGCCCACGCCGCCATAGACCGACGCGGCGCTGACATCGAGATGGCGACCGTACGCCCGGGCGCTTTGCAGCACCTGCTCGGCGAGCTCGCGTGTAGGTACGAGCACGAGCGCCCGAAGGGTGTGCTTGGCTCCGTTATGGGAGAGTCGCTGCAGGATCGGCAGCATGAAGGCGGCAGTCTTGCCGGTGCCGGTCTGCGCGGAGCCGATGAGGTCGCGGCCGGCCAGGGCGAGGGGGATCGCCTCCAGCTGGATGGGGGTGGGCTGCTCGTAGCCCTCTTCGGCTACGGCGCGCACGAGCTCGGGCGCGAGCCCGAGTGATGTAAATGGCATTGCTACAGTTTTCCTTTCAACACACACACGCACGCCGCCGGTAGCACACGCTACCGAGCTTCAGCGTCACTTTCGTTTTGAACCTGGGGAATGAGACCGGGCGTGTGTACAGCGCGGTACCCGCTCCTGAGCGGGACCGTCCTACGGAAGGATGCCAGCTCGTGGTTCGAAAGAACGGTAACTACGTGGAGATCAAACGTCAAGGAGAGACGTGGAACGGTCTTACTTGACGCCTTTGGGTTCCTGATCCCACCACCACATCCTCGGCAGCGGCTTTTTCCGCGGCCACACCTCGTTCAGCGTCTCCCCTTCGTAGAGCCGCCCGTTTTTCATCACGTAGCGGATCTTCTCCGTGTTGTGAATGTCCTCGAGCGGATTGGCGTCGAGGACGATCAGGTCCGCGAGCTTCCCAGGCTCGAGTGAGCCGAGGTCCTTGTCCATGCCGATCCCGTAGGCGCCGTCCATGGTCGCGACCTTCAGCACCTCGCGCGCCGTCATCCCGCCCGCCGCCATCGCCCACAGCTCCCAATGGCAGCCCAGGCCGTCGAGCTGCCCGTGGCACCCCATCCCGACGTTGCCGCCGGCCCGGAGGATGGCCGCCGCCGAGGCCGCGATGCGCGGGAACACGTACTGATTGTCCCGGAACCATGGCCGGCGCTCCGCGCGCTGATCGATCTCCTCGTGCGGCAGGAACCGCCGCATCTTCGCGTTATCGTGGATGTCGAAATGCTCGTAGAAGTAGTTCTCACTGAACGGCCCGCCGTACGATACGAGCAGCGTGGGCGTGTACGTGATCCCCGATTGCGCCGCGAGCTGAACGGCGTCGTTGTACAGCGGCATGATCGGGAAGGCGTGCTCTGAGCCGGGATAGCCATCGAGCTGGACGGTCTGGTTCATCTTGAAGTCCAGCCCGCCCTCGATCGTGGGCATGAGCCCCAGCTCCTTCGCCGCCATGATCACCCACTGCCGCTGCTTGCGGTTCCCCGCCATGTACTGCTTGATCGTGTTGGTGCGGTAGAACTCACTGTAGCGCTTGAGCGTGTTGCGAACGTCGTCCAGGCTGGTCCAGTTCTCCTCGAGGAACGCGCCGAACACGCCGGGGCCGGTGTGATAGATGCGCGGGCCGATCAGGTCACCCGATTCGACCTGGTCGGCGTAGGTCAGCACGTCCGTGGTGGACGTCTGGGGATCGCGCGTCGTCGTGACGCCCCAGGCGAGGTTCGCGAGATACTTCCACACCTGCGTTTCGTGAATCCCCCACGTCGGCCAGGGGTGCGCATGGATGTCGATGAATCCGGGGACGATCGTCTTCCCGGAGACGTCGATGACCGCGGCGCCGGCGGGCGCGGTGCAGGTCGCGGCCACGCAGACGAGGCGGTTGTCCGTCACGACCACGTCGCCCTTCTCGATCAGCTCGTCACCCTTCATCGAAACGATCCGCGCGGCCCGCAGCACCACCGACCCCCGCGGCACGTCGCGCGGCACCTTCACGGTGACGTCCACCCGTTCGGCCTCGTACGCCGGTAGTTTGGCCAGCGAATCGACGCGCGCCTTGCCCACGGAGTCCGGCTTCTCCTTGGTGGCCTGCTTGAGCGAATCGGCGCGGATCGAATCGGCGCGCGCCTTGACCTTGCCGAGCGAGTCGGCCAGGGCGGGATTGTACCGGAAGAAGCTGCGTCCGACCGACCAATAGACCGTCTTGCCGTCCGGCATCCAGCCGATGAAGTCCCCGCCGATGCGGGTGAGCCGATGGACGGGGAACGTCGCGGCCGCGGTATCCGCGACATTGATCGCGGGAGGCGTCGCGCCCACGAGCGGCAACGTGACCAGGTACACGTAATTGCTCGACGTGGCCAGCACCCGTCCCGAATCCGGCGCGATCAGCACCTCGTCGGCCGGGAACGGCTCCGGGGTGGGCAGGAAGCTCGGCGTGAAGCCCGTGACCTTGATGTGCACCCGGCGGTCGGTACCGTCGTAGCGCATCGAGACCAGGCCCTCGTTCTGCTCATAGAGATAGATCCGGGTCGCGTCCCGACTGAAATGCGGCCGGCCACCGCCGGCGATGGGCGTGACGCGCGTGGGTGCCCCTCCCGCGGCCGGGAGCCAGTCGAGCTCGTATCCCGGACCGAAGCGCTCCGCCACGCGCGACGAGCGCGGCCCCTTGATCACGACGATGCGCTGGCCGTCCGGGGACCAGCCGGGATGGTCGAAGAACGCGGGGTCCGGCGTGAGCCGCTGCGGCCGGCTGCGCCCGTCGGCCCGCACCTTTTCGACGTAGCCGCCCGCGTCGCTCCACGTGACGTACGCGAGCCACTGCCCGTCGGGTGACCACGCCGGGACCTGTTCGTGTACGGTGTCGGTGGTCACGCGCCGCGGCGTGCCGGAGGGCAGGTCCATCACGTAGATCTTGTCGAGCGCACTGAACGCCAGGCGCTTCCCGTCCGGCGAGGGGCTCGCATCGCGGATCTGCTTGACGAGGATCTCCCCGGTGTCGACGCGCGTCTCGAAGCGCACGAGCGGTCCCAGATCCTGGTGCACTCTGGCCGTAAACGGGATCGGGGTCACCTGGCCCGACGGAACTTCGACGCGCCACATCTTCCCGCCGTATGAGACGACGAGCGCCTTCGAATCCGGCGTGAACGACGAGCCGGGCATCAGGTCCCGGGTGAAGCGCGATTCTTGGTCGTCGCGCTGCACCGGGTAGACGAGCCATTGGTCGTCGCCGGATGCGAGGTTGCGCAACCGCAACCCGGTCTCCGCGTCGTGGCGCGTGGCGTACACGAGCCACTTGCCGTCCGGCGACAGGACTGGGCGCATGGCGCTGCCGTAGAGGTCGGTCTGGTTGAACACCTTTCCGGTCTGGCGATCGTAGATCGCGATCTCCCACTCCGGCAGGTCGAGGTTGTACCCGAAGCCGCCCCGGTGCCGGGAGTACCACAGATAGCGCCCCGCAGGCCCGAACGCCGGCCCGAGGGCGTTGTTCTGGGTGCCGCGCCCCGGCGGCCCCGGCGCCGGTCCCTTGTCGTCCTTGGTGAGGCTCACGCCCGAGCCGCCGTCGCGGTGGTACAACCAGATCTCGTAGGTGCTGCCGATCGGCATCGATGTCTTCGACGCCACGACGTACTGCCCGTCGGGCGTCCATTCCGGCGAGGCGTACAGGTTCCGGTCGCCCTTGGTGAGAGCACGGGCGTTCGAGCCGTCGGCGTCGCACAACCAGATATTCTCCGAGCCCGAGCGATCGGAGAGGAACACGATGGTCTTCCCGTCCGGCGAGTAGCGGGGCTGCGAGTCGAACGGCGGCCCCGAGGTGATTCGCTTGGCTTCCCCTCCCGACACGGGCATGGTGTACAGATCGCCGAGCAGCTCGAAGACGATCGTGCGTCCGTCGGGCGCGACGTCGAGCGAGATCCACGTGCCCTCGGAGGTCGTGAAGTCGACGCTTCGCGTGGGCTTGAGGGGGAGCTCGTCGGTCTTCGGCTTCGACGTATCCGGGCTCGCCCCGGGGGCGGCGCGCTGGGCGGGAAGGGACACGAAGGGAACGGCGGCGGCGAGGAGCGTCGCGAGCAACGGCCTAGGCATCACTGACTCCGGGTAGGAGCGACGGCGTGCTGGGAACGGGGGCTAAACCTGAGGCGCCCGTGCGGCACCGTCAAGCAAGGCGCAGGTCGCGCACCCGAGGGGAGTTGACAAACCAGGTACCCATGGCGATGATCCCTCCCGAGCGATAACGAACCAGAGACTTGATTCGAGGACCTGGGCTACCGCCCAGGTCGCGTTGTTTCTGGGACAGGACACTCAGACTGGAGAAGTCCGGATGGAAGTGACCGTAGGCGACGGCGATCGGCTCGAGTACGTGCTGAAGAAGTTCCGCCGTCAGATCACGAAAGCCGGACTATTCCAGGACATGAAGCGCAAGCGCTTCTACGAGAGTCCGGGCGCTCTACGGCGACGGAAAGACAAGGCAGCGGCGCGCCGCAAGGTGAAGTCCGCACGACGTCGCGAACACCATTAAGTCAGGAGTTTTCAGCAGATGGCACGCATTACCGGGGTCGTGAAGTGGTTCAACGATGCGAAGGGCTTCGGCTTCATCACGCCGGAGAACGGTGAGAAGGATTGCTTCGTGCACCACACCGCGATCCAAGCAAAGGGGTTCAAGTCGCTCGCCGAAGGCGAGCGCGTCGAGTTCGACGTCGTGCAGGGGCAGAAGGGTCCCGCGGCGCAGAACGTCGTGAAGCTCTAAGCCACGGATCAGCAACAAAAAACGGCGCCGTCCGAAAGGACGGCGCCGTTTTGCTTCCCCTCGTTACTTGAGCACGATACGCATCGTCTGCGTCTCGAGATCGAGGTCCCAGCTGGTGATGCGGGGACGCAGGAACTCGTCGCAATCGCGGGGCGTGAGCGACTCCGCATCGGCGTCCAGAAACTCGAGCAGGCGCATCCGCGCCTCGAGGTAGGTGCAGCCGTCCCGCGTCGCGGCCATGCGCAGCCCCACCTCGTCCTCGAGCTTCCGATTCACGAACCCCTGCGCCACCTGCAGCAGCCGGCCCACGATGAGGTGCTCGATCTCGCCGCCGTCCGGACGATTGAGCCGCCGCTGGATGGTCCGCTGCCGCTCCGCCAGACATAGCTCGAGGACCTGCCGGCTCACGTCGGCGTCCGGCCGCCGCCGCCCCGAAGGGCCGGCCGCCCGCTCGGCTCGCGCGCAGGTGGGGAGGTCGTTCCGGTGCAGCCGCAAGAACTTGGTCATCGGGGCGTACAGGTCAGTCCGACCCGGTGCCGGCGGGCGCCGGCGGCCCGCGACCAGGTCCGCCATATAGTCCTCCGAGACGTTCACCGCCTCCGCGAGCTCCCGTGGGGTCCGCTTCAGCTCCCGCAGTCGGCGCCGGAGCAATTGACCCACTTTGACGGGCTGCTTGAGGGGGAGGGCTGCAGGCATCTCAGATGGCTCCTTTCGAGGGGCATAAAAAACCGCAGGTGCGGGTCCAGCGGCGACGGCACACCCGCGGCGAAACGCCTGTAAATATCGCTAGGACAGGGCGTTATTGGTACCCCCGGGTGTGGGTTTTCGGCCCATGCCTCGTTTTTGTGCAAGGGCAATTGAACCGACTGTGATTATTACCGCGAAGCTGAACCACTGGATCGCATAGGAAAGATGCGGGCCATCGGAGAGTTCCGGCGCCGGCCAGCGAGCCGGAGGTTGGGGGAGGTTGGTGGAGGTTGGGGAGGTTGGGGAGGTTGGGGAGGTCCGGGACCTAGGGAGCTCCTGGATGACGAAGGGCAGCAGGGGATACGGCAGGGAGTCCCGCAGCGCCAACGGGTTGACGTCGCCGCGGGCCCGGGGGGCCGCTACCCCGATTCCGGAAACATCCGCACTGTCCCCCTCTCGGTACGCTGCCTGGTCCACGTGGTACCCATCGGGTGATGGAGCCCAACCCCGGTCCACTAGCACGGCCGAGCTGTCGGGGAGTCGCAACGGAGTGACGAGATCGACTCCCGGAATGCCCTCGTAGCTCCGTCCATGCCAGAGACGTTCGTGGCCGTAGTCGTACACGCCACGGGCAGAGAGGCGTCGATCGCGGGCCGAGTCGGCCGAGATCGTTCCGCTGACGGAGAGCGGTGGTTCGGTCCGGCGGGCGAGCACTTGAGCATTCCGCGCGCGCCGTTGTCGCAGGCGGTCGAGCTGCCAGACACCGAGCCGGACGCAGAGCGCCGCGACGAGGAGGGCGCCCACGAGGGCCGCGCGGTCACGCCACTCGAGCGCCATTATCCCCTGGCCCGGACGAGGGCCAGCTTCTCGGCGCGCGACAAGCGGCGCAGCGCGGCTTCTCGCCGGAGCGCCGCCGACCGATCCGGCTGCCGCTCCTCATAGACCAACCGCACCGGGCGGCGTGCTCGCGTGTAAGCGCTTGCGGTGCCCGCCCGGTGTCGCGTCAGACGCCTCGAGAGGTCGTTGGTAATCCCGGTGTAGAGCGACCGATCGCCACACCGCAGCATGTACACGGTCCAGCCTTGCGCCTTAGTCGAGCTTCGCATCGAGGGTGATCTGCGGAATCCCTGACAAGGCGCGCGAAACCGGACAGTTTCGCTTCGCATCCTCGGCGGCTCGCTGGAACCCTGCCTGGTCGAGGCCCGGTACGGTGCCACGAACCTTGAGCTCCATCTTCGTGATGGTCGGCGTGCCATTCACCATGTCCATGGTACATGCCGCGCTGGTTTCGACGCGGGAGACCGGCTTGCCGGCCTTTTCGAGGCCGGCGGAGAGCGCCATGCTGAAGCACGCTGCGTGCGCCGCGGCGATCAGCTCCTCGGGGTTGGTGCCTTTCTTTCCTTCGAACCGGGTCGCGAACGTAAACGGGCCGTTGAACGTGCTGCTCCCGGCCCGGAAGCTCCCCTTTCCGTCCTTCAGTTTTCCTTCCCAGACCGCACTGGCCTGACTCGTAGGCATGGTTTCGACTCCGTTGACAGTGAGATGCGCGAAATCTGGCGGAACCGCCGGGGGGGCGCTACGCTTGTGGCACGAGGAGGCATCCCAGATGGCCACGAAGAAGAAGACCCGGCGTCCGACTCGGAAGCGGCCGGCGCGACCCGCCCGGCCGGCGGCGCGCGCGCGGCGCACCGAGCGCCAACAGCCCGAGTCGTTGCGGCTTCGCTCCATGGCCGCGTCGCTGACCGTGCGGGACCTGGACCGCAGTGTGGCGTGGTACCGCGATGTGCTGGGCTTCGTCGTCGGCGAGCGGTGGGAGGAGAACGGTCAGGTGCGAGGCGTGCAGATGAAGGCGGGGGCGTGCGACCTCATGCTCGGGCAGGACGATTTCGCGAAAGGCCAGGACCGCAAGAAGGGCGAGGGCGTCCGCCTGTGGGTCGCCACCGTGCAGGACATCACCGATCTCGCCGGGCGGGTGAAAGGGCAAGGCTGGAAGCTCGATCGCGAGCCGTCCGAGACCCCCTGGGGAGATTGGGCGTTCGCGCTGACCGATCCGGACGGGTTCAAGCTGACCGTCATTCAAGAGTAGGCACGGCCCCGTGCCCTTCCTCGCCGCTCTCCTGCTGGCGCTCCAAGCGCCAGTCGTCTCCGACACCTCTCCGTTCCGCGCGCTCGACCTCCCCACCCCGGGCCGGATACGGAGCGCGTCCGGGGCGCCCGGGCCCGAGTACTGGCAGCAGCGGGCGGACTACGTCATCCGCGCGACGCTCGACACGGCGGGCTCGCTGCTTCGGGGAACCGAGCGGATTCATTACGAAAACCATTCCCCGGATACCCTCGCGTTCGTCTGGGTCCAGATCGAGCAGAACATCTTCGCGAAGAACAGCGTCACCTACGCCCTGAACCAGCCGCCCCTGCACTTCGCGGGCGGGGCCGTGTTCGACTTCACCGGGAAGGGGTTCATCGGCGGGATCACGATCGAGCGTTTCACGTCGGCCGGGAAGGAGCTGCAGCGGACGGAATACGGCACGATGATGCGGGTCGAGCTCCCGCGGCCGCTCGCGCCGCGTGGCGCCGTGGACTTCGAGGTCGCCTGGCACTTCCCCGTGCCTCCCTACGGGGGCGGTCGAATGGGCCGGATCGGCACCCGTCTGTACGAGATCGGCCAGTGGTACCCGCGGTTGGTCGTGTACGACGACGTGCACGGCTGGAATCCCCTGCCCTACATCGGCGCGGGCGAGTTCTACCTCGAGTACGGCGATTTCGACGTGGCGCTCTCGCTCCCAGCGGGCTTTCTCGTGGCCGCCACGGGCACCGTGACGAACCCGCTGGCGGTATGGACGCCGGCCCAGCGCGCGCGCCTTGCGCGGGCGCACACCTCGTCCGATGCGGTGCAGATCGTCACGAAGGCCGAGGCGACCGCGCATGGTTCAGAGCGCGCCGCGGGCACCAAGACCTGGCACTTTTCGGCCAAGCGCGTGCGCGATTTCGCCTGGGCTGCCTCCCCAGACTTCCGGTGGGACGCGTCCTCCTGGAACGGCATCCTGATCCAGACGTTCTACAAGCCGGAAGCCACGCCGTGGGAGGAAGCGAACAAAATGGCGTGGTTCACGATCAAGCATTTCAGCGAAACGTGGGCGAAGTATCCCTGGCCGCACGCTACTACGGTCGAGGGGCTCGTCGAGGGCATGGAGTATCCGATGCTCACGTTCGTCCCCGCGATCGAAAAGCGTGAGGACCAGTTTTGGGTCCTGACCCATGAGTTCGGTCACGAGTGGTTCCCGATGCTCGTCGGCTCGGACGAGCGGCGCTACCCGTGGATGGACGAGGGATTCAACACCTTCATCGATTACGGCTCGGCGGAGGCCTACTTCAAGGGGACCACGTACGGTGACACGGTGCGCCGGGAGCTGCTCACCGACTATCGCATCTCCGCGACGCCGGGCAACGAGCAGCCGCTGATCACGAAACCGGTGGAGTCCCGCGACCTCGCGTGGACGGCGTACCAAAAGCCGGCGCTGATGCTCACCGTGCTACGGGACGCCGTGCTCGGAAGGGCGACCTTCGAGCGCGCGATGCGCGAGTATGTGCGCCGCTGGTCGTTCAAGCATCCGCAGCCCGCCGACTTCTTCCGTACCATCGAGAACGTCTCGGGCCGGGATCTCGACTGGTTCTGGCGCGCGTGGGTGTACACGACGGCACGCCTGGATCAAGCGGTCGACTCGGTCACCACGACCGGCGATACCGCGTTCATCCACCTGTCGAACCGTGGCCAGATGGTGCTCCCGGTGACGCTGGAGCTGCACTACGCCGACGGGTCGGTCGAGACGCGTGAGCTCCCGATCGAGATGTGGAACCTCGGAAGCCGATTCACCGCGCGCGTCGGCACCACCAAGGCGGTCACAGGGGTGGTGATCGATCCCCGCGCCATCTACCCGGACGTCGATCGAGCCAACAATAGGTGGCCTCACTAGCCAGCCACCCCCGCCGGATCGCGCTGCTCACCTCGAGCCGGTTCTGGCGTGGCTCGAGCAACGTGTTCGCCGTGCTGGGGCGGGGTTTGGCGGGCCGTGGTCACACGACGACGGCGGTGGTGGCCTACGAGCCACTCGTCGAGGGCTTCCGGGCCCGCCACGTCGCGGTGCAACGGTTGCCCGTCGCCCACACGTCACTCAAGTGCGCCCGGGCGCTCCGGGACGGGCTGCGACAGCTGGCGGTCGACGTGGTGCTCGTGGACCGCGCGCGCGATATCCGCCTGGCGGCGTTCGCTTCCCTGGGTCGGCCGCTCACGATCGTCTACTGCATCAGTACCCCGCGCCCCCCGCGTGACCTCCTCACCCGGCTCGCCTTCCGCCGCGTCGCGTTCACCGTGTTCCTGACCGAGCAGCTGGCGAGGAGCGGGCTTGCCGAGGCGCCGTTCATGCGGCGGGCCGGGCACCGCGTGATCCCGAACGGCGTCGATTGCGACCTGTTCCGTCCCGATGAGGAAGCGGGCCGGACTTTTCGGCGCAGTCACCAGCTGGGTGACGGGCCGGTGCTGCTCGGGGTGGGCGCCCTGGAGATCGAAAAGCGCTGGGACCTGTTGCTCGACAGCGTGGCCATGCTCGCGCCGTCTCCCGCCCCACCGCTTCTCTTGTGCGGTACGGGCGCGCTCGAGCCCGAGCTACGGGCGCAGGCCGAGCGACAGAATCTGGACGTGCGGTTTGTGGGCCAGCTCGCCCCGTCCACCCTCGTGGGCGCGTACAACGCGGCGACGTGCGTCGTGCACACGCGACCGGATGAGGTGTTCTCACTGGCGCTGATCGAAGCGCTCGCCTGTGGGCGCCCGGTGCTCGCGGCGAACGGCGGAGGCACCCCTGAGCTGCTCGGTGAGGCCGGCGTGCTGGCGCCGCCGGCGGACCCGGGGGCCTTCGCAGGCACGTTGCGCGATCTGCTCGGAGACGCGCAGCGTCGCGCGGCGCTGTCGGTCGCGGCGCGCCGACGGGCGGTGGAGCGCTATTCCGTTGCGCGAATGGTGGCGGACTACGCGGACGTGGTGGCCGCGCTGCCCGCCCCTCCCCGCGCTAGTGGAGGCCGCTCCCCCCGGTGAGCTGCCTCACGAGATCGCCGAGCACCGCTTTCGCATCGCCGAATAGCATCCACGTGTTGTCCTGGACGTACAACTCGTTGTCGATCCCCGCAAAGCCCGGCTTCTTGCTCCGCTTGATGGCGAGGACCGTTCGGGCCTTGTCGGCGTCGATGATCGGCATGCCGTAGATCGGGCTGTCCTTCGCATAGCGCGCGGCCGGGTTTACGACGTCATTCGCGCCGACCACGAGCGCCACGTCGCACTGCGGCATGTCGGAATTAATCTCGTCCATCTCGACCAGGGCAGTGTACGGGATGTCCGCCTCCGCCAGCAGCACGTTCATATGCCCCGGCATGCGCCCGGCGACCGGATGGATGGCGAACTTGACCGTGACCCCGCGCTTCGTGAGTTGGTCGTAGAGCTCGCGCACCTTGTGCTGTGCTTGTGCCACCGCCATCCCGTACCCGGGGATGATCACGACCAGCCGGGCCTGCTCCAGCAGTTGGGCCGCGCCCTCGACCGTCTCCTCCTTCCACGCCTTCTGCTCGCCCGTAACCGCGGCCGCTTTCACGGTGCCGAACGCCCCGAACAGCACGTTCGTGAATGAGCGGTTCATCGCCCGGCACATGATGATCGAGAGGATCAGGCCACTCGAGCCGTCGAGGGCTCCCGCGGTCACCAAGAGCTTATTGTCCAGGACAAACCCCATCGCGACAGCCGAAAGGCCGGCGTAGGAGTTCAGGATCGAGATGACCGTCGGCATGTCCGCGCCGCCGATCGGGATGATGAGCAGCACCCCGAAAAGCAAGGCGAGGCCGACGATGGCGAGGAAGGCCCGCGCTGACCACGCTGCGGCTGGGTGCACGGCGACCAGGACGCCCAGCGCCACCGCGATCACGAGCACGCCGATGTTGACCACGTTTTGCCCCGGATACGTCACCGGCCGCTGGGGAATCCACCGGACCTCCTGCAGCTTCCCGGTGGCCATCAGGCTCCCGGTGAACGTGAGAAACCCGAGGATGATCTCGGCCACGATCGCGCTCATCCGGAACGCGGTGAGGTCGGCGCCTCCGGCGCCCAGGCCGAGAAAGTACTCGGCGGTCCCCACCAGCCCCGCGGCCAGCCCGCCGAACGCGTGGGACAGCGCCGTCCGCTGAGGCACCGCGGTGAGCGGCACGCGCGAGAGCGGGACGCCGACGATGAACCCCGCGCCGATGGCCAGGACGATCCAGCCGTGGTGCACGATCTCGGGTTGGACCCAGGTCGCGCCCACCGCCACGAGCATTCCGATCACGCCCGCGGTCACGCCGCGACGGGCGGTCTTCGGATCGTTCATCCAGTAGAGCGAGAAGATGAACAGCGCCGTCGCGACGACGGCGGCGAGCTGCGCGATGGCGTGGGTCACTGCTTCTTGAACATCTTCAGCATGCGGTCCGTGATCAGGAACCCGCTGACGATGTTGGTGGTGGACGCGAACAGGGCGACGGCGCCGAGCACGCGGATGGGCGTCGGGAAGTCGGCGCCCGTGACGACGATCGAGCCCACCACGGCAATCGCCGAAATCGCGTTCGTCAGCGACATCAGCGGCGTGTACAGGAGGCGCGAAACGCGCCGGATCACGCCGAGGCCGATGAACGTCGCGAGCACGAAGACGAACAGCATGGACCAGTAGTCGATCATGACTTCCGCACCTCTCCCCCGTGCGTCACGCACGTGTCCCGGATGATCTCGTCGTCAAAATCGAGCCGCAGCGCTCGGTCTTTCACGACGTGCAGCAGGAAACTCGAAATGTTGCGGGCGTACATCTGGCTGGCGTGGTACGGCAGGCTGCTGGCGAGATTAGTCGGTCCGAGAACCACGACGCCGCCGTGGACCGCCTCTTTCCCGGGCTCGGTGAGCTCGCAATTGCCACCCGTGTCCACGGCCAGGTCGACGATCACCGAACCCGGCTTCATCGCCCGTACCGCGTCCGCCGTCACGAGGATCGGTGCCCGCTTGCCCGGGATGGCCGCGGTGGTGATCACGATATCGGCGTCCTTCACCTGCTGGGCGATGAAGGCGAGCTCGCGGCGGTGAGTGTCCTGAGACAGCTCCTTGGCGTATCCGCCCGCCGTTTCCGCCGCCTCGTCGATCCGCATCTCGACGAACTTCGCGCCCAGGCTCTCGACCTGCTCCTTGACTACCGGCCGAACGTCGAACGCCGAGACGACCGCTCCGAGCCGGCGCGCGGTCGCGATCGCCTGCAGCCCGGCCACCCCCGCGCCGAGCACGAGCACGCGGGCCGGCGGGAGCGTCCCGGCAGCGGTGACGAGCATCGGGAAGAAGCGTCCGGCGGTAGCCGCGGCGAGGAGCACGGACTTGTACCCGGCGACCGTCGCCTGCGATGAGAGCACATCCATCG
>DATLVU010000092.1:0-15475 GCA_035577025.1 Gemmatimonadales bacterium
TCCAGCGGCTGGCGCGTGAGTTCGCCGCCTCGAAGGGTGGCCTGGCGGTGGCCGGCGGGATCGCCGCGCAGTACGGCAGCGGCGCGCTGCTCGTGGCCGCGGCCAACGTGCTGAACTATGTCGCGGGTCAGGTGGGGAAGACGGTCAAGTTCGGCCCGAATCAGGCGCTCGAGGCCGCCGGTTCGTTCAAGCAGCTGACCGACCTGGTCGCCGACATGAAGGCAGAGAAAGTGGGCCTGCTGCTCGTGCACGGCGCCAATCCAGGCCATTCGCTGCCGGCCGCCTTCTCCGAGGCGCTCGGCCGTGTGGGATACAAGGTCAGCTTCGCCGCGTACTGGGACGAGACCGCCGCCGCCGCCGACCTGGTCCTGCCCGATTTTCACCCGCTCGAGCAATGGAACGACTCGCGACCGCGAGCCGGCGTGTACGCGCTGCAGCAGCCGGTGATGGAGCCGGTGTTCCCCAACACCCGGCATGCGGGAGACGTGATCCTGCAGGCGGGCGGCAAGGGCGGTGCCTTCAAGGAGTATCTCCAGAGCCGCTGGCAGACGCTGCATACCCGGTACGGCCGCGGTCGCCCCTTCGACGATTTCTGGGACGATGTGCTGCAGCACGGCGGCATCTACGCCGACGCTCCCACCCAGACGGTTCGCCTGGGCCCGGACATCCAGCGGCTCGTAGGAGGTGCGGCGAGCACGTCGCTCCAGCTCACCACCCTCATCGTGTTCCCGTCCGTCGCTCTGCACGACGGCCGCGGCGCCAACAAGCCCTGGCTGCAGGAGCTTCCCGACCCCGTCTCGAAGATCACGTGGCACGGTTGGGTGGAGGTCCATCCTGAGACCGCGGCCAAGTGGCAGCTCGACAACGGTGACATCGTGCTCCTCAAGTCTCCGCACGGCGCGGTGCGCGCCCCGGTGTGGATCACGCCGGGCATCCGCCCCGACGTGCTCGCGGTCCCCACGGGCCAGGGGCACAAGGCGTACGGGCGGTACGCCAAGGACCGCTCGTTCAACGCGTTCGAGCTGCTGAATCCCGAGCCCGCGGACTTCGGGGGCCGGGCCTTCGCGGTGGGCGTGACCGTCACGAAGACCGCCGACCACCGCCGCCTCGCCACCATCGAAGGCGACGCTCGCGAGCAAGGTCGCGGCGTGATCGAAGTGCTGGGGCTCGAACGGGCGCGGGCGCTCAAGCGCGGGCAGCACCCGTTCGCGGAGCGCGAGGCGCCCGCGTACGCCGAAAAGGCGCTGGAAGACTGGGCCGAGGCCCAGCAGAAGAAGGCGGCGCTCGGCAACTACGCCGGGGAGCAGCCACGCTGGGCGATGGCGATCGACCTCGCGAAGTGCACGGGATGCTCCGCGTGCGTCACGGCGTGTTACGCGGAGAACAACCTCGCGACCGTGGGTGAAGAGCTCGTGATCCGCCGGCGACAGATGAGCTGGATGCGTATCGAGCGCTACTACACGGGGAGCGACGAGGGGCGCATCGGCGCGGTCGTCACGCCGATGCTGTGCCAGCAGTGCGGCAATGCGCCCTGCGAGCCCGTGTGCCCGGTGTACGCTTCGTATCACACGCCGGATGGCTTGAACGGCCAGGTCTACAATCGGTGCGTGGGCACGCGCTACTGCGCCAACAACTGCCCGTACAAGGTCCGGTACTTCAATTGGTACAACTACAGCGAGCCCGGCGGGGAGTGGGAGAGCTGGCCGGACCCGCTCAACATGCTGCTCAATCCCGACGTCACGGTGCGGGCGAAGGGCGTGATGGAGAAGTGCACGTTCTGCGTGCAGCGGATCCGCGGCGCCCAGAACCGGGCGCGCCTCGAGGATCGCAACGTTCAGGACGGCGAGATCACACCCGCGTGCGCACAGGCGTGTCCCTCGGAGGCGATCGTCTTCGGCGACCTCCACGACAAGACCTCGCGCGTCGCGGCGCTGGCGCAGGACCCGCGCGGCTATCACGTGCTGGCGGGGCTGAACACCCGTCCGGCGATCACCTATCTCGCGAAGGTCGTCCACGGCGAGCCGGAGGCCCGGACAGATGACTGACCGGCCGGCCACGCCCTCTCGAGTGACCTACGACTTCGTGACGCGCGCGATCGCGCGCACGCTCGAAACGCCGGGCAAAGGGTACTTCGCGCTCCTCACCGCCGCGGTCGTCCTGCTCGCCATCGGCATCATCACCCTGTGCCTGCTGCTCCGGTACGGGCTGGGCCTGGCGGGCTATTCGCATCCGGTGTACTGGGCGGTCTTCATCACGTGCTTCGTGTTCTGGGTCGGCATCGCGCACTCGGGCACGCTGATCTCCGCGATCCTATACTTGTTCCGCTCGGGATGGCGCACGGCCGTGTACCGGACCGCCGAAGCGATGACAGTCTTCGCGGTGATGACGGCGGGCCTGTTCCCGCTGATTCACATCGGCCGGCAGTGGTACTTCTACTGGCTGATCCCGTACCCCAACGAGCGCGGCCTGTGGCCGAACTTCAAGTCGCCGCTCATCTGGGACGAGTTCGCGATCGGCACGTACTTCACGGTGTCGACGGTCTTCCTCATCACGGGCCTGATTCCCGACATCGCGGCGGTGCGCGACGTCGCGACCGGCTGGCGCAAGAAGCTGTACGCGATCTGTGCGCTCGGGTGGCGAGGGACGAACGAGCAGTGGCGCCACTACACGCGCGGCTATCTCTACCTAGCCGCGCTCGCGACGCCGCTGGTGCTGTCGGTGCACAGCGTGGTGTCCTGGGACTTCGCGATGGCGCTCGTGCCGGGGTGGCACGCCACGCTGTTCGCGCCGTATTTCGTCGCGGGCGCCATCTACTCGGGCGTCGCCATGGTCATCACCCTGCTCGTGCCGATCCGGAAGCTGTTTCACCTCGAAGACCTCATCACGGTCCATCACTTCGAGAATCTCGCGAAGCTGTGCCTGCTGACGGGCTTGATCGTGAGCATGTCCTATTGCACCGAGAATTTCGTAGCGTGGTTCAGCGGCAACCCCCACGAGCGCGCCGGGTTCTGGTACCGCGCCTTCGGGCCGTTCTGGTGGGCCAGCTGGACGATGAACATCTGCAATGGGCTCCTGCCGTGGGTGCTCTTTTCGAAGAAGGTCCGGACCAACATTCTCGGCTTGTTCGTCATCTCGATCTTCGTGAACATCGGGATGTGGTTCGAGCGGTTCGTGATCATCGCGGTGTCTCTCGCGGGTGAGCCGTTCGAGCGCTTCGCGAACGCCACCTACAATCCGACCTGGGCCGATTGGGGCATCATGGCCGGGAGCTTCGGGTGGTTCTTCATGTGGTTCCTCCTGTTCGTGAAGATCTTCCCGGCGGTCTCGATCTCCGAGGTGAAGGAAGTCCTCCCGGCGCCGCGGCGCGGGAAGGTGGCGGCCACGTGAAGCTCGTGAACCCCCTTACCGCGATCTTTCATCCACCGCCCACGCCCGGCGTGCTGGCGGTGTTCGGGCACATCGACGCCACAGTGGACGCGATCGGACGACTCCGCGCCGGCGGGCACACGGACTTCACGGTGTATTCGCCGATTCCCCGCCACGAGATCGAAGACGCGCTCGACCAGCCGGTGAGCCCGGTCCGGATGTTCACCCTCATCGGCGGCATCGCGGGCTGCGCCATCGGCGCCTGGATCACCCTCTACATGTCGTACGACTGGCCGATCGTCCTGGGTGGCAAGCCCATCGGCTCGATCCCGCCCTATGTCGTGATCATGTTCGAGATGACGATCCTGTTCGGTGCGCTCTCGACCATCCTCGGCATTCTCTTCAATGCGCTGCTCGCCGCACGCCGCCTGGGCACGGTGGCGTACGATCCGCGCTTCACGAACGACAAGTTCGGCATCTTCGTGCCGAGCGAGCCGGCGCGCGCGGGCCAGGTGGAGTCGCTGCTGCGCAACGCGGGTGCGGAGGAGGTGCGCCGTGCGTAGGTCTCGTGCCGCCCGTGCCGCCCGTGCCGCCCTTGCCGCCCTTGCCGCCCTTATCGCCCTTGCGTGCGACCCGGACAACGTCGTGCACCAGATCGGCTGGTTCGCCACGATGCGCCACCAGCCGAGCATCAAGCCGTATGCCCGCCCCATTCCGCCCGTGCCGGGGACGGTGCCGGTGACCGGCGCCGAGCCGGTGATGAACATCCAAATGGCCGACCGGTTGGTGAATCCCCGCACCCGTACGTCGGAGTCGATCAACCGCGGCCGGTTCGTCTATGAGACGTATTGCCAAGTGTGCCATGGGCCCGCGGGCCACGGTGACGGTCCCATTTCATCGGCCGCGGGAGGGCCGTTCTTCGGTGTGCGCTCACTCGTGAACGACACCATCGCCCGCCGCACGGACGGATACATCTACGGGGTCATCGTGAGTGGCCAGGTCATGGGTCGCGGGCTGATGCCGGTCTACGGCGACAAGGTCCGCGGCACCGATCGCTGGGACCTCGTGAACTACGTCCGCACGCTGCAGGCCGAGGCGAAGGCGGCGAGGGCACGGCGGTGAGCGCGACCGCCGCTGCCTCCCGCCAGGTCTTGGTCGAACGGGCGCGTCAGTTTCCGGCGCGAACGTTCCTGCTGTCGGGCGCGGTGCTCGCGATCGCCGGCGGCGCGCTCTTCTTCTTGATGCTCGCGGCCGGTCGGGAGGCGCGCGCCTGGCAAGCCTGGCACGTGAACTTCATGTTCTGGACCGGCCTCGCGCAGGGGCTCGTCGTGATCGCGGCGTCCCAGAAGCTCGCAAAGGGGCATTGGTCCGGCGTGATCATCCGGCTCGCCGAAGCGGGCGTGGCGTTTCTCGCCGTCTCCCTGGTGCTCTACCTGGGGCTCATCGTCGGCCGCGCGCACATCTTCAGCTGGTTGCGCGAGCCCCGGCCCGACCTCGGCCCCTGGCTCACCGCGAAATTCTTCTTCATTCGCAACTGGGTCATCTACGCGCTGCTCACTTGGTTGTCGTGGCGCTTCGTGCGGCACGACACGGCCCCCGATGTCCGCGAGCTGGCAGACGGTCGGCCGGCTGACCGGCTGGAAGACCGCGATATCATTTCGCGTGATGCGGCGTTCGTGGTCCTGGGCTTCGCGTTTGGATACAGCCTGCTCGCGTTCGACCTGATGATGTCGTTGGCGCACAAGTGGATGAGCAGCCTGTTCGGCGTCTTCTATTTCATGGGAAGCTTTCTCGCGGCGTTGATGGCGCTGGCGGTCCTTGCCGTGGCCCTGCGCCGGCCGATGGGTCTCGAGGGGCTCTTCTCCTCCAGACAGCAGCACGACCTGGGTAAACTGTGCTTCGGCTTCACGGTGTTCTGGGCGTACTTGATGTGGGCGCAGTATCTCGTCATCTGGTACGGCAACCTGCCCGAGGAGACGTACTTCCTCTTTTACCGGCTGATCGGTCCGTGGAAACCGGTCGGTGTTGCGGTCTTCCTCCTCGTCTTCCTCGTGCCGTTCGTCGGCCTCCTGGGCGTCCGGCCCAAGAAGTACGGACCCTCGCTCGTGGCGTTCGCTCTCGTGAGCCTCGCCGGGATTTGGCTCGAGCGCTATCTGGAGATCGTCCCATCCGTGAACGGTGGGGCGGGTCCGGCCATCGGCCTGCCGGAGCTCGCCGCGACGCTCCTGTTCGGGGGGCTGTTCGTGCTCTCGTTCGGGTGGTTCGGCGCGCGCTATCCCATGCTCTCACCTCGGTTGGCCGCCGACGCTGTCGAGCGCGAGCATCACTAAGAAGTAATTCACGATTCATCGTTTTCTGACATTTCGAAGTCCAGCCGCGGCCCCTTTGATGTTCCCGAGTGTAAGAAGTCTGGCAGCAAAGCCGGTCCTTGGCCGTCCCCCGGAGCAACACTCGGAGGTTCTATGCTGTTGAAGCGCGTGGGCGTTACAACGGGTCTCATATTGTTGGCGGCGTGCGGGAGCTCGACCTCACCTGGTGGTGGGGGCGGCGGTGGTGGAGGCGGACACAGCACCACAATCACGGTCGGGAACGACTTCTTCGATCCCACGCCGGACACCGTGCCTGCGGGCGCGGTAACGTTCACCTGGGCAACGCCCTCGAACGGCCATAACGTCACGTGGGACACTGGGCCGGGGACGCTCCCGACCAATTCGACAACGATGTCCTCGGGAACCTATTCACCAACGCTGCAGGCGGGGACCTACACGTATCACTGCTCGATCCACGTGGCGCAGGGGATGCGCGGCACGATCGTCGTCCAGTAGAGTTTGCTCTGGAGGTACTATATGCCGTCGATGTGGCTGACAAGAGTGGTAGGAGCGACAGGGCTGGTGCTGCTCGCGTCGTGCGGTAGCTCCACATCATCCTACGGGGGCGGGGGCGGCGGTGGCTGCACACCCACCGCCACGCAGGTCTGTATGGTCAGCAACCTCAGCTTCAGCCCCGCGAGCCTGACGATCACCCACGGGACGACCGTCACATGGATGAACGGGGATGCCATCGCGCACACCGCGACGAGCTCGTCGTCGTCCGCCGAGGCATTCAATAGCGGCCAACTGGGCGGGGGCGGCACGTTCACGCACACATTCAATACGCCTGGAACGTTTCACTACTATTGCCAGAACCACGGCTTTGACGGCAATCCGCCCGGCGGAATGGCGGGGACGATCACAGTAAACTAAAGACAGGCCGTCGAAGGTCGCGACGGAGCTCCCGGAGCGCGGTGCGCTTCGGGAGCTTGTCTCTTAAGGCCGCAGCGGGCGCAGCAGACGCTTCAGGGCTGCGAGAGAGTCGGGGGACAGGGGCCCACGCACTTCCACGAAGAGCCCCGACGCGGTGCGCTTGGCCTTGTCCTCGTCGGCCGCCGGCGCGGGCGCCGGCCGCAGGGCGGCTGCGAGAGAATCGACTGCGCGCGTGTTGAGCAGCGCTCGAGCGCCGGGACTCTGCGTGTCGCGCCGGGCCTCGCCCGCTCCCGTCACGACGACTTCGGCAAGTTGGACCGGCAATGGCCGTCCGTTGAGCACCTCGATCACCGTGGTCGAATCGAGGGCCTGTTCCACGATCACCATCGCCGAGTAGCCGAGCTGCCGCCCACGGTACATCCCACGGACGGGCAGATCCGGGACCACCAACGGATCGGCGCCCAGCAACAAGCGCGCACTGTCGACACCGATCGGCGGGCCTTTCACGGTGCCGCGATACCCATTGAGCTGTGCCATCTCCCGGTATGCCGGCGCTGGCGCGGCGGCCTTCGAAGCCAAGTACCCGTCCGCTGTGAGAGGGGCGGCTTCACGGCGGGCGATCGAATCGGCCGCTGACTTCTCCTCAATGGCGCCGCCCACCGCGGGTGAGGCTGCCTGCTTCGAGACTCGCAGGCGCCGCTCCGCTACTCTCTGCCGCTGCCCAGCGAACGCGCTGTCCGGCGCGGAGGCGGTTGCGGGGCCTGGTGCCGGGGCAGGCCGCGCGAGCTGATCGGCAATGATGGTTGGACGCTCAGGCGCTGTCGGCTCGAGCGGCGGGACTCCGCGCTCGCCAACGTAGGTCCCGATGCCGAGCGCCAGCGCAATGGTCGCCGCCCACGCGAGCGGCGTGCGCACCTGCCACCACAACCGCGCTGGCGGCTTCACGTCGCCCGGACGAAAGGGCGGGAGCTCGCGATCCGGCGGCGCGGCCTGCGCGAGCAGCTCACCCGCGCGGGCGATCAGCGCGCGCTCCTCCTCGAGGCGCGTCCGACACGCCGGGCACTGAGCCACATGGGCCTCGACCGCCTGAGCCTCAGGCGGCGACAACTCGCCATCCAAGTACGCGTGCAGCGTTCCGTCATCCACGTGCGACATGTTCACCCTTTTCTCCGGCCTCGTGCGCTTCGACCAAGCGCCGGCGCGCCCGCGCGAGGGTCGTCCCCACGGCGCCGGGCGCGAGCCCGGTATGCGCGGCGATCTCCGAATACGATAGTCCCGAGTCCCACAGCAACAACACCTCCCGATCGCGCGGCGTCAGCTGCTCGAGCGCGGCCCGCACCTGCACGCGCTCCTGCTCTTCCTGGAATACCTCGTCCGACGTCGGGGTGCCGTCCTGCGACTCGGCCGTCAGAAGCGTGAGGTGCCGCCGCTCCCGTGCCGCGCGTCGCGCTTCGTCTCGCGCCATGTTCGCCGCCACGATGAAGAGCCACCCCCGGGCATTCTCGGGTTTATGGACCACCGCCCGCGCGAACGCTTCCTGGGCGAGGTCCTCCGCGCGCTCGGCGTCCCATACCTTGCGGTACAGGAATCGCACGAGCGCGCGGTAGGTCGTCCGGTAAATCTCAGCCAGGCGGTCTGCGCTCACATCGCTCACGATCGAAAGTCGCGCACCACAGTAGCGAGCTCCCCGTCGGTCCAAGTCGTCTTTCCACGCGCCGCGATCTTGAGACTCACGCGGCGGCCGGCCACGAGCACCGAGGAGCCGAGCGCAGCTGGGCCACGCAATTCGGGCAGGGCTCGGAGCAGAGCGAAGTACGCGTCACTGAAGGGCTCCACGGTGACCACCCGCAGCGAATCACCATGCGCGAGATCGGTCCATGTGCTGTCGCGCCACGTGAACATGCGCCCGCCGACTCGCTGCGTGCGAGTTGCGCTCCCACGCTCCCGCACGGCGATCGAATCCGCCGAGCCGGATACGACAACTGCGTCTAGACTGACGGAGCCCGCCATCAGTTTCTCGGCCTTCGCACGACCCACGGCCTCGCTACCGACCTGAGCCGCGGGCGCTGGCCGGGCAGTCAAGAAGTCCGGGCGCTGCGCCACCACGCCCGGCTCCTGCACCAGATACGACGTGTACTCCGTGAGGATTCCATAGCGCAGGGCGAGCCGCTTCAACTCGCTCACGATCTCCGGGTTCGCGCCATGCAAGCGGATCTCGCGCGAGAGGGCGCCCGCCTTCCGGGCTGCCCACAACTGTTGGACGTAATCAGCGCCCGGCAGCTCGTCGCCGAAACGTGCCGTGGTCGTGAACCGCTCCTCGTGTCCGTTTCTCCTTCCCGTCACCGTAACGGACCGCTCCCCGCTCCCCGCTCCCCGCTCACGTCCGAAGACCACCAGCTCGTCGCCCGCGAACAGGTCCGGCAAGCCTTGCGGTTGCAGGTCGTAGAGCTCGACGCCGTCTCCCCGAATCGCGAGATCGGTCAGGACTGGTGACGCGATCTTCGCCGCCAGTGCGCCGACCGCCTGCTCGATGTCCCCGCCCGGTTGGATGTATTCGGTCACGCCGCGTGCCCGTTCCGTCAGCCGATCGAGAAGATACGTGTTCACGTCATATCCAATCCCAAAGGCGAAGACGCGAAACGGTCCCCGACCGCGCTCCGCCTGTTCGGCGATGTGCTCCGGGTCCGTTTCTCCCACCGTAGGCATACCGTCCGTCAAAAAGACTACTACCCCGAGCGCGCCATCGCGCGGCGGCTCGGTGAACGCTTCGGTGAGCGCGCCCGCGATGTTGGTCCCGCCGTCAGTATCGAGGCGCCGTACCCAGTCCTGCGCGGCCCGGACGCTGTCCGGGACCGCCGGGGTCCAGCCCGTCGCGAAGCGGCGCACGCCGCTTCCAAAACTGATCACCCGGAAGCGATCGCCCGATCGCAGACCGCCGAGCAGCTGCACCAGGGCGGCGCGCGCCTGGTCGAGCTTCTCGCCCGACATAGAGCCCGAGACGTCGAGCACGGCGACGAGATCGCGGGACACCGAAGGCGTGGCGCCTGTGCCCCCACTCCCACCCGGCGCGAGCAACAGCATGAAGAACCCGTCTTCGCCGACGGGTTGACTGGTGATGAGCGACAGGCCCACGAGTCCGCGCGCGAGGGGCAGAAAGAGCTCGAAATCCCCCCGAGCTGCGGAGTCGGCGAGCGTGACCTCGAGGCGGTCTGCGTCGCGTCTCGACGTCAGGCGATGGGTCGGCGAGTACGGATCGCCGAACCGGCTCGCGCTGTCCACGGCGATCCGAAAGCCTCGCGCCGCCGTCGCGCCGGGCCCCGTGCCGGTGACGTAACGGAACCGCCAGGCATCGCCCACCCGGTCCAGCAATTGCGTGTAGCGCAGCGTGATCTTGCGGGTTTCGCCCGCCGCGATGGGGAAGACCCGCGCGCGCACGAGCCCGTGTCCCGCGAGCTCGATCAGCGCGGGATCCCGCTTGCGACGCACGATCTCCTCGTAGATCGCGCGCGCTTGCCCGGCGTCCATCGGCTCACCCTTCAGCTCGCGGTCGCCCTGCCATAGAGAGAAATCGCTGAAGGTCGCTTCGCCCGGAAGCGGGTACAGATAGCTCGCCTCGTCGAGCAGAGCGCCGTCGTTGCGGAACCATTCCTCGACACTGACCCGCGCCACGCGGCCCGTGACGGTGACCTGCACCGCGCTGCGAATCTTGGTGACCGCGCCGCGCGGGATCGGCAAGGGCCGCACGGGCTCGATCCATCCTTGGCCGGCCGCGCCAACGAGCGGCACGAGGAGAAGGGCGAGGACTCCGAGGGTGATACGGGACGACGCCATGCGAACGACTCCGTGAGAGACGTCATGAGAGACGCTCGGCTGGAGGGGGATTGCACATAGGGACGCTACGTCATGGCCTGCAAAGGGGTTGCGGCGAATGCGGGCGTGTCCCCATCTTGGGTGCGCCGCAGTGCCCGCGGTGGAACGTTACCGCGCCTCAACGGACGGGGAGTCGTGCCGCGCTACACCTACCGCCGTCTCACGAAGCTCCCGAGCACCGCCGACGAGCTCAGCCGCCACACGGTCCTCAACCTCCCAGGCATGCTGCACGGCCTGAGCGTCGAGCACATGGTGATGGGCCCTGGTGCGGTGGCGCCGATCTCGGTCGAGGACGAAGCGGGGATTCTCATCTTCACGCTCGCCGGGCGGGGTGTCATGGCGCTCGACGGCGATCGCATCGAAGTCTCGGCGAATGACCTGGTGCACATCCCGGCTGGGGTGCCCTACGGCATGCAGACGCTGGGAGGGACGGACTGGGTGTACGTCGCTATACAAGCTCCGGCCGTCTAACCCACCGCACATTGGTTCGGCCCGAACTCCAGAATCTCCGCGTCCGCATCCGACACGCTCTCCAGACCGAGATTGGCCAGCTTGATCGTGCGATAGCTCTCGGGCGGTGTGGCGGTGTGCTCGATCACCCATCGACGGAACGCCTGCGGGTCCTGGATCGCGACCGCCTCGTTGGTCGCCGTGATGACGTCGAAACGCGCGCCGATGCACCGGTCGGCCCGCCGCTCCCGCTCGCCCACGTAATGCGCGGGGAGCACGACGAGGTCGCCGGGCCACTCGGACCGCACCCGCTCGAGGCTCTCCCACAGGCGCGCCGCCCACGCGTCGCGCTGACCGCCCAGGTCGGGCCGTCCCACCGATTGCACGAACACGAAGTCTCCGGTGAGCGCGAGCGCTTCGTCGACGACGAGGGTGAGGCTGCCGAGCGTGTGCCCCGGGACGTGCACGGCGCGGAGCGTCGCCCGTCCGAAGGCGATGGTGTCGCCGTCGGTGAGCGGCTGGAAGGCCATGCGCCCTTCGGCTCCATCGTACGGCGATCGCGCGTCGTCCGGGTGAAGGAAATAGGGCACGTGCCACCGCGCGGCGGCGGCTCGGGCGCCGCTCAGATAGTCGGCGTGCATGTGCGTGTCGATGACTGCGGCGACCGACGCGCCCGATTCGGCGAGCAACGCGTCATATGCGTCGAGGTGACGGCCAGGGTCCACGACGACGGCGTCTCCATCGCTCACGAGAATGTAGGAAAGCGCCCCCTTGCCGACGCGGTCGACCTGGATCACGCGCTCGAGCGCCGGCGTCGGGGACAAGCGACGCGGCAAGTAAACGGTCTCCCAGGCCGCCATGCCGCCCGCGACCGAGTACGCCTCGAACCCGCGTTCACGCAAGAATTGAGTCGCCCGCTTGCTCGAGTTGCCGTGCCCGCAGATCACGGCGACCGGAGCCGCCGGGTTGAGTCGCAGGGGTTCGAGCGTGCCGAGCCGGTACATCTCCGACGCGGGGACGGCGCGGAAGTCGAGCGTCGCGCCCAGGGTGACCCGCGCCTGCGCGACGCGCTCCGCCGCTCGCACGTCGAGCAGCTGGAGTCGCTCGCCGTCGTCGAGGCGGCGGGCGAGCTCGGGCGCGGGCATGTGCGGTACGGAGGCGTCTGACATGGGGCTTGGAGTGTCGTCGTGATGGTGCGAGAACGCAACGGCCTACGTGAACGCTCAGGGCTCCCGTTTTGGGGGCACGCGAATATATTGTGAACGGATTCACAAGCCCATACCCGTCCTCGTCCCAAGAAGGAGTCGGCAATGCGGTTGACCCTGCTTACCACGCTCGTCGCGTTCGGCGCGATCGCCTGCGGCGGCGACAAGAAGGCTGCGACGGCGCAAGCGGAGGCCGCGACCCCAGCGACCCCCGCGATGTCCGCGACCACGTCACCGAATGGAGCAGCGAGCGCCACGCCCGCGGCGGAGCCCGCCGGGGCCGTCGTCGAAGTGAAGATGACGGGCGACGGCACTTCGAAGGCGGCGTTCGAGCCCGCGACGCTCACCATCAAGGCCGGCACGACCGTTCGGTTCATGAACGTGTCCGGCGGACCCCACAACATCGCGTTCTTCAGCGACTCCATCCCGAAGGGCGGGGCGGACGCGTTGAAGAAGGGGATGGCGAACGCGATGAGCGACCTCACGGGTCCCTTCCTCATGCAGCCCAACGAGAAGTACGACGTGTCGTTCGCGGGCGCGCCCGCGGGGACGTACAAGGGCTACTGCATGCCGCACGTAGCCTTCGGTATGAAGATCACGATCAAGGTTCAGTAGCTCCGCGCTGAGCGTTGCGAAGGGAAACGGCCCCGGACGATCCGGGGCCGTTTGACTTTCGGGGAGGGCGCCGGGATGTTCACCGAGGTCATTCATGTCCGCCTTCTTCGAGCGGGTGCGTGCCGCTCTGGCGACGAAGGGCTACGAAGTGCTCCGCGAGCTGGCCTTTGGGGGCATGGGCATCGTTGTGCTGGCCCGCCAGATCAAGCTCGGGCGTCTCGTGGCCATCAAAGTCATCCGTCCCGAACTGCACACGGCGGTGGCCGTGGAGCGGTTCTTGGATGAAGGCCGGATCCTCGCCGGGTTCTCACACCCTCACATCGTGCCGGTCTATGAAGCCGACGAGGCGGAGGGTCTCCCGTACTACGCGATGCAGTTCTTGGCCGGGGAGACCGTCGCCGATCGCCTGCAACGGGGGCCGATCCCCCGGCCGGAGGTGCGCAAGCTCGGGCGCGATCTACTGGATGCCCTCGAGGCGGCGCACGCGCTTGGTGTCGTTCACCGGGACGTCAAGCCATCGAATGTGTTTTGGGACGGGAAAAGCGCTGTGCTCGTGGATTTCGGAATCGCGAAGCGCTTGCCCCCGACCGGTGACTCGGGAACGCTGAAGGAGCCGCTCACCAACCCTGGCGAACGGCCCGGCACCCGGATCTACATGGCGCCGGAGCAGTTTACGGGAGCGGACGCGACCCCATTGAGTGACCTATACGCCGCGGGCCTGGTGATCTACGAGGCCTATACCGCCCGTCATTGGTTCGACGTCGAGCCGTCTGGATGGCGGGCCTGGCGGCGAGTACCGCTGCTCGAAGGATGGGTCGTGCGACGCGCGCTCGCGTTGGTGGCGTCCGCCCGCTGGCGTGATGCGGCGACGTTCCGGCATCGGTTCTGGGAGATGCTGCACTGGCGGTACCGGTTGCGAGCCGTAGGGCTCACGGCGGCAGGTCTGGTCGTCGGGGCAGCGGTGGTTATCTACACCCTCACGCGCCCGCCCACGCGCCCAAGCGGGGTGCAGGTCGTTGTGCGTCGCTTCGAGGACGTGTGCACAACCACTGGACGCACCGGGGATCGCGTCGCACGGGCGCTGACGAAGAATCTCGAGGGGTACATCGACTTCTCGGTGCAGGGTCCCGATCGAACGCCGTTGTTCGTGAATCGGTCTGCAGTGATCGTGGACGGCTCAATATGCGCACATCGTGATTCGCTCGACGCCGACGTGAACGTTGGGAGGAAAGCCGAGGACGCCGATCCGCGCATCACGGCACATGCTGATACGAGCCGACCAGACCAGCTGGCCGCCGACTTAGCGTACCGCATCATGTTGGAGATCTGGAGGCGCGACAATCCACTCGATCCGGTGCTCCCGCAACAGGCATTGCCCCAGACCGGTGCTGGCCTTGCCGCGTGGCTCTTTGCCGAGCGTTTGTTCGCCCAGGCACGGTGGGGGGAGGCAAACTCGGCGTATGCGAGGGCGGAAGCGATCGACAGCACGTGTTGGTTGTGTTACTGGCGGCATCGTGAGGTGCAACAGTGGCTCGGTCGGGACCCGGATCCTGATTTAGCGGAGCATTACTTGTCTCACCTCGCGTCCTTCCCGCAGCGGTACCAGCGGCTGATGCTTGCCGTCAATCTTCCTTTGCGAGCGCGACTTGAGGCGCTGCGCAGCGTCGCCGATCAGTGGCGTGAATTCTTCCCGGCATGGTTCCAGTTGGCCGACGAGTCGTACCATCGCGGACCGCTGCTGGGTCACCCGCGTGCCGAGGCAGTCGAAGACTTTCAGATGACGGTGCGCTTACGGCCAGCGTTCGGTCCTGCGCTCGAGCACTTGACGTGGGCCCTGACGGCAGAAGGGGACTCGGCCGGCGCGGCGGCCGCCTGGTCGCAGCTCGAGGCTCTCGGCGACCCCAGTGATCCTTTTACAATGGCGATCCGGGCACTCCTCCAAGTCGGATTCGCTTCCCGATTCCTGGACTCCGCGGCGGCGCGTCGGGTGATGGTTGCATTGCTGGGCTCTCCGGGCATCCAGCAGTTCCCCGAGCTCGCGGCAGGGCCTCGCTACCTTCCTTCGTTCGATGCACCAAACGGCGCCGTGGCCATGGGAGATCTGTTTGCAGAATCACCTGACCGGGTCCTGGAGCGTTCGGGGCTCATCGCGGGGGCCTTCGGGAGGGTAGCGCTGGGGCGACTCGCCGCCGCCCGCTCGCAACTTGGCACGCTGCGCGACCGTTTCAACGAGCCCGAGCTGCGGTTGACGTTACCGGAGTTGGAGGGGACGCAGACGCTGCTCGGCTTCGATCCTAGCGATGGGGGAAGTGGATGGGGACGAGCCGTCCAACTCCTGATGCGCGAGGCCGAGTCCGCCGTTGCGACGCCGGCGGCGCGACGGCGGGCTGCGTGGCTGCTCGTGCTTGGCGCACGACGTTTCGGCGGCGCAGACACCACCCGATATAAGGGACTCCTCGCGCAGGAACCAGCCCCGCGCGCTCTCGCTCGGCTCATGGCGTCGGACTCGTTGGCGCATCGCGGACGATACGAGGCCGCGCTCGCTCTCTCCGATACGCTCCGGCAGCTCGAAGCGCCGGCGCTCTCACGGGCGAGCCCCTTTCTACGCGCCGTACTTCACACCATGCGCGCGGAGTGGTACGTCGGGGCGGGCCGCCCTGATGACGCGGAGCGAGAGCTGGTGTGGTACGAGAATAACGATGTCTCCGGCCTCCCCACTCGAAATCC
>DATLVU010000093.1:0-4375 GCA_035577025.1 Gemmatimonadales bacterium
TTCCGCACCACCACCGAATCCCCCGGGTTCACGAGGTTCGCGGCGTGCTGGATGGTTTGAAGGGGGTGCGCGCCGTCCCCCGACGCCGCGTCGTCGCCGACGGTCCCGTCCACGTAATAGGTTCGGGGCGGCGGTGTCTGCTTGGGGGACGTGCTTTGCGCGCACGCGCAGAGCCACAGGCCCCAGAGAAAGGCGACGCGGGTCAAGGGAGGCTGCCCTCCCGGGTGGTGCGGCGTACGTATTGGCGGTACAGGGCTGGGAAGGCGCGTCGGGCCGCGCCCTTAAGCCGGCGCAGCAGTAGCGCGCTGCCCCAGCCGCGAAACGCCGCCAGATCGCCGATCCGCGCCGAGGGCGTCCAGGCCTTGGGCATGTAGCGCCCCAGAACCCAGCATGCGCCCACGCGCTCCGGCGTGAGCACGGGCTCCGACGTGAACAGGTAGCTCAGCCCGGCGGCGGCGGCGGACTGGAGCACCTGCCGGGAGATATCTCCGCCCGGCACCGAAGCCGTCGCGCAAGGCTCGCCGAGCAGCTGCGCCAGCCGGTCCCGACTGATGCGCCACTCCTCGACCATTCGATCGAACGGCTGCTCCCGAAAGATGTCCGGGTGCGTGTTCGAGTGACTTCCCACGACATGACCGGTCTCGCGCAGGTAGCGGACTTCCTGGGCGGTGAGAAACGTCCGCGTGCCGATCAGGCCTGTGACAATGAAGAAATGTCCCCTCCACCCATGACCGGCGAGCGCGTCGGCGATCCACGCGGCGCTCTTGCCACCGTCATCGAAGGTGAGGAACACGTGCCGGCCGGGGCTCGACAGATCGGTGTCGGTGACCCGTTCGGGAGGACACGGGCCGGCGGCGATGGCCGCGAGGTCGCGCGTGAACGCGTCGCGCGGGTGTTTGTACGGGAGCGCGCCGGGGCGTTGGAACCCGGCGGCCGCCGGGTCGTCCGTCACCTCGTGATACCCGAAGCTCGCGGCGACTACGGAGCGGAGCGTCACCGAGACAGGGGGACGGACGCGACCTGGTGGGCGGGACGCCGCCGGCCGACCAGGCGCTCCACGACGGCGACGATGGAGCCCAGGCCGTAGGAAAGGTGCAGCGCGGGGAACACCGCGAGCAGGGCGAGGGCGCTGCGCAGGCCGTGCTTGCGGACCGCCAGGATCGCGCTCGCGAGCGCGACGGCGCCGTAGGCTCCGGCGATGGCTGCCAGCGCGAGCCGCGCCGGCTCGAGCCAGGGTGCGAGCAGTGCGGTGACGGCGAGCGCGGCCACGAAGAGGGCCGGCACCAGCTGACGCACCGTCATGATCTGCCCCACCTTCCACGCGGCGAGCGGCTTGAAGTAGCCGTACTGATAGAACATCCGGGCGACCTGGCCGAGGGACGCACGCGCGTAATAGTACGAGACCACCTCGGGGATGAGCATGATCCGGCCACCGCGTTTCAACAGACGCGCATTCAGCTCGTCGTCCTGATTGCGGATGAGCTCCGGATCGAACACACCGATCCGATCGAAGACGGCCCGGCGGTAGCATCCGAACGGCACCGTGTCGACCAGGCGGCGCTCGGCCGCGCCGATCCGGAAGTACGAATTGCCCACACCGAACGGGTGGGACAGGCCGATCGCCAGCGCGCGCGCCACCGGCCGGCCGTTCGCCGGGAGGGTGACCAGCACGCCGCCGACGTTGTCGGCGCCCGTCTCATCGAGCGCCGCGACGAGCTGCGAGATGTAGGTCGGCGAGTACACCGCGTGCGCCCCCATCGGCATGATCACGTCACCGCGCGATTCCCGGATCCCCGCGTTCATGGCGCACGGCGTGATGCGCTCCGGATTGTCGACCAACCGAATGAACGAATGCCGAGCCGCGTAGCCCGCCACGATCTCGCGCGTCCCGTCGTCGCTCATCCCGTCGCACACAAGGACCTCGAGACGGTCCTTGGGATAGTCGCACCGGATGAGGGACTCGAGGCACTGGCCGATGTAGCGCACCTCGTTCCGGCACGGGATCACCGAGGTGACGAGCGGTCGCTCAGGGGAGGGCATGGGGAGCCTCGACCACAGGGCTGGAGGATCGGGGGCTTCGTATGATGGACCGGTAGATATCGATGACGCGCTGCGTGAGGACGCGCTCGTCGAGCTCCTGCACGGCCGCGCGCCCGCCTTCGGCCCGGCCGCCCCGGCGTAGGACGCGCTCGAGCGCCGCGGCGATCGTCTCCGGGCGCTCGTCCGCGCACAGCTCGCACCCCGCCACGGCATGGAGCCGATCCGCCACGTCGCCCACCGCCACGGAAACGACCGGCAGGTTGCAGGCGAGCGCCTCCTTCACCACGTTGGGCGACCCTTCCTGCATCGACGTGAACACCAGCGCGTCGCACGCGCTCATGAAGTACGGCATATCGTCGTGCGGCACGCCCCAGGCCACGATCAGGTCGGCCGGCAGGGTGTGGCCGAGGAGATCGACGGCCTGTCGGGCAAGAGCGTATCGCTTGCGTGGCCACTCCGGACTGCCGGCGAACAGCACGAGGTGGCGGTCGAGCGGGAGGTCTAGCCGGCGCCGCGCCTCGTCGCGCGGGATCGGGCGGAACTGAGTGAAGTCGATCCCGGACGGAATGACGTGGGCCGCCACTCCGGCCGGCAGCTCCGCCTTCATGTGTTCCGAGACGACGATCACGGCGTCAGCCTGGCCCGCGACCGCTCGCGAGACACGCTGCAGCAGTCTCCCGACACGCGTGTAGCGGCCACCATCACCGATCTCGCCCAGGAGATCGGACCCGCGCAGGGTGAGGACGAGCGGCAGGCGCTTGGGAAACGTGATGATACCGCTCGGGCCGAATTGCGCGTGCACCAGGTCATAGCACCCGCGCGCCAGACGGCGGCGGAGCCGCCACCACGCCGAGAGGTAGTTCCAGGGATTGCGGCGACCCCGGAAGTGGAACACGTCGACCAGCACGCCCGCCGCCTGGAGGAACTCGGCCTGTCGCTTGACGAAGTAGGTCGTGCGGGGTCCCGCCCCCGGCGTCGGCCACAGCGTCGTGACCATCAGGACACGAATGGGATCGCTCATCGCGGGTTCCGTTCGCCGGCCATGACCATGCGTTCGGCGCCGCCCCCCGGCAGCGCGCACAACACCGCGCGGAACTTCCCGTTCGCACCGCGCGGGATCTCCGGCACCTCCTCGAGCAGCACGTGGACCGGGCCGAGCCGCTCATGGAGGCGCTGCACGATGAGGTGCCGGGACTCGGGGCTGAATCGATCGGCCGGCACGTAGCGCACCCGTATGCGATCGAGCGTCTCCTGCACGATCTGGCCCTGGCGTACAGGCAGGCCGTACCAGACCGGGTTGAGCCAAGCCACCCGGCGTCCGTCACGCGTGAGCAACAGATCGTTGGTGCGGCCGTCGACGGCGGCGAGCGCCGGGAGCGAGCGCCCGCACATACAGGGCACGTCCGGCGGTGCCAGCCGGCCCGAGTCGCCGAGGCGGCAGCGGATGAGCGGGAAGTCGGCGTTCAGGAGCCCGGTGCAGATGAACTCGCCCCTCTCCTCCCCGGGCGCCACAAGCACCCCGTCGGCCAGGACCTCGATCAGCCCCACCTCAGGCCACACGTGGAGCGTTCCTGCCTCGCACTCGCTGGCCCAGGCCACCGTCTCACTCATCCCGTAGGTCTCGCGGACCGGGCAGGAGAACGCCGCGGCGATCGTCTGGCGCTGCCATTCGGGCAACGGCTCGGCGCTGGTGAGCGCGACGCGCATGGTCACGTCGGTACGGCCGAGGCGCAGCACCTCCTGCGCGAGAGCGTACAGCGCCGACGTGTAGCCGGCGAGATAAACGACCCGGTGCCGCTGGAGGGCGTCCAGGTACGCGCCGATCAAGTCCGGCGCGAGATGATAGGTCGACATGTAGAGCTGCCGGAGGGCGGCGTTCCACACCCAAAACGGCGGCCGCCGCGCCGCCACGGGAGCCACGAGCTGGCCACCGAGCATGGCCCAGCGGTCGGTGCGGGACACGCCGTGCCAGAGGCGCGTCCGCGCCACCGCCAGCGCGTGCAGCGCACGCATGGTCCGGTGGGTGCGCCACAGCACCAGCGGCCTGCCACTCGTGCCGCTGGTGTGCTCGTTGAACATCCAACGGGGGTTCTGGTCGTCCGCGATGAACGCCTTCGGATTCTCCCGCACCCGATCGTTGTCCAGGATCGGCCAATTCTCGAGCAGCTCCCACGACGCGCGGTCGCCGCGGCGGCGTCGTTCCGCCCATTGCGCGCGGTAGAACGGGACGCGCGTAGCCGCCCGGTGCAGGATGTAGCCGAGCCGCTCCTGCTGCCACGCGTCCCATTGCGCCGCGCTCCACCGCTCCCGCTCGTGCGCTTCCGCGACGAGTCGG
>DATLVU010000094.1:0-12322 GCA_035577025.1 Gemmatimonadales bacterium
GGCCCCCCCCCACGCCCCCCGCCCCCCCCGCCGCCCCGCCCCCGAGCGCCGCGCGGAGTTCGGCCGCGGTCGCCCAGGCCTCCCCAGCGGACTCGGCGACGATGTGACGCCTGCCGTCCCGATCGAGCCGTAACGTAAGACGCGTGAGTCGCGGCGGCAGGAGCTCCAGCCGTGACCGGAGCTCCCGCCACAGCGCCATCAGGCGGAAGTCGGTGATGTGACAATCGAGCAGGGGGAACACGGATCCGGGTCGATCGAAGGGATGCAGTCCGACCGTCCGACGGTCCGACCGTGCGACCGATTTCACGGCCAGGCTGATCTTCCCCCCGTACCGCCACTCCTCCACCGCCTCGACAATCTCAGGGTCTTCGATGTCGAGTTTTCCCACGCGACGGAGCGCGTCGCCAACGATCGCGCGCTTTGCCGTCAGCTGACTCTCGTACGACAGGTGCTGAAGCTGGCAGCCGCCGCAGTGATCCTGCACGTAGTGGGGACAGGGCGGCGTGACGCGCGTGGCGGCGGGGGACATCACCTCGGCCAGCTGGCCGCGAGCGAATCGTTTGTGGAGCTTGACGCCCTCGCGCAGTCGCACGCGCTCGCCGGGCGCGGTTCGGGCCACGAACACCGCACGCCCGTCGGCCAGGCGGCCTACACCGTCCCCCCCCGCGGCGATCTGGGTGATCGCCACGACGTCGTTCATTCTCCGAGCGCCTCCCGGCGCGCGGCCACGAGCCACTGCGAGGGACGCGGGGACAGGGCCACGCCACTTCCGGGAACACCGGCGGTGCCCCTGCGTTCCTCGGCGAGCAGCGCCGCGACGACCGCCAGGGGCCGGGCGAGGTCGGGGCGGACGCCACCGGCGAGCAGCCGATCCCCGGCCCGCTCGAGATAGGTGATGTCCACGTCCCCGCGCTGGAACTCAGGATCGTCCATCACGCGGAGGTGAAAGGCCTGCGACGACGGGATACCGACGATCACGAGCTCGCGCAGGGCGCGCCGCATCCGCTCGAGAGCCACCTGCCGGGTCTCCCCCGAAACGATGAGTTTCGCGATCAGTGGATCGTAGTGGAGCGTGACCTCGTTTCCCGCCTCGATACCCCCGTCCCACCGGACGCCCGGCCCGCCGGGGACCCGGAGGTAGCGCAGGACGCCCGTGGCGGGCAGAAAACCGTTGAACGGATCCTCGGACGTGATTCGACACTCGATCGCATGCCCGCGCGGCTGGAGGGTGCCCGCGTGTACTCGCAGGGGCTGGCCCATCGCCACGCGCAGCTGCTCGCGCACGATGTCGACGCCGTACACGAGCTCGGTGACCGGATGCTCGACCTGCAGCCGGGTGTTCATCTCGAGGAAGTAGAACTCGCCGGTGGGCGCGAGGAGGAATTCGATCGTCCCCGCGCCCAGATAGCCCACGGCACCGGCGGCGGCCGTCGCGGCGTCGCTCATCCGGCGCCGCAGCGCAGGTGTGACGGCGAGCGAGGGCGCCTCCTCGATGAGCTTCTGGTGGCGACGCTGGATACTGCACTCGCGCTCGCCCAACGCGACGACACGCCCGAACTGATCCGCGAGGATCTGGATCTCGATGTGCCGCGGACGCTCGAGCAGTTTTTCCAGGTACACCTCCCCAGTCCCAAATGCCTTCTGCGCCTCACTCGACGCCGCCTCGAACGCCGACTCGAGCTCGGGCTCGGCGCGCACTACCCGCATCCCCTTCCCGCCACCGCCCGCCGCTGCCTTGAGGAGCACGGGATACCCGAGGCGGGCTGCTTCCGGGCGAGCTTGAGCATGGTCGGCGAGCGTCCGCGTGGTCCCCGGGACGATGGGCACTCCAGCTGCCTGCATGCGCCGCCGCGCTTCGGTCTTGTCGCCCATGGCGCGAATCGCCGAGGCGGATGGCCCGACAAAGACCAGCCCGGCCTCGGCGACCGCCTCCGCGAACGGGGCGCGCTCGGACAAGAAGCCGTACCCGGGGTGAACGGCCTGGCAAGCGGTGCGCTTCGCCGCATCCACCAGCTTCGTGATATCGAGGTACGACTGCGTCGCGGGCGGCGGCCCAATCGGAACGGCGATGTTCGCCGCGCGTACGTGCGGTGACAGGCGATCGGCCTCGGAGTAGACGGCCACCGCCTCGAGGCCTTCCTCGTGACAAGCCCGGATGATCCGCAGGGCGATCTCCCCGCGGTTCGCCACGAGGACGCGAGTGATCGCGGTCATCTCACCGCCGGCAAGTCGGCACGTCGCTCGCGACCTTGAAGGTCGCCATTGCCTCGCACAACCCGGGCGTGGCCCGGGCCGCCCGGGTGTAGGCGGCGAGCGCCGGCGCGGCCCACGGATCGTTGTCGTCGAGCGCCAAACGGAGGGCGGCGAACACGAAGTCTCGCGGAGGCACGCGCGGGCTCGACGTGCCGGTGCCGGCGACCCACTGCAGCGTCCGAGCTTGCCAGGCGATCCGCGGACGGGTATCGGGCGGCCGCTCGAAGCCCATGCTCACGCACACCGTCCGCCGCCGCACGAGCTCGCGGAGCCAGGGATCCGTGTCTCCGCGCCGCGCCAGCTTCAGATCTCGCGTGAGCCGGGCGCGCAGGAGCGCGTCCTCGCGCCACATCGCCAGCGGCAGGACGAGCAGATCGGGGCGCAGATCGCGCGCGAACCGCATGAACCAGGCCGCGTATGAATCAGCCCCTCCCGCCGTTAACAGGACGCCGCCTGCCGGGCAGGCGCGCAGGAGATTCTCTCCGAGCTCCTCGAGCACCGCCGGCAACCGCAGATCGGTCGGCAACGGCCCGATGGCGTCCTGCCCCGCTTGGATCCCAGCCACCTCCCACGCGGACCAGGACCGCGCGGCCCACGTCCCCACGCGGAGGACACGAGCGCTGTCGCCGATCGCGCTGGCGCCCAGGGGCCCGGCGAGCGCGGCGGCACGCGTGAGCGCGCCTTCGGCGGTATCGAGGATGGCGTTCGCCCACGCGCTGTCCTCGGGTGCGCGGTGCCCGGGGCCGTGGGCCTCCGCGCCCAGCTCCAAGTACGCTCGACCCATCAGCAGCCACAGCTCGGCGTCGGTCGAGTCCCGCGCGGCCCGGTCGCGCAGGGCGGCAACGGAGTCCGGCGGGCCCCCTCGCCCTACACTGCTCGGCACCGGTGCCTGCAACAGCACGGCCAGGGTGAGTGCGCTAAAGAGGAATGTTCCCATGCTTTTTCGGCGGATTCCGATCGCGTTTGGTGGCGAGCGTCCCCAGGGCCTCGATGAGCCGCGGTCTCGTGTCACGCGGATCGATGATGTCGTCCACGTAGCCGCGCGCCGCCGCGAGGTACGGGTGCGCGAACTTCTCCCGATACTCGGCCTCGCGTTCCTCGGTGGCTTCGTCCTTGTAGAGGATTTCGACCGCGCCCTTCGGGCCCATGACGGCGATCTCCGCCGTCGGCCAGGCCACGTTGTAGTCCCCGCGGACGTGTTTCGAGTTCATCACGTCGTACGCCCCGCCGTACGCCTTGCGCACGATCACCGTGAGCTTCGGCACCGTCGCCTCGCAGTAGGCGAACAGCAGCTTGGCGCCGTGCTTGATGATCCCGCCGTGCTCCTGTGCCACGCCGGGCAGGAAGCCCGGGACGTCCTCGAACGTCACGAGCGGGAGGTTGAACGCATCGCAAAACCGGATGAACCGCGCGCCCTTGAGGGAGGCATTGATGTCGAGGACGCCCGCGAGCACCGCGGGCTGATTGGCGATCACACCGACCGGCCGCCCCCCCAACCGGGCGAACCCGACGAGCAGATTCCCCGCGAAGTCCCGATGGATCTCGAGGAATACGCCGTCGTCCACCACGCGCCGGATCACATCGTGCATGTCGTAGGGCTTCGTCGGGCTGTCGGGCACCACCTCGAGCAGCTCCTCGTCGCGTCGATCGGACGGATCGGTCGTCGAGCGGAGGGGCGGGTCGTCGAGGTTGTTGGACGGGATGAACCCGAGGAGCGCGCGGATGCCCGCGATGGACTCGAGCTCCGAGTCGTGGACGAAGTGGGCCACGCCGGACGTGCCACCGTGCACGTCGGCGCCGCCGAGCGCCTCGAAGTCCACCTCCTCGTGGGTCACGGTCTTCACGACGCTCGGCCCGGTCACGAACATGTACGAGATGCCCCGCACCATGAAGACGAAATCAGTAATCGCCGGGCTGTAGACGGCGCCGCCGGCGCAGGGGCCGAGCACGGCGCTGATCTGGGGCACCACACCCGACGCGAGCGTGTTGCGTAGGAAGATGTCGGCATAGCCGCCGAGGGATACGACGCCTTCCTGGATGCGCGCGCCCCCCGAGTCGTTCAAGCCGATGATCGGTGCGCCGGTCTTGAGCGCCAGATCCATCACCTTACAGATCTTCTCGGCGTGCGCCTCGGACAGGGAGCCGCCGAACACCGTGAAGTCCTGCGCGAATACGTACGCCAGCCGGCCTTCGATCCGGCCGTAGCCGGTGACGACGCCGTCGCCGAGATATTTCTGGTCGGCGAGCCCGAAGTCCGTGGACCGGTGCGTGACGAACCGGTCCAGCTCCACGAACGTCCCGGGGTCGAGCAGCACCTCCAGCCGCTCGCGCGCGGTCATCTTGCCCTTCTCGTGCTGCGCCGCGATTCGCTCGGCGCCGCCGCCGAGCTCGGACTCGGTGCGCTTCTGTTGAAGCAGCTCCAGCTTCTCGCGCATGGTCATGGAGGGAAAATCTAGACGCACAGACGCACAGACGCACCGGGGAAAACAGCGAGAGGGGGCAGGAATTCCCGCCCCCTCCGCCCTGTTCTCTCCTGTGCGTCTACGCGTCTAGCTGTTGCGTATCCTGCTTGCTTGGTTCCGGCGCACTGTCTTCTTTGGGCCACCCGGTGGCCGCGAGCACGATCCGATGATGAATCGGGTCGACCTCGAGGACCTTCATCTCGATCGCCTGCCCTTCCTTCACCGCGTCGGCGGGATTCTGGATATCGGGGATGCCGAGCTGTGACATAGGGACGAAGCCTTCGATGTCGTGCCCCAGGTCCACCACGACGCCCTTGTCCATCAGGCGCAGGACGCGACCGCGGAGCTCCGTGCCCACGGGATAGGTCTCGCCGATCCGGAGCCAGGGATCCTCCTGCGCCTGCTTCAGGCCCAGCGAGATGCGCTTGTTCTCGGCGTCGACATTGAGGATCAGGACCTCGACCTCGTCACCCTTCTTCACGACCTCGGACGGATGCTGCACCCGCTTGGTCCACGACATGTCGGAGATGTGAATCAGGCCGTCGATGCCCGGCTCGATCTCCACGAACGCGCCGAAGGATGTGAGGTTCCGCACCTTCCCTTTGATGCGCATGCCGACCGGGTACTTCTGCGGCAGTGCCATCCAGGGATCTTCTTCGGTCTGCTTCATCCCCAGCGAGACCTTTTCTTCGGTCTCGTCGACCTTCAGGACCACGGCTTCGATCGTCTCGCCGATCGACACGATCTTCGATGGGTGGCGGACGTTCCGGGTCCAGCTCATCTCGGAGATGTGCACCAGACCCTCGATGCCGGGCTCGAGCTCGACGAACGCGCCGTAGTTGGTGATCGACACCACCTTGCCTTGCACGCGCGTACCGACGGGATACTTCGCCGCCACGTTCTTCCAGGGGTACGGCTGCAGCTGTTTCAGTCCGAGGCTGATGCGCTCCCGCTCCCAATCGATGTCGAGGACCTTCACTTCGACTTCCTGGCCGATGTGGACCATTTCGGAGGGGTGCGAGACTCGCCCGTAACTCATGTCGGTGATGTGGAGCAGTCCGTCTACGCCCCCGAGGTCGATGAACGCGCCGAAGTCGGTGATGTTCTTGACGATCCCTTTCCGGACCTGGCCGACCTGCAGCTCCTTCATCAAGACATCGCGTTTGGTCTTGCGCTCCGCCTCGAGCAGGACGCGGCGACTCACGACGATGTTGCGACGCCGCTTGTTCAGCTTGATGATCTTGAACTCGAAGCTCTGGCCGAGGAGCTCGTCGATGTTGGGCACCCGCCGCAGCGCGATCTGACTGCCCGGGAGGAATGCGTCCACGCCCATCAGGTCGACCACTACGCCGCCCTTGATCTTCTTCACGAGCGTGCCCGAGACCGGCTCGTCCTTCTCGTAGGCCTCGCGAATCCGCTCCCACACCCGCATGAAGTCGGCCTTCTTCTTCGAGAGGACCACCGCGCCTTCCTGGTCCTCGAGATGCTCGAGGAAGACCTCGATCTCATCTCCCTCTTTGAGCGAGTGCGGATCCTTGAACTCGTCGATCGGCACCGCGCCCTCGGACTTGAAGCCGACGTCGAGAATCACCGCGGCGTCGGTCACGCGCAGCACCTTGGACTTGACGATCTCGCCTTCTTCGATGTTGGAGAGCGTACCCTCGTACAACTCCGTCATCTTCGCGATTTCGTCCGCGGAATACTCTTCGTGCAGATCCGAACGAACGCGAAGCTGGGAGTGGGGGGGGGGCGCGGGTGTCTCGGACTTCGACTCCGGAAGATCTTCCGTATCTACCAGCATTCAGTACACCGGTTCGGTTGTGGGTTTGGACGGTGGCCAAAGGGACGAGCCGTCCCTCAAAGCCTGGAACACAAGACGCCAAACCTAGCCGGGGAGCCGCTCGCGCGCCAGCGCCAGCACCTGCTGCACTTGCTCCTCCAACCCCATCCGCGTGGTATCGAGGAGGCGCGCGTCGGCGGCCGGTTTCATCGGAGCCACCGGCCTGGTGGAGTCCGCGAGATCCCGAGCGGCGAGGGTCTGGGCCTCCCGTCGCAATTCGTCCGGATCGATCCGTCCACCGCGTTGGGCCAGCCGGCGTCGCGCGCGCTCCTCCGGTGAGGCCGTCAGGAATACCTTCACCGGAGCGTCGGGGAACACGACCGTCCCGATATCCCGGCCATCCACGACCACGCCCACGACGTGCCCCAGTACCGCCTCGCGCTGCTGCACGTTCACCCAGTGACGGACTTCGCGGATCGCGGCGACCTCCGAGACACGCCGCGTGACCCGCTCGGTTCGGATCGCGTCCTCCACGTCCACCCCCGCGACCTCCGGCCGAAACACGTCTTCGACCAGCACGAGGCGTACGGGCAACTCCTCCGCCAACGCCACGATTCGTTGTGGAGACCACTGCTCCCCACTCCCCGCTCCCTCCTCCCGGAGATTGTCCAGCACCGCCAGCGTCACGGCTCGATACAGCGCACCGGAGTCGAGGTGCGCCCAGCCGAGGCGCCGAGCGACGAGCGCCGCCGTGGAGCTCTTGCCCGAAGCGGCCGGGCCGTCGATCGCGATGACGCGGAGCTTCACGTTGCTCGAATCCGCCGGAGATCGGCGAAGAACTGCGGGTAGCTGATCGCCACCGATGCCCGCTCGGACAGTCGCACGTCGGCTCCCGCGACTGTGCCGAGCACCGCAAATGCCATCGCGAGCCGATGGTCACGCGCCGTTTCGACCCGGCCGCGAGGCGGTCGTGGGCTGCCCCGGACGAACAAGTCGTTCCCCCGCGCCTCTGCCTCGGCGCCCACCGCCCGGAGGTTTGCCGCGATGAGCTCGAGCCGATTGCTTTCCTTTACCCGCAGCTCGCCCACCTCGCGGAACACCGTCTCGCCGCCGGCGTGGCTCGCCAGCGCGGCGAGAACCGGCACCTCGTCCACGAGCGTGGGTACCTCGGCCGCCGTGATTTCCGTGCCGCGGAGCGACGCCGGGCGCGCGACGAGGTCCGCCACCGGCTCGCCGCCCTGGTCCCGCAGGTTCACCCGCTCCACCGATGCACCCATCCGCTCGAGCGCCACGAGAAAGCCCGTGCGGGTCGGGTTCACTCCCACGTTCTCGACAAGCAGCGCCCCCGATTCAGCCAGGAGCGCTGCCGCGATTAGGAACGCCGCCGAAGACGCGTCTCCCGGGACTGCGAGACGGAACGACGGAACGACGGAACGGGGCGCTGGTTCGTACACGACGGCGCCATCGCGCTGATGCAGTCCCAGGCCGAGATGCACGAGCAACCGCTCGGTGTGATCGCGCGAACGGTATGGCTCGCGGATCGTGACGCCGACGCCGCCGGTGAGCCCCGCAAAGAGGAGCGCGCTCTTGATCTGCGCACTCGCGACGGGCGTCGTATACGTGAGCGCCCGCAGCCGGCCACCGCGAATGGTGAGTGGAAGCGCGTCCCCACCCTTCTCGGTAATCTTCGCGCCCATGCTGCGGAGGGGCTCGGTCACGCGGCGCATGGGACGTCGCCGCAACGAGGCGTCGCCGCTCAATGTCGCCGCGAATGGCTGTCCGGCGAGCACGCCGAGCATCAGTCGCGCAGTGGTGCCCGAGTTGCCGCAATTCAGCCGGGAAGCGGGACGCGTGAAGCGGGAGGCGTGGATCGTGACCGAGGAGCCCTCCCGAAACGTGGAGATCTCCGCCCCTAATTGCCGCAGGACCCGTGCGGTGCTCTTGACGTCGTCGCCGGTGAGCAGGCCTTCGATCTCGCTGGTGCCGCGCGCCAACCCGGCGAGCATGAGGACTCGATGGGAGATGCTCTTGTCGCCCGGCGGTCGGACGACACCGCCCACCTTCACGCGTCGATCCTGCGGCGCCACTCCGCCCCTTGCCCCAGCCAGGCCGTGAGGCTGCGGGCATCGCCGGTTTCGAGTGCGCGCTCGATTTCGCCGAGCGGCTCCTCCAGAGCGCGGAGCGCCGGCAGCACTTCGTCGCGATTCATGAGCAGGATCTCGGACCAGAGGGCGGCCTCGCTGGCCGCGAGGCGCGTGGTATCACGCGCGCCTGGGCCGTAGGTGGCGCCGGCAGGCGCCGTGCGGGCGAGAAAGTGCGCGAGCAGCGAGGCGACCACCTGCGGCAGGTGACTCGTGAGCGCGAGCTGGCGATCGTGGCCCGCCGCATCCATCACGACCGGATGCGCACCCAACGTCTCGGCCCAAAAGTGCGCGACTTCCCGCGCCGCGCCGTCTCCGCCGCGCGTCGGCGTAACGTAGACGACCGCGTTCTGAAACAAATCGAGCCGGGCCGCCGCGAACCCGTGCGCGTGCGTGCCAGCGAGCGGGTGTGCCCCCGCGAAGCGGTCGCCCATGCCGAGCGCCTCGGCGCGAGAGACGATCTGTCGCTTGACCGATCCGACGTCGGTGACGAAGGCTCCGGGACCGATCTGATCGTGCAGCGCTTCGAGCAACCGGAGGTTCGCGGCGGGTGGCGCGGCGAGCACCAGGAGATCGGCGGCGCGGGCGACGTCCACGGATCGTTGGGGTGCGTCGTCGAGGGCCCCTTGCTGCGCCGCGGCTGCCCGCTCCCCCGGCTCCGGCGACCAGCCGATGACCTTGGGAATGCCGGCGCGCTTCGCCTCGAGCGCCACCGACCCACCGATCGCGCCGAGCCCGATGATGCCAAGGGTATGGGGACGCACGGGATGGAAGGTAGTCGCGGAGAACGGAGGCGTAAACGCGCAGGGCGGCTCCGCTTTGGAGCCGCCCTCTACTACCGTACCTCGCTCGCTGCGCCCTACGGTGTCGCCGGTGGCGGGACGAACGTGACGTTTACATTGTCGAACTCTGCAAAGCCATCGCCCGACCCTGCGAACTGCACGGAACTGATTCCCCCCTTCGTCGAGCAGAGCGTCTGGCCATACGCATTCGCGGTTGACGTCACTTTCTCCAACGATGTCCCGTTCTCGTCGAAGGTTTCCATAAACCCGGTCGCGCCCTCCTGCCTGGTGGTGACCCAGACCTCCATGCAGACCTGGGCCGCGGGACCGGCGAGTTGGGCTACAATACGCCCAAACGTGTTCTCGCTGATGTCCGACGCGGTGTTTTCCGGGCACAGTGTCACCACGTTGTTTCCCGACTGGAAGCCGAATCCCCCCTCCCCGACGGGACCGTTGTCATTCGCGTACGCATGACCACCAGGACACAATCCGTCAGTCCTCGTCCTTCCGAAGATCACTCCCAGCAGCGAATAGGTCGAGTCGACGACTGTTCCTGGACTGATCGCAGCGCCCGTGCGATCCTGATCGAAGTTCATGAGGCCTCCGGCAGGGAGGACCCATCCGATCCGGCTGAAACAACAGGTTGACCCACCAGCGCCGAGGTGGAAGGCGAACGCTTTCTTGGGCATCACGATCGCCTCCGCGTGCCGGACCAGCCATGCGAGACCGCCGCGCCAGCCCGTGGTCGGCGCTGCCGACGCAAAGCCCTCGCAGGAGACAAAGGGTGCCGGCACGTTGGGGAGCGCCCGGATCTGCGGTAACTCGCCCACCGGCTCCTCCACCTGAAAGAGCTGGATCACGTCGCGAGCGGGCTCGGCCACCGTGGCACAGACTCCAACGGTGACGTTCTTCAGGAACGTGGCGGTCGGCTGCGTGGTGAATCGGTAGCATCCCTCGAACTGTGTATTCCCGAGCGGGATGCACCGCACCGAAAGGTCCCCGCCGTTGTCCAGCGGCAACCCAGCGAAGCTCGTCACGCGCTCGATCGTCACGACGACGGGATTGGGGCTCCCCAACCAGCCATCCGGGAACTGCGCTCCCGCAAAGCCGGTGTTGGTGACGACCGTCGCTCCCGCGTTCCCGACCGTCGCCTCGACGCAATCCGTGCACGTCTGATCTCCGACAAGCGCGCCCTGCTCGATCCGGAACTTGATCGGCAGTGTGCGTCCGTCTATGAGCCCGATGTACTGCGACGTGTTGACGTTCTTGAGCCCGCTGCCATTCGCAACAGGGTCCATGTCGGCGAAGCCGAGTCGGAGGCCGCCCGCCGAGCCAAAGACTTGGATCCGGTAAAACTTGCTCGTGTCGATCGCAGGCTGCTTGGTGTCCCAGTTGACGTGATACTGCTGGGGCGCATCGATGACCACGGCGCCGGGATTGATGTGTTGCCCGGGGTCCGCACAGTCCGTCCCTGCCGCGTTGAGCTGGCAGATGTCGACGACCGGCTGGATTTGCGAGTTGAATACGCCGGAGAAGGTCGGCTGCGACACCAGCGGCGGGAGGAAGAAGAAATGGGGATTGCCGCCCGTGCTCCGGCCATCCGAAAAGTCCGCCGACAGCCCTGGCCTTGCGGCGGTGACCGATTGCTGATCACGACACGCGGCGAGGATGCCGACGATGACACCTGCAACGACGACGGCCCGCTTCATATTGGGACTCCGGATCCTGTTGGAAGGTGGGCCTCGCAGAAACTACGCCCGGCGCCTCTCCCCGTGCTGGGGCGCAAGAACAGTCGCGATGGAGACTTAGGTCTCGGCACGCCGCCTCCCGGAAGACGCCGCTCTCAAGAGTGTCGCGCCGGAGTTACAACCCTGTTATTTGGCGCCGACAAGGGCCTTAAACCGCGGATCATCCTTGAGATCACGCCACCACCAGCTGATGTCCTTGCCCCGCTCGAAATGCCCGGGATTGGCGGCCGAGTACCGGGTCAGCAGCGCGACCGCTTCGTCGCGCTCGCCGAGCAAGGTGCGCTCATATGCCTCGATCGCTAGAAGCTCCTGGCCGGGATCGGCGGACGGTGTCGAAGCCGCACGCACCCGGTCGAACACGTGGCGTGCGCTGTCCTTGAGCCCTGCGCGCGCGATCACGCCGCCGGCCCGGAGTCGGGATTCCAGACGAAGGTACGGTCGGAACTGCGGCGGGGTCACGGTGTCGAGCAGCGCCACAAGCTGCCAAGCTCGGCCTACGTCGGCGGCGCGCACTGGCGTTGCCATCAGCAACAATTGACACTGCGGTGAACGATAGTCCCTCGGAAAGCGCCGAGTCTCCTCGGTACACCAGCGGTCCGCTTGTGAGAACTGCTCGAGGTCGAGCGAGCCGATGAACAAGCGGTACAAGATGTCTCGCGCGACGCTCAGGTAAGCATCCTGTTCATACGCCCTGCGCGCGGCGAGCACCGCGGCGGGCACGTCTTCGACCTGATAATAGAGATGGCTGAGCGTGCTGTACGCGCTCGCCAAGCTCGGGTCGGCCTGTACTGCGGCCTCGAGGTCCTGCCGTGCTCCCTGGAGCAACGCCTGCGCTGCCCCCGGATCCGGCGTGACGCGCAGCAGCCATTGGTAGTATCGCAACGTCCCTCGGAGCTCGAGGGCACTCCCGTCATTTGGCGCCATGCGCAGAGCACGCTCCGCGTGGCCCAGGCCCGTCCGGATCCACGCCACAGCTTCACGCGGCGCGTCCTCAAGGAGCCGTGAGCGCCGGAGTGCGATCTGGCCTCGCAAGACGATAGGGTCCACCCACTCTCCGTCGGCCGCCTCCGCCAGCGCCGCGAGAGAGTCCGCCACGTGAAAGTCCGCGAACGCTTCGGCTGCTTGCTCGCGCTGAACGGCAGCTTCGGCGTCTTTG
>DATLVU010000095.1:0-32745 GCA_035577025.1 Gemmatimonadales bacterium
GAGCAACCCTCCGAGAAGTTCAAAGCACAAGCGAACATGCGAGATCCGCGGGTGTTTGACCGGTTCACCCCTGACAAGTTTCCTGACTGCTTCAAGGAATATGCGGCGATGCTGACCTGGTTCGAGCCGTATAAGACCGTGCTCGACACCAGCGACGCGCCGTTCTGGAAGTGGTTCGTCGGCGGCAAGATCAATGCGTCCTACAACTGCGTGGACCGTCATCTCGACACGTACCGGAGCAAGGCGGCGTTCATCTTCGTCCCCGAGCCCGAGTCGGAGCGGGACGTGGTGATCACGTACCAAGAGTTGTACGACCGAGTGAACGAGATGGCGGCGCTCCTGAGGGGCCTCGGACTCAAAACCGGCGACCGCATCACGCTGCACATGCCGATGATCCCAGAGCTGCCGATTACGATGCTCGCGTGTGCGCGACTCGGCGTGATCCACTCGCAGGTCTTCGGGGGGTTCAGCGGCCAGGCGTGCGGCTCACGAATTCACGACTCGAGCAGCCGGGTGTTGATCACGACGGACGGTTACTGGCGCAATGGCACGCTCGTGGATCACAAGGCGAATGCGGACATCGCCGTACGGACCGCGAAAGAGTTGGGGCAGGATGTCGACAAGGTCTTAATCTGGCAACGCTATTCCGGAAAGTATTCTGCCAAGACGCCGCTCGTAGCGGGGCGCGACGTCATCATCAACGACCTGCTCAAGCAGTACAAGGGACAGAAGGTCGAGCCGGTCGCGCTGCCCGGGGAAGCGCCGCTGTTCCTCATGTACTCGAGCGGCACGACCGGCAAGCCGAAGGGTGTGCAGCATGGTGTCGGGGGATACCTGGCCTACGTGACTGCCACGTCCAAATGGATTCTCGACATTCACCCCGACGATGTCTATTGGTGTATGGCGGACATCGGCTGGATCACCGGGCACTCGTACATCGTCTATGGTCCGCTGGCGAACGCCGCGACGAGCGTGATGTATGAGGGCGTGCCGACGTTTCCGGATGCCGGGCGGCCGTGGCGCATCGCGGAACGTCTCGGCGTGAACATCTTCCACACCGCGCCGACGGCCATTCGCATGCTCCGGAAGCTCGGTCCCGAAGAGCCCCGCAAGTACAAGTACCATTTCAAATCCATGACCACCGTGGGAGAGCCGATCGAGCCGGAGGCGTGGCGCTGGTACTTCGACGAGGTCGGCAAACGGGAAGCGGTGATCACCGATACGTGGTGGATGACCGAGACCGGCGGTTTCCTCGGCACGACCGTCCCCGCCATCCACCCCATGAAGCCGGGCAGCTGCGGTCCCGCCGCGCCGGGGATTCATATCGTCATCTACGACGAGACCGGCCAGGAGGTCGGCAAGGGATCGGGCAGGGCCGGCAACATCTGCATCCGCAATCCCTGGCCTGGGATCATGCAGACGATCTGGGGCGACCGAGATCGCTACGTGAAGACCTACTTCGGCAAGTACAACAAGAATCCCCGCAGCAGGGATTGGCGCGACTGGCCCTTCATGTGTGGTGACGGCGCCGTGCAGGCAGCAGACGGGTATTACCGCATCCTGGGTCGCGTGGACGACGTGATCAACGTCGCCGGTCACCGGCTCGGCACGAAGGAGATCGAGTCCGCCTGTCTCACGGTCCCCGAGATCGCGGAGGCTGCGGTCGTCCCCGTCCAGGACGAACTGAAGGGACGCGTCCCCGAGGTGTATATCGCGCTCAAGCCGGGCGTGAAGGCGAGCCAGGACGTCATCGACCGCGTGATCAAGGCGAACGAAGAGGTGATCGGCAAGATCGCGCGCCCCAAGCACGTGTACATCGTTCCCGACATGCCCAAGACGCGCTCCGGCAAGATTATGCGACGGGTGCTCGCGGCGATCTCCAACCGGCGTGACGTCGGCGACGTCACGACGCTGGCGAACCCGGACGTGGTCGAGCAAATCCGCTCGATGGTGCAAGGGAAGGAGAAGATGGCCACGCAAGAAGCTTTACCGGAGGACATCGCGAAGTTTGGACAGGCCGAGTAGAGGTCGGTAGAGGACTGTAGAAGTCGGTAGAGGTCGGTAGAGGTGAGCGTCGAAACCTCTGCCGACCTCTACGTCCTCTACCGACTTCCACCGACTTCTACCGACATCACAATTCCACCTGCGCCCCCACTTCGAACACCTGATCCGCCGGGATCTTGAAGAAGGCGGTTGCCCGCAGCGCGTTGCGTGACATGAAGGCGAACAGCTGCTCGCGCCAACGAGCCATGCCAGGCCGGTCGGAGGCGACGAGGGTTTCGCGGCCGAGAAAGAACGTCGTTCCCGTGATCGGGATGTCGAGCGACTTCACCCCGCAGGCCGCCAACACGTCCTCGATGTCCGGGTCGTCCATAAACCCGTACCGCGCGATCACGCTGTAGAACCCCTTCCCGAGCGGCTTGACCTTGACCCGCTCCGGAGGCGCCACGTGGGGCACGTCGTCCGTCACCATCGTGAGAAATACGACCCGCTCGTGCAGGACCTTGTTGTGCGCGAGGTTGTGCACCAGCGCCGGCGGTGTGCCGTCGGTGGTCCCGTACATGAACACCGCGGTGCCCGGAACGCGGACCGGCGGTTCGGCCGCGAGATCCGCGAGCAGCATCTTGAGCGCGACGGTCTTTTCCTGCATCCGCTTGGCGAGCACGAGGCGGCCGTCTTTCCAGGTCGTCATGAGCGTGAAGACGACGAGGGCGATCGCCAAGGGCACCCAGCCGCCGTAACGGATTTTCAGTGAGTTCGCGGCAAAGAAGGGAAGGTCCACGCACAGGAAGAGGCCCGCCACCGCGGCGGCGCGTGCGAAGCTCCAGCGCCACACTTCGCGGCTCATCACGTAGAACATGAGCGTCGTGATGAGCATCAAGGCCGATAGGGCCACGCCGTACGCACCGGCGAGATGACTCGAGGTCTCGAAGCCGAGCACCAGCACGCACGTGAGGAGCATGAGGCCCCAGTTCACTAGCGGCACGTAGATCTGGCCGATCTCGCGCTGCGAAGTGTGTTCGATCTTGAGGCGAGGGCTGTACCCGAGCTGCACGGCCTGACGGGTGAGCGAGAAAGCGCCCGAGATGACCGCCTGCGACGCGATGATCGTCGCCGCGGTCGCGAGCGCGATCAGCGGGTACAACGCCCATCTCGGGGCGAGGTGGTAAAAGGGGTTCTCGACCGCGACCGGATCCCGCAGCAGCAGCGCGCCCTGCCCGAAATAGTTGAGCAGCAAGCACGGGAGCGCGACGCTGAACCAGGCGATCTGGATCGCGCGGTGGCCGAAGTGACCGAGGTCCGCGTATAACGCTTCACCGCCGGTGACGACGAGGAAGACCGCACCCAGTACGGTGAACCCCCGCCGGACGTCGTCGGCGAAGAAGTGCACGGCGTAGTACGGCGAAACCGCGGCAAGTACACCGGGCCGTGCGACGATCTCGCTCAACCCCAGCACGCCCAGGGTCAGGAACCACACCACCATCACCGGGCCGAACACCGCGCCGATCCGCGCGGTCCCGCGACGCTGCAACAGAAACAACCCGATCAAGATCGCGAGTGTTATCGGAATCACCCAGGTGGCCAGTGCGGGGGTTGCGATCTGGAGGCCTTCGACGGCGCTCAACACGGAGATCGCCGGGGTGAGGGCCCCGTCCGCGTAGAGCAGCGCCGACCCGAAGATGCCGAGAATGATCATGATGCGGCGGGGCGAAAGCCCACGCGCCAGACGGCTGCCGTTGACGAGTGCCATCAGCGCGAGCACGCCGCCTTCGCCCTTGTTGTCGGCGCGAATGATGACGACGTGGTACTTGATCGTGACGACGATGACGAGGGACCAGAACACGAGCGACAGGACGCCGAGGACGTTCCCCGGACTGACCGGGATGGCGTGGGTCCCGAGGAACGCCTCGCGCATCGCGTACAGCGGGCTGGTGCCGATGTCCCCGTACACGACGCCGAGCGCGGCCAGGGCGAGCGTCAACAGATATCGGCCGCGCCTGTCGGCATGAGCGTCCAGGGGGGGCGTCATCGGCTCTAAAGCTAGCGCGGCGGCGCGGCGGCGGACGGCGTGCGAGCGAGCCCCATGAGCGCGAGGCCCCAGATGGCCGTCATGATCACCGCCGACCCCACGCACCAGCGACAGATCGCGTGGAGCACGAACAGCTCGATCGCCGTGAGGTACAGCGTGAGGGCGAACCCGAGCGTCGCGAGCACGGCGAGCGAGAGCGCCACCCGCCGGTCCGCGACGAATCGGGGCTGCAAGCCTACCAGCCCGAGCACAAACTGGGCGAAGTAGCCCAGTACGCCGAGGAACGCGACCGGGATACCCAACACGTCGGCGTAGGGGCTGGTCTGGACGTACTCACAACTCCCCGTGCCGCACTGGAGCTCGCCGAGTACGCCGATCTTGTAGAGCCAGAGGTAGGTCGCGACGAGGAGCCCCACGAGCGCGAGGACCACGATCGCCTGGCGGCGGATCACTTGCGCGTTTTGCTCAAGCTGTCGAACAGCGCCTTGAAGTCGTCGGAGGTGGCGCGCCCCTGGAACATCTGGCCGCCCACGAAGAAGCTGGGGGTGCCACGAACGCCCAGCGCTTCACCTTCCTGCACGCTCGCCTGGATTCTTCCCGCGTAGCGTTGACCATCCACGCAGGCGTCGTACTTGTCGATGTCTAGACCAATCGTCCGGGCGAAGTCCCGGAACAGGCTCGCGGGGTTCTTCCCCGTTTGTGCCCACTGGTGGTTGCTGAACAACTGGTCGTGCATCTCCCAGAACTTTCCCTGCTCACCCGCGCACTGGGCCGCGAGCGCGGCATAGCGGGAAAATTGATGCACGGGCAACGGGAAGTCGCGGTACCGCCAGCGCACCTTCCCCGTCGTGATCAGCTGTTGGCGGATCACCGGCATCTGGACGGTCGCGAACGACGCACAGAACGGACACTCAAAGTCGGAGTATTCCGTCACCTCCACCTTGGCCGAGTCCGATCCCAGGGTGAAGCCGTGGAAGCCGTCGGCGGCCGCAATGGGGATGGGCGCGGTCGCGGGCGGTGCCGGCTGCCGCCGGGATCCGAACCAGAGCACGCCTCCGCCGATGAGCGCCACGGCCACCAGCAGCAGGTAAAACCGATTCATTCGTCCGGAGCCCTCCGCCACGGTTCGTCGTCTTCGTCCTCGTCGAATCCGGCCGCCGCGTCGAGCGCCCGCTGCTCCGCCTCTTCCACCAGGCGGCGGCTCTCCGCGATCTCCGGGGTGTCGTACGTGAGTCGCACTTCATAGTGAAACAGCTCGCTCCGGGCGTTGCCCAGGAGCTTCTGCAACTCGGGCGCGTGCTCGAGCAGTTTCCCCGAGCGGTCGAGCGCCTCAATCCGCTCCGCGAGACCGCGGAGCAGCGCGAGCAGTCGCTTGGCGCGTTCCGGACCGTACACTTCGTCTGATGTATCGCCCATACGTCCACCTTCCTGACGCGTAGTCTCCCTCCCCCTGCCCCTCCCCCTCCCGCTCCCCACCTGCCCGTTGATGATAATACCGCCACGCCTCTCCGTGGTCCGCCCTTTGCGCTGCCCAAAACAGCTTATTACATTGCGGCGCCGATTCACCGGCGGCCGGGCGACCGCGCCGCCTCGCGCCCACGCCCCCGGTCCCAGAAACGATAGGAGCACGCCACGCATGGCCAAGAAGCGTTCGGAACCCCGTAGAATGTCCCCGCCCACACTGTTCGAGCAGGCTCGAGACGAGTTGTTCTCCCACATTCTGCGCTGCGGCGTCCTGGAAGCCGGACCCGAACACCAGAAGGAATGGTTCGACGACACGATGCTCTACCTGGCCGATCGGTACGACGGCCTGGATGAGCGCCAGCTCGCCGAGCTGCGGGTGCTGGGCGAGCGCTACTGCCGCCCGGTGGTGGGGCGGAACGCCACGGTAGGCGCATCGGCCTGACGCTCGCGCCGACCACTACGGTCGGCTGAAAGCGAGGACCTTCTCGTTTCGCTACAAACCCGGCGGGAAGTGCCGGAACCGCCGGCCGACCGCTAGGCGGACCCCGCCGCCCAACCCGATCTCCCCAAACCAGCCCGCCCGCGCCGCGGGCGCCGATTCCACGCCGAGGAGCGCCGTCAGGTAACTCGCGCCGCGGACGCCCTGGGCGCCCACGTACGCGAGACCGAGCCCGGCGTACGGGCCGGCACCGCTCTGCTCGCCCGGACGGAGTAGGAATTGCGCGGTCGCCTCGCAGCGGACGCCCAGCACATGCTCGTAACTGCCGGCGGCGGCCGTCACCGCCAGGCGCGCCTGACCACCTCCCGCGCCGCGCGCTGCGACGCCCAGCTCCGGGCCCAAAAACGTGTGCCGGGCAATCACCGTGGTGGCTGCCGCCGCGAGCTCAGGGCCGCGCAACGCTGGCGGAGCCTGCGCCTGCACCGGCAGCGCCGCGATGGCGAGCGCACCCACGCCGGCAAGCGGCTTAACGAACCTGGACGTCGTACGTGACGCGGATGTCGGGGGCCAGCGAGGCGACGACGGAGCAATACTTCTCGAGGGAGAGGTCGATTGCGCGGCGAGCCTTCACTTCGTCTGCTCCCTCGCCCGCGACGGTGAAGAGGAAGTGGATCGCCGTGTAGCGGCGCGGCTGCGCCTCCCGGCGCGTTCCTTTGACCGTCGCTTCGAGGGTGCGCAGTTTCACGCGCTGCTTCTCGAGGATCAGCACAACGTCCGACGCGGTGCATGTCGCCGCGGCAACGAGCAGCATTGCGACCGGCGACGTCGCGACGGCGCTGTCGCCGTCGACGACGATCGGCGGGCGGCCCGGCGCGCCGGCCTCGAACACGAGGCGCTCGCGCCACCGCATCGTGATCTCGGCGACGGGAGCCGCCACGTCAGTTGCCGCGTCGCGTGGTCAATCCCACGTAGAAGCGATTGTGGTCGAAGTGATCCATGGCGTGATATTCCAGCAACCAGTTGAAGGTCGAGCGATAGTGAAGCTCGAGGCCCACCACGAGGTTGGCCCAGACGGCTGGGCAATCGGGATCGGCGCCACAGGAGTCGTGTCCCACGATGCTGAACCCACCGCCCGCGTATGGCGTCGCCGTCTGGTCATCGCTCGTGAAGCGGTACAATCCCTCGAAGCTCCCGATGTAGCTATTGACACCGTTGAACACACCGATTTCGCCGGAGGGCCGGAGCCGGAACCGCGAGCCGAACAGGTGACCCGCATCGAGGGTCACGCCGAACACCATCTGCTTGCTGCCGGACACATCGACGCCGCCGCGCACACCGAACCCGAACAGGCCGAGCCGCGTTCCGCGGTCGCTCGAGTGCTGTACGGGCGGCGGATGGAACTCCTGCGCGCCGAGCGGGACTGTCCCGCTCGCGAGCAAGAGCACGACGAGGCATGCCCTCCGCATGACGTCCCCTCCCAGTCCTCGCGTGTCAACGTTGTGGGCCGGATCCAGATGCCGTGGACCCCCGGGCCCCGCTGGCCCTGGCGGCGGCGCGACCGTAGTCCCAGATGGCGTAGAGGCCGACCGCGGCCGTCGCCCAGGCCAGACGCCGCGCGTGCGGCGAGTTCACGATGCAGGCGACCAACGTCAGCAGCTGGAGCACCGTCACGACCTTGCCGCCGGCGCGCGCGGGTAACGCCATGGGTCGCCGCCACAACCACGCTCCCACGTACCCCAGGGCCGCCACGATGTCCCGCGCCAGCACCCCGGCGATCTCGAGCGGATACAACGACCCACTGCGCGCGACCGTCAAGAAGGCCACGGCCATGAAGGATTTATCGGCGATCGGATCGAGCATCGCGCCCGTGCGCGAGCCCCCGAAGCGCCGCGCCAACATCCCGTCGAAAAAATCGGAGGCCGCCGCCGCACCGACGATCGCGAGCTGCCATCCCGGCCGTTGCACAAACGGGAACACCGCCGCGAGCGGAAGGCGAAGAGCGGTAAGCAGATCCGCCGGCGTCACCCACGGTTTCACTTGCCCCTCCCTCCGGTGCGTCATAGCTTCGTCCCGTGAACCTCGGGTTATTGAAGCAGGCGGCGATCTTTCAGGACCTGGACGACGGGGAGCTCGCCCGGGTGTCCGAGGTTTGCCGGGAACAAAAGTTCGCCGTCGGACAGCACGTCTTCAAGGAAGGCGAGCCAGGGAACCGGCTGTTCATCATTTCCGAGGGCGAAGTGCGCATTTCGCGGACCATTCCGGGGTCCGGGGAGGAAGCCCTGGCCGTCTTGAAGCCGGGCGCCTGCTTCGGCGAGATGGCGATCTTCGATCGCTCCGAGCGCTCCACCGACGCCATCGCGAACACCTCGTGCACGCTCCTGACCATCGCCCGGTCGGACTTTGAGCTGCTCCTCGACTTCAACCGCGACATCGCGTACAAGGTGCTGTGGTCCGTGGTACGCCTGCTCTCCGCCCGCCTGCGGGTCACCAACGATAACCTCCGTGGATTCCTCGCGATGTCGATGTTTTAGGTGGTCACCGGAGCAATCCCCCGCTCTCGGTGTTCCATAGGTGTGCTCCGGCCGCTCGTGACTCGCAACCTTTCACACTAGGCGCCTATGAAACGTTACTCGTTTGCGTTGCTCCTCGTCGCGTCGACGTCCTTGACCTGCGTCAACGTCTCCAACTCGGGCCAGCAATTCCTCGTCATCACGCCGGTCCTCGACTCGATGTTCGTGGGCGACACCCTCGCGCCGCGGACCGTGTACATCCTCGACACGGACGGCAGCCAGCATCCTCCCGGCCACGTCCACTGGACCGTCAGCCCGTCGAGTGTCGCGACCATCGACTCATCGGGACGCGTGGCGGGGATTGGAAAGGGCACGGCGGTGGTCGTGGCAACTGTCGGCACGGCGTCGAGTGGGGCAGTCGTCGCCGTGTCCAAACCGCTGGACCTGAACCTCCTCCTGGACACGGTGTTCGTGATGCCGGGGGATACGATCACGATCCCGCGGTCGATCAAGCAGAAGACGCCAGGACCGACCACGCTCGCCTTCGACAGCTCCTCGGCGCCGAGCGTGATCACGATTGACACCCTGACGGGACTCGTGACGGCGCACGGGACGGGAGGCCCGATCAAGTACCGGGCACGCCTGTCGAACGGCACCACGTCCACCGCCGAGTCGAGCTTTGTCGCCGTGCTCACGCTGACCAACACGACGGAGATGGGCCGCTTCTTCATGACGGCGTTCGGCTCGGCGGTTCGGCATCAAGGCGGCTCGGCGTGGGCCCGAAACTATGTGCGGTTGAACGGCAAGCAGGCGTTTCAACTGCGGGACACAATAGCGAACAGCGTGACGATCGACGAGAAGATCGTGATCACGTTGCCGGACTCGGTGATCGTGACCGGTACCTCTGAAATCGACTCCATCAGTCCCGCCCAGGCGACGACCATGATCAGCCAGGAAAGCCCCGTGTGCCAGCCGCATTTTCCCTGGGCGTTGTGGTTCAGCTCGTTGCCCACGCCCCCCATCCAGGCGTACTCCCACGGTACACCGACGAGCCAGGTCGCTGGGCAACTGATCATCACGCAGTACGCGCCCGCGGTCGGCGGCGGGGCGATCATCAGCGGCCGCTATCAATTCACCGCGCAGCGGACGGATCTCTATGACGATCCGCTGGGTTCGGAAATCATCCGGGGAACCTTCGTCGCTCCGTTGATTACCGATCAGACCGGCTGCGGCGGTTGACGTTCGAGCATGTCTTCGCCGATCTCGGCGGCATCCCGGCGACCCGCCTCACCGACGCGCAGGGGCTCGCCGGGGTCCTGGTGGCCGCGGCTAATGCGGCGGGTTTGAATCCGGCGCACCCGCCCATCGTGAAGGTCGGACCGCGCGGCATCGCCGCGGCGCTCGTGTGCCACGGCGGGCACGTCGTCCTGCACGGCCTGCCGGAAGCAGGGCTGTGCTTCGTCGACGTAGCGGGGTTGGGCGGCGCGCTGCCACAGCGCGGCCTGGATGTGATCATCAAGCGGTTCGGAGCGCGAGAAGTGCGCACCGACGCGCGTCGTCGGGGTCCCGTGACCCAGGCCATCCACCCGGAGGGTTCATGAACCGACTCACCCCCTACGCGGCATTCTTCATGCGCCTCGCAGTGGGCGGCGTGTTCCTGCTCCACGGCATTGCCAAGTTTCAGCGCGGCGTTCCGGCGACGACGTCGTTTCTGCACGACATCGGGTTCCCATTCGCCGTCGTCTTCGCCGTCGTCCTGATCGCCATCGAAACGGTCGGCGCGGCGTGCATCATTCTGGGGATCTTCACGCGCCTGTGGGCACTGTGCATGGCCGTGGAGATGGTCATCGTCATTCTGGCGTTGAAGCTGCCACACCGTGGGAATTTCGAGCTCGAGGGGTTGTTGTTCGCGGGCGCGATCACGCTCGTCGCGCTGGGTGACGGCCCGCTCTCCGTTGCCGTGAAGCTGAAGCACAGCAGCTGAAAGGTTGTGGAGGTTGGTGGAAGTGGGTGGAGGATGGTGGAGGCTGCTCAGACCTCCACCATCCTCCAGAACCTCCACCATCTTCCCCCAACCTGCTTTAGTGTAGGATTCTCAGCAGTCCCGCGTCCGCGCTGCCCCGGATGAAACTCTCCGGATCCGTCGCCGGGATCGCCACGCCGGTCTCCCTCCGCCCGCGACTGGCCACCGCCGCCATGTATTGCTCGAGCGAGCCGCGCGCCCATTCGGCCGCGTCGTCCTTCATTTGTCGCACGATCTCTTCCCACGTGCCGACGTACGTCGCGCCGTTGAGCGTACTGACCCGATGCACCTCGCCCGGGCCTGAGCGCGCCTTCATCCCCTGCAGCTCGGTGAGGAGTGTGCCGAACAGCTCGAGCTGGCGCGGGTCGCGGACCTGGCCGTCTGGGCCCATCGCTTCGATTTCGGCCAGGAGCAGATCCTCGGGGCCGGCATCGGCGGCGAGCTCGTCCAGGCGATGGTGCCAGGGCACGAGCTCGGGGTCGTCATCGGCGAGGCGGTAGACGCTCTTCTTGAGCTCGATCAACCGCCAGATGGCAAGTCCGTCGAAATGGTCGCTCGGCTCGCTGCGCTCCAGATGGAACAGCGCGGCCTCGTATTCCCCGCGGTCGTACAGCAGGTTGGCGAGGTAAATCCGCGCTTCCGCGTGCTCGAGGTCGAGCTCCAGCGCGCGGCGCAGCCAATAGAGCGCGCCACCCTCGTCGGCGAGGCGATGCGCCGCATACCCCACGCACGCCGCCGCCTCCGCCGAGTCCGGATGCCCGGTGATCGCTACCTCGAAGAAGCGGCGCGCCTGATCCAGTACGCCTTCACGAAACAGCGCGCGTCCCACTTGCAGCATGAGGTCGTGGTCGTCCCGAAAGCCGAGCGCGAGGATCCGATCGAAGCACGCGACGGCGCCGGCCCGATCGCCGAATTTGAGGAGGACCTCACCGAGGCCGGCGAGTGCGTCCTCGTGTTCGGGGTCGAGACCCACCGCCTCCTCGAACGCGCGGCGCGCCCACAAGAACTCCTCGCGGGCGAGGCGTGCATAGCCCATACCGACATGCAGCTCGACGGCGTGGGGATAGAGCCCCAAGCCGGCTTTCAGCGTGTCGATGGCCTCGTCGTATCGTGCTTCGTTGTAGAGCTGATGTGCGCGTTCGTCGTAATCGTCGGAGCTCAAGAACGGTTCCGACATCGAACGGGCCTCCCGGGAAGGTTGTGCTATGATACGAAACGCCGGGCGGTTACACAAGCGATGGCCGACCGCTATCTTCCCGCCCGATGCCCGCGGCTTTCGTCGCAATTCCCGACGGCTCCGTCACCACCCCACGCGGATTCACCGCCGCCGCCGCGCACGCCGGTCTGAAGAGCGACGGCGCCGTCGACGTCGCGCTGCTCGTGAGCGCCGCGAGCTGCGCCACCGCAGGCGTGTTCACCAAGAACGTGCTCCGCGCGGCGCCGGTGGTCTACGACGCCGACCTCCTGGCCGAGCGTCCCGGACGGATCCGCGCCGTGGCGATGAACGCGCGCGTCGCGAACGCGTGCACCGGCGCGCCCGGTCTCGCCGCCGCGCGCGCAATGGCCCAGGCAGCCGAGCAGGCCGCCGGGCTTCCCGCGCGCACCGCGCTCGTGCTCTCGACAGGCGTCATCGGGATTCCCCTCCCGCTCGAGCAGATCGCGGCCGGCCTGCGGGAGGCGGCCGGGCACCTGGCCGCCGAGGGCGGCCCCCAGGCCGCGCGCGCGATCATGACGACGGACACACGTCCGAAGCACTGCGCCGTCCGTTTGGAGACGCCCAGCGGCATGATCACGGTGGGCGGCATCGCCAAAGGCGCGGGCATGATCCACCCGGACATGGCCACCCTGCTCGGCGTGTTGACGACGGACGCCGCGGGTGAACCCGCGACGCTTCAGCCGCTGCTTCGCCGGGTGGTCGACCGGAGCTTCAACGCCATCTCCGTGGATGGCGACACGAGCACAAACGACAGCGTGCTCTTGCTCGCGAACGGCGCCGCGGGCATCGATCCGGCACGCGACGGCGCGGTCTGGAAGGCGTTCGAGGACGCCGTCCAGCAGGTTGCCCGGACCCTCGCTCTCGCCATCGTGGCGGACGGCGAGGGCGCGTCCAAGGTGCTCGAGATTCACGTGGTGGGAGCGGTGAGCGAATCCACCGCGCGCGACGTGGGGCGGGCGATCGCCCGCTCGACCCTCGTCAAGACCGCCATCTACGGCGGCGATCCCAACTGGGGACGCGTCCTCGCCGCGGCGGGCACCGCGGGCGTGCCCTTCTCCGTGGAGCGACTCTCCCTGCAGGCCGCCTCCACCGACGATCACTGGCTCACGCTCGCGAGCGGGGGCGCCACGGCACATCCGGACGCGGATACCGCTCGGGGCATCTTCCGGCAGAAAACGATCCGCCTCCGCATCGACCTCGGACTCGGTCGCGCGGAGGCGGTGGTGTGGACCTGCGATCTGACGCCGGACTACGTCCGGATCAACGCCGACTACACCTCGTAGCTACACCCTGCTTACGGCTTCATCTTGGTGGTGTCCTTGGCCGCGGGCTTCGCAGCGGGCTTGGCCGCGTGCTTCTTCTTCGAGTCGTGCTTCTTGCCCTTCTTCGCGGTCGCCTTCGACGTATCCGCCGCCGGCGCCTGACCCTGCATCGGCGACGGCTGCTGCGCGATCACGATCGCGGGAGCGGCGAGCAGCGCCAATGCGAGGAGTGTGCGACGCATCATGTCTTAGAACCTCCAGAGGGAGCGCGGACCACCCTGGCCCGCTTCACCGTTGAGACCCACGCCCCTCCCCGCGCGTCACGCGTCATCCGTCTGCCGAGCCCGGCGACGACGTTAACGCCTGTAACATCGATACTTACGGCGGACTCGGTGTATCGGGGCGGTGCGCCCGCGTGATCGTGCCGCGCTGCGGTTTGGGAGGTCCGGGGACGTTCGGCAGCTGTTGTCGTACGACCGCGATCGCCTCGTCGCGCGTGCGCCCGCGCTGGACCTCGTGCAAGGCGGCGGTCGACACGTCCAGCAGACGATCGCGCTGCAGACCGTCGTGAACGGCGGCGACGATCAAGCCCGCGGAGGAGTCCGGATCGAATCCATGCGCGACCAGGTCCGCGATCGCGTGGATCGCGGCGGCCCGGGGCGGATGCGGCAGCTCGGCGACCACATGCTCCACGGTGGAGGGGGGGACCTTCCGGCGCAATGCCCAGGCGACCGTCGTGACTTCCCCCGCGCGGATCGGCGGCTGGTCGCCCGCCCGGACCAGCAGCTCGTGCGCGTCGCGCAGCTGTCCGAGGCTCGCCTGCACAGCCGCCACGATGCGGGGGCTGGGCACCTGCTTCGCGCCTCCCTCGAGTGCCTTCTGTACCAGCGGCTCCGAAGGTAATCCCTCGTGGAGTGCGATCTGGACGAGCGAGTCCACCACGGGCACGGCATCGCTCGGGATTCGACCCTCGAGGCGGCTCTGCACGGATTGCGCCGTGAGCGGCATCCCGAGCAGCGCCAGCACGGCCCAGAGTCTCATCGATGGACTGGCCGCACGATGACGACGGAATTCTCCCGACCGAAGTCGTCGGCCACCAGACGGTCCGCCAGATGATCGGGGACCCACCGCTCGCCGTCGACCACGAACATGTATTCGTATGTGCCCGCCGGTAGGACGACCGTGGCGGTCCAGACCCCGTCGTTGTCCAGGTCCTGGAGCGCGATCGTGCCGGGGCGCCAGTCATTGAATGTGCCGACGACGTGCACGGACCTCGCGTCCGGGAACCGGCCGACGAACTGCGCGATCCCTTCGTGCTCGCCGAGCTGCGGACCAACGTCACGGGCGTAGAACAGCGTGAGGACCGCCGCCGCCGCCGCGAACGCCAGACTCCAGACCGGGCGGACACGGAACGTGATGGCGTGCGGTGTCGCGAGCCAGCCGGTCACGCGGCGCGCGAGCGACGGTGCCGGGCGGTGGACCTCGGCCATGACACGCGATTCGAGGCTCCGGACCGGTACCGGAGCGGCCAGCAGGTCGGCCGCCGCGCGGATCGCTTCGGTGGCGTCACGCAGCTCGGCCGGCAGAGCGTCCGCCGGGAGCTCGCCGTCCAACACCTGGTGAATCCTTGGGTCGATCGTGTTCATGTATGATCCTCCAGCACCTTCAACAGCGCCTCTCGGGCCCGATGCACCCGCATCTTGAGCGTCGGAATGCGCTCGCCGGTGATCGCGGCCATCTCTTCGTAGCTCAGCCCTTCCACGTGCTTCAACACAAATGCCTCGCGTTTGTCCGGCGACAGGCCGGTGAGGGCCCGTTGCACCAGCGCGAGCTGCTCGGCTCGCTCCAGCTCCGCCTCGCCGTCCGCCGGATCCGCGACGGGCGGCGCCTCGTCGAGCGGGACATCGCCCACAGACCGACGGGCCAAGTGGCTCTTGCATCGGTTCGTCACGATACGGTAGAGCCACGTTCGCAGCCTGTCCGGCTCGCGGCAGCTCGCGAGGTGGCGGTAGGCACGCATGAACCCCTCGGCGACCGCATCCGCGGCGGCATCCCGGCTCCCCAGCATCCGGGTCGCGAACCGCAATAGCCCGGCCTCGTAGCGGCGGATCACGAAGCCGAAGGCTTCCGCATCCCCGCCGAGGACACGGGCGACAATCTCTGCGTCGGAGGGCGCGCCGATTACATCCATAGGACCTGCAAGGAGATGCAGGCGTCACGCCCGCACGCGTAGCGTGCGACGCACCAGTGAGTTGGAAGCGAGGGAAGTGTTGCGGACAGAAACCGGCTCAACGGCTGCGCAGGAGGTCCTGCGCCACTGCGAGGTAGCTCGACGCGCGCAACCCCGCGCCGGTCGCGGTGGCCGCGAGCGCGTCGACGACGGCCTCCGCGCGTCGACGATAGCGCACGTCTCCGGTGGCGTTCGCGAGCCGGAGGAGCACGCGCCCGGCCACGGCGTTACCGGCCGGCAGCAGATCGTCGAGCACGGGCTTGGCGCGCTCGGTGAGCGCGGGCGCCGCCGGATCCGTCGCCGCCGCCTCGAAGTAGCCCGCCGACGTGGAGTCCGCGAAGTCGCGCTCCAGTACGCCCACCAGGTCCTGCGCGATGTCGAGGTAGCGTGCCGCCCCCGTCGCGTCGCGCGCCCCGAGGCACGCCCATGCGACCTGCACCTGATCGTCCAACAGGGCGCGGCCCGGCGAGCCGGCGCTCGCGATGTGCCGCACGGGACGCCCCCGCCCGTACACCCGACGCAGGAGCGTGTCGAGCGTGGCGCGCGCGCGGGCCAGGGTCACCGAGTCCCCGACCGCGACCGCGGCGTCCAAGACCGCACCGATCACGTACGCGTCCCGATCGGCAAAGACGGTGCGGTCCACCGTGGACGCCATTTCGCTCGCGAGTCGCCGGGCCACGGCGCGCGACGCGTCGCGATATCGCGCGTCGGCGGTCACGGCCCAGGCCGCGGTGAGATCGCGGAGCCAGCCGGCCCGCTGAATCTCGGGCGGGTCGTCCCGCCCGCTTTCGCCCCCCGCCCCCCCCGAGTCCGCGATGTAGTCGAGGACCGCGCGCGCCGGTCTCAGATAGCTCGAGTCGGTGGTCCGGGCGTATGTCGCCAACAGCAAATCTGCCGCTCGGATGTACCGCAAGGTCGCGAGGTCTGCCCCGGCCTGCGCGGCGGCCACGACGGCGTCCCGCACGACTGCGGTCTCGAACTGAACGCGCGCCGCCCTGGGCGTGCGGGCCGCCGCGGGACGTCCGAGCGTGAGCTGCCGAATCAGCTCGGCGCGCCGTAACACCGACGGCTTCTGCTCGTGATAGCTCTTCGCGACGTCCGGCAGGAGTTGCTTGAGACCTCGCCCGGTAACCGGGTCGTCGAGCGGGAAGTAGGTGCCGCCGAAGAACGCGGCCCCGTCGGGGGTGAGGAACACGGTGATGGGGTACCCGCGCAAGCCCGCCAGGAGCTGCACGGCGGTCGCATAGCGCTGCGCTACGTCGGGGCGCTCGTCACGGTCCACGCGCACCGGAACGAAGAGCGAGTCGATCATGGCTCCGAGGAGGGGGTCCCCATAGACCTCGCGGTCCATGATGCCGCACCAGCGGCAGTCGTCGGCGCCTATATAAAGGAGGATGGGCCGGTCGAGGCGCGCGGCGAGGGCAAACGCGTCCCTGCTCCACGGCTGCCAGCTCACCGGCTCCTTCGCCGCGCGAGCGAGATACGGCGTGGCCGACTGCGCCATTCGATTGGTGAGGGGTCCGTGCTCGGAAACGCACGCGAGCGCGAGGAGCGGCAGAGGCGGGGCGAGGCGGAGCAACCCAACGGTTCTCATGAGCGCGGGTGGAAGATACCCTGTCCATCGCACGCCCGTTCCCGAAACGAACGATGTAAGCCTCGAGACCGATTGGGATAGCTCGGCGGGACCGTTATAGTTCGGCATGAGCGACGTCACGCGAATCACCCCGAAGCAGAACGGGCCATTGATCGTCGAGGGTCCGGTCCGGATCGTCACCCCCGACGGCCGGGAGCTCCCGGTGCCACCTAGGAAGGACGGCCGACCGGCGGAAGTCGTTGTCCTGTGCCGTTGTGGCGGGTCTGCGACAAAACCCTTTTGTGACGGAACTCACAAGCGCAACGGCTTCTCGGACGCCCCTCCGACAGGCCCCGCTCCCACGACTTAAGCAGGGGGTATTATGTTGTCACCGTCCGGGGCGGGGGTGAACCGGGGGAGCCACCCCTGCCAGCGAGTGATGCACACCCCCCTGCCCATGCCCCCGAACGGAGGAACGCGCAATGGCGAAGGGTGGAAAAGCCCCGATGGCAGCCGATGAGGGCTACTGCGTGAAGTGCAAGGCGAAGCGCAAGATTTCGAATCCCCAGCAGGTGAAGATGGCCAATGGCCGTCCCGCGCTGAAGGGCGTGTGCCCGGTCTGCGGTACGGGGATGTTCAAGATCCTGCCGCCGAAATAGGCCGCCAACCAATACACGACACCGCGAGCCCCCGGCCGAGCGAGGCCGGGGGTTCTTGTCTTACGGCGCGACCCGTCGACTCCCGTCGCCCTGGTAGGCGTAGCGGAACGTGATGCAGGCGGTGCCGGCATCCCGGCAGTAGTACGCCAGCAGCTCGAGCTTGGCGTACTTCGCTCCCGCCGTCCGGACTCCATATACGTGGTGCTTGGTGGTGAGCAGGTGACTGAGCATGCTGTACGCATACCACTTGCCGACGCCGGGATTCGTCGTGTCGGGACCGCTCGTGTTGGGGACGTAACCCGTCGCCGGCAGCTCGCGCACGGAGTCGAACGGCACTTCGCCCAGGTCGACGATGCCCCCTCCCGCCGCCGTGATCAGATGAAATCGCCGAAACGCGATGTCCCACGGCCCCGAGTCCACGGCGGCGTTGCGACCGAAGTCGAATGTGCGCCAGCGCTCGGTGGCGGATGCGTCCACGGTGTACGTGACCGGGCCGACCAGGGAATCACCCACGGGGGTGGGATGTGGCGGCGTGAGGCTGAAGGGGGGGAACTCGGGTCGCGTAAGCGAGCCGATGAGGAGCGACGCGATGAGGAGCACGAAGGCGCCGCCCATCGCCAGCACGAGGATGGGCGGCCGGCGACTCCCCGCGCTCACGACTCGGCCATGAACGGGTAGGTAAAGCTCCGCGGCGGAATGAAGTTCTCCTTCACGGTGCGCGCGCTCACCCACCGAATCAGGTTGAGCAGGCTACCCGCCTTGTCGTTCGTGCCGCTCGCGCGCGCCCCGCCGAACGGCTGCTGGCCCACCACCGCCCCGGTCGGCTTGTCGTTGATGTAGAAGTTGCCGGCGGCGTACCGGAGCGCTTGCTGGGCATCGTCGACCGCCCGCCGATCCTGCGCGAAGATCGCGCCGGTGAGCGCGTACGGAGAGGTTTCGTCCACCAGGCGGAGCGTCTCGGACCAGCGGGCAGCCGCATACACGTGGACCGTGAGCACCGGCCCGAAGATCTCCTCGCACATCGTACGGTAGGCGGGATCCTGGCTCTCGATCACCGTGGGCTCGATGAAGTAACCGTCCGCATCGTTGGCGCCGCCGCCGAACAGGATCTTCACCCCGGGCGCGCGCTTCGCGCCGTCGATGTAGCTCTTGATCTTGTCGAACGCCTTCCGATCGATCACCGCGCCCATGAAATTGCGGAAATCGGCGGGGTCGCCGACCTTGATTTCCGCGAGCATCGCCAGCATCCGCTCTTTGACCTGGGGCCAAATCGCGTCGGGAACGTATGCGCGGGACGCCGCACTGCATTTCTGTCCTTGATACTCGAATGCGCCTCGCACCAGCCCGGTCGCGAGCGCGTCCACATCGGCGCTCGCGTGCGCCAGGATGAAATCCTTGCCTCCGGTCTCCCCCACGAGGCGTGGATAGGCCGCATACGACGTCAGGTTGGCGGCGGCCTGCTTCCACAACGTCTGGAACACCTCCGTCGACCCGGTGAAATGGATGCCGGCAAAGGCACGATCGGCGAGCAGGCGCTCGGACACCTGGGCGGACGGCCCGGGGACGAAGTTGATCACGCCCGGGGGAAGCCCAGCGTCCTCAAGCAGTCGCATGATGAAGTAGTTCGACAGGACCGCCGTCGCCGCCGGCTTCCAGACGACGGTGTTCCCCATGATCGCCGGCGCGGTGGGGAGGTTGCCCCCGATGGACGTGAAGTTGAAGGGCGTGATGGCGTAGACGAACCCTTCGAGCGGGCGAAAGTCGAGGTAGTTCCACACGCCTGTCACCGAGAGCGGCTGCTCGGCGTAGATCCGCTCCGCGTAGTGGACATTGAAGCGGTAGAAGTCGATCAGCTCGCACGCCGCATCGATCTCCGCTTGATGCGCCGTCTTCGACTGGCCGAGCATGGTGGCCGCATTGACGATGGCCCGATGCCTCGTGGCGAGCAGATCCGCGGCCTTGAGAAAGATCGCGGCGCGGCGCTCGAACCCCCACGCCGACCACTCCCGCCACGCCTCACGCGCGGCGGCGATCGCCGCCTCCACTTCCCCCGGACCGGCCTGGTGCACCTTGGCGAGGACGTGATGATGGCAGTGGGGCATGACGACGTCGGTAGTGGTCCCGGTACGCACCTCCCGGCCGCCGATGATGAGCGGGATGTCGAGCTGCCGACTCGAGAGGTCCTTGAGGGTCCGCTTCAGCTCGGCGCGCTCGGGGGCACCGGGCGCGTAGCCCAGGACGGGCTCGTTGATGGGAGTTGGGATCCGCGGAGTCGAGTTCATGTAAGGAAATGTAACCGTCGTAAGGAACTCTCGAGCGTTTATTGATTGATGGCCATCCACTCACAGACCCGCATCGGCCACGTCCACCTGACCGTGTCCGATCTCGACCGAGCGGTCGCCTTCTACCGCGACGTGCTCGGCTTCGAGGTCACGACCACCTACGGCCGGGACGCCGTGTTCCTGTCGGCGGGCGGCTACCATCACCACATTGGCCTCAATACGTGGGCGGGCCGCGGCGCGCCGGCGCCCGCGCCGGGCACCACCGGGTTGTACCACTTCGCCATCCTGTTTCCGGACCGGAAGTCCCTCGCGGCGACGGTACGTCGCGCGCTGGACGCCGGCGTCAGACTCGAAGGCGCATCCGACCACGGCGTGAGCGAAGCGATCTATCTGCGGGATCCCGACGGCAACGGAGTCGAGCTGTACCGCGATCGGCCGGAGAGCGAGTGGCCGAAAGGTCCCGATGGCAAGATGGCGATGTATACGAGACCGCTTGACATCAAGGGCCTACTGTCCGATGCCGAATAAAATGGGAGAAGGGAGAGGGGAGAGGTTCCTAACGGTGCAGCGGAAAGTACCTCTCCCCTCTCCCCTCTCCCATTTTTTCTGTCCTTATCTCTTCCCCTTCACCAACAAGCTGTCGCTCACCTTCACCGCTTCCACCGGCGTCGGCGTCGAACGCGCGCCCCGCGGAATGAGCTCCGAGAGGTTCGCGAGCTCGTAGGCCGAAACGGCCATCACCGCTGAGGCCTGGGCGAGGTCCGCCCCGAGCGCCATGTCGTAGGTGTCCGACTGGGAGTGGTGCGTGTGGTTGTACCCGCGCTCGAGCTGATTGAAGTTGAATCCTGGAACGCCGTAGGGCAGGAACGACAGATGGTCCGTGCCCCCCTTGTTCCGGTTCACGACCGAATCCACGCCCAGGCCCTTCACTGGCGCCAGCAGCGCGCGCCACAGTCCCTCCAAGTCCGCCCGTCCCTGCAGCGCCTGCCCGGTGATCGCCCCCGTGCCATTGTCGAGCACGATGACGGCCTGAATCGAGTCAGCCTCCGCCGCGTGCGCCTCCGCGTACTTGCGCGAGCCGATGAGCCCTTGCTCCTCGCCGGTGAAGAGCACGAAGCGAATCGTCCGCCTCGGCTTTAGGCCGGACTGCGCGATGGCGCGAGCGGCCTCGAGGACGCACATCGCTCCCGTGCCGTTGTCCGTGGTCCCCGTGCCCAGGTCCCACGAGTCGAGGTGCGCGCCGACGATCACGACCTCTCCCGGACGCTCGCTGCCCCGCATCTCGGCGACGGTGTTCCACTGGGGGACCGAGTCGCGCGTCAGCTCGTTCGTGACGCTCACGGCGAGCCGCGGCGTCGCGCCCGCCCGGAGCAGGCGATCGAACATGGCGTAGTCCTCATGCGCCACGACGATCTGGGGCAGTGGGAGGACGCGATTCGGCGAGCCGCTCATGTTGAGGAGGGCGTGTTCCTTCCCCGCGTCGAGCACGATGCCGAGCGCTCCGGCGCGCTGCAGCAGGAACGGGACGTCGTTGGCAAACTGCTGCATGCGGGCCCGCGTGAGCGAGTCGGCGTCCCGGAACGGCGTGAAGACGTTGCGGAAGTACTCGCGCTGGCTCTGCGAGTCGGCGGCGGTCATGGCGGGGCCGTCGCCGTTCCACACGGGCGCCGGCGCGCGCGTCATGACCCAGGCGCCCTTCACCTTGCCGCGATACACCGCGAAGCTGTCCGGCGTGGTCGCGTCGATCCGGACCACAGGTCCGGTCCGCACGGAGCCGCCCGTGCCGGGCGCCCAGGCCCAGCTCGCGGCCGTCACATCGTGCGCGCGGGGCGCCGTCATCCGGACGCGAGCCGGCCCGCGCGTCCAGGTGCCGCCAAACTTCCACGGCTCGAGGTGTCCCTCGAGTCCGTAGCCCTTGAAGCGCTCCAGCGTCCAGTCGTTCGCCCGGCGCACGGCCGGCGACCCGGTGAGCCGCGGACCGATGACATCCGCCAGGTACTCCAGATTCTCCATCACCTGCGAATGGTTCAAAGCTTGATCGATGAGCGCACCCGCACCCGCCGTGTCGACGGTCACGTCCTGGGCGGAAAGCGGCCGCCGAGCGGACGCAGCGATGGCCAGGGCTACCAGCAGACAAGAAGGTCTCACGTGAAATCTCCGGGAAAACGTTCGCCTACGGACGTCCTTCGGGTAGCGCATCGACGGAGCGCTGCGTGGGAATCGGGATCGTCACGGTGATGGTCGTCCCCTTGTCCACCGTGGAATCCACAGCGATGCTGCCGGCGAACATGTTGCGAACGACGCTCTGCACCACGACGAGACCCATGCCGCTCCCTTCTCCGAACTCCTTGGTGGTAAAGCCGGGCTCGAAGATCCGCTCGAGGTGGACCGGGCGGATGCCGATACCCTGGTCCCGCACGGTCAGCCGGAGGCCGCTGCCGACTTGGGACAGGCCCACACGGATCGGCGCGGGGCGCGCGGCCGTCGCGTCGGCGGCGTTGCGGATCAGGTTGACGAGAAGGTCATAAAACGCGTTGGGGTCCCCCTTCAAGTACACCGTCTCGAGTGTCGAGTCGAATTCGAGCGGGATCTTTTTTTCCTTCAGGATACGGCTCTCGAGGGTGCAGCAGGAGCGGACGACGCGGACCGCGTCGAACCGCTCGGAGCGCGCGAGCGCACCGCGGGCGCGATCCTTGACCGCCCGGAGGAAGGTGACCGACCGATCGATGTCCTCGACGATCTGTCCCAGGCCGTCGAGGAGGTCGAGGCGGCGGTCGGCCGCCACTTCGGTCCAGCGACCGAGCGACTCCATGGCCAACTGCAGGCCGGCGCGCGCACCAGTGAGCGGATTGGACAGCTCGTGGGCGATGATGCCCGGGAGGGTACTGAGATCTTGGAACGGATCGGCCCGCGCGGGGCCGGGTTGTCCCGGCGCCGGCTCCCGGCGGTCCAACAGCCCCAGACACAACCCGGCGAGCTCGAGGGTGAGGCGCTCACGGCTGCGCCGTTCGCGCCCTTCGGGCGGCGGTGCCGGGGGGCGCGTGCGCACCGGGGCGATCACCCACACCCCCTCGCCTGAGCTGCGACACCCCACCCAGCGGCTTCCCTGGACGATGGGGATGTTCCAGCGCCGCAACGTGGAATCGACATCGAGTTTGGTGGCGTGATGGGCGGGAGCGGCGTCGCTCGAGCTCTGCGGCTCGAGCTCGGCGCGCGCGGAGACCTCCCAAACCGTCACCGGACGGCCGCCGAGGGCTACGCTCGCCTGCCGCAGGATTTCGCGCCTGCCGTCGACGAAAGTCTCCGGTTCCGTCACCGATGCTCCCCCCCTACGAACGCCATCATATGCGTCAAACTGCACACGTCGTCAAGCAACGGCGGTCAGTTGCTTGACACCTCTTCCGGCATCGGATACCGTCTCCGCTCACCCTCCCCGGAACGCCCGCGCCATGACACCGCCAGAGCCACGCCTCTCGATGCCCCGTTCCTCGTTCGCAATGGCGATGAAGGACTACACGTTCATTCGGCCGGGCATCGCGGTGACCATCAGCGCGATCACGCTGGTCGTCGCGCTCTTTTTCGGGCTGGACCTGATCAACTCGCTCAAGCGCGCGGCCACGACGGTGCAACAGGGGGCGCGGACCACCCAGACGCTGCACCGCTACAACGCGGGACTCGAGGTGTGGCGCCAGATGATGACCAGCACCGACCCCGCGTACAAGCGGCCTGAGGCGGTGGCGCAACGGGACTCGATTCGCAATGCCCTGCGCGAGCAACTGGCGACGCTGGGCAATACGATGCAGAAGCCCGAGGATCGGGAGCTCGCCTACACCGTCCAAGCCGGGTTGTCGAGCCTCGACCCCGCGGCTGCCACGCAGGCCCGGCAGGCGATGGTGGTGCTCCTGGCGCGCCAGGATGCCGCGTTGTTCGATGCCGCCGCGACGGCGCAGCGTGGCGTCTTGCTCGCGGCCGTGCTCCTCGCGCTCACGATCCTCGCGGCCGGCATGATGGTGGTGCCGATGGCGTGGCTGTACATCCGCTACAAGCGCGGGGCGACCATCGAAGTAAAAGTGTAACCGACGCATTATTCTTCTGTATGATCAAGGAGGCGGAGCCGTCGCGGGCCTCCATCGACGGACCGCGCGAGCGGGAGCGCATCCCCACGGTCGTGGTTCCGGACCACGACGACCTCGCGCTCCGCCTCGCCGAGCGGATCGTCCAGGTGATCGCGCAAGCGACCGCCGCTAAAGGGCGCTGCGTACTCGGACTCGCCACCGGCAGTACCCCCCTCGGCATCTACCGCGAGCTGATCCGGCGACACCAGGCGGGCGAGGTGGACTTCTCAGCGGTGGTCACGTTCAATCTGGACGAGTACTACCCGATGCCCGCCGATAGCCCCCACAGCTATCGCCGCTACATGTGGGAGAATCTCTTCGCGCACGTAAACATCCGTCCCGCGAGCGTGCACATCCCCGATGGGAGCGTGCCGCGCGAAGACCTCGCCGCGTCCTGCGCCGCCTACGAGCGCGCGATCGTGGACGCCGGGGGCATCGACTTCCAGATGCTGGGAATCGGGAAGAGTGGGCACATCGGGTTCAACGAGCCCGGCTCGGCGCCGGCCGAGCGCACGCGTCTCGTGACGCTCGACACGATGACGCGCAAGGACGCGGCGGCGGATTTCTTCGGCGAGGACAACGTGCCGCGGGAAGCGATCACGACGGGGGTCGCCACGATTCTCGACGCCCGTGAGATCGCCTTGATCGCGACCGGCGAGCACAAGGCCGAGATCGTGGCGCGCGCCGTCGAAGGCGAGGTGTCGCAGGACGTGGCCGCCACGTTCCTGCAGCGTCACGCCAACGCCACCGCGTACCTCGACACGGCCGCCGCGGCCCAGCTGACCCGCATGCGCACACCCTGGGTGCTCGGGCCGGTGGAATGGACGGCGCCACTGACCGAGCGGGCGGTGGTCTGGCTCGCCGAGCAGACGGGCAAGGCGATCCTGAAGCTCACGGCGCGCGACTATACCGAGCACCACCTCAGCCCCTTGCTCGCGAAGCACGGGGCGGCGGGGCCGATCAACGGTGCGGTGTTCAACCGGCTGCGCGAAAAAATCCGGGGACGCCGGCGCCTGCCGACCCGGCGATCGGTCGTGGTCTTCTCGCCCCACCCGGACGACGACGTGATCTCCATGGGCGGGTTGCTCCGCAAGCTCTGGGAGAACGAGAACGCGATCGTCGTGGCGTACATGACGAGCGGCAACATCGCCGTCTTCGATCACGATGTGCGGCGGCATCTCGATTTTGTCGAGCGGGCGGCGACCACCCTCGGCCTCGACGCGGCCGCCGCCCACCGGGTGCGTGCCGACGTCGAGGCGAGCTTCGAGCGCAAGGCGCCGGGGGACGTCGACCTCCCGGCCGTCCAGGATCTCAAGCGCGTGATCCGCGAGTCCGAAGCGATCGCGGCGCTCGAGTCGGTGGGTCTGCCGCGCGGCGCGGCTCGCTTCCTCAATCTGCCGTTCTACCGGACCGGGGAAGTCCGCAAGCGGCCGATCGGGGAGGAAGACGTGGCCATCGTGCGGGCGCTCCTCGTCGAAGCGCACCCCGATCTCGTTTTTGTCGCCGGCGATCTCTCGGACCCGCACGGCACGCACCGCATGTGCCGGGCAGCGATCACGCGCGCGCTCGAGCAGTACGACGGCTCGGCCCCCGAGGTGTGGCTGTATCGTGGCGCGTGGCAGGAGTGGTCCCTCACGGAAGCCGACGTGCTGGTGCCGCTCTCCCAGGACGAGCTGCGCGCGAAGGTCCTCGCGATCTTCAAGCATCAGTCGCAGAAGGACACGGCCCCGTTCCCCGGTGGGCACGATGACCGCGAGTTCTGGCAGCGCGTGGAGGCGCGAAACCTCGAGACCGCCGCCCACGCCGACCGGCTCGGATTGCCCGAGTACTTCGCGATGGAAGCGTACGTGGTGAATCCCGATGGCACGCCAGGAAGCTGAGGCGCGCGCCGCGTCGCGGCGCCTGCTCGCGACGAGCGAGCGCGAGCTGCAGCGGATCGTGCTGGACATGCATGACGGCCCCGTGCAGGACCTCTTCGCCGCGCTATCGCAGCTGCAGGTGCTCGAGCGCGCGCTCGCGGCGGACGCCGCCGCCGAACAGCGAGTGCGCCAGGCGATGCGCCTGCTCGAGCGGGCGCTGGGGGAGATCCGTAACTTCATCGGCGCGTTCCGGCCGCCCGGCTTCGAGCGCCGTGCGCTGGGTGAGATCATCGAGGGGCTGGCGGTCCAGCACGAAACGCTCACCAATCAGGCGGTCGAATTCGAGCTCCCGCCCGACCTGGGTGACTGCGCGCTCCCCACGAAGATCGCGATCTACCGGATCCTGCAGGAAGGACTGGCGAACGGGCACCGCCACTCGGGCGCGACACGCCAGCGCGTCACGGTCGAGCGCCGTGGCGCCGCTATCGCGCTCACGGTGTCCGACGACGGGCGGGGCTTCGACCCGAAGCGCGTGCTCGCCAGCGAGGAGGACGTCGGCGTCGAGGGCGGACACTTCGGGCTGCGTGGCATCCAGGACCGGGTGTCGATGCTGGGCGGCACATTCGCGCTCGACAGCGCGCCGGGCCGCGGCACCTCGCTCACCGTCACGCTGCCGGCCGAGTAAGGCGGGACCGTGATTCGCGTGCTCCTCGCCGACGACCACGCGATCGTGCTCGAGGGTCTGCGCGCGCTGCTCGATGGCGAACCGGACATCAAGGTGGCTGCCTGGACCACGGACGGGACCGAGGTCGTGAAGCTCGTCGAGCAGCACAAGCCGGACGTCGTGGTGCTGGACCTCGAGCTCACGAGTATCAAGGGCACGGAAGTGATAGCCGCACTGCGCGACCGCGCCGCCCCGCCGAAAGTGCTGGTGCTCACCGCCTACAACGACGGCGAGTCGCTGCGCTCGGCGCTCGATGCCGGCGCCGAGGGGCTCGCGTTGAAGACCGAGTCGCCGCAGCAGACGCTCACGGCGATCCGGCAAGTGCACGCGGGTCAGTTGGTCTTCCCACAAGCCGCGCGACGCTGGATCGACGGCCGCACGGGGGGGAGGGGGGGCGCGCCGGGTGAGCTCACCCCGCGCGAGCGCGAAGTGTGGGCACTCGTCGCGAACGGACTCACCAACCCGCAGATCGCCGAGCGCCTCGGCCTCTCCGACAATACGGTGAAGTTCCATGTGCAGCATCTGTTCTCGAAGCTCGGCGTCAAGAACCGCACGGAGGCAGCCCTCAAGTACGCGCACGGCCGCTAGGCCCGGTACGCCACCTTGACAAGGTGCCATTTCGGCGGGACACTGGAACCTCCACCACCGACCAGAGGGAGTTATGACCGCTCCGGCGCTCTCCGTGAAGGAACTACGCCGCGTCGTCATCGCCGCGGCCGTGGGGAACGTGATTGAGTGGTACGACTTCTACATCTTCGGCAGTCTGGCGGCGCTCCTGTCGGTCAAGTTTTTCGCGGCCGGGGCCTCCGGAAGCGCGCTCATCAAGACGGTCGGCACCTTCACCGCCGGGTTCCTGATCCGTCCGTTCGGGGCCTTCGTGTTCGGCCGCATCGGCGACATCGTGGGCCGCAAATACACGTTCCTCATCACGCTCAGCGGCATGGGGCTCTCGACGGCGCTCATCGGATTGGTGCCGAGCTACGCAAAGATCGGCGCACTCGCGGGGATTATCTTGTTGCTCCTGCGTCTCATCCAGGGCCTGTGTCTCGGTGGAGAATACGGCGGTGCAATCACGTACGTCGCGGAACACGCGCCCGACGAGAAGCGGGGCTACTACACGGGCTGGCTCCAGACATCGCCTACACTCGGAATCGTGGTGTCGCTGGTCGTGATCATCGTCACCCGCGAGATCGTGGGCACCGAGGCGTTCACTGCGTGGGGCTGGCGCATCCCGTTCCTGCTCTCGCTGCTCATGGTGGCGATCGCCATCTACATCCGGCTGCAGCTCGCCGAGACGCCGATCTTCCAGGCCATCAAGGCGAAGGGGCAGACGGCGACGAATCCCTGGCGTGAAGCGTTCCTGAGCGAGAACCTGAAGTACGTCCTGATCGCGAGCGTCGTCGTGATCGGCGAAGGAGTCGTCTGGTACTCGAGCCAGTTCTGGGCGCTGTATTTCGTCCAACAAGTCCAGAAGCCGGACGTGCTGACTCCGGCCATCATCACTGGGGCCGCGCTGCTCATCGCCACGCCGTCGCTCATCTTCTTCGGGTGGCTGTCAGACCGGATCGGCCGGAAGCCGATCATCCTCGCCGGGTTCCTGCTCGCGGCCGTCACCTACTACCCGCTCTACGCGGCCCTCGGCAGCGCCGCCAACCCAGCAAACCTCAATTACCCGTTGTCGATCTTGATCGTGGCGATCATGGTCTCCTACGTGGGGATGGTGTACGGCCCCATCGGGGCGTTCCTGGCCGAGTACTTCCCGGCGCGCATCCGGTACACGTCGGTGTCCGTCCCGTATCACATCGGGAATGGTTGGGGTGGCGGACTGGTGCCCGTCATCACGACCGCGGCGTATGTATCCGCGCAGGCAGCTGGGCTATCCATGCCCCAAAGCCTGGGCCACGCGCTGGTCTACCCCATCGCGGTCCCGGCGGTCGCGTTCGTGCTGAGCCTGTTCCTGATGCCGGAGACACGGAAGATCAGCATCTGGCAGCCGGCGGAGGTGCGAGCGGGCGCCAGGGGCTGAGCACAACAGGCGCGCAGACAACGATAGGGGCGCAGCATGCTGCGCCCCTACTGTCTTTCACAGGTCCCGCATCACTTCACGATCGTCAGGCCGTGCGGCACCCCGCCGGGGAACACGTAGGCGTACAGCAACACGATGACTCCAACGACCGCACCCAGCGCGATCGAGTGCCAGAACACCCACCGGAAAATCGACCCCTCGTTTCCCACCTGATCGGTCGCCGACGTCGCGACCGTTATAGACTGTGCGTCCACCATCTTGCCCATCACGCCGCCGGCGGAGTTCGCGGCGCACATAAGGACTGGGTCGAGGTGGAGCTGCTGCGCGGTGATCCGCTGCAGGGATCCGAAGAGCGCGTTGGACGACGTGTCACTGCCGGTCAGCGCCACACCGAGCCAGCCCAGGAACGTCCCGAAGAACGGGAACAGCCACCCGGTGCGCGTGAACGCCAGCCCCAGCACGGCGTCCAGGCCCGAGTAGCGGGTGGTGAACCCCAACCCCAGCATGAAGGAAATCGCGATGACCGCGAGCTTCATGCGTTTGAGCGTATACCAGAAGACCTTGGCGAGCTGAACTGGCCCCAAGCCGAGCAGCAATCCGGCGACGATCGCGGCAAAGAAGCATCCCGTGCCGGTCGCCGACAGCCAGTTGAAGTCGAACCGCGCAGCCTCCGGCGTCAGCTTGGTCACAACGGGGGCCGCCCTTGAGACCGCGTTGTGCAGGAAGGGCACGTCCCACACCGGCGTGGTGGCACGGTTCATCGCGCCCTTCACCTGCGGCAGACCCCACACGAGCACGAACACGGAGAGAATGGCGAACGGCATCCACGCTTTGACGACCTGGGCGGGCGTGTGCCGGGAGGCCGCCGTGGGATTGCCGCGCGACTGCCCCGCCGGAACGGCGGCGCCCTCGTTCGCGAACCTCCAGACGCGCTTTGGCCGCCAGAAGCGCAGAAACACCAGTGTCGCGAGCAGCGAAACCACCCCGCCCGCGATGTCGACGAGGTTCGAGTCGACATGGTTCGACCACAAGTACTGCGTCAGGCTGAAGGAGAACCCGACCACCAGGATGGCGGGCAGGACCTCGAAGGTCTCCGCCCACCCGACCATCGCGCGTACCAGCCAGAACGGAACGATGATCCCCGTAATGGGCAGGATGCGTCCGATCATCGCGCTCAAGTCCGATTCGGGCAGACCGGAGACCGCGGCCAGCGTGTGCACCGGCGTGCCGATGGCGCCCCACGCGACGGGCGACGTGTTGGCGAGCAGGTTGAGCGCCGCGGCGTGGAACGGCTGGAACCCGAGGCCGATCATGAAGGCGCCCGCGATCGCGACCGGTGCCCCGAACCCCGCCGCGCCCTCGATGAACGCGCCGAAGCAGAAGGCGACCAGCAGCAGCTGCAGGCGGCGGTCGGGGGTGATCCCGGCCACCGACTCCTTCATGATCTCGAACTGACCGGTGTGAACGGATACGTCGTACAGGTACACCGCCGCGAGCACGATCCACGCGATCTTCAGCACGCCGAACCCGACGCCGTACAGGAAGCTCATGCCGGCGAGCGAGACCGGCATCCCGAAGACCAGGACGGCCACGAGCACCGCGGTCGCGGCGCCGGCGATCGCGCACCAGTGGGGCTTCACCCGCAGCCCCGCCAGCAAGCCGAACAGGACCAGGATCGGCAGGGCGGCGACGAGCGTGGAGAGGATCCAGCTGTGCAGCGGGTCGTACACCTGGGTCCACGTCATGGCTCCGTCCCCGGGGGGCGTTGGAGCGGGGTAAACGATCCGCTTTCTGCCTCGTCGTCAAGCCGGTGGGAATCAGCCCACCCGCACCGCCCACAGGGCGGCTCGCATGCGCGCGGAGGCATCGTGGCTGTGCCCCGCGATCCAGAGTATCCCACCCTTCTCGTCGGAGACGGCGACCGCGGCACTGTGCTCGCCCCCCAAGGTGCCCAGGTCCAGCATGCCGCCATCCTGCGTCCGCAAGAATGCGTGGGTGATGGGTTGGCCCCGCCGGTCCGTTCCTCCGGTCTGGCTCACCCCCACGATGCAGCCGCGGTCGTTCACGTCGTTGGCGCAGCTGGTGCGTCCGCCGAGGGTCCCCAAGTCGACCATGCCGCGCTGTTCTGTCCACAGAAACGCGTGACCGCGTCCGCCCACAACCTCGCCTCGGTTGTTGATCCCGAGCGCGATGCTCACGGTGCCCCCGAGCGAGTCGAGATCCCGCATCCCGCGCGCCGCCGTCCACAGGAAGGCGTGTGCCTGGCCCCTGCTCGTCTCCGCCAGGCCGACGACTTCGCCACGGTCGTTCACGCCGTGCGCGACGCTGGTCGCCCCACCCAGGCTCCCGAGATCGAGCATCCGGCCCGGCTCTGGTATGAAGAAGGCATGCTTTGCGGCCTGCCCTGGGATGCGACTGTGCCCGGCGACCTGCCCCTGGCGATTGATGGCGACGGCTTCGCTTTCGTTTCCGCCGAGCGTGCCGAGATCGAAGCTCGTGCCCTCCGCCAAGAAGTAGGCGTGAAAAACGCCGAACCCGGTGTCGCCGCCGCCCACGATCTCGCCGGTGTCGTTGATGTCGTTGGCCGATGTGTTCACGCCGGTGAGCGGCTTCAGGTCGACGATCCCCAGCTCCGCCTGCCAGAGGAACGCCCGCGTCCGCCCCAAAGCATCCTGGCTCGTGCCCACGACCTGGCCCGTCCGGTTCACGGCCTTCGCCTGGCTCACGGCGCCGCCCAGGGTGCCGAGCTCGTGGATCGAGACTAGCGACGCCCGAGCTGTCTGCTGGCCCACAGTCCTGCTTCGACGGCGGTGTCGGCGGTCGGCCCGTCGAACCGCTGCACCAAGATGGCCGCGCGACCGTCGCGATTGACGCCGACCATGTGGAAGATCGAGACCTGCCCCTCCACCGGGCTGTAGCGCAAACGCAACTGGGCGCCCCCCGCCTCTCCCGCCGAGCCGAGCCGGATTTCCGGCCGGGCGCGCGCGTTGTAGTCGTCTATCCAGGCCTGGAGCAGGTCCATCGCATTCTTTTGACGTCCCTCGTCGGCCATGCGCTATCCTTTCCTTTCTTCCGGGGCGCGTAACTGATCCACGATCACGTCTCCTTGCCCGCTCTCGAGCAGCTGGTAGCGCAGCTGGCCCGAGACGTCGCGATCCACGACCTGGGCGCAGTACGCAGGGAGCCAGGCGGGGTAGTGGCCGGGTGTGCCCCAGCCGCTTGTGTCGAAGGCGGTGCGTCCGTCCGTGACGCGGAGCAAGACGACGGAGCCATCCTGCGCGGCGGCGAGGGCGTCCGGCTCGTACGGGGCGGTCGCGAAAAGGATGCCGGCATCGGCGCCGAATTCCCGGAAGTGGCCCTTGAACGATTCGACGTCCGCGCGCCTGACGGCCACCTCCTGCCTGCGGCAGCCGATTAGGACGTGTCGCCGCCACGGGGGTCTGCTCACTACCCCTTTGAGGTCAAGCAGATAGCCTTGCTCCGGCGCGGGCAACGTTGTGCGCCGCTGTGTGCGCAACTCGGAGACCTCGAGGCCGACCTTCCGCAATTCCCGCACGGTCAGGATCTCGAAATACTCGGGCGTGAGCTCCGGCATTTCGACCATCGGTCGACCTCCTGCGGCGGACTCTAGGGTCCCGACGCGGTCGCCGCCAGTCCCCCGGTGAAGGGGACGGCGCATTCGTTCCATGAAAAAAACGGGGGTTGCGCGCTCCGAGAGCCCCGCCTATATCATCGGAACGCGCAAGCTCCGATGCACCAACCCCACTCTTCAAGCGGGGAGGATGGTATGCAGGTCAGTCGGCGTGACTTCTTGCGGCTCACGACGCGTGCAGGAGCAGGAACCGCGATCGGCGGATTGGTGGGACTTGGCGTGACCCTAGCGCCCGCGACCGCGCGGGCGCAGGAGCTTCGAATCAAGGATGCGAAGACCACCCCCAGTATCTGTCCCTTCTGCTCCGTCGGTTGCGCCACCCTGATCCACACCGTGAACGGCAGGATCGTCAATATCGAAGGCGATCCGCGCAGCCCGCATAACGAAGGCACCCTCTGCCCCAAGGGCGCGGCGATCTACCAGCTGCACATGAACCCCAACCGCGCCACGAAGGTGCTGCACCGGAAGCCGGGCGCGAGCGATTGGGAGGTCGTCGAGCTCGAGTGGGCCATGGACCGGGTGGCCGAGCTGATCAAGAAGACCCGCGACGAGACGTTCATCGAGAAGCTTCCCAACGGCAAGCTCGTCAACATGACGCCTGGTATCTTCGCGCTCGGTGGCGCGACGCTCGACAACGAGTTCAATCACGCCTGCCAGAAGTTCTGGCGTGGGCTCGGGGTC
>DATLVU010000096.1:0-30592 GCA_035577025.1 Gemmatimonadales bacterium
CTCGAGCTCGTCCGTGTAGGTGGTTTGAATCGAGTCGATGAAGACCACGCGGGCATCGAGTGCCCGCGCGTGATGCACGATCGCCTCCAGGCGCGTCTCACCCAGCACATGGACCGCGCCGGCGTCGACCGTGAGACGCTCGGCCCGGAGCCTGATCTGCTCGGGCGATTCCTCCCCCGAGACGTAGAGAGTGGTGATTCCCGCGCCTTCGAGGCGCGCGGCGCACTGCAGTAGCAAGGTGGACTTCCCAATACCGGGCTCGCCTCCCACCAAAACCACCGACCCCGGAACAATTCCGCCGCCCAGCACGAAGTCGAACTCTCGGAGGCCAGTCTGCCACCGATCGGACGCCGTCCTACCCACGTCGGCCAGCCGGGCAGGTGGTAGGCCGGTAGGGCGGTACGCTCCGCCTGCCGCCTTGCCGCCTTGCCGCCCTATCGGCTCTTCCGCCAGCGAATTCCACGCCCCGCACGCGTCGCATCGTCCGCCCCACTTCGGTTGCTCGGCGCCGCATTCACTGCAGCGAAACACCGAGCGCCCTTTAGACACGCAGGGCCTCCGGGGGCGCTTCGCGGCGCGAGTAGTTGTCGAACCGCGTGTATTCCTTCTTGAAAAAGAGCTTCACTGTGCCCGTCGGACCGTTCCGCTGCTTTCCGACGATGAGCTCGGCGATACCCTCGATACTCTCGTTCGTCTTGGGATCGAATTGCCCGTCGTAGAACTCCTGGCGATAGATGAAGCACACCACGTCCGCGTCCTGCTCGATGGCGCCAGATTCCCGCAAATCCGAGAGCTGCGGTCGCCGATGCTCCCCGCCGCGCTGTTCGGGCGCGCGCGAGAGCTGTGAAAGCGCGACCACCGGGACGTCCAGCTCCTTGGCCAGGGCCTTGAGCGAGCGCGAGATGAACGAGATCTCCTGCTGGCGGCTCTCCGAGTCCATCGGGCCCTGCATCATCTGCAGGTAGTCGACCACGACCAGGCCCACGTCGTGCTCCGCCTTGAGGCGGCGCGCCTTGGACCGCATGGCGAGGGGCGTGAGCATGGCGGAATCGTCGATCCAGATCGGCGCCGTGCCGAGCAGCCCGGCGGCCCGCGCCAGCTTGGGGTAGTCGTCGTCGCGCAGCTGCCCGCGGCGCAGGCGCTGCGCGTCCACCAGGCCCTCGGAGCACAGCAGCCGCTGGACCAGCTGTTCCTTGGACATTTCGAGCGAGAACACGGCGACGCCCACGTTGTGCTCGATGGCCGAGTGCTGGACCACGTTCAGCGCGAGCGCGGTCTTCCCCATGGAGGGTCGCGCCGCGACGATCACCAGGTCGCCGCGCTGGAACCCCGCGGTAAGGCTGTCCAGGTCCGTGAAGCCGCTGGGGACCCCGGTGAGCGCGCCCTGACTGCCGTGCAGCTGCTCGATCCGCTCCATCGTGGGCCAAATCAGCTCCTTCAGCCGGATGAACTCCTCGGAGCGGCGTATCTGGGCCACTTGAAACACGCGATGCTCGGCGTTGTCGAGCACCTCGCTCGACGTGGCCCGTCCCTCATAGGCATCCTGGATGATGGAGGTCGCCGCTTCGATCAGGCGCCGCAGGACCGCCTTGTCGCGGACGATCTTCGCGTGATACTCGACGTTGGCGGCCGTCGGCACGACGTCGATGAGGGTGCCGAGGTATTCCATCCCGCCCGCCCGATCCAGATCGCCGCGGCGGACCAGCTCGTCGCGCAGCGTCACCGGGTCGATCACGTCGCCGCGCTCGGTGAGGGCCAGCATGGAGCGGAAGAGCAGCCGGTGCCCCTCCCGATAGAACATCGTGTCGTCGAGCAGCTCCGCGGCCTTCAGCGCCGCGTCCTGGTCCAGCAGCATAGCGCCGAGGACCGCCTGCTCTGCTTCGTTACTCCACGGCGTCTGACGACCCGCGAAGTCGGTGGAACGCTCAGTCGATGAGACGGCGGGCGATGCGGACGTCATCCCAGGTCGGTTTCTTCCAATTGGGGTTCCGGAGCAGGGCGGCCGGATGGTACGTAACGATAACGGGAATGCCGCGGAACCGGTGGACGTGGTTCCGGAGCGCTCCGAGCGACTGCTTGGTGTTGAGCACCGTCTGCGCGGCGGTGCCCCCCATGGCGAGGATCACTTTCGGCTTCACGATCTCGATCTGGCGGAACAGATAGGGAACGCACGCGGCGATCTCGTCGAACTGTGGCAAGCGGTTTTCCGGCGGCCGGCACTTCACCACGTTGCAGATGAACACCCGCTCACGCGGCAGCTCGATCGCGGCGAGGATCTTGGTCAACAGCTCGCCCGCTGGCCCGACGAAGGGGCGCCCGGTCTCGTCTTCCACGCGCCCCGGACCTTCCCCTACCACCACGAGGCGCGCGTCGGCCGCTCCTTCACCCGGCACGGTGTGCCGGCGTCCTTCACACAGCCGGCATTTGGTGCAGCCGGCGACGAGCTTCGCGATGGCGTCGAGCGTCGTGGCTTGCGGGACCGGATCGTTCGAGAAGAGATCGCCGCCAGGGGGATCGAAGGAGAGCCCGGGGGATGGGAGAGACGTCTCGGTTTTCCCCGGGCTCGCGCCCGGGGTCAGTGCACCGGTGGTCTCGTGGGGGTTCACTAACCCCGGGCGCGAGCCCGGGGTAGGACGAACGGGTGGCAAATCCGACAAGATGACCGGCTCTCCACCCAGCTCCCGCTGTTGTTCCAGGAATTCGCGCGCTAGTTCCCGCCCGTCGCTCACGTCAGAGCTTGCTCCACCGCGTCGAGGATCTTGTCGGCCACGTCGCGTTTGGAAAGCAACGGCAGCTCCGTCGGGTCGCCGTTCTTCCGGATGATCGTGACGCGATTCGTGGTCACTTCGAACCCCGCGCCAGGCTCGAGCGCGTCGTTCAAGATGACGAAATCGAGAGCCTTATCTTGCAGTTTTTTCCGGGCCTTCGCAACGCCATCGCCACCGGTCTCGAGCGCGAAGCCGACGAGCACGCACCCCTTCCGTCGCTCGAGCGATGCCAGAATATCCGGCGTGCCCTCGAGCTCGACCGTCAGACTCCCGTTCGCCCGCGGGCGCTTCGCGCCCGCGGGCGTCGCCGGCCGATAGTCCGCCGGCGCGGCGGCCATGACGAGCAGGTCGGCTTTCTTCACGAGCGCCTGCGTCGCGCGCTGCATCTCGGCGGTCGTTTCTACGCGATGTGCGGTGACGCCGAAGGGGAGCGGCAGGTCGCCCGGCCCGGCGATCAACATCACCTCGGCCCCGCGGGCGTAGGCGGCCTGCGCCAGCGCATAGCCCATACGGCCCGTTGACGGATTGGTCACGACGCGCACCGGATCGAGATGCTCGCGCGTGGGACCGGCCGTGACCACCACCGTCTTTCCTATCCAAGGCGCACGTTGCATCAGCAGCCGTTCCGCGGCCGCGAGGATCGCCTCCGGCTCGCTCATCCGGCCCGGTTGGTCGCTCGGGCCTTCCGCGAGCGGGCCCGTCTCGGGACCGACGAAGTGCCAGCCGCGCCCCGCGAGCGTCTTCACGTTGGCGAGTGTGGCGGGGTGTGCGTACATGGCGTCGTTCATCGCGGGCGCCACGAGTACGGCCGACGCCCCGGGGCGAGCGAGCAGCAAGGCCGTGAGGAGATCGTCCGCGAGGCCCATGGCCGCGCGGGCCAAGAGGTTCGCCGTGGCGGGCGCCACGATGACCAGATCGGGATGCTTGGCGAGGCCGATGTGCGCGAGCGCCCGGTCCCGCTCCCACAGGGAGGTCAAGACCGGGCGCCCGGTGAGCGCCTCGAAGGTGACTGGCCGGACGAACTCGGCCGCCGCGGCCGTAAGGACCACGTCCACCGTGGCGCCGTCCTCGGTGAGCCGCCGGGCGAGCGTGCAGCTCTTATAACACGCGATCCCGCCCGACACGCCGAGGACGACGTGCCGGCCGGCGAGCGACATCAGCCTTCCTGGCGCCGCCGCCGGACCAGCTTGTACGTGAGCCGGCCGCGCACCAGCTCATCGAACGCGCGGGTCGTGAGCTTCTCCTCGAAGTCCACCGACCGGTCGCGCGGAAATTCGTTCACGAAACGGGCGAATTTGGCCGCCACCAGCACGCCGAGATACTTGTTCTGGGTCTGGGTGGCGACTTCGCTCGGGGTTATGATCCGCATTACCTGCTCCTTCGCGTTGAGTGCCGCAACTGTTCCGCTTCGCGCTCGAGCTCCTGCACGAAGCTCGTCAAGCCATTCGCCACGTCGCCGGCCGGCGGCGGCGTCACGCCATCCGCCGATCGCCGGATCAGCTCGACGACCTCGTTCACCGCCGTGTCGAGATCGTCGTTCACCAGCACCTGGTCGTATACCGTCGCGAGCTCGGTCCGAGCCGTCTCGACTTCACGCGTCGCGATGTCGATCCGCTTCCGCAACTCCGCTTCGGATTCCGTGCGGCGCTGGCGCAGTCGCTCGATCAACACCCGCGGCGACGGCGGTACGACGAACAGGATCAGTGATGCGGGGCGCGGGTACGCTTGGCGCACCTGCCGTGCTCCCTGCACCTCCACATCGAGCAAGACGTGCTTCCCGCCTTTCAGCACGAGCTCGACTTCGTCACGCAGCGTACCATACAGCCGACCGGCGTATTCTGCTGTTTCGAGAAACTCGCCCGCCGCCTTCCGCCGCAGGAACTCGTCCCGCGTGAGGAAATGGTACGCTTCCCCGTCCCGCTCGCCCGGCCGCGCTTTGCGCGTTGTGGCGGATACCGAATACCCGAACAGTTCCGGCAACCGGCGCCTGATCTCGCGCGTGATGGTCGTCTTGCCGCCGCCGGAAGGCGCGGCGAGCACGACCACCCGCGGTGTCACTCCAGATTCTCGAGCTGCTCCCGAAACTTCTCGAGCTCGCCTTTCATCGCGATCACGGTCTGCGCGATCAGCGCGTCGTTCGCCTTCGAGCCGATGGTGTTCACCTCGCGCAACAGCTCCTGCCCGAGAAACCCGAGCTGCTTCCCCACCGCCGCGTCGGTGGCGAGCGCCGCGCGGCACGCGGAGAGGTGGGTTCGAAGCCGCACCAGCTCCTCCGTGATGTCCACGCGGTCTGCCATCAGGGCGACTTCGACCGCGAGCCGCTGCTCGTCCACCTGAGCGCCCGCCGCGAGCTCCGCCACGGCCTTCTTGAGACGGGTGAGCTCGGTGGCCAGTCGCTCGGGGGCCCGTTGCTCGATCCCGTCCGCCGCCGCCTCGAGCGCCGCAAGGCGCCGCTCGAGCTCGGCCGCGAGCACCGTCCCCTCGCGCGATCGCATGGCGAGCAACGCCTGGGCCGCCCGCGCGACGATGGGCTCCACATCGGCCCACTCCGCGTTGGGTGCCCCGTCCCGTTGCACGGTCAGGACGTCGGCCTGCCTGGCGACGAACGCCAGGTCCACGTCGCCCTTGAGCTTCAAGCGTTTCTTGAGCTCCTTCGCGGCGGCGAGCACCTGACGCGCCCGCGCCAGATCCACCGCGACCGCCCCCTCGCCCTGCGGCCCCTCGAGCCAGCGGGCCGATACCGTCACGTGGCCGCGCTCGAGCACCTGGCGCAGGCGCTCGCGCAGCGGACCCTCGGTCCCGGCGAGTTCGAACGGAAGCTTGAGCTGCGGGTTGTAGTAGCGGTGGTTCACGGTACGGATCTCGATCGAGAGCCGCCCGCCGAGGACATTCCCTTCCGCCGAACCAAAACCCGTCATGCTCCGCGGCACAGACTTTAAACGTAGCCGCGTGAAGCACTTAGGTCAATTGGCGACGCTCAGTTGGTGAACAGCCAGCGCACGCCGTAGAACTGGAAGCGGCGCGGATAATTGAGGCCCGGCACGTAGCTGCCGCGAAACAGCGCGGCGTTCCGCTGGACCCAGTAGATCGTGACGCCGGCGATGCGCATCTCGAGGTTGATCTCACCGAAGCTCGCGCCCGGTAACGTGCGCAACGTGCCCGACGGATCGAACCCGGCCGTCCCGGCGCTCCACGACTCCATCGCGAGCTCCCCTCGCAGGGCGAAGATGCCGCTCCGGTACACGCGCCAGAACTTCGAGTAGAAGGTCAGGGCCGTCCGTGCGTGGTACGGCGGCTCGAAGTCGTTTCCCCCCCGCACCAATGGATCGAAATACCAACCGGACAACACGAGGCCCGGCAAGAGGCCGATCGCCGCGTGCGTCGTGAAATACCGAGTCCGTTGGGTCGGGCTGAGCGAATCGACCGTCGAGAGCCCGGCCGGGCGGCCGATCGGCGCGAACGGATCTCGGTTCGCGCCGCCGACCTCGAGCGTGATCCGGCTCCGCTCCCATCGCACCGCACCGGAGACGTCCAGCGTCCGCTGCGGACTGTCGGCGGAATCGAGGGGCGCCTCGAGATCGCGGGCCCACGCGACGTCTCCGTGCAGCGAGAAGCCCACGGGGAGCGTGAGCCCGGCGGCGACGTGCGCGCGCTTGCCCGTGCGATCGAGGCTGTAGCGCGCGTACCGCGCGTCGCCCGACAGCGCGATCCACGGCAGGGGGCTCCAGGCGCCCGTGCCTTCGAGCTGCCAAGGCCGGGCGTGGTCTTGCGAGCGAAGGGCGAGGCCCAGGTGCGCCCGGGACCAGTCGTTCCGCACTTCGAGGACGCCCTGGGACACCGAATGATCCGCGACGGCGGTGTCTTTGCTCGTGTGGGTCGTGGCGAACGTCGCCTGGGCCCGAAGCCCGAGCCCGTCGGTCCGCGCGGCGGCGAACACGCGGTAAATCGCGTCGCGGCGCTCCTGGTGAAAGTCGTCGGTCAGGGTCCCGCTCGTGCCGGACTGCGGGTCGCGATGCCAGCTCGAGCTCAGGATCTGATAAGACCCCCCGAGGCGGGGGCTGGGCAGGTACTCGACTTTGAGCCAGAGGTCCACGGAGTTGAACGCGCTACTCGACGTGCTGGCGATGCCGGCGGTGTTGTTGTAGTCCGCGACGAGCGACAGACCAACTCCCGATCGCCAGCGACGCAAAAATGCGCCGCGATAGTTGGCCGTGCCCACCTCCCCGGTCGCAACGCCGACGAGCGAAGCGGCCTCCGTCGAGCGCTGGCGCAGCGTGACGAGATAGACGCGCAACGTCGCGGGCAAGACGATCACGTCGACGCGCTCGAGCGGTGCGAGTGAGATACGCGCGGGATCGAGGAACACCGAGTCGCGCCCGTGGGGAAGATAGGGCACGCCGTCCCAATAGATCTCGAGCCCGGCCGGCCCGCGCCCTCCGTAGAAGACGGTCTCGGCGGTGCCGTAAATGCCACCGCGCGCGACGTACACCCCGGGAATGCGCGCCAGGAGATCCGACAGGGTCTGAATGCTGGAGAAGGCGATGGAGTCGGGGGTGAATGTGTATCGGGTGCCGCGGGGCAGCGGGCCGGGAACGGTGGGCTCAGGCCACACCGGCAGATAGGCGGGCATCGTGTCGCGGACCGTCGTATCTCGGCGGGCCGTCGAGTCCCGACGTGTGGTGTCGGCGCGAGTGCTATCGACTTGTGCGGTGGCTCCGGCCGCGACGAGCAGCAGGGCGGCCGTGCAGACCAGACTCCGGGTCACGCCCCCGCGCGCTTGAGGATGAGCTCGGAGAAGAGCCGGACGCCGACTCCCGTTGGGCCCTTGGTCTGGTGCGGGGCATCGCCCTCCGTATAGGCCGTGCCGGCGATGTCGAGATGGACCCAGGGGTAGCCCTCCACGAATTCCTTCAGGAACCAGCCCCCGGTGATCGATCCCGCGCCGCGCCCCCCAGAGTTCTTGACGTCGGCCGTATCCGACTTGAGCATGTCGCGGTAGTCGTCCCACAAGGGCAGCGGCCAGCACCGCTCACCCGAGCGCTCGCCGGCATCCCGCACTTCCGCGAGCAGTGCCTCGTCGGTCCCCATCGCGCCAATGGCGTGAGCGCCGAGCGCCACGACCACCGCGCCGGTGAGCGTCGCGATGTCGATCACGGCGGCGGGCTTATAGCGTCGCAGATAGGACAGCGCATCGCACAGGATCAGCCGGCCCTCGGCGTCGGTGTTGATGATCTCGATGGTCTTGCCGAGGTGGCTTTTCACCACGTCGCCCGGTTTCACCGCCGTGCCGGACGGGAGATTCTCGGTCGACGGGATGATACCCACCACGTTCACCTTCGGCTTCAGCCGCCCCAACACCTCGAAGGTGCCAAGCACGGCGGCGGCGCCGGACATGTCGAACTTCATGTCCTCCATGTTCTGCGCTGGCTTGATCGAGATGCCGCCCGAGTCGAAGGTGACGCCCTTGCCGACGAGCACCACGGGTGCGGCATCTCCCCCGCCCCGATATTCGAGCACGATGAAACGTGGCTCCTGCGTGCTGCCCTGGGCCACCGCGAGCAGCGCGCCCATCCCTTCCCGCTGCAGCTGCGCGCGGTCGAGCACCGTGAGGGAGAAGCCGTACTGATCGGCGAGCTGCTTGGCGCGATCCGCGAGAAAGCCGGGCGTGCACACATTGCCGGGCAACATCTGGAGGTAACGCGTCAGGCGGTGACCGGCGGCGACCGCGTCACCCACGCGCCGGCCGCTCGCCACGTCCTTCACTTCCTTCGCGTCGGCGACGATGGTCAGGCCTTCGACTTCGGGCTTCACGTCCTCCGGCGGCACGGCTGCCTTCATCTCCGTGAACGTCCACGCCCCCTGCGCCGCGCCCTCGACGATGACCTGCCCCAGGTCTCGGGCGGAGACACCGTTGCGCGCTTCGGCGGCGACCGCGAACGCGAGCTGTTTCGCGCTCAGCGCCCGCGCCCGCTTCGCGGCGACCGCGGCGGCGCGACGGATCGTGTTGCGGGTGATGTCGCCGGCCTTGCCCATGCCGACGAGGAGGAGACGCTCGGGCTTGGCGCTCCCTGGATAGAGGAGCGCGGTCTCGTCGCGCTTGCCTTTGAAATCGCCCGTCTTGATTGCGCGGCTGACCACGCCGCCCGCCGCACGGTCCAGCTCGGTCAGCGACGCGGGGAGCGCGCTTCCTTGCGCGAGCGCGATGCCTAGGAGCGGGGTCTCGACCTGTGCGAAGGGGGCGCTTGTATCGCTGCTCTTGATCTCAGACATGCTCGATAATGCACTCGGCAAATGCAGAGGTCGAGACCTCCGTCGCCGAGGGCATGAGGCGCGCCAAGTCGTACGTCACGCGCCGCGAGCGGATCGCGCCCTCGAGACCCCGGACGATCGCCGCCGCCACGTCGGTCCAGCCAAGCTCCTCGAACATCATGGCGCCCGAGAGGATCACGCTGCCGGGATTCACCTTGTCCTGCCCGGCGTACTTCGGGGCGGTGCCGTGCGTGGCCTCGAACACGGCGAACCCGTCTCCCACGTTCCCTCCGGGGGCGAGACCGAGCCCACCCACCTGCGCCGCGGCCGCGTCGGACAGGAGATCACCGTTCAAGTTCGGCGCCGCGATCACCGAATACTCGTCGGGTCGTAGCACGAGCTGAGCGAACATCGCGTCGGTGATCCGGTCCTTGATGACCACCTTTCCCGTATCCCGCTTCCCGTCCCCCGCGTCGCTCTCGGGGATGGTCCGCTCGCCGAACCGCTCGCGGGCGACCTCGTATCCCCACTCCCGGAAGCCGCCCTCCGTGAACTTCATGATGTTGCCCTTGTGGACCAGCGTCACGGACTTGCGTCCGGCGCGGAGCGCATACTCGATCGCTTTCACCACCAGGCGCTGTGAGCCGAACCGCGACATCGGTTTGATTCCGAGCGCGCTCCCCGGACGGATGTTGGCCTTGAAGCGCTCCGTCAGAAAGGCGATGAGCGCGTCGGCCTCCGCGCTGCCGGCCTTGTATTCCACGCCCGAGTACACGTCCTCGATGTTCTCGCGGAAGATCACGACGTCCAGCTTTTGTGGCTCGCGCATCGGGCTCGGCACGCCCTCGAAGTACCGCACCGGACGGATGCAGGCGTACAGATCGAGGAGCTGGCGTAGCGCGACGTTCAACGAACGGATGCCACCCCCGACGGGCGTCGTGAGCGGGCCCTTGATCGCGACACGGTGTGTCCGGATCGCGTCAAGCGTGGCATCAGGCAGCCAGTTCCCGGTCTGTTTGAAGGCCTTCTCGCCGGCCAGGATCTCGAGCCAGTCGATCTGCCGTTTGCCGCCCCCCGCCCCCCGCGGGGCGCGCGCCACGCACGCATCGAACACCCGGCGCGCCGCGCGCCAGATGTCGGGGCCGGTGCCGTCCCCTTCGATGAACGGAATGATCGGGCGGTCGGGCACCACCCAGCGGCCGTTTTCCCATCGAATGCGCTCGCTCATGGGCAGGCAGTCTACCCAAGCCGGGCGGGGTTGCGCCAGCGGAAGCCCGGACCGTACACTTGAGCGCGATGCGGAGCATTCTGAGACTGGCGTTGTTTTGCGTGGCGGCCGCGTGCTGGCTCGCGGCCGGTCCGGGTGGTGAAACCACGCGGGCGCTCCTCGCATGCTCGCACGAAGCAATGCACCACGCGGCTGGCGGCCATCACTCGGCACCTACCGATGGCCCCTGCTTCTGCGATCAGATGACCGGTGGCCTTGACCTCGCCGTCTCGACGGCCGCGCCGACGCCGCCGGTCGGGTCGCCGGTTCTCGCAGTGCCGACGACGATGGTGATTGACGCGCCCCGCGTCTCGCTTCCCCCTTCCCCGGCCTTCTCCCCGATTACTCCCCCTCCGAACGTGGTCGGCTGACCTGAGCCGATAGCTACCCACAATTCGGAGGTTTACATGCGCAGCGCGCTGTGGTGCGCCCTGCTCTGCGGCATCACGACCGGTGCCGCGGCACAGGACAAGGAGGTCACGTTCGAGGAGCCCCAGCCGGTCACGGTGTCTGGCTTCGCCGTGGGCACTGCCGACTACGATCGCGTGACCCGCAGCAACACGTTTACGGCCGGCAAGCTGGGCGTCAGCCTGTTCAAGTCGGTGGGGGACGCGTACGTATTCGCGCAGCTCACGACGGCGCTCGAAGATGGCGCGTCGTCCACCGAAATAGACAATCTGCTCGTGAGCTGGACGCCACACACCGCGAACAAGTGGTCGCTCGGGTTCGGCCGCTTCGATGCACCGATCGGCTTCGAGCGCGACGACGAGCCCCTGAACTTCATTCCCACGAATTCGTTCAACTTCACCTACGCACGGCCGGGGAAGCTCACCGGCGTGCAAGTGCACTACACGGCTTCTCCCCGGGTCGACGTGTGGGCGGTAGCCGCGAACGGCTGGGACGTGACCCAGGACAACAATCGCGGCAAGACCGCCCTGGCGCGCGTCCAGTGGATTCCGATCCCCTGGGTCACGATCGGGTTCACGGGCGTCTACGGGCCCGAGCGAGACTCGAGCGATGCCCACCAGCGATCGCTGCTATCGACAGACCTCACGGTCGATCGAGGACGCCTCATCGTCGGCGCCGAGGCGAACCTCGGGAAGGAACAGGAGAGTGGCGGCAATCCCACCTGGCGCGGCGCGGCCGTCACGGCTTTCTGGCGCGTGGCACGTCACGTGGGTGTGACGGCGCGCTACGACCAGATGGAAGACACGAATGGGTTGCTCACGGGCACGCCGCAAATTCTCCGCTCCGTGACCGTTGGGCCCATGTGGTATTTCTCGAGCGCACGCGAAGGAATCTTCAGCAACATCGAGCACACACGCTTCCACCTGCCACAGGTCGCCGTACGGGCCGCCGTACGGGCCGATTGGTCGTCTACGCCGTTTTTCACCGACGCAAAAGGGGCACCGCAGAGCTCGAACACGAAAGCCGTGGTCGAGCTGATCTACGTGTTCTAGGGAGGGATATCATGCTGTACGAACTGCGTCGCATGGAGGGTCCGATCAAGTGGCTCGTGACCTGTTTGCTCGCGACCCTGGGACTCTCGTACGTCTTCGGAGCCTTGATGGTCTCTCTCTACGCGGGCTTCACGCCCGCGCGCGTGGCCGCCACGTACGCGGGTCCCGAGATGTCGATGCCGATGCCTCCCGAGTCCACGATGGTCGTGAACCGGCCCATGAGCATGGCCGACTTCGCCCAGCCCGAGGTGCACACGGTCGATACGAATCTCCTGATCCAGGACACGCACGTCCATGTGCCGATGTACGGTGTGATCGCGGCTGCGCTGGGCGTTGTGGTGCTGGGTCTCTCGCTCCGTCGGCGGTGGGGGCTCGGCCTCATCACGCTGCTGTTCGCGGCGCCGTGGCTCGACTTCGCAGGCATGTGGCTCACGAAGTTCGTTTCGCCGCGGTTCGCCGTCCTCACCCTCTTGGGAGGGTGGGCCATGGGCGGAGCCTATTTCATCGTCACGGCGCTCGCCGTGTATCAGATGTGGTGGTCACCGAAAGGAGTCGCAGCATGACCTGGCTGATTCGCACGGCGGCGATCGCCGCGATGTTGCATATCACTCCCGCGGTTGTGTTGGTCAAGCGGCCCGATGCGGTGCAAGCCCTGCTCCCGGGCGCGGACGCCTACTTTGCGCGCGAGGTGCACCTGAGCGACGTCGATGCGCACCGCTTGCACGAGGTGGTGGACTGGAGTCCCGAAGACGGTGTATTGGCGTTCTACACGGGGAAGAGCGGGTCCACCGTCGTCGGCGCGCTCGAGTTCGTGCGCGTGGACACGCCGCACGGGCCGATCGAGGTGGCCGTCGGGTTCACGCCCGCGGGGCGGATCCGCGGCGTGATCGTCACCAAGGCTACCGTCGAAATGAAGCCTTGGGTGCTCGAGGCGGTCGCCGGCGGGCTCCCGGAGCGTTATCGGGACCTGAAGCCGGGCGATACACCGGCGGGCGCCGCTGCCCTCGCCGGAAAGACCGGGAATCTGGCGATCTATGTCGCCGGGGAGGTTGATAAAGGGGTTACACGCGCTCTTGCGGCGTACGACGCGTTTTACAATCATGTGAGGGCCTGAGCGTTCATGTGAGGGCCTGAGCGTTCGTTCTGGAACGGTTTCGGCGGCCGTTCGCAACATCTTCGGGTCGGAGCGCGTCACATGGGCATGAAAGCATCACTGGCGATGGTTATGCTGGCTGCTCTGGCCACTTTAGGGTGCCCGTATTCCGATCAGATCACGACCAACGGCGGGCTCGCGATTGCCGGCGGGGGTGGCGGCGGCACGGGTCCCGACGCCCTTCGGTTCACGGTGCAGCCGAGCGGCGCAACGGCCGGCAACATCATCACGCCGGCGATTCAGGTGACGGTCTTCGACAGCCTGGGTGTGCCGGATTCGGCCTTCACCAATCCCATCACGATCGCGATCGGCGTCAATCCGGTAGGTGGAAACCTGTCCGGCACGCTCAGCGTCACACCCGTGAACGCGATCGCGTCGTTCGGCGACCTCGTGATCTCGAGCTCTGGCGCGGGCTACACGCTCGTCGCTTCGACATCCGGCGCCACGAGCGCATCCAGCGCGTCGTTCACGATCACCGCGCCGTAGGCTACGGGTAGCGGGGTTTCCAGCTGGGCGAGGCAGAGCCCACCGCTGCGCCCACCAGTCCACCCCCGAGTATGATGCCCAGGGTTTCGAGCGCGCCGGTCGCTAAGCAGCTGTTCACCTGAGAGAAGCTGTCGCAGTGCCGACCGTTCGCTGCGACGAGCGCCAGGACGGCTCCGATCGATGAGCCGATGATCAGTCCGGTCGTCGCATGATTTCGTCGAATCCACACTGAATCGATACCACTGTAAGAGACGCGGCCCGAGCCTTCGAGGGTAAGGGCGCTGTCGCCCGTGGCGAGGACCGTGCCCGTCTTGATGCCGATCTCACGCGCGGCGACCCGGATTGTGGAGCCCGTTCGCAGGCTCTTGAAGGCCGCGACTCGAAGTCGCCACGCCATGTCCGGGCTGACGTCTTGCGACTGCTGAGCGGCCGCCGGCGGTTGGGCCCCGAAGGTAACGCCGAGCAGGAGGAGGAGAGAAAAGCACGAACGCATGGTGCGCTCCGGGTTCAGGATTGCGGCTGTGGATGGAGGATGGCGTCGAGCCGCTCGAAGATCGAGTCGGTCCAGTTGCGCGCGATGATGTTGGTTGCGAGTCGGCGCTTGCTCACCACGCGCACCGCGATCGGGCCATCGGCGGTCTGATGCACGATGACGCGCACTACTTCGCCGTAGCTCGTGAAGGACATCCCTTTCGTGCCGAGCACCATCCACGTGGTCGAGTCCACCGTCGCGGTGTCCTGGACGTGGATGTCAAGCGCGAGTACGGTGGCGCGCGTAGCGGCCACCACGTCGCCGAACGGCGCCGCATAAAACCGTACGTCGCCGGCATCGAGAGGTTGGGAACGGACCCCCTGCACTGAGGCACACGCCGCGGCGAGCAGGGCGCACGCCAGTGCGGTCAGGGAGCTCTTGGTGTGACACGCCATCGTGCCCTCCAGGGGCGGTCGATGGCGTAAATGCTACGATGGCGAGGTCAAGGCGCGGTCAAGCCGCGCGGTGGGGATGGGGGGGGGTCACCCAGCAGCGCGAGTGGGCTCGTTCCAGGCAATCTCGAAAAACCCGTTACAGCGGTGGCAGCGCATGCTGGGCGGTTCGCCTTCGATCTTCGCGCGATCGCGGCAATTGGGGCACACGGCGTACCGGGCTCCCCAGGCGAGGGGGAAGCGCGGGTGTTTTGGGCTCGGGACCACCGACCAGCGGAGCGCCGGTTCGGGCGAGAGCTGCAGCTGGCCGCGCGGTATGGCGATAGGCTTACCCTTCACATCGACGGTCGCATCGGCGGCGGTGAGCTTGAGGATCCGGTACCAGGCGCCCTTGCGGAGGGGGCACTTCACGTCGGCTTTGAGACGAGCCCACTGGAACGCAGCTGGCATAGCGTCCTCACAATCGGTGTGTGGGGAATGCGCGTGCTACGTTAGGGACGGGCGCACGCGCGGGCTGTGGGGGAGGTCACAGCAGTCTCGTAACTGACGGAAAGGGCGTCAGTCTACGCGCTCGACCGCCTCGCGCTTAAGCCCCGGCCAGGCCTGGCACGCCCCGATCCAGGCGCGCTTCCTGGGGGCGTCCAAGAAGCCCGCGTTGTCCTCCTTGAGCCACTGAACGAGCTCTGGCGCGGCGTCGTGCACGGCGACACGGTGCTCTTCTCTCAAGCCCTGCCCTTCTTCGAGCGTCCACTGGCAGACGTGACCCACCAGCCGCAGGCCCACAGTCATGTAGATGTCGATATCGACGCCGCGCAAGGCGCCAGGAGAGCCGCCGCGCTCTTCCGCGTGACTGAGAGGCCAGCCGCGGAAGGCCAGATCGCGGTCTCCCGTGCGGGGGATCCTGAAATCCCGCGGGTCGCCGCGGAGCTGGTCCACGGCGTAGGGCGTGGTGCTTGGGCGCACAGTAAGGAATATGCCTGCTGCAGCGGAAGGTGCCAGTCGGGCTACGGGACGCCCTCGATCACGACCATGTTGGTCCGCGCGGCTCGATGCCTCATTGCTCTTGCCTCGCGGTACTCGGGGGAGTCGAGCCACTGTTTGGCCCGGTCAAGCGACGGGAATTCGAGAATCACCAGCCGATTGGGCGTCCACTCCCCCTCCAAGACCTCCGTCCTCCCACCGCGCGCTAGGTACCGACCACCTAACGCCGCGATGCTCGAGGGTGCAGCCGCCTTGTAGCGGTCGTAGCTCTGGGCATCGCGCACGTCGATGTCCACGATGATGTAGGCGCTCATTCGCATTACTCCCAAATTTGGGATTTTCACCAAGACCAAACGCAAAGTGAGGCGACTCACGGAAAGCGTGGTCTTTGTCCCGAAGCGAGGACGTTACTCGCTCGCGACAATCTGGGTCTTCACATCACCTCTAGCGAGGTGGTGGTCACATGCGCGAATACATGACTCAGCAATTGAGCGAGCGGCGTCGAGCAGTACTCAGGCAAGCGAGCGCTGCCCTGCGTGGAAAGATGGTCTCCTTGTGGCAGCTCGCGAGTGAGGGAGGAGAATCCGTCGCCCAAGTCGCCAGCGGGCCGATGCCTGCGCATGACATGGCGGGGGTCGATGTCGCGGCGGCGCTGCGAGCGTGGGGCTTGGTCCCGGGCGAGGAGAGCGCGTGGCTCTTTTGCCGGCTGGACGGCGAGCGCTGGCACGGGGCCCGGGTGCGCGCCGATGTGCCGGCGCCGCCGCCTGCCGGAGTCGAGCGCCGCAGCCCGGAGCGGCTCACGCTCGAGTTGGCGAGCCTTTCGCTTGGCGCGCTCGAGCGAATGTGGGCGACGACGGATCAAGCGACCATCTATCTGTGCGCCGCACGAGCGATGCTCGATAACTGCATGGGACGCGTGTGTGGAGCGGATGGGCTGTCGACGACGTCCCGGGCGCACTTGCTCGCAGACCTGGCGGGGGTAGCCGACGCGATCGACGGCGCGCTGAAGGCTGCGTAGGGACGCGCACGTCCCCTCGCTACGGGGTGACGGTGATGGTGCCCGTGAAGGTCGGGTAGGTCGGCGGCGGGTGGAGCTTACAGTGATAGCCGATCGGACCTCCCGCGTGATCGAACAGCATACTAAAGCTGCCACCGCCCGTCCCTCCGCCGTACGCACCCCCACCGCTCGGCGCGGCCAGGGTCCCGCTGTCCCATTGGCCGGAGTCGGCCGTCACCGTATGGGCGGATGGACCTGCGTTGATCCAGGTGACGGTTGTCCCGACCTTGATCGTCAGGCTCGCGGGTGAGAACGAGAAGTCGCGGATTGTTACACACGTCCCCGAGCAAGCAGGTGACGTCGTGCTCTTGCATGCTAGGGCCGTCGCCAAGCCCAGCGTAGTAGCGAAACGCGCTCGCCACATGAAGCCCTCCAGGGGATTCCGGCAACCTTCAATACCCCTCAAAAGGACTTCGAAACCCGTTCACGCTCCGACCACCGGTCGCACGTTTCCGTTCGCTACGCTGCTGGTCCGGGCGCGCTTTGCTGTTGCGTAGGTCTAAGTGCCCGAGGAGAGAGTCGAACTCTCACGGGGTTGCCCCCGGGGGATTTTGAGTCCCCTGCGTCTGCCATTCCGCCACTCGGGCGACGTTAGTGCTTCGGCGAGTCGAGCCGGTCCGGATCCCGCTGCTTGGCGAGCATGCGCTCCGTGAAATCGAGCCGCTCCTCGATCTCGCTGAGCCGGCTCTGCATGTCCTCCCCGGCTCCCTCCCCCAGCCGCCGCTGGGTCTCCTCGAGCGCGCCGAGGCGCCGCTCCACGTCTTCCATCGCCCGCCCCAGTTCACGCCACGAGTATTTGCGTCCACGCGGCGAGTCGGGCGGGGAGCCCCGCCCCGACAACATCTTTCCGACCGAGATGGCCAGCATGATGAAGGCCACTCCGACCGCCCACTCTGGGATTATTCCGAACATGTGCGTCCTCCAGAGGCGCTGAACTTAGCTCCTCCCCGTCCCCTGCGGCAGCCTCGTTCACCGCAACTAGACGGGGACCGTGTGTCAAAAGTCACAGCCCGACGCAGCCGGCATCCGACATCGTGTGGCACGCGCGACAACCGGGCGCGCGGCGCCCTGCAGTGCCTCACCCGGCCGTCCTTCGGAGGGCGCCCATGCGCCAAGTGCAATACTGGGCCCGCGTACGGGCCCGGGCGGACTGCCCCCTGCGTCGCGGGGCCTGGTACCGCGTCGTGGACCTCACCCCCGTCGAAGCCTTGGTGGACGTCAACCACCGCTTGCTCCACATCCCTCGCGCGTTCGTTCAGGTGCTCCCACTCCGACCCCCGATGTGGTCGGTGGTGCCGGGGCCGCGCGATAGCGAAGGGCATGTCGCCGGCCCCGATCGGCCCTATGGCGTGTGCCCCGCCTGCTGCGGCCGGGCGCCGCTGCAACGCTCAGCCACCGCCATGCGCTGCCCGCGCTGCGGCACGGCCTCCGCGATCGCCTGGTCCGACTCGCCCTGGCGAGCCTTCGAGGTCATCGGGGCGCGACCGTCCGCAAGTGCCATCGCGCGGGCGCGGGCGAGCGCCCTGAAGGCGCTGGCGACAGCTTTTGGGCTTAGCGCCTAGAGATAATAGGGTGGGATAAAGCAACGGGCGGCCAGGTTGGCCGCCCGTTGTTTCGAGGCCTAGAGGGCTACGGGCGCGGCCGCTTGCGAGGGCCAGCACGGGGGCGGACCATCTCCCGCCGCTCCTCGCGGCGCTGCCGCATGACCTGGGCTACACGTTCCTGGAACCTCCGCCGCTCCTCTTGATACCGCGCGTGCTGCACGGGCGTGAGATAGCCCTGCATTTCACGCGCTTCGTCGCGGTTGAACTGTTGCAGCTTGAGCTGATTGTCCTGCCGCTCGTTGATGAGCTGCTTCACGCGATCCTGATTGGGTGTCCCCGAAGCGAGCTCGCCGTTCAGCTGCTGGTTGATCTCCCGCTGCCGAGCGCGGATCGGTCGCCGCTGCTCTTCGAACCGCCCTTCAGTCTCCTGCAGCTTCTTAGCCTGGTCGTCCGTTAAGCTGAGCGTCTGGCGGACATGGTCGTTCCAGCGTTGAATAATCTGTTTCCGGTACTGTTGCGCCTCCGGCCCGTTCGCAGGCGGAGCTTGCCCCGAGTCCCCCGGCTCTTGCCCGACGAGCGCGGGAGTCACGGCAAGCAGCAGCAGCCATACCAGTTGCTTCATCACCCCTCCAGAGACTCGAGCAAGGCGCGGAGCTCCACCGTGTTCAAGTCGTCGAGACTCACGTCTTGCACTGAAACGACGGCTTCCCCACCCGATTCCCCGACTCCCTCGAGCACTTGCTTTAGCTGGTCGGTCGAAAGGCCGTCCAGGTCGGCCGGGGCCGATGCGGAGGACTGGTGGCTGGAGCCCATGATTCGCAATGCCACCGCTCCGCCGCCGACCACAATCACCAGGGCGGCCGCGATCCGGAGCCATTGGCGCGGAAGCCACAACCCGATCCGCTCGCCCGCCGCGCGCTCGGCCCGCAGCCGCTCGATCACCGCCTGCGCGGTCGCCTCCACGTCCAGCCGCTCGGCCGCTCGCGCGCCGAGCCGCTGCGCCAGTTTTTCCAGTTGGTCGTCGTTCACGCCAGCTGCTCCTTCAGTCGCTTGACGGCGTGGTGAAAATGCACGCGCGCGGCTCCGGGCGTCGTCCCGAGCGCCCCCGCGATCTCCTCGTACTCGAGCCCCTGCTGCGCTCGGAGCAGGAACACCTCCCGCTGCATCCGGGGCAGTCGCTCCAGGCCCGCGGCCAGCCGTGCTTCCACCTCGCCCGCCACCGCATGCTCGTGCGGATCGCCCTCGGTGTCCCGGAGCTCTTCCGCCAGTGGGACCACGCGTGTCCGCCGAGCCTTGCGATATGCATCCTTCAGCACGTTTCCGCCGATCGTCATCAGCCAGGTGCGAAACCGGCATTGTCCCCGAAACCGCCCAAGCGCCCGGAACGCCCGAATGAACGTTTCCTGCACCAGGTCGTCGACGTCGGCGTCTCCGCTCGCACCTGAGCCGCTCGCCCCGAGAAATCTCGCGAGCGCGCGCGCGTGACGGCGGACCAGCTCGGCCGCCGCCTGCTCGTCGCCGCCCTTCCAGGCGGCAATCAGCGCCGCATCGGACGGGACGGCGGCGACGGGTTCGGCGGGGGGCATGCGTCGGTACGGTAGACGAGAGAGAATGGATGAAATTAAGGCGGTACGGCGGCAGGGCGGCATGAAGCCCTCTTGCCGCCCTTGCCGCCCTGCCGCCCTTGAAATCGCTCCGGCCAGCCCATAGCTTCTAAATTCGAACGATCGTTCGAACCATGCGCCCCTACGACGAGCGGCTCGATCAATTCCTGTCCAGGGCGGCGAAAGTGTTCGCCGACCAGGGATACCACTCGACCACGATGCGGGATCTCGCGGCGGCCACCGGCATGTCGCTCGCCGGCATGTATTACTACGTCCGCGGCAAGGAAGAGCTGCTCTACCGCATCCAGGAGCGTTGCTTCACCCAGGTGCTCGCGGGCGCCGAGCAGGTTCTGGCGGGGCTCCGCGGGTCCGATGTCGACGCACTCGAGCGGCTCCAGGCGTTCATCCGGCACCACGTCGGCTTTTTCGCCGCGCACATGGCCGAGATGAAGGTCCTCTCTCACGAAGCGAACTCGCTCGGGGGCGACCGGCTGCGCAAGGTCAGCGTGATCAAGCGGCGGTACGTCGATCTGCTCGAGCGCCTCTTGCGGGACGTGGCCCCAGACGACCCCGCGGTCGAGCGCAGCGCGGCCGCGTACGTTCTGTTCGGCATGATGAACTGGATCTATAACTGGTACGACCCGGCGGGCGAGATCGACCCCGAGCGCCTGGCGGGACTCATCGCGCGAATTTTCGGCGGCGGCTTTGCCGAGGCGCGTTCCACGGTACATGGAGGTTGACGGCTCATGGCTACAATGACGGAACCCAGGATCGAGACCAAGACGCTGGTGCACTATATGGTGGAAGGGGGCATCGCCATCATCGAGCTGGACGATCCCCCGGCCAACACGTACACGTACGAGATGATGCGCCAGCTCGACGAAGCGATTCTTCGGGCGCGCTTCGAGGATAACGTGCACGTGATGGTGCTCCGGGGCCGCGGGGACAAGTTCTTCTCCGCCGGCGCGAACATCGGAATGCTCAACACCGTCACGCCCCGCTTCAAGTTCTTCTTCTGCCTGCACGCCAACGAGACGCTCAACCGCCTCGAGCAGACGCCCAAGCTCACGATCGCGGCGCTGAACGGGCACACGGTGGGCGGTGGGCTCGAGATCGCGATGGCCTGCGACATCCGGCTTGCCAAGGAGAACGCCGGTAAGATCGGACTGCCCGAGGTGAACCTGGGTGTGCTGCCCGGCACGGGCGGGACTCAGCGGCTGGCGCGGCTCGTGGGCAAGGCGCGCGCAATCGAGTTGATGGCCAAGGGCGAGCTGTTCTCGTTCGACCGCGCCAAGGAGCTCGGCATCGTGCACGAGATCCTGCCTGCCAAGGAGTTCTGGGAGCAGGTCATGCTCTACGCCAGGCAGTTCTGCCCGCCGCACAAGGCGTCGAAGGCCGTTGGCCTCATCAAGCGGTCGGTACAGACCGGTGCGGAAATACCCTTCGAGACGGCGCTCGCGCTCGAGCGTGAGCTGCAGCAACAGCTCTTCCAGAGCGAGGATGCAAAGGAAGGCATCGCGGCCAACGTCGAGAAGCGGATGGCGGAGTTCAAGGGCCGGTGAAAACCGACCTGCTCATCGCGAACGAGTGGCGGGGCGCCGCCAAGCGCTACTGCCTCACCAACCCCGCCACCGAGGAGCCGCTCGCCGAGGTGGCTGAGGCGGGTGAAGCCGAGATGGACGCCGCAGTGAACGCCGCCCGGGCCTGTCTCGAATCGAAGGAGTGGCGCGATCTGCCCCCCCGGCGCCGCGGCCAGCTGCTCTATCGCATCGCGGAACTCCTCGAGCAGCGCTCGGGGCAGATCGCCGAGGTCGAGACCAAGAACAACGGCAAGCCGCTGTTCGAGTCGAAGATCGACGTGGCGATGGCGATCGAGACCTTCCGCTATTACGCCGGTTGGGCGGACAAGATCACGGGCGATACGCTGCCCGTGAACGGGCCTTTCTTTACGTACACGCTGCGAGAGCCGGTGGGGGTCGTCGGCGCGATCGTCCCGTGGAACTTCCCGTTGAACCTGGCCACCTGGAAGGTCGCCCCTGCCCTCGCGGCGGGGTGCACGGTGGTCCTCAAGCCGGCCCACGAGACGCCGCTCACCGCCCTGATGCTCGGCGAGATCGCGATCGAAGCAGGCCTGCCCCCCGGCGCGCTCAACGTCGTCCCCGGCCCTGGCGCCACCGCCGGGGCGGCGCTCGTGCGCCACCCGCTGGTCGACAAGATCGCGTTCACCGGCTCCACCGAAGTGGGGCAATGGATTCAGCGCGAGGCTGCGGGAACCGTTAAACGTCTCACGCTCGAGCTCGGCGGGAAGAGCCCAAACATCATCTTCGCGGACGCAGACCTGCAAGCCGCCGTGCGCGGCGCCCAGAGCGGCATTTTCTATGGCAAAGGGGAGGTATGCGCCGCAGGCTCGCGTCTCTTGGTCGAGCGCTCGGTGCACGAGCAAGTGGTCGAGCAGCTCGCCGAGCGGGCGAAGAAGCTCACGCCGGGTGATCCGTTCGACAAAAACACGCGCCTCGGCGCCATCGTGTCCAAACGGCAGCAGGAGTCAGTGCTCTCCTACATCGCCGCCGGGACCAGGGACGGAGCTCGCCTCGTGGCCGGCGGCAAGGCGGCCAAGGTCAACGGCAAGGGCTTCTACGTCGAGGCGACCGTGTTCGATGGCGCCACGCCCGGCATGAAGATCGTGGACGAGGAGATCTTCGGTCCGGTGCTGGCCGTGCTCACGTTCGAAAACGAGGCGGAGGGCATCGAGCTCGCGAACCGGTCGCGCTACGGGCTCGCGGCCGGCATTTGGACCAAGGATGTGCAGAGGGCGCACCGCGTGGCTCGGGCGATCAAGGCCGGCACCGTGTGGATCAACACTTACAACTTCTACGATCCGGCGGCCCCGTTCGGTGGCTACAAGTTTTCCGGGTTCGGGCGGGATCTGGGCAAAGAGGCGCTGAACAACTACACGGAGACGAAGACGGTGTGGGTGGGACTCTAAAGGGCGGCAGGGCGGCACGGCGGCATGACTAATCGCGAAGCTCACATCTGCGCGGCGCTTAGGACCCCCGTCGGAAAGCACGGGGGCTCACTGGCATCCGTGCGCGCGGACGATCTCGCCGCCATTCCCATCAAGGCGGTCGTGGAGCGGACGGGGATCGATCCGTCGAGCATCGACGATGTCATTCTCGGTTGCACCAATCAGGCGGGTGAAGACAATCGCAACGTCGCTCGGATGGCGCTGCTCCTCGCGGGCCTCCCGGTCGAGGTCCCCGGCCAGACGGTGAATCGGCTATGCGGGTCCGGACTGCAAGCGGCGGCGAGCGCGGCACAGGCGATCAAAGCGGGCGAAGGCGACGTGTTCATCGCGGGCGGAGTCGAAAACATGACCCGTGCACCCTACGTCACGCTGAAATCGGGTGAGGCGTGGAGCCGCAAGGCGCCGGATACCGCGGACACCACCGTCGGGTGGCGGTTCACCAATCCCCGGATGAAGAAGGAATGGACGATCTCACTTGGCGAGACGGCCGAAGTGGTGGCCGAGCGGTACAAGATCACGCGCGCCGAGCAGGATGCATTCGCGGTCGAGAGCCAGCGACGGGCGGACGCGGCGCTTAAGGCCTGCGTCTTTACTGACGAGCTCGTGCCGGTTCCCCTGTCCGACGGAACCTCGTTCGCCAAGGACGAATACCCGCGCGCGGGTGTCACGCTGGAGAGCGTGGCTAAACTGAAGCCTGCGTTCAAGCGGGACGGAACTGTTACGGCCGCGAGCTCGAGTGGGATCAATGATGGGGCGGCAGCGCTGCTGGTAATGCGACGGAAAGACGGAAAGACGGAACGAGAATCCGAGCCGCTCGCACGGATAGTGGCGACAGCTGTGGCGGGCGTCGATCCAAGCTGCATGGGATTAGGGCCGATTCCCGCCACGCAGAAGGTGCTGAAGCGCGCCGGCATGAAGACCGAGCAGATCGACCTGATCGAGCTAAACGAGGCGTTCGCGGCTCAGGCGGTCGCCTGTATCCGCGAGCTGAAGCTCGATCCCGCGCGTGTGAACATCTACGGCGGTGCGATCGCGCTCGGGCACCCACTCGGTGCAACCGGCGCTCGCATTCTGACGACGCTCGTCCACGCGCTGCGTCGCACGAATTCGCGGTACGGCTTGGCCACGATGTGCATCGGCGTCGGCCAGGGGATCGCGATGCTGGTGGAGCGCGCCTGATGGCTGCCTACGAGCGCGTGCTGGTCGAGATCGCAAATGGGATCGGGACGATCACGTTGAACCGTCCCGAGAAGCTCAACGCGCTGGACGGGCCGTTGTGCGACGAGCTCCGCGAGGCGCTCGCGCTGCTCACCAGGAGCGAGGGCGTCCGCGTCGTGATGATCACGGGAGCGGGTCGTGCGTTCTGCGCCGGCGCGGATCTCGGAGTGCTCGAGGCGGACGGGCCGGCGCTCGTCGCGGCCGGAAAAGATGTGGCGCTCGCCATCCGGGGCGCGCCGCAGCCGGTGCTCGCGGTGGTGAACGGTCCAGCCGCCGGTGGCGGCGCGAACCTCGCGCTCGCCTGCGACTACCGGATCGCGTCGGATCAGGCGTCCATCGGCCAGGTGTTCGCGAAGCTCGGGCTCGTGCCCGATTGGGGCGGCTCGTTTTTCCTACCCCGCCTGGTCGGCCCCTCCAAAGCCCTCGAGCTGGTGTGGAGCGCGCGTATGGTGCCGGCCGCCGAGGCGTTGGCGCTCGGCCTGTTCGACCGAGTGGTGCCGCACGTCGAGCTGCAAGCGGAGGCGCGCCGCCTCGCCGAGCTGTGGGCGGAACAGCCGGCGAGGGCCGTCCGGCTGGCCAAGGAAGCGCTGTACCGGAGCGACGCTGGATCCCTCAGCGTGGCGCTCGATCTCGAGATCAGGCAGCAGACCGAACTCTTCATCTCCCCCGAGGCGCGCGAGCGCATCGAGGGAGCGTCACTTGCCAAGAGGAGTCGCTGATGGTTCGCAAGCTCAACAACTTCGATGAGTGGATCGACTACTTCCGCTCCTGGCAGGACTCGATCGGCCTGCCACAGGGCGAGATCCGGAACTTCAAGTTCGAGGCCAAATTCGGCGAGCAGGAGGTGCCGCACATCGAGTTCGGCCATTACAAAGGCCAACGGAAGTGGCCGACGGTGATGCACATCCCCGACCAGCGCATCCGCGACGCGCTCTTGAATCTCATCGTCTATCAGGGCGACACCGAGTTCGCCTCCGTCGAACAGCAACGCAACCTCCTGACCCACGCGCCGTCGGACTACGATTTGCTCGCGTTGATGCGCGTGATGACCGAGGAGATGCGGCACGGGTGGCAGATGTCCTACCTGCTCTGCACGCACTTCGGGGACGAAGGCAAGCGCGAGGCCGCCAAGCTGCTCGAGCGCCGGGCAGACGAGGGCGAGCGGCTGCTCGGCTCCTTCAATGAGCTCGTCGACAACTGGCTCGACTTCTTCACCTACACCCAGTTCATCGACCGGGACGGCAAGTTCCAGCTGACCATGCTCTCCGTCTCGGCATTCGACCCGCTGTCGCGCTCGATGAACCCGATGCTCAAAGAGGAATCGTTCCACCTGGGCACCGGCAACAACGGCCTGCTGCGCATCGTGAAAGCCGGCAAGATGCCGCCGGAAGTGATCCAGCGCTTCTTCTATAAGTGGATCCCGACCGCGTTCGACCTGTTCGGGACGGACAACTCATCGTCGGCGCACTGGGCATACGTGTGGGGTCTCAAGGGGCGCTACGACGAGCGCGAGCATCAGATCGAGCCGGACAAGGCCAAGCTCAACGAGCTCAGCCGGGAGCTGTACCGGCAGGAGATCAGCAAGCTGGTCGAGCGGCTCAACATGTTCATTCCCGACCGCGACCGCTGGCTGCGGATGCCGGACACCAAGTTCAACCGAAAGATCGGCGTCCATGCACATCAGCGATACACGGTCGACGGCGAACCTATCGACGATCCGGCGAAGTACGCGACCTACCTGACGAGCGTCCTGCCCCAGCCCGAGCATTACGAGACGGTACACGGGATCGAGAAGGAGCCGGGCTGGATCGAGTCGAAGAAGGCGGACAGCCTGCTCAAGTGAGCGGCGCGCTCGTCATCGCGCACCGCGGCGCGTCGGGCTACGAGTACGAGAACTCGCGCGCTGCATTCCGGGCGGCCAAGGCCCGCGGCGCCGACGCGATCGAGCTGGATATCCACGCCGCCGCGGACGGCGTGCTGTTCGTGCACCACGACGAGATGGTGAGCGGCGTGCACATCACGCGCGCCACCGCTGCGCAGGTGCGTGCGTTGCGCCTCCCGAACGGGGAGTCGGTGCCCACGCTCGAGGACGCGCTGGGCGTGATCGACGCGGCCCTGCAAGTCTTCATCGAGGTCAAGTCCCTGCCCCGAGAATTCGACGACCGGTTACTCGCCGCGGTGGAGCACGGCGGCGCTCGGTTCGCCGTGCACGGGTTCGACCACCGCATTGTCAGGCGGCTGGGCGAGACGCGGCCGGAGTTGGCGCGCGGGGTCCTGCTCGCGTCCTACCCACTGCGTCCTCTCGAGGCGCTGCAGGACACTGGGGCCACGGTGCTATGGCAGGAGCAGAGCCTGATCGACGCCGAGCTGGTCGAGACGCTCCACGGCGCGGGTTTTCGCATCTACGCGTGGACCGTGAACGACCCCGAAGACATGCGGCGCCTCCTGTCGCTCCGCGTGGACGGACTGTGCACCAACGTGCCGGACGTCGGCCGGCGGGCCCTGGAGGGGGGCGGCGCTCGATGACCGGGGCTCGCATCGCCGTGATCGGGGCGGGCACGATGGGACACGGGATCGCCTACGTGGCGGCGCTCGCGGGCTTCGACGTCCGCCTCACCGATAGCCAGCCGGATGCCCTCCGCCGGGGCATGGGGCGCCTGAATGACCTCCTGGCGATCGCCGTTCGGCGCGGCAAGCTCACGGAGGAGGACCGCAACGCGACCGCGGGGCGCCTCCGCGCGGAAGCTGACTTCGCACCCGCTGTGCTCGATGCCGAGGTGGTGATCGAGGCAGTGCGGGAGCACCTGGGCACCAAACAGCAGGTCTTCGCCGAGGTCGAACGAGCGGCACCCGCCGGCGCCCTCCTCGCCACCAATACGTCCTCGCTTTCCGTGGCCGCGATTGCGGCCGCGGTGAAGGAGCCTGCCCGAGTCCTCGGCCTGCACTTTTTCAATCCGGTGCACGCGATGAAACTCGTCGAGGTGGTGACCCACCCGCAGTCCGCCGCTCAGGCCGTGGACCGAGCGGTGACGTTCGCCAAAGCGCTCGGGAAGGAGCCGATCGTCGTGAAGGATTCTCCGGGGTTCGCCTCTAGCCGCCTGGGGCTGGCGCTTGGGCTCGAGGCCATGCGGATGCTCGAGGAGGGCGTCGCGTCTCCCGAGGATATCGACAAGGCGATGGAGCTGGGATACAACCACCCGATGGGCCCGCTCAAGCTGACCGACCTGGTCGGGCTCGACGTGCGGCTCGCGATTGCGGAGTACTTATTCCAGGCGCTCGACGACCGCCGCTTCGAGCCCCCCCAGATCCTCCGCGACAAGGTGGCTCGGGGGGAGCTCGGTCAGAAGAGCGGTAAGGGGTTCTACAACTGGGGCGCCTGAAGCGCCCCCACGCTGCGTCGGCTCAGATACCGGAACAGATCTTCGGACCCGCCGTTTGCGTCGCGATGGCCGTATGGTCGTCGGCGCCGCTGTTCCCCGGCTGATCGTCGCTGTAGGTGATGGACGCGGCCCCGGTCGTCGGTGACACCGCAATCCCGAAGTCGTCGAACAGATCCCGGTTGCCCGTGCATGAAATCCCGCCCTCGCACACGCCGCCGAAGTGGACGATCGGCGTGGCTGCGGCTTGCGTGAACTTGGTCCCCACGGTTGCCGCATTCTTGTTTTGGGCGAAATACACGTACCAGGCCGCCGACGCGGGGTAATTGTCGGGCGCCGAGCCGTCGAAGAACGAGGTCCCGTACCACACGACGTTCAGCTGCCCGGGCGCGCACGCGATGCTCCAGGGCATGATCGCCGTGGCGGAAGGGGCCTGGTTGATCTGGATCGGCCCCGACCACGTCAGGCCGCTGTTGGTCGAGAAGCTGTAGAAGAGGTTGTGGTTGTCGTTGTACACGACGTAGATCGTGCCGGCTTGATCCACCGTCGCGTTGATGAACTGGTGCCCGTACGAGACCGTGGGGTCCGGATTCACGTAGACCGCGTTGTCCGTGAACGTCACACCACCGTCGCGCGACACGGCGATCCAGACGGCGTGGAAATTGGTCGGAATAACGGCCTCGGCGGCGTTCGCAATGCCGCTGAATACCTGGTAGATGACGTGAGATTTCGGATCGATCACCAGGTTGCCCGTCGAGTTTTCCTCCAGCAGGAACGCGTGGGCGGCGTCGATCGCCGTTCCCAGCTGCGTGAAGCTGCCCCCCGCGTCGAAGCTACAATTGACGTCGATGTTGAACGTCGCGATGTCGTGATAGGAGATGCAGACTTTAGTCGCCTGATCGGCCGCGATCCACTCGCGGTCGTCCCCGGGAATCGTGGCGCTCAAGACGTTCTTGCTCCAGGTCTTCCCGCCGTCCTGGCTGGTCGAGACCGTGACGCTCGCCAGGCTCAGGCTCGCCACGTAGACGTTGTTGATGCCGCTCGCGTTGGCCTGCGGGGCGACGCCGAGATCGGTGTCGCCGCCCCCGGGCGCGACGCCCCCGGCGGCCTTCGAGATCTGGTTCGGTGATGTGAGAGCCGTGTAGTGCATCCCACCGTCGGTGGACTTCCAGGCGAGCGTGCCGGAGCCGAGGCCGAGCTCCGAGGAGACGTAGAAGTTCCCGGTCGCGTCGGCGCGAATCGCAGGCTCCGCGGCGCCGTTGGTGCAGCCGGACGAGCCTGGGCACACCGTGCCCGGCGCGGCACCGAGCTCGAAGTTGGTGAACACGAACGGTCCCGCCGTCACCGACTGCACCGCATCCACCCCGCGCGTCGCAGGCGGTGACCAGGGGGTCCTCCCGTCCTCGCACGACACCGTGAGCGCGATGCAGCCAAGCACTATTGCGGTCCGCATGGGGTGATCCTCCGCGTCTTGTCGGGTTCGGGTCGAACGACGTTTGGTCGCCGGGCAGAGTCCGAGCGCAAGTTCCGCACCCCGTTGCTGCGCGAGAGCCACGTGGGCTGGCCGACGCATCTTCACGTGTTTCATGATCGATGTGTGCTTCGGGAACCGGCGATGCGCGCCCGGATGTCGCGGTCGCGCAACTCCTCCTGTAGCGACCGCTCGCCGTCCGATGGACCGTGCGGTTGAACGCGCACCCGTCCGGGGGTACTTTCTGCGCCCCATGAGTCACGGTCTTCCCCACCCCGGGATCGCCCGGCAGGACGCCCCCCGTATCACCGACGTCCACATCCATGTCCAGCCGTGGCGGGAGCTCAAGCCAAACGTGCTCGAGGTGATGTGGCGCGGCCTCGGCCAGGAGCGCGACCGGATGATCCAGGTGATGGACGATCCGCGCGCGCTGCTCGAGATCATGGATCGCGCGGGGGTGTGGCGCGTGGGACTCGTGAATTATCCGTCGCCCGACGTGATGGGATTCACAGACGCGACCAACACGTTCGCCGCCAAGTATGCCCAGGCCGATCCGGTCCGTCTCCTGCCATACGGAGGCGTTCACGCGCGGTTCACGAAGGACCCGGGGGGCGACGTCGACCGGCTGGTCGACCTGGGGATTCGCCTGCTCAAAGTGCATCCACCCCATCAAGGCTTCCCCGCCAACGCGTACACGAACGGGCTCGAGAGCCTAGGGCGGATTTATCGCCGCTGCGAGGAGCGTGGGCTGCCCGTGATGATTCATACAGGCACGAGCATTTTCCCGGGCGCGCGCTCCAAGTACGGCAATCCGATGGAGCTCGACGACGTCGCCATCGATTTCCCGGATCTCCAGATCGTCATGGCGCACGGCGGCCGGCCGCTCTACATGGAGGAGGCGTTCTTCATCCTGCGACGTCACCGGAAGGTGTGGCTCGATCTCTCCGGGATACCGCCCCTCCGTCTCTTGGAGTACTTTCCGCGACTTCCGGAGCTCGCCGATCGGGTGTTGTGGGGGACCGACTGGCCCAGCCCGGGCGTGAAGGATCTCCGTGCGAACATCGATCAGTTCCTTTCGCTGCCTCTGAGCGACCCGCACAAGAAGGCGATGCTCGAGACCAATGCGCTGGCTCTGTTTCCTTCTGTTCCTTAGCCCGCCTGCCGCGAGCGGGCAGACGGCCGCGGGAGCCCCCAAGCCGCTCCACTTCGATTTCGGCGCTCTGCCCGCGACTCGGGATTCGTTCGTCTTCCGCCTGCGGGGGGAGAATCGTGGCTGGGCGGTGTGGCAGTACGAGATCAAGACGCTCGAGATGACCCAGGAGCTGATCTATACGGCGAGCTCCGCGTTCGAGCCGACTGAGGAGGAGCGGCTAAAGGTGGTGGTCAACCGGCTGACCGGGGAGCCGATCTCCACCTTCCATCATATCGATGTGTTCTCGCCCCAGAGCGATACGGTGATGATGGAACACGACCTCGAGGTGAAGCGCGGGGAGATTGCTGGCCGTCGCCGGATCGGGACGAAGAACGGCGAGGTGAAGATCGTGCCCGTGAGTCACGCGTTCCCGCGAGGCACCGTTTTGGGCGACTACTACCTGTTCGCGAGCGCGGCGACCGACGCCGCGCCGGGCGATTCGCTCGCCGTGGCAGCCTACAAGGAGTTCACCGATTCCCTGACCATGTTGAGCATCATCGCCGAGCCGCCCACCACCATCGAGGTCCCCGCGGGCCGCTTCGACGTGCTGCCGCTGCGGAGCGGCGGCTTCCGGATCTATACGACGCGCGTGCCCCGGCGCGTCATCAAGGGTGAAACGCTGGACGGGGCCTTCTCCTTCGAGTTGGTGCACTCGGGACCGGTCGTCCCGACGCCCGACTGATTCGTCCCATTCGGCAACGGAGCCCGCGTCGTATGCGTACACGTCGTATGCGCGTCCCGTCTCTGGTCGGAGGCCTGCTGCTCCTCGTCAGCATCCCTCCTTTTCTGGGCGCTCAGGCCGGCCGGATTCCCTAC
>DATLVU010000097.1:0-23414 GCA_035577025.1 Gemmatimonadales bacterium
GATCTACGTGGATCTCCGGTCGCCGAGGGAGCGGGGAGCGGGGGGCGGTTCCCTCGGTCTCGAGGACTTCGTCCGGCTACAGGATCAGGGGACGCTGCTGGAGATCTGGAACCTTGTGTTCATGCAGTTCGACCTCCAGAAGGACGGTTCCCGCACTCCACTCCCTGCTCCCTCCGTGGACACGGGCGCGGGCCTGGAGCGCATCGCGGCCGTCATGCAAGGCGTCCCGTCAAACTTCGACACGGACCTGTTCGTTCCGATCATCGAGCGCGCGGTCGACGTGGTGGGAAAGAAGTACGACCGGGGGCCGGGCGGGGCATCGTATCGCGTGCTCGCCGATCACGCCCGCGCAGTGGCGTTCCTGCTTGCGGACGGCGTCTACCCCTCGAACGAGGGGCGCGGCTACGTGCTGCGCCGCATTCTCCGGCGCGCCGTCCGCCATGCGTGGCTGCTCGGACGCCGCGAGCCGACGCTTGTGCAGCTGGTCCATACGGTCTCCGGGCTGCTGGGCAGCGTGTACCCGGAGCTGGTCCAGAAGCGCACGCATCTAGAGAGCGTCACCCGCGCCGAAGAGGAGCGCTTCTTCGACACGATCGAAGGCGGACTCGAGCGCCTCGAACAAGTGAAGGGCGCGAAGGCCATCTCCGGCGCCGAGGCCTTCAAGCTGTACGACACGTTCGGCTTCCCGATCGACCTGACGCAGCTCATCGCCGCGGAGCGCGGCCAGGTGGTCGACGTCGCGGGTTTCGAGCGCGAGCTCGGCAGACAGCGCACCCGCTCGCTCGAAGCGCTCGAGCGCTCAAAGATCGGGGACGGCGTCGCTGTGCATACCCCGCGCAGCGGCGAGTGGCGGACCCTCAGTCCCAAAGCCAAGCAGAAATGGGTGGGGTACGACCGCACCCAGGCAGAGACCGACGTCCTCAAGTTCCGGCAGGCCGGCGATACTGTGGAAGTCGTGCTCCATGAAAACCCGTTCTACGCGGAGTCGGGCGGCCAGGTGAGCGACACGGGAACGGTGAAGGGAGAGGGGTGGACGCTCGACGTCGAGGGTGTGGAGAAGGTGGACGGGCTGAGCGCGGTGGTGGGACACTTCGAGGAGCGGTTCGAGCCGACGCCGGTGGTGGCCCAGGTGGATGAGCCGCGCCGCCGGAACATCGAGCGCAACCACACGGCGACGCACCTCGTGCACGCGGCGCTGCGTAAGCACCTCGGACCGCACGTGCGCCAGCAGGGCTCAGTCGTGGCGCCCGACCGCCTCCGATTCGACTTCGCTCACCACGGCCCCGTGGACGACGCGACGCTGGCCCGGGTCGAGGAGGAAGTGAACCGCCATATCTGGGAGAACCTGCCCATCACGACGCGGGAGATGAAATACAAGGCCGCCATCGCCGCGGGGGCGATGGCGTTCTTCACCGAGAAATACGGCGATATCGTGCGCGTGGTGGACGTGCCGGGAGTGTCGCTCGAGCTGTGCGGCGGCACGCACGTGCCCACGACGGGCCAGATCGCGTTGTTCCGGTTCACCCACGAGACGGGGGCGGCCGCCGGTGTGCGTCGCATCGAGGCGGTGACGGGGCCCGGAGCCTTCGCGCTCATCCGTAAGCTCGAGGGCGAGCTCGAGCAGGCCGCCGGCGCGTTGAAGACGCAGCCCGAACACCTCGTCCGTCGCATCGAGCAGCTGATCGAAGAGAACCGTAAGCTCGAGAAACGGGTCGAGGAGCTGCTCAAGCAGGGAGCGCGGAGCGGGGAGCGGGGAGCGGTTGAGAAGATCGGCGACGTGGAGCTGCACATCGCCGATTCGGACCTCGAGGACCGCGAACAGATCGGGCTGGTCATGGATGCATTCCGCGCGAGTCACAAGCGAGCTATCTCCGTACTCTTCACGAACGGCGAGCGCGCCGGTGTGCATGTCGGTGTCACGGACGACCTGGTGCAGCAAGGCGTGAAGGCGGGAGAGATCGCGAGCGCGATCGCCGCGTTGAGCGGAGGCAAGGGCGGCGGGCGACCCCACTTTGCGTCGGCGGGCGCCGGCGATCCTGCGAAGCTGCGCGAAGCGCGGGCGCAGGTGCCGGCGATCGTGACCCGGCTCCTCGGACGATGACCCGAGCGGAACTCCTCGCCTGGCTCGAAGCGCGACGTCCCGCGCCTCCGGAAGCGCTCCGCGCGTCCCTCGCGGCGGGCATCACCGACGCGGCCCTCACCTTACCGCAGCACCTCGCGGACCTGGGCCGTCGCACGCTGGCCCGCGTGGCGAGTCGCCCGGACGGCGGGCGGGAGCTGGCGCTCGACCTGCTCGCGGCGGATGCTTTCATTACTTATGCGTTCGAGGCGCAGGCCGAGGCCGACGCGGCCGGTCTGGCCGACCTGGCCGAACGCGTGGCGAGAGGCGCGTCGTGACCCCGGAGGGCAGTGTGGGGGGGGGGCTCCTCGAGCGGCGACCCGGGTTGCTGGTGCTGGTCGACCCGAGCCGCACGGCACCCGGTCAGGCCGCGGACGTCGCGCGGGCGGCGCGCGAGGCCGGCGCCGCGGGGCTGATGATCGGCTCGTCCTTCGACGGGACGCAGGATACCGAGCGCGTGGCGCGGGCGATCCGTCAGGCTGCCGCCGGCCTTCCGGTCGCTCTGTTCCCCGGATCGGCGCTCCAGCTCACCGCCGAGGTCGATCTCGTGCTCTTCCTGTCGCTCATCTCAGGCCGGAATCCGCAATACCTGATCGAAGAGCACGTCCGCGCCGTCCCATTCCTCTCGCGCCATCCGGTCCCCACGCTCTCCACCGGCTACATCCTGGTGGACGGCGGGCGAGTCACGAGCGTCGAGGCGGTGAGCCAGACGCGGCCGCTGCCGGCCGACAAGCCGGAGCTCGTGGCGGCCCATGCCACCGCGGCGCGACTCATCGGGATGCGGGCGATCTATCTCGACGCGGGCAGCGGGGCGCCGCGCCCGGTGCACCTCGAGCTGATTCGCGCCTGTCGCGCGGCGGTGCCCGGGCTTACGCTGTTCGTCGGCGGCGGCATTCGGACTCCGGAGCAGGTGCGCGTCGCGCGGGCAGGCGGTGCAGACTTCGTGGTCGTCGGCACGGCCGTCGAAGAGCATGGCGCGTCGGCGGCGAGCGGCGTGGAGCACCTTCGGGCGCTGGTGCAAGCCGTCACCCGGTGACTCCCGCGGAGCAGGTCCGTGCCGGGCTCACCGAGCTGGCCGCGCTCGCGACCCGGGTCGCGGAGCAACAGGCGGACGCCATCGCGACGCTCGCCGACGTGTATACCAGCGCGTTGCGCGCCGGTGGGACGCTCCTGTTCGCGGGCAACGGCGGGAGTGCCGCCGATGCGCAGCACCTGGCCACCGAATATGTCGTGCGCTACAGTCGCAGCCGCCGGCCCCTGCCCGCGATCGCGTTGACGACCGACACCTCCCTCCTCACCGCCGGTGCCAACGACCTGGGCTTCGATGAGATCTTCGCCCGTCAGATCGAAGCCCTCGCCCGGGCCGGAGACGTGCTCGTGTTGCACTCGACGAGCGGGGAGAGTCCCAACGTGGTGCGGGCCGCGCAGGCCGCGAAGGTCAAGGGAGTGACGGTCGTAGCGCTGGTGGGTAAGGGCGGTGGCGCGTTGAAAGACGTCGTCGACCATTGTCTCGTGGTCCCTTCGGATGAAACGTCGCACATCCAGGAACTTCATCTCGCACTCGAGCACATCATCTGCGGGATGGTCGAGAGCGCCCTCGCGTTGTGATTGCTCTCCACGGCAAGCGCGCGTTCGTCACGGGCGGTGGACGCGGCATCGGGCGCGCGACGGCAGTGTTGCTGGCGCGGGCGGGCGCCGCGGTCGCGGTCGGGTATCGGAGTCGGAAGGCGGACGCCGACGAGACGATCCGCGCGATGGCGGGGGATGGGCACCGTGTGGCCGCGATCCAGGCGGACCTGGGCGACGCGGCGGCCGCCCGGCGCGCGGTCACGGACGTGGCGGCGGCGATCGGTGGCCTCGACCTGCTCATTGTGAACCACGGTATCTGGCCGCCCGACGACATACCGGTGGCGGAGCTCGGCGACGCGCAATGGGACGCGACGATGCGGGCCAATCTGGACAGCGTACTCTACGTGTGTCGTGCGGCGATTCCGCTGTTGCCAAACGACGGCAAGATCGTGCTGGTCTCGTCCACCGCCGGCCAGCGCGGCGAGGCGTTCCACGCCGACTACGCGGCGACGAAGGGGGCGGTCATCTCGTTCACCAAGTCCCTCGCGATCGAGCTCGCGCCGCGCGGGATCAACGTGAACTGCGTCGCCCCGGGATGGGTCGACACCGAGATGTCGGCGGCGCCCTACCAGCGGGACGGTGGCCGGGGCCGGCGCGAAATCGAGCGGGCTATCCCACTCGGGCGGGTGGCGAGCGCGGAGGATTGCGCCGGGCCGATCGTCTTCCTGTGCTCCGACCTGGCTCGTCACATCACCGGGGAGATCGTGAACGTTAACGGGGGCAGCGTGTTGTGCGGCTGACTCCAACCCCGTAGGGCATGAAGTTCCCGGACCGGCTGCCCATCCCCGATGAGGTGCTGCGCATCGCGCGGACGCTCGAAGAGGCGGGGTTCGAGACCTGGTGCGTGGGGGGCGCGATCCGCGACAACCTCTTGAACCTCGAGAACCACGATTTCGATCTGACGACCGCCGCGCCGCCGGACGAGGTCCGGCGGCTGTTCAAGCGTACCGTGCCGGTCGGGGTGGAGCACGGGACCGTCGCGGTGCTCGATCGGGCGCAGCGCGCGCACGAGGTCACGACCTTCCGTCGGGACATCAAGACCGACGGTCGCCACGCGGTCGTAGAGTTCGGGGTTTCCCTCATCGACGACCTCGCGCGCCGGGACTTCACCATCAACGCGATCGCCTACCACCCCGGCCGCCACGAGTGGCGCGATCCGTTCCACGGGGCCGACGACCTCGACGCAAAACTGATCCGGTCTGTGGGCGATCCGAATTGGCGGTTCCAGGAAGACTACCTGCGGATCCTGCGGGCCCTAAGGTTCAGCGCCCGGTTCGGGTTTCGCATCCACCCGGGAACGCTCGAGGCCGCCAAGGCGAACGTGCAGGGGTTGGCCCAGCTGTCGGCCGAGCGGGTGCGGGACGAGTGGTTCAAGGGCATCCGGACGGCGGCGCGGGTCTCGAAGCTCCTGTCGCTCTGGAAGGATGTGGGAGCGGCGCGAATCTGGATGCCGGAGATACGCGATAAGGGAGAGGGGAGAGGTTCGATCGGGACCGTAGACAAGCTTCCGCGTGATCCGGTGCTCATCACAGCTTTTCTCGCCTCCGACCCAGCGTCGCTGCTGACGCGGCTCAAATGCGCCAACAAAGAGATCGAGCGGGGTCGGGCGATCGGAGTGTGGCGCGACAAGTACCCGGATCCGAAGCATCTTCCCGAAGTCAGGCGCTGGCTTTCCGCGGTGGGAGAGTACGCCGATGACCTGCTGGCGCTGCCACCGGTGCGAACCGCTCCCCTCTCTCCTCTCCCCAAGGTGGTGGCATCCATCCGCGCCTCGAAGGATCCTCTCACCGTGAAGGATCTCGCCGTGACCGGTGACGACCTTCTGGCGGCGGGCGTGCGCCCCGGCCCCGAAGTGGGTGAGACGCTGCAGCGCCTCCTCGCCGAGGTGCTCGAGGACCCCAGGCGCAACACCCGTGACGGATTACTCGCCCGTGTCTAGGGCCTTCGCGTATGCGGTCATGGCGGCCCTCGGCAACGTGATTGGGGCGCTCGCCGTCACGCGACGGGCGGCGCGCGAGCTCGCCGTCATCGAACACTCGCTCGCGTTCGGGGCGGGGTTCATGCTCGCGGTGGGGCTCGTGGAAGTGCTTCCCGAAGCCTTCGCGCGCTCGGGCGCGATGGCCCCCGCGCTGGTGCTCGCGGGGTACCTGGCGGTCCACCTGACCCAGCATACGCTGACGCCGCACTTCCACTTTGGCGAGGAGACCCACGCGGTCAATCCGGCCGCCGGCCCGTCGGCGCTGATCGGGTTGCTGCTCCACACGTTTTTCGACGGTGTGGCGATCGCGAGCGCGTTTCTGGTGCGCCCGAGCCTGGGCTTGATGATGTTTATCGCCATATTCCTTCATAAGCTGCCGGAGGGCGTGACGATCTCGAGCCTGTACCTGGCGGTGGGGCGCTCGGGCCGTCAGGCCGTCGGTGCGGGCGCGCTGCTCGGCCTCGCGACCTTGATCGGCGTGGTGCTCACCGACCAAGTGGGCTTTCTCGTGCGTCACGGTCTCGCGATCTCGGCCGGCGTGACGATCTACGTGGCCGCCTCGAACCTCGTGCCCGAGTTTCAGGGCAAGCGCGGTTGGGCGTCTCCGCTCGCCTTCGTGGGTGGGGCAGCGGCGTTCTTTGTTACGAAGATGATTCTGGAGGGTGTGTCGTGAGACATGTCTGAGCCCACGCTGTTCTCGCGCTCGGCCGAGCCGCTGGCCGCGCGCATGCGACCCAAGAGCCTCGACGAGTTTCTCGGGCAGGAGCATCTCCTCGGCCCGGGGAAGGCGCTGGGCGAGCTCATTCGCCGGGGCGATGTAGGCTCGTGCATTTTCTGGGGGCCCCCAGGCTCGGGGAAGACGACCCTCGCGCGCCTCATCGCGAACTACACCGACCGTCACTTCGAGCCGTTCTCCGCCGTGACCGAGGGCGTCGCGCGCGTGCGCGAGATCATCAAGGAGGCCGAGGAGCGGCTCAAGTACGAGGGCCGGGGCACGATCCTCTTCTGCGACGAGATCCACCGCTTCAACCGCGCGCAACAGGACGCCTTCCTGCCCTGGGTGGAGAACGGGATCATCACCCTGATCGGCGCGACGACCGAGAACCCGAGCTTCGAGCTGACGGGGGCGCTTCTGTCGCGGTGCCGCGTCTTCGTGCTGGAGCCCCTGACGGATCAGCACATCCGGACGGTGATCGAGCGGGCCATCGCAAAAGCCGGGAGCGGGGAGCGGGGAGCGGTTTCTCTGGGTCCCGAGGCGGTCGAGGCTCTCGTCGAGCACGCGCAGGGCGATGCGCGTCGGGCCTTGAATGCCTTGGAAGCCGTCTTCCAGTACGCCGGTACCGCTCCCCGCTCCCCGCTCCCCCTCGCGCGCGACGCGGTGATCCAGGTCCTCGAGCGCCCGCTCCCGGTCTACGATAAGTCCGGCGAGCAGCACTACAACATCATCTCGGCGCTCCACAAGGCCGTGCGGGGGTCGGACGTCGAGGGCTCGCTCTACTGGCTCGCGCGCATGCTCGCGGGCGGGGAAGATCCTCTGTACATCGCGCGACGGCTCGTGCGGATCGCCTCGGAGGATGTGGGTCTCGCCGATCCGCGGGCGCTGGCCCTGACCCTCTCGGCCAAGGAGGCCTATCATTTTCTGGGGTCTCCCGAAGGCGAGCTCGCCCTGGCCGAGGCGGTGGTCTATCTGGCGACCGCGCCCAAGTCGAATCGTGTCCTCGCGGCGTTTGGCCAGGCCATGCAGGCGGCCGCCGAGCATCCCGCGGAGCCCGTGCCGCTTCACATCCGGAACGCCCCCACGAAGCTGATGGAAGAGCTGGGCTACGGCGCGGGCTATCGGTATGCGCATGCCTTCGAGAACTCCTACGCGCCGCAGGAGTACCTCCCCGAAGCGCTCCGGGGGCAGAAGTGGTACGAGCCGACGGATTTCGGGCTCGAGAAGGACATCAAGAAGCGGATGGAGTGGTGGGCAGAGCTCAAAGCAAAGGCGACGGAAGGACGGAAGGACGGAACAACGGAACGATGAAGCGCATCCCCGTTGCATCGTTCCGTCTTTCCGTCGCAGTCGTCGTCGTCGTCGTCGCCGCCTGCGCCACCCTCCGCGGCCTCACGTTCCAGGATCCGGAGGTCTCGCTTCAGGAGGTCCAGATCACCGGCATCGGCCTCACGGGCGGGACGTTCAACCTGGTGTTCGACGTGTGGAATCCGAACGACTACCGGTTGCGGTCCACCCGGCTCGAGGTGGGCATCGATCTCGAGGGCACACATTTCGGGGACGCGCTGCTGGACCGGCCGCTCGACCTGTCGCCCACCAACCACAACCAGGTGGTGGTGCCCGTGCGCTTCGAGTGGGCCGGAGTCGGCGCGGGCGCCAAGGCCCTGCTCTCACGTCGCGCGGTGGCGTACGCGATCGCCGGGCGGGTGCTGCTCGACACGCCGCTGGGCGACAAGGCCGTCGGCCTGACGGGGAAGGGCAACGTGCCCCTTCGGAAGCTGCTGCCGTGAGGAGGTTCGAGGTATTCGTCAGCTGATCGAAATCCAGCCGCCCGTAGAGCGGGCGTTCCTGGTCGGCGCGCCCCGAAAGGGCTCGGCGGACGCGGCGCAGGTGGACGAGCATCTGGACGAGCTCGCCCGTCTCGCGGATACCGCCGGGGCTGAGCTGGTCGGGCGAACCTACCAGCGTGTCGACGCCCCTACGCCCAACCTCTATCTCGGCCAGGGGAAGGTCGAAGAGCTGAAAAGCGTGCTGCACGATGCCCGGGCGACGCTCGTCCTGTTCGACGAGCCGCTCACGCCGGTCCAGGGCGCGAATCTCGAGAAAGCGCTGACCCTGCGGGTGATGGATCGGACGGAGGTGATCCTGGACATTTTCGCGACCCGGGCGCGCTCCGCCGAAGCGAAGATGCAGGTCGAGCTCGCGCAGCTCGAGTATCTGCTCCCGCGCCTCACGCGCATGTGGACGCACCTCTCGCGCATCCGGGGCGGTATCGGCCTCCGGGGGCCGGGCGAAACGCAGCTCGAAACCGACCGGCGCGTGATCCGGCGCAAGCTGTCGGTGTTGAAGAAGCGACTCGAAGACGTCGCGGACCACCGCGCCAACCAGCGCCGGGGCCGGCGCGATCTCCCGAGCGCTGCGCTCGTCGGATACACGAACGCCGGCAAATCGAGTCTGCTGCGCGCCCTGTCGGGTGGCGACGTCTTCGTGGAAGACCGCCTGTTTGCCACGCTCGATACCCTCACGCGCGAGGTCGACGTCGGGGGAGGCTACCGGTTCCGCCTCACGGACACGGTGGGGTTCATTCGAAAGCTGCCCCATCACCTCGTGGCCTCGTTCCGGGCCACGCTCGAAGAGGCGCGCGCCGCCGATCTCGTGCTCCATGTCATCGACGCGGCGCATCCCACGTGGGAGCAGCAGGCGGAGGTCGTGGAGAGTGAAATGCGGAGCGCGGAATTCGGCGCGCTTAGTGAAACAGGCGGGTCGGAGCGTAAGCGGGCGATCTACGTCTTCAACAAGGCGGACCTATTGCCGGATCCATCGGCGTTCCTCGCCGCCGTACGTGAGCGATACCCGCACTCGGTGCTCACGTCGACCATTCCGCACGGTGGCGGCGTCGAGAGCCTCCGCTCGGTGCTGCGCACCTCGGCCCAGGCGCTGCGCCCCATCGCCCGTGTACACGTTCCTTTGGGAGACGGCAAGTTGTTGGCCGCGCTCCACCGTGACGCCGAAGTGCTGGCGGAAACCCAGGTCGATGGCGTCGTGCAGGTGACGGCGCGCGTGCAAGCGTGGCTGCTTGGCCGACTCCGCAGGGATGGTGTCGCTGTCGAAATTGGGCCGTAAGTGTTGTCCGCACACGACATGTCTAGCTGAAACCTGTTGGGGTGACCGAGGTCACCGCCGTGCTCGTGGGGCCGCGGATAGTTTGCCCCCCAAGAGCACGCTGCTCAGAGCAAAACCGTCGAAAGACGGTGACGCAGAGCCACGGGGCTACAGCGGGTCTTCCGCTATGCTCGCCGGGCCGCCAGCGAATCGACGCGGGTCGATCCTGGCGGCCCGTTCGTTTTCCGCCCCGTGGAGGCGTGCCACATGCCATTCGGACACAAACTCGCCCACCGTCTCGCCCTGCTCAAAGGTCGTTTCTCCCGCGGCGCACTGCTCGCGCTGGCGCTTTCTTTCTTCGCGAGCTGTGAGAAGCCGTTAAGCGTCGCTCCCAATACGACCGTATCGCAGCTCACCGTTTCGCCCAGCACCGCCACCGTACAACCCAATCAAGTCCAGGACTTCACGGCCGTCGGCTTCACCACCGCCGGCGATTCGGCGCAGATCGCCGTCGCGTGGAGCACCACAGGCGGTGTGGTCGACACGAACTCCCAGGGCAAACGCCACTACGGACACTTTCACAACGGGAACTGCGGCCAGTTCACCGTCACGGCGACGAGCACGCCCGGCAACCTGACGGCCTCTGCCAACGTCAACGTCACGTGCGCTGCCCCGGTCGCCACGGTGACGGTCAGCCCGGCATCGGTCAACCTGCAGATCGGACAGACCTCGCAACTCACGGCGACCCTGACGGACGCGAACGGCAACGTCCTCACCGGCCGGACGGTGACGTGGTCGAGTGACAACGGCAACGTCGCGACCGTCAGCGGTACAGGGCTGGTGACCGCCGGAAGCGCGGGCACGGCCACGATCAGCGCGACGAGCGAAGGGAAGACCGGCACCGCGAGCGTGACGGTCTCGAGCACGCCGGTGGCGTCGGTCACGGTCAGCCCCGCGACGGCGAGCCTGACCGTCGGGCAGACCGCCCAGCTCACGGCCACGACGAAAGACGCGAACGGCAACATCCTGAGCGGCCGACCGGTGACCTGGTCGACCAGCAACGGCTCGGTCGCGACTGTCTCGAGCAGCGGGTTGGTGTCCGCCGCGGGCGCCGGATCGGCGACGATCACGGCCACGAGCGAGGGGAAGACGGGGACGGCGGCCGTGACGGTCACCGCGCCCACGGGCACCTTCGCCATTGGCGACAGCGTGCAGGCGACAATCGCGACGTGGGTTCGGAACATCTCCCAACCGCCCGCCGACCCCGCGACCGGGACGCCGCCGAGCGTCATCGGGACGCAGCCAGCCGGCGGGCGAGGCGTGGTGGATTCCGGACCGGTGCTGAACACGACCCCTGGAGGCGACGGGGCCATCCGCTACCACGTCCTGTTCCAGACGGCCCCGAGCGGCTGGGTCGTGCAGGACTATCTCGCGAAGATCGTTCCCACGGTGCCGGTCGCGTCGGTGACGGTGACGCCCGCGACGGCCAGCCTGAACGTCGGGCAGACCGTGCAGCTCACCGCGACGCCCAAGGACGCGAACGGCAATCCGTTGACGGGCCGGGTCGTCACGTGGCAGTCGAGCGACAACACCATCGCGAGCGTGAACTCGAGCGGTCTCGTCACGGGTGTCGGCGCGGGTGGTCCCGTCACGATCACCGCGACGAGCGAAGGCCAGAGCGGCACCGCCACGGTCAACGTCACGCTTGCGCCGGTGGCTTCGGTCAGCGTGACTCCGAGCTCCGCGAATGTGGCGATCACGGGGACGGTGCAGCTCACCGCCACGCCCAAGGACGGGAACGGCAATCCGCTGACGGGACGTGCGATCAGCTGGTCGTCGAGCGACAACACGATTGCCACGGTGAACTCGAGCGGCCTGGTCACGGGTGTCGCGGCCGGGACGGTGACGATCACCGCCACGAGCGAAGGCAAGAGCGGCACGGCGAGCGTCACGGTGGCAGGGGCGCCTGTCGCGACGGTGACCGTGGCGCCCGCCACGGCGAGCGTGCAGGCGGGTCAGACGGTCCAGCTGACGGCGACCCTCAAGGACGCCAACGGCAACATCCTGACCGGTCGTGTCGTCACGTGGTCCTCGAGCAACAGTACGGCGGCGAGCGTCAACTCGACCGGGCTCGTGACGGCCAAGGCCGCGGGCTCGGCGACGATCACGGCGACGAGCGAAGGCAAGACCGGCACGTCGGCCATTACGGTGACGCCGGTGCCGGTGGCGTCGGTGACGGTCACGCCGGCCACGGCGAGTGTGGCGACGGGCGGCACGGTGCAGCTCACCGCCACGCCCAAGGACGCGAACGGCAATCCGTTGTCGGGTCGGGTGATCACCTGGCAGTCGAGCGACAACACGACCGCCAGCGTGAGCGCGAGCGGGCTGGTCACGGGCGTCAAGGCCGGTGGTCCGGTCACGATCACAGCGACGAGCGAAGGCCAGAGCGGCACGGCGGCGGTGACGGTGACCGCGGCGAGCGGCGCGCAGTTCGATCACGTGTTCATCGTGATGGAGGAGAACAACGACTACGCCAGCGTGACCAGCTCATCGATGCCGTACCTGACCGGGCTGGCGGCGCAGTACGGACTGGCGACGCAGTACTACGCCAACACGCACCCATCGATCGGGAATTACTTCGAGATCACCGGTGGGCAGATCATCACCAATGACGACTCGTACGGGCAGACGGTCAGCTCGGACAACGTCATCCGCCACCTGGTGGCGGCGGGGAAGACGTGGAAGTCGTACGACGAGGGCCTGCCGTCGGTCGGATTCGTGACGCTCGACTATGACGACGGCACGTACGCCAGCCGGCACAACACCATCGTTCACTACACGGACGTGCATGACAATCCGGCGCAGGCGCAGAACGTCGTGCCGTTCACGCAGTTCTCGACCGACTTGGCGAACGGCGCGCTGCCGCAATACTCGTTCATTGTGCCGGATCTGTGCAACGATGCGCACGACTGCTCGTTGAACACAGCGGACAGCTGGCTGCAGACGAACATCGACCCGTTGGTCAAGAGCGCGTTCTTCCAGCAGAACAACTGCCTCTTGATCATCACGTTCGACGAGTCGGGCGGCGACAATACGAACGGCGGCGGGCGCGTGTACTGGGTGGCGGTAAGCCCGACGAAGTCCAAGCGGGGCTATCAGTCCACGACGCTGTACCAGCACCAGAGCACGCTGCGTCTGATGCTCAAAGGGCTGGGCGTGACGTCGTTCCCCGGCGATGCGGCCACGGCGCCCGACATGAGCGAGTTCTTCAATCCATGAGGAAACTCCGGATCGTGCCCTTCGTCCTTTGGCTGGTCCCGGCGTGCCAGCAGGCCGCCGGGCCGGCCGCCTCGGGAGGCGGGGGCGGGGGCACGATTCCGGTGCTAGGGCACGTGTTCATCGTGGTGGAGGAGAACACCGACTACGCGGACGTGACCAGCTCGTCGATGCCGTACCTCGACAGCCTGGCGGGCGCGTACGGCCTCGCCATACAGTACTACGCCGATACACATCCCTCGATCGGCAACTACTTCATGATGACGGTCGGGGACATCATCACCAACGACGATAGCTACAACCAGACCGTTTCGAGCGACAACATCATCCGCCATCTCGTCGCCGCGGGAAAGACGTGGAAAGCGTACGCGGAAGATCTGCCATCGGTCGGCGACACCACGGTCGATCTCGACAACGGCACCTACGCGAGCCGGCACAACCCCGTCGTGTATCTCACCGACGTGCATGACAACGCGACGCAGGCCCAGAACGTCGTGCCGTTTACACAGTTCGCGAGCGACCTGTCGGGCTACACGTTCCCGAACTACAGCTTCATCGTGCCGAACCTCTGCAACGACGCGCACGACTGCTCGCTCGGCACGGCGGACGCGTGGCTCCAGACAAACATCGATCCGCTGGTGCGGAGCTCGGCGTTCCAACAGGACGGCCTGTTGATCATCCTGTTCGACGAGTCCGGGAGCGATAACACGAACGGTGGGGGACGAATCTTCTGGGCCGTGGTGGGCTCGAAGGTGAAGAAAGGTTATCAGTCGACGACGCAGTACCAGCATGCGAGCACGCTGCGGCTCACCGCCAAGGTTCTGGGGCTCACGAGCTTCCCGAACGAGGCGGCGACCGCGCCGGACATGAGCGAGTTCTTCACGCCGTAAGGCGAACCCTAAGCGACGGAGCCGAAAGCCATGACGTTCAAGCACAAGCTGTCACAGCGGTTGGCCCTGCTGAAGGATCGGAAGGTCGCGTTGCCTCTGGCCCTCCTCGCCATGGCGTTTGTCTTCGCGTGCGAGAAGCCCCTTCCCCTTGGCACCAACAGCGGAACCGTCGCGAGCATCGTCATCTCTCCAAAAATCGTCACCCTGCACGAGAACGCCACCGTGGATTTCACGGCGGCCGCGTTCCTGAGCACGGGTGACACGGCGAACGTCACCGTGACGTGGAGTTCCACGACCGGCACCGTCACCGACATGGGCACCAGTGGGAGCGGCAAGCAGCACTACGGTCAATACAAGGCCGGCAAAACCACGGGTCCCTACAAGGTCGTCGCGACCGCCGATCCGGGCGGGGTGTCGGATAGCGCGACGGTGATGATCACGCTGGCGCCGGTGGCGACGGTGAGCCTCGCGCCTTCGTCGGCCACGCTCGTGGTGGGCGGGACGGTCCAGCTCCAGGCGACTCTGACCGATTCAGGCGGCAATGTCCTGACCGGTCGGACCATCACCTGGTCGTCGGACAACGGGTCCGTCGCCACGGTGAGCGGCGCCGGTCTCGTGACGGCCGCCGGCACCGGCTCCGCCAACATTACGGCGACGAGCGAAGGCCAGAGCGCGTCGGCGAGCATCGCCGTCTCGAACGTGCCGGTTGCGTCGGTCACCGTCGCGCCCGCCACGGTCGCTCTCCAGAGCGGCCAGACGGCGCAGCTCACGGCGACCCCGAAGGACGGGAACGGCAATCCGCTGTCGGGACGCGTCGTGACGTGGTCGTCGAACAACACGTCGGTCGCGACCGTGAACGGCACCGGGCTGGTTACGGCGGGGGCCGCGAGCGGCTCGGCAACGATCACGGCCACGAGTGAAGGGCAGAGCGGCACGGCCAGCGTCTCGGTGACGTTCGTCCCTGTGGCGACCGTGACCGTCGCCCCGGCCTCGGCGAGCGTGCAGGCGGGCCAGACCGTGCAGCTGACGGCGACCCCGAAGGACGCGAACGGCAATCCGCTGTCGGGACGTACCGTGACGTGGTCCTCGAGCAATACCACAGTGGCGACGGTGAACGGGACGGGTCTGGTGTCCGCGAAGGCCGCGGGGTCTGCGACGATCACCGCCACCAGCGAGGGCCAGAGCGGCACTTCGAGCATCACCGTCACCCAGGTGCCAGTAGCGACGGTCGCGGTCACACCGTCGTCGGCCGCGGTCCAACCCGGCCAGACGGTCCAGCTGACGGCGACCACGAAGGACGCCAACGGCAACATCCTGACGGGTCGGGTCGTCACGTGGTCGAGCGGCGACCAGACCATCGCGACCGTGAGCGCGAGCGGGCTCGTGACCGGTATCAAGGCCGGGACCGTTTCGATCACCGCGACGTCCGAAGGGAAGAGCGGGAACGCCATGGTGCTGGTCGGCGTGGCGCCGCCGCCGTCGGGATGCGCTCCGAGCGGCGGAGGCAAGTGCTGGTGGGTGGATGCGTCGGCCGGGAACGATGGGAACGCAGGCGACAGCCTGCATCCGTTCCAGACCGTGCAACATGCGGCCGACCAGGTGAACGCTGGTGACATGGTCATGGTGCGGAACGGCGTCTACACCGGTGACGGCAATGCGGTGCTCGCCATCAGCCGCGGCGGTACGGCCGGCAGCCTGGTCGTGTTCAAGTCGGTGAACAAGTGGGGCGCGGTGCTCGACGGGCAGAACAACCTCTCGGCCGATGTCGTGGAGATCGGCGTCGACCATGTCCGCGTCGAAGGGTTCGAAATGAAAGGCTCGAACCACTACGGCGTCGACCCGAGCACGGGCACGAACGACATCCAGATCGCCGGTAACAACATTCATGACGTGGGCCGGTATTGCGAGACGAGCGGCATCGGGCTCTCCGCCATCGATGCGTACTCGAACAACATGATCATCGAAGGGAACTGGGTGCACGATATCGGGCGGTTCGCGGCGGGCGAGAACGGCTGCCAGCCGGGGAACGACTACTGGATGAACCACGACCATGGCATATACAACGGCCAGGGTACGAACATCATCATTCGGAATAACGTGTTCTACAACATCACGCGGGGCTGGGGAATTCAGCGCTACGGGTCGACCGTGGATCAGCTGTACATCGTGAACAACACGTTCGCGTTCCCGAACCCGAACCGCGACGGCCAGATCATTCTGGCGGCCACGACCACGAACCTGTTCATCGAGAACAACATCTTCTATCTGCCGGGGCAGAACGTCGGCATCTCGGGGACACAGAGTGGCGCGATCATCGACCACAACCTCAGCACGGGTACGGTGGGCGGCGGCGGGACGGGGACGAACATCGAGAATACGGATCCCCTCTTCGTGAATCCGTCGACGCTCGACTTCCGCCTGCAGGCGGGCAGCCCGGCGATCGACGCGGGACTGGCGCTGAACATCGTGCTGAACGACTTCCTCGGGACGCTGCGCCCGCAGGGAGCCGGCTGGGACATCGGCGCGTATGAGTTCAAGTGATCCGCTGATCGACTGACCTCGAGAGGGACGCAGTAGACGGGCGCCGGCATACCAGCCGGCGCCCGTTGCGCTTTGTACGGTTTGTATCTCGGTTGCCACAGTTGTGAGAGCGGCGGGCCATGTGTTTCAGCGCTCAACGGTCAGCTTGAGGCAGGGAGAGTCCGTATGTGGTTGTGAGGGAGAGAGTTATCGGGAGACTCCTGGTCGGAATCCGGCATGCTTCTTGAGTGATGCTCCTCACGCATGCCACGCCTGTCCCCTGCAGGCGGGCCGTCCCCCCGGAGGGAAACCCGCGAATGCGGACGCAGGCACTCGAGCATATGCGATGTGCGGGATCGTAGGCGCGGTCGGCCTGGGCCGTCCGATCGACCTCGCCGCCCTGCAGCGGATGAACGACCTGCAGGCCCACCGTGGACCCGACGGCGAGGGCTTTCTCGTCGGCTGGGTCAACGCTGGTCAATTCCAACACGCCTTTCTCCCCCACACGAAGCACCGGGACGTCGACACCCCCGTGACGGTCGGTCTCGGCCATCGCCGGCTCGCGATCCTCGACCTGTCGGATCGGGGGCTGCAGCCGATGACGGTCGACGACTCGCGCCAGTGGATCGTCTTCAACGGCGAGATCTATAACCATCGCGAGCTCCGGGCGGAGCTCGAGACGCTCGGGTACCGGTTCACCACGCGTACCGATACCGAGGTCCTGCTCCAGGCGTACCGTCAATGGGGCGACGCCTGCCTCGCCCGACTCGACGGCATGTTCGGCTTCGCCATCTGGGATGGCGCGCAGGGGCGACTGTTCTGCGCGCGCGATCGGCTGGGAATCAAGCCGTTCTATTACGCTATGCCGGGCGGCGCTTTCGTCTTCGCATCGGAGATCAAGGCGCTGCTCGCATTCCCCGGCCTCGAGGCGAGACCCGACGACGATGCGGTGCTCGCCTTTCTCGTCCATGCCAACTGCGACTACGGCGAGCGCACGCTGTTCACCGGCATCAAGGCGTTGCCCCCGGGACACGCGCTCACGCTGGATGCCGCGACCGGCTCGGTCCGGACCTACGGGTATTGGCAACTCAGTCCCCGGCCGTCGAACGGGATCGGCGATCGCGAGCGCCTCGACGCGTTGCGCACACTGCTGCTCGAGACGATTTGCCGGCACCTGATCAGCGATGTCCGGGTGGGGAGCTGCCTGAGCGGCGGCCTCGATTCGTCGACCGTGGTTTCACTGATCGGAAAGATCTGGCGCGAGCGGCCGGAGGCAGCGCGGGCGCTGGGCGACTCGTTCCACACGTTCACGGCGTGCTACGAAGATCGCGCGTTCGACGAACGGGATTACGCGCTGGCGGTGGCGAGCGCGGTCGGCGCGACCCCGCACCTCGCGTTTCCGGCGCCCGAAGACTTCCTCGAGACGTTCGCGCGGATGGCGTGGCACCAGGACATGCCGTTCGGCGAGCTCACCTACTACGCCCAGTGGCGGGTGATGCGGGCCGCCAAGGAGGCGGGGGTCAAGGTCCTGCTGGACGGGCAGGGCGGCGACGAAGTGTTCGGGGGGTACGCCAAGTTCCGGTACGCGTACCTCGCGTCGTTGCTCCGCACGGGCCGGCTCGGGACGCTCGTGAAGGAGTTCGGGAAGACGGTGATGCAGGGGGACCGGTATGTCCTGGACATCCGGAACGGCTACCGCTATCTGCCCCGGCGGCTCCGGCGGCTGCTCGGCGTCGATGGACTGCTCCAGCAGGCCGTCCACACTGACTGGAATCGAGCCGTTTCGGGCGAAAGCACGCCCGCCACGCGGTGGTGGCGCTATGCATCTCAGGCCAGCTCGGCGGACTCCCAGGCCAGCATCATGCAGCGGATGCAGCTCGACGACCTCTTCGTCGACACGCTGCCGATGCTGTTGCGTATGGAGGACCGGTCCTCGATGGCGTTTTCACTGGAGGCTCGGGTACCCCTGCTGGATCATCACGTGGTGGACTACGGGCTGTCGCTCCCCGACGACCTCAAGATCCGGAACGGCTGGAGCAAATTCGCCGTGCGCCGGGCGATGCAGGGCATCGTGCCCGACCTGGTGCGGATGCGGAAAACCAAGCTCGGCTTTGCGGTGCCCGGCCAACGGTGGCTCGCGACCGACTTGCGCCCGCAAGTCACCGAGCTCGTCCAGGACACCCTCCGCTGCCAGAAGTACGTCGACCCGAAAGTGCTCCGCCGCTGGTACACCGCGCCGCAAGCCGCTTCGGCGAGCGCGGAGAGCTATCTCGGTCTGTTCCGGGTGCTGTCGCTCGAGATGTGGATGCGGGCCTTCCGCATCAGCTAGCGGGAGCGCAGTGCCTTAGTGAAGACCTCGCGGGCACCTTCCGCCCATTCGCCCACGGCCGGCCACGGATCCTGCGGATCCCAGACCTCGAGCTTGGTGCCGGCGGGCTGGCGCCCGAACAACTCGCGCAGGCCCTGGGCCACGGTGGGATACGTGCCAGGGTAGCCGGCGGGGCGACCGGCGATGATGTAGAGGAGGCGTTTCACGTCCCCCCACAGCCAGCGCAGGATGACCCCTTCGCGATAGCTCCCGGGGGGATCGGGCGTCCTGCCGGTGAGGATCTCGGTCCAGATCCGGGGGAAATCCCGCCCGGCGGCAATCGACAGCTGGAGCGAGCCCCAGAACCGGCCGTTCACCTCCATGAGCCACGGCGCCTCGCCGTTGCCTTCGTCCCGAAACTCCACCATGGCGGGGCCGTGCCATTCCATTTGAGCGAGGAGCCGCTCGGCTCGCGTCTGCAGACGCGGGTCGAGTGCCACCGACCGTCGCAAGGTCGAGCCCGAGCCCGAGGGCCGCACATCGCGGAGCCGCTCGTGCGCGAACCACGCGATGGGCCGGCCGTGGTCACATACGGTGAACACGCCCTTGCCCTTGCCCGGGACGAACCCCTGGATGATGGGCCAAAATTCCCCCTGGCGGCGCGAGCGCACCGCCGCCTCGAGCTCCGCGACGTTTTTCGCGTAGGTCGGCCCCAGGTCGGGCAGGAAGCCGTGACCGTTCCACGCGCTTGTAAACCGCGGTTTCACGACGCACGGATACCCGACCGCCTCGGCGGCTTCCCGACATTCCGCGAGTGACGTGGGGAATCGGGTGGGCGGGATCTGGACCCCGCAGGCTGAGGCGCGTCGCAGCGTTTCGGCTTTGTCGAACGCCCGCGTGAGCACACCGTCGGGTGCGCAACCGAGGGTGATGCCCGCATCCTCCCACTCGCCGCGCTCCGCATTGCAGAGCAATGTGGTCGCTTCGGTGAGCGGGAGGACCACACGAACGTTGTGGCGCTGGGCCCAGCGGCGCAGACCGGCGAATCCGGCGAGCGTCTCCTCGGGATAGTGATAGCTCGCCCGGCAGTAGCGGGACCAGCTCGCCAGCGGCCAGCGTCGCTTGCCGCCGACCGCTACCCAATATCCCGCCCGGCCGAGGGAGCGCACGCACGCGAGCGCTTCGATCGTGCGTCCGTCCAGCACGAGGATGCGATCGAGCGGAGGAGTCATTCGCTCAGCGCGACCTCAGTGCGGGACGGCCCACGGGCGGGGGAAGGGAAGGGAATCCCGCGCGCGAGCCGGCGCCCGGCGCGCGCGCCCGCCACCAGCGGGATGAGGAACAGGCGCCCGGCGCCGCCCCAGTCCCCGCTCGCGATCCGATGCTGGAGCTGACGCCAGTAGAGGCGGCCATTCGCGCGCACCAAGGGGAAGCGGTAGCCTCCTGCACGGAACGCGATTCGTCCCCAACCGGTGAGCGTCAACGCATGAGCCACGGCGTCGGGCAGTAACGGTCGCCCGAACACCTCGCGGTGGATCTGGTCGACGTAGTCCAGATAGCAGCCCAACCCCGGCAGGGCGTCGTGACGCCGCGCCGTCGTCACGACGTAATCCCAATCGAGTCCCGGGCGTCGGGCCGTCGAAACGGTGAACACGACGTCGCACAAGGCGATGCGGAGACGCCCTGGCACCCGCTGCAGGCCCTGGAGGACGAGCTGGTCCTCGGCCGGCGGCTCGGCGAACGCCATCCCGTCGACGACGATCGGCCGGGCATGTTGGAGCAGCACCCGGGGGAATTCGTGGTGCTCGCCGACAATGCCGAGTCGCCCGTGCTGGACGTCGAGCGGTGAAGCGCAGCCGCGGATGCGATACGTGGCGGTACCGGCGAACCGCTCGCCGAGATCGCGGCTCACGGGCACGGTGGAGAGACCCGCTACGATCGCGCGATCCACGCGCGTGGAGCGGGGCAACACCAGCAGGTCCATGTCGTCGCCGAAGTCGGGATAGTCTTGGAACGCCTTCGGAAACACGTATGGAATGCCGCGCGCTTCACACGCCCGGCCGACGTGCTGCATCAGCTCCAAGGTCGAGTGGACCCGCCGGCGCTCCTCGGCGACGGCCTGGGCGAAGCGGTCCGGGACGGCGATGGCAAGCGTCTCCAACCGCTCCGCGGTCCGCACCAATACGCCGTTGGCGCGTGCCAGGTCGAGCAGCGCGTCCCAATCCAGGCCGTCAGGCGCGTCCAACGCCGCGGTGTCTCCAACGGCCCGAGCGCCCAGCAGCAGGCGGAGCAGCCAGGAGGCATTCCTGGAATCGGCTTCTGGTTTCGGGTTTAGTTTGGAGTCCACGATTAGAGTCTACCGTGCAAGAGGCGTACGGCTATACCAGACTCGCAAGTAATTGTGATAAAATGCTTTATGGTAGTAGGGCGAGTCCGTCCCGTATCCCTTGTAGCTGTCCTGCCACAGCTTCGTCTCGAAACGCGTGTCACGGCGCACGGTTCAGAATGAAAACGTCGAAGGCTGGTCCGGTCCTCATGAGCGCCGGCGTCGGTCCTGACCGACCGACCGGTCGTGGGGGCTCCACTCCCGTCATGGGAATCTCAACCGCCCCGCCGGCGTAGGTGCCGCTCAGGACCGGCTTCCCGAACAGGTCCTGCACGTTCCGAAGCTCGTAGCGCGTGCCGACCCGCATCGCCGTCGAGAGGTCCACCCGCACGCTCTGCTCGCGTGCCCAGTTGTAGACGACGATCGTGGCCCGGCCGGGTTCGTACTTGTTCGGCCGCACGAACACCCGCAGAGGGGGAGTCGGACTTCCGGCCGTCACGCCGGTGTTGCCGAGCCCGGTCGCCTTTTGCCAGCCGAGGAAGTCGTACGCGGCGCCCTGGTAGCGCCAGGCGCGGGCCGCGGGGTCGCGCACGTACGTGTTGCCGTGCCAAGCATGTTCGGTGAGCGAGCCGGGCCCGCGAGCGGTCAGGTCCAGGATGTCGCCCCCGCCGACAAACTCGTTGCCCACGACCTCGGCCTTTGTCCACCCGTTCATAAGCAGCATCACCGCGCCGCCGGCAACGTAGTTATCGCGGACCACGATGTCGCGGTTATCACCCCGCGGCATTCCCAGCCGCAAGTTGCGTCCGGCGGTGCCGGGGAAATAGAGCAGGTTCGAGTCCGCGCTCATGTGCTCGGTGCGGACGTCGCCGCCGATCAGCAGATTGGCGTTCTGAAATCCGTCCCGCGAGATCGCTCCGGTGTTGAAGGCCGTGTTGCCGCGCACGTGGACGCCGCTGAGGAAGGGGTGCCGGCTCCCGACATACACGTGGATTCCATAGGCGAGGTTGTCGAACACGATGTTGTCGACGATCCACTTCTCGCCACCTTCGCTCGCCGCGTAGACGCCGTGGTCGAAGTTCTCGTGCGTGCCATTATTGTAGAAGATGCTCCCGTACAGCTCGGACGTGCCTTGGTCTTCCCAGAAGCTCATGCCCTGCTTCCCGGCATCGTGGACCACCAGATTGATGAACTTGCAGTTGGGGCCGTAAGTCTCGAGCGCGTCGTTCGCGTTGGCCACGGGGTTCGACTGGGTGATTTCGAAGCCCCAGTAGACGGTATAAGCGCCGTGCACGTGGAGATTGCCGTCGATGGTCGCGCGCTCGCCCGGGTACTGCCGCACCACGACCGGCGCGGCACTCGTGCCGGTCAGCGTTCCGTCGAATCGCCCCGCGTACACGCCTCCCCGGAGCCAGACGGTGTCGCCCGGTTGCACCGCCCCGCGCCCGCCCGCGAGCGCGGTCACCAGGTCCCAGGGCCGCCCGCGCGTGCCGTCACCGCCCGGGGACCCAGCGGGCGGGGGCGCGGCGTAGAATCGGGTCCCGGGCGTCGGGACTGGAGCGCGCCTGCCCTCGGGATGTCCGAGACACAGGACCGTCACCATCCCGACCCATCGGGCCGCGTGCAACGTGGTCAATGGAACTCGAAGGCGCCGATGTCGTACGCGGCGCCCTGCGGCCGGCTCGCGCCGAGGAAGTCGTTGGTCACGTACGAGAGGGTCACGCCGGCGTCGATGGCGGGGCTGCCGGCCTGGAGCGCGAAGTTGAAGAGGCCTACGTCGACGAACTTCGGATCGGTATTGTCGAGATTGTTGGACAACGTCACGCCGGCCCCATTCCCCTCAGCCGCGGTCCCGCCGGTGGTGAGGTTGTACTCGACGGTGACGTTGCTCGTCGTGCCGCCGTCGAACCAGACGCCCGCCGTCAGGGGCTGGTAAAAAATGTTGTTCGCGATCACGGCATTCGAGAGAGTAGCGGCGGCGATGATGTGCCCGTCCTCGTGCGGGTTCGGAAACGCGAACGTGTTGTTCACGATGTAGATCCGGTCGAGGACGTCGGGATACAGCTGGATGGCCCACCCGCGCATGATGTTGTAGAACACGTTGTTGCGAACGATGACGTTGGTGCCGCTCGACAGATAGATGCCGTGGTCGTGGTTCTGCCAGTACGTGTTGCCGGGGTTGCAGCCGTTCTGTCCGGTCGTGTCCCGCCCGATGTCGTGGATTAGGTTCTGCTCGATGGTGACGTTGTTATTGATGAACGTCATGCCCGAGAGGCCGATCCCGCTCGTCTCGCAGTAGCGACCGACGTCGTGGATATGATTCCCCACGATCTGGAAATCGCTCACGCCGGACGCCGGGCTGATGCCATCGTGCCAGACGTTGCGGATCTCGAACCCTTCCACCCGGACGAAGCTGGCCCCCAGGTAGACACCGTTTTCCGCGCCGTTGGGTGCCGTGTGACTGGTCTGCTGACCGTCCAACACGGCGCCCCATTGGATGGCCGCCCGAAACACGACGTAACGCCCCGGCGTGCCCCCGCGCTCGATGTCG
>DATLVU010000098.1:0-7583 GCA_035577025.1 Gemmatimonadales bacterium
CGCAGGCGACGCAGGTCACGCTCGCGATCGGGGCGTACGCGTCCGTCGATCCGGCGTCCGATGTCGGGTGCATGACGTTTCCCTCGAACGGGTCGGTCGACTCCGCTGAATACCTCGTGGTCGCACAGTCCACGGGTGGGGACCCTGGCGGCAGCGCGGCGTTCTCACTAGTGCATGTCACCCCTTCGCCGGCCCCACCGGCTACGGCTCCGATGGTCGCGCCGTCCTCGTCCGGCTCGCGATCGGCGGCCATCGCGTTCGATCAACTCCTCAGGAGCGTAGGTCGCGCCCACGCGGCGCGCTCGCGTCCGCTGGCCACGGCCCCTGCTGCGGGGTCCATCGCCGCCACGATCACGCCGCCCACGATCGGCAGCCTCCGCTCATTCACCGTTTGCGACAACCGCGCGGACTGCAGCCTGGCGAGTGATTTCAAGCGAGTCGGTGCCCGGGCGGTGGCGGTGGGAGCGCACGTCGCCATCTACGTGGACACACTTGCACCCGCGAACGGCCTCGACTCGGCGGACATCGATACGCTCAAGCAGGTGTTCGACGCGAGGCTCTATCCGCTCGCGGTCGACACGTTCGGAGCGGTATCGGACATCGATTCCAATGGCGTGGTCATCGCCCTGATGAGTCCCGTTGTGAATTCCCTCGTAACCAAGGTCGAGTGCGACTCGGCAGGATTCATCGCCGGATTCTTCTTCCCCCCCGACCTCGACAACGCCGCGCCGGCGTTCCAGTCCAACCACGGTGAGGTGTTTTATTCGATCGTCGCCGATCCCACGGGCACGCTCAGCTGCGCGCATTCGAGCGCGACCGTGAAGCGCATCATTCCGTCCACGTTCGTGCACGAATTCCAGCACATGATCAACTTCGCCCAGCACATCCTGTTCCGGAGTGGTCAGGCGACCGAGGATGGCTGGCTCGATGAGGGCCTCTCGAAATACGCCGAAGAGCTCGCCGCGCGCACGTATTTGCCCGGCGACACGACGACGTTCCATCACTACATGGACGACGACGACTTCTACGACGCGGGGCAGTACCTGAGCAAGACGGGGACCTCGTTTCTGCTGATTCCCTTCGACAACGGCACGCTGGCGGATATCGGGGCAAGCTGGCTCTTCGTCCGCTACCTGATGGATCAGTCACCGGGAGGGCTCGCGGGCAAGCTCGTACAGACGACCCTCTTTGGGGAAGCAAATGTGGCCGCACAGACGGGTCAGAATTTCTCGACCCTGGTCTCGCGCTGGGCCCTCGCCAATTGGGTTTCGGACCTCCCGGGCTTCACGCCGCCGCCCGAGCTCACGTACACCTCGTGGCGCTTCCGCGCCGAGTTCGACTCCCTGTACACGAAGTTCCCGAGCAACTTTACCCCGAGCTACCCGTTGGCACCGATTGCGGTGGGCGGCGCGAAGGTGGGCATCAGCGGAAAGCTGAACGCCGGTTCGGGGGTCTATGTGCGAGCCCTTCAGGCACCCCGGGCGGCTGCGTTTACGCTCTCGCTCACCGGGTCGAACGCGACGCTCTTCACCTCAGTCGTGCCACGTTTGACCGTGATTCGGATCCGGTGAACGGCCCCGTGCTTGACAGCCAGGAGCGCGACACATAGCATAACTCCTTCACAAAAAAGGACTTGTGTCCTAGATGTCGATTCGCCGCCAGGAGGCCCTCGATTACCACTCACAGGGCCGCCCTGGGAAGATCCAGGTCTCGCCGACCAAGCCCTTCAAGAACCAGCGCGACCTCTCTCTGGCCTACACCCCTGGGGTGGCCGAGCCCTGCCGGGAGATCGCGGCTCGGCCTGAGGAGGCGTACACCTACACCACGAAGGGCAACCTGGTGGCGGTGGTGACCAACGGCACGGCCGTGCTCGGCCTCGGGAACATCGGGCCCCTGGCCGGGAAGCCGGTCATGGAGGGCAAGGGCATCCTGTTCAAGGCCTTCGCCGACATCGACGTCTTCGACCTGGAAGTGGCCTCCGAAAGCCCCGACGACGTCATCCGATTCTGCCAGCTGCTCGAGCCCACCGTCGGTGGTATCAACCTCGAGGACATCCGCTCGCCCGACTGCTTTTACATCGAGGAGCAGCTCCGGGAGACGCTCTCGATTCCCGTCTTCCACGACGACCAGCACGGTACCGCGATCATTTCTGGGGCGGCGCTTCTCAACGCCCTCGAGCTCGTGAAGAAGGACCTTCCGAGCATCAAGGTCGTGTTCGTGGGGGCCGGGGCGGCGGCGATCGCCACCGCGGAGCACTACGTCCGGCTCGGCGTGAAGCGGGAGCACATTTTCATGTGCGACGAGGACGGCTTGATCTACGCGGGCCGGAAGGGGCTCGACCGTTACCGGAGCCGGTTCGCGCAGCCCGGCAAGGCGCGCGCGCTCCCGGAGGTGCTCCAAGGTGCGGACGTCCTGGTGGGGCTCTCGGTGGGCGGGATCGTGACCGGCGACATGCTCAAGGGGATGGCGGCGCAGCCGATCGTGTTTGCGCTCGCAAACCCGAACCCTGAGATCACGCCGGAAGAAGCCCGGGCCGCCCGCCCCGACGCGATCATCGCGACCGGGCGTTCGGACTATCCCAACCAGGTCAACAACGTGCTGGGCTTCCCGTTCATTTTCCGCGGGGCCCTCGATGTGCGAGCCAAGAAGATCAACGAGGATATGGAGATGGCCGCGACGCGCGCGCTCGCGGCGCTGGCCAAAGAGGAAGTCCCCGATTCCGTGATGCGGGCCTATGGCCTCGAGCGGCTGCGGTTCGGCGTCGACTACCTGATTCCCAAGCCGTTCGACCCTCGTGTGCTCCTGTGGGTGGCTCCGGCGGTTGCGTGGGCGGCTGTGGGCTCGGGTGTGGCGGGACGCGTGATCGACGTGGACGAGTATCGCGCAGAGCTCGACGCGCGCCTCGGGCGGGCGCGCGAGGTGATGCGCGGGCTCTCGAGCCGCGCTCAGCAGGAGGCGCAGCGCGTCGTCTTCCCCGAAGGCGAGGACCCGCGCATCCTCAAGGCGGCCCGGATCCTCGCCGACGATGGCGTGGCGGAGCCGATCCTGCTCGGCGACCCCGACGCCATCCGCCGCCAGGCGGACGACGCCGGCGTGACCCTGGAAGACATCACGCTCGCCAATCCGCGCACCAGCGCGCACCTCGAGACGTTCGCGCAAGGGCTGTGGGAGCGGCGGCGCCGCAAGGGCATCACCCTGCGCGAAGCGCGTGCCCGCGTCCTCGACCCGATGTACCACGCCCTGTTGATGCTGCGGGCCGGCCAGGCCGATGCGGTCGTGGCGGGCGTCGACATGTACTATCCCGACGCCATGCGCCCCGCCCTGGAGGTGATCGGCGCGGAGCCGGGGCGCCGACACGTGAGCGGCATCTACATGCTCGTCTTGCCCCAGCAGACGTTCTTTTTCGCGGACTGCACCGTCAATATCGACCCGGATGAAGAGACGCTCGCGGAAATCGCATCGGCCACGGCGGAGTTCGTCTCGCGGCTGGGCATCGAGCCCCGCGTGGCCCTGCTCTCGTTCTCGAACTTCGGGTCGGTTCGCCACGCCTCAGCGACAAAAGTGCAACGCGCCGTCGCGCTCCTGCAGGAGCGCGAGCCGGCCCTTCAGGCGGACGGCGAAATGCAGGCCGATACGGCTGTCGTGGAACGGATCTTGATGAAGACCTATCCGTTCTCGAAGCTCAAAGGGCCGGCGAACGTGTTGATTTTCCCGAATCTCGACGCCGCGAACATCTGTTACAAGCTGCTCGACCGGCTCGGGGGGGCGGAAGCGATCGGCCCCATCCTGGTAGGCATGGCGCAACCGGTGCACGTCCTACAACGGGGCTCCGAGGTGAACGACATCGTGAACATGGCCGTCATCGCCGCTGTGGACGCGCTGGAGCATGGCACCCCCCCGCCGCGGAGGCCCCGCGCATGACCGCGCACGCCACCCGACCCACCGAGGGCAAGCGGTATCCCGGGCTCGAGGCCCTGGGACTCACGCCGCAATGCGCGGTCCACTGGAACCTCGGGCCCCCGCAGCTCTACGAGCACGCCGTGCGCCGCGGCGAGGGCATCATCGCCGAGGGTGGAGCGTTCGCCGCGGTCACAACGCCGCATACTGGACGCAGCCCCAACGACAAGTTCATCGTCCAGGAGCCCACGTCAGCCAGCGACATCCGCTGGGGGAAGGTGAACCAGCCGCTCGACCCCGAGCCCTACCGGCGGCTCAAGGCCTCCGTGTTGGCGCACCTCGCCGGCCAGGAGCTGTTCGTCCGCGATCTCTTCGCCGGCGCGGACCCGAACCATCGCTTCGGTATCCGCTTCATCACACCGAACGCCTGGCAGGCGCTCTTCGTCTACAACATGTTCCTGCGTCCCACCGCTTCCGACCTCGCCACCTTCACTCCCGCCTGGACCGTCCTCCACGCCCCTGAGCTCCACGCGGACCCGGCGGTGCATTCCACCAAGTCGGGAACCTTCGTGGTGATCAACTTCGGACAGCGGACGGCGCTCATCGGCGGGACCCGCTATGCGGGCGAGATGAAGAAAGCGGTGTTCACGATCCTCAACTACCTCCTCCCCAAGCGCGGCATCCTCTCGATGCACTGTTCGGCGAACCTGGGCGAGACGGGCGACGTGGCGCTGTTCTTCGGGCTCTCGGGCACCGGGAAGACCACGCTCTCGGCGGACCCGGCCCGCGCGCTGATCGGCGACGACGAGCATGGCTGGTCCGACCAGGGGGTGTTCAACTTCGAGGGTGGGTGTTACGCCAAGGTGATCCGCCTCTCGCGCGAAGGCGAGCCCGAGATCTACGCCACGACCCAGATGTTCGGAACCGTACTCGAGAACGTCGTGGTGGACGCGGCGACCCGGGCGATCGACCTGGACTCCGACGAGATCACCGAAAACACCCGCGCGTCCTATCCGATCCACTACATCCCCAATCACGTCCCGGGCGGGATGGGCGGGCATCCGTCGCACATCCTCTTCCTCACCTGCGACGCGTACGGGATCATGCCGCCGATCTCGCGTCTGTCTCCCGCACAGGCGATGTACCACTTCCTCTCCGGCTACACCGCCAAGGTCGCCGGGACGGAGCGGGGCGTGACCGAGCCCAAGGCCGCGTTCTCCACGTGTTTCGGCGCGCCGTTCCTGCCGCTCAATCCGAACGCCTATGCATCGCTCCTGGGCGAGAAGATCGCGCGGCACGGGGTCCAGTGCTGGCTCGTGAACACCGGGTGGAGCGGCGGGCCGCACGGCGTCGGGCAGCGGATCCGGTTGAGCCTCACGCGCGCGATGGTGCGCGCCGCGCTCGCAGGGATGCTCGACCGCATCCCCACCGCTCCGGATCCCGTGTTCGGGTTGGAAGTAACGCTGCAAGTCCCGGGCGTGCCCGACGCCCTGCTGCTCCCGCGCGGCACGTGGACGGACCCGGCGGCGTACGACGCCCAGGCCGCGCGTCTCAGCCAGATGTTCCGGGAGAACTTCGAGCAATTCCACGACCACGTACACGCCGCGGTCAGGGACGCAGGCCCCAAGCGTTGACCCGGTTCGAGGTCGTTCGCGACCCGCTCTGGAATAACATTCGGCTCGATCCCGAAGCGCTGGCCGTGGTGGACACGCCCGCGGTGCAACGGCTGCGCTACGTCCGCCAACTGGGGCACGCCTTCCTCGTATATCCCGGCGCCACGCACACCCGGTTTGAGCACGCCCTGGGCGCGTACCACCTGGCCCGACGAGCGCTGACGCAGCTCGAAGAGGCAGGGGACACGCGGCCGGACCCCACCGATCGCGCGCGCCTGAAGCTCGCCGCGCTGCTGCACGACATCGGGCACTACCCCTTTTCGCACGCGCTCGAGGAAGCGGGGCTCCCGCAGCATGAGATCCTCGCGGCCGAGCATCTCACCGGGGCCCTGGCGCAGCGACTGGCCGACCTGGGTGCGCCGGCCGAGCGCCTGCTGCCGTTGATTCAGGGCCGGGCGCGGGAGCCGCTCGCGGGTCTTATCGCGGGCTCACTCGACGTGGACAAGCTCGACTATCTCTCGCGCGACGCCTGGATGTGCGGTGTGCCGTACGGCGTGATCGACGTCGATCGCCTGCTGACGTCGCTCACGATCGCCCCAGGTCCGGATGGGCATCCGACCATCGCCCTGCACGAAAAGGGACTCGCGGCGCTCGAGTCGCTGCTCTTCGCCAAATACCAGATGTACCGCAATGTGTACTGGCACCACGCCGTGCGGAGCGCGACTTCGATGTTCAAGCGCCTCGCGCGGGACGCAATCGCCGCGGGCCGCGTCGACCCGCGCGCCATCGCGAGCGCCACGGACGACGGGCTGATCCACGAGCTCCTGCGCGACGACACGAGCGGCCTGGCGCGGCGGCTCCGCGAGCGGCAGTTGGCCAAGCGCGCCCTCGACCTGGCCGCTACGGACTTGCCCGCGGACTCGCCAGCCTGGCCGTCGGACGAGCCGGAGCTCGTCGCCCGCGTTGAAGACCGCCTGGCCCAGGAGCTGAAACTCGCGCCCGGAGAGTTGTTTCTCGATTTCCCCGCGAAACCGTCCATGCTCGCCCTCGACGTGCCGCTCGTGAAGCGGGATGGCACGGTCACCCACCTCGGCGGGGACGAGTCCGCGGCTCATCTCGGCTTGCCCCGCGTCGCCGCGGAGCTATATCGGTCGGCGCGACGGCTGCGGGTGTTCACCTTGCGAGCCGTGCCGGTGGACCCCGGCCGGATCGTGGATCTGGTGATGCGGACGAGAGACGAGACGCTACGGTGGTTGGCTGATTAGTCCCGCACGCCGGGGCGGGTGATCTCCGTATCGCCTCCGACCGGCGCGTCCACCGCGTCGATGCGGACGATGATCGCGGTGATATTGTCGAGCCCGCCGTGCCGGTTCGCTTCGTTGATCAACGCATCGACGCGGTCCTGCGGCATCCGATCCCGGGCCCCGCCGCCCATCACTTGCGCGAGCTCAGGATCCTCGAGCATCCCGGTCAGTCCATCCGAGGCGAGCAGGAACAGGTCCCCCAGCTTCACGGTGCCCAGATAGATGTCGGGCATCACATCGCTGTTGGCGCCGACGCACCGGGTAATGACGTTCGAATAGGGGTGCGATCGCGCCTGCTCGGGCGTGAGGTATCCCGCGTCCACCTGCTCCTGCACGTACGAATGATCCTTGGTGAGCTGGATGAGCTTACCGTCACGATACAGGTACGCCCGGCTGTCGCCGACCTGCCCGATGAGGAAGCGCGTCTCGAACAACACCAGGCAGGTGACCGTGGTCCCCATCCCGCGCTTGTCGTGCTCGGTCAGCGTCCGCTGGAAGATTGCCCCGTTCGCTGCGCGAATCGACGTGCGCATACGGTCGGCCACCTCATCATCCGCGAGCCCCCGGAGGGAGCCGAGCTCCCGCGCCACGAAGCGCACGGCCATCTCGCTCGCGACTTCGCCCGCGGCATGACCGCCCATGCCGTCCGCGACGACGAAGATCCCTCGGTCAGGGACCATGAGGAAGTTGTCCTCGTTCCCCGACCGGATGATGCCGACGTCGGTGCGGCCAGCGGCGGTGATGTGCACGGGCGTTATGACAGAAGCAA
>DATLVU010000099.1:0-48613 GCA_035577025.1 Gemmatimonadales bacterium
CCGGTTGCGCCGCCGTAACCCGGCCCCGTTCTCCGCCTACCTCGAGTGCGGTGACCTGGTCGTCGCGAGTTCCTCCCCCGAGCGCTTCCTCAGGGTGGAGCCCGGCGGCGCCGTCGAGACGCGTCCCATCAAGGGCACCCGGCCCCGCGGCGTCGGTCCGGAGCACGACGCGGCGCTCGCGCGTGCCCTCGTCGAGAGTGACAAGGACCGGGCCGAGAACGTGATGATCGTGGATCTGCTGCGGAACGACCTGTCGCGCGTGTGCCGCCCGGGCAGCGTGCGGGTGCCCGAGCTGTTCACGATCGAACACTACGCGACCGTTCATCACCTCGTCTCGACCGTCGTCGGAGAGTTGGCACCGGAGCAGGGTCCGCTGGACCTCGTTCGCGCGGCGTTCCCGGGTGGCTCGATCACCGGCGCTCCGAAGGTCCGGGCGATGCAGATCATCGCCGAGCTCGAGCCGACCCAGCGGGCGGTCTACTGTGGCTCGATCGGCTATCTGTCCGTCACCGGCGCCCTGGATACGAGCATCGTGATCCGCACCTGCCTCGTGCGGGGGGGGCGGGGGGGGCGGGGGGGGCGGGGGGGCAATGTGTACGCGCAGGTAGGAGGCGGGATTGTCGCCGATTCGGACCCCGAGCAGGAATACCGCGAGACGCTCGACAAGGCGCACGGCCTCGTCGCCGCGTTGGTCCCTTCCCCATGATCCTGCTGATCGACAACTACGACTCTTTCGTTTACAACCTCGCGCGGTATGTGCAGGAGTTGGGGGACGAAGCCGAAGTGCGACGCCATGACGCCATAACCTTCGACGACATCGACGCACTCCGGCCGTCGCGCATCATCATTTCCCCCGGGCCGTGCACGCCGGGGGAGGCAGGCATCTCCACCGACGTGGTGCGACGGTTCGGGCCCACGATTCCCATCCTCGGCGTCTGCCTCGGCCACCAGTGCATCGGGACGGCCTACGGCGCCGGGATCGTGCGCGCGACGCGCCCGATGCACGGCAAGGCCTCACGTATCCACCATGATGGGCGCGGTGTCTTCGCCGGCCTGCCGAATCCGTTCCTGGCGGGGCGGTATCACTCCCTGGTCGTCGCGCGGGCTGGGTTGCCCGCCGATTTACGCGTCACCGCCACGGCGCCGGACGGCGAGATCATGGCGATCGAGCACGTCCATCATCCGGTCCTGGGACTGCAATTTCATCCTGAATCCGTGCTCACCGAATACGGCTACGTGCTCCTCGATCGCTTCCTGCACGGCGGCGCTTCCCACCGCGCGACGCTCCCGGAGCGGGCCGACGGCGTGCAACCGCCGCCGGGCGCCGAGCCCACGCGGTCCCTAGCGCGGGCGCAGCCGGTCCGATGATCATCGAGTCGATTCTCACCACGATGGACCCTCGCGGCACGGTGAACTTCGCGCCGATGGGTGTGGAATGGGGTGAAGAAGAAATCGTGATCAAGCCGTTTCTCGAGACCACGACGTTTCAAAACCTCCAGGCCACGCGCGCGGCGGTCGTGAACCTGACGGACGACGTGATGCTCTTCGCTCAGGGGGCCACCGCGACCGTGCAGTTTCCCGCGGCGCCCGCGCAGGTGGTTCGGGGGGTCGTGATCGACGCCGCGTGCTCCTGGCGCGAGGTTCAAGTGCAATCGCTCGACGCCACGCCCCCGCGGGCCCGCGTCGTGACGCGTGTGGTCCATCGCGGCGTGCGCCGCGAATTCCTCGGCTTCAATCGGGCCCGGCACGCGGTCCTCGAGGCGTCGATCCTCGCCACGCGCACGCACCTCCTGCCGGCGGAGCAGATCCGGGAGGAATTCGCTCGGCTCCAGGTGATCGTGGATAAGACCGCGGGCCCACGCGAGCGCGAAGCCATGGCGCTGCTCACGGACTACGTCCGCCGCGCGCCTCGTGCGCGGGCCGCGAGCGGATGAGCAACGCCTCGCGCGTGTTCGTCGAGGCGCCGGCACGTCTGCACTTCGGCGTCCTCGATCTCCGCGGCGACCTGGGGCGCCGGTTCGGCGGGATCGGTGCCGCGGTGCCGGCGCCGTCCCTGCTGCTCGAAGCACGGCCCGCACGCGAGCTCGAGGCCGAAGGTCCCGACGCGCCCCGCGCGCTCGCGTTCGCGCGCCGCTTCGCGGCGCACCACGGCCTCGATCTGCGGGTGCACTTCCAAGTGCACCGAGCGATCCCCGCCCACGCGGGGCTCGGGTCGGGCACTCAGCTGGCGCTCGCCGTCGCGCGGGCCAGCGCAGAGTTGTCGGGTCTCCCGACAGACGTGCCGGCGCTGGCGCGGGCGGTGGAGCGCGGGCGTCGCTCCGGCGTGGGAACGTGGACGTTCGCGTACGGCGGGTTCGTGCTCGAAGGAGGGCGCCGCGACCGCATGGACGACGTCGCGCCCCTGCTGGCGCATCTTCGGGTCCCCGAATCGTGGCGGTGCGTCGTGGCCGTGCCTCAGGGAAACCCTGGCCTCGCGGGCGAGGAGGAAGCGGCCGCGTTTGCCAGGTTGCCGCCGCCCAGCGCACGGGACGTGGAGCGGGTCGCGCATCTCGTGCTCATGCAGCTCCTGCCCGCGCTCGCCGAAGGAGACCTCGCGGGGTTCGGGGCGGCCCTGGGGGAGGTACAGCGTATCACGGGGGGCTGGTTCGCACCGGCGCAGGGTGGCGTGTTCGCGCCAGGGGAGACCGCCGAGCTCATCGACCGGCTGCGCGACTCCGGTGCCGTGGGCGTGGGTCAAAGCTCCTGGGGGCCGGCGGCATACGGCATCGTGGGGGACGCAGGTGTCGCCCGCCGCCTTGCGGAGCGTCTGCGTGCGGCGATCCTGCCAGGCGGGCAGGTCTATGAAAGCGGTTTCAGCGGCACCGGCGCGCGCGTCTGGCGCGAGGCCGAACTCACGCTGCCACACGCGCAAGCGGAGTCTTCCCGGCCGCATTGACAGTGGCGGTAAGGGGGGATATAACCCCTATCCCAAGCAACCGTCTCGGATGGAGGTCGCTGGACAATGGCAGTGGCCTGCTGGGAGCGCGGGCCCCCCGACGTGCACGGGATCCCGGGATTCTGACAGGCACCGGTTTGTGTAGGCCGTTTTTTCACCCCTCATCCTCAACATGAGGTCAGTTATGAACCGATTCAAGCTGTGGTCCGGTGGACTCGCGACGAGTCTTTTGGTGCTCGTCACCGCGTCCGCCGTCGCCCAGGGCGCAGGGGAATGGACGATGACGGGTCGGACGCCCGACCTGCAGCGTTACAGTCCGCTGGCCCAGATCAACAAGGCGAATGTGAAGAACCTCAAGGCCGCCTGGACGTTTTCGACGGGTGTATTGAGCGGCCACGAGGGCAACCCGCTCGTCATCGGCAACGTGATGTATGTACACGGCGCGTTCCCAAACCCCGTGTACGCGCTTGATCTCAGCAAGCCCGGCGCGCCGATGATCTGGAGGTACATCCCGGCGCAGCCCGCTGAGGCGAAGGCGATCGCATGCTGCGATTTGGTCAACCGTGGCCTTGCCTACCATCCGAGCGGGAAGCTGTTCATCGAGCTGCTGCAGGGTGACCTGTTGGCGCTCGATGCGAAGACGGGAAAGCAGATCTGGCGCGTGCCGAACGCGGATTACAAGACGGGGTCGACGATGACCAACGCCCCCATCGTGATCAAGGATCTCGTGATCGCGGGTATTTCGGGTGGTGAGTTCGGCGTTCGCGGCCGCGTGACGGCGTACGACGTCAACACCGGCAAGGAAGTGTGGCGCGCCTATTCGACAGGGCCCGACGCAGACGTGAAGATCGTCGGCGATGCCAACCCCAACTATCCGTCGATGCGTGGTAAGGACCTCGGCGTCAGCACCTGGCAGGGCGACGAGTGGATGCGCGGCGGCGGCACGACCTGGGGCTGGTACTCGTATGATCCGCAGCTCAATCTGCTCTACTACAGCACGGGCAACCCGGGAACGTGGAACCCCGATCAGCGGCCCGGCGACAACAAGTGGTCGATGACCATCTTCGCCCGTAATCCGGATAACGGCGAGGCGAAGTGGGCGTACCAGATGACGCCGCACGATGAGTGGGATTATGACGGCGTCAATGAGAACGTCCTGGTCGACCTGACGATCGGTGGGAAGCCGGTGAAGGCGCTGGTGCACTTCGACCGCAACGGCTTCGGCTACACGCTCGATCGGACGAACGGCAAGGTTCTCGTGGCGGAGCCGTTCGGCCAGGTCAACTGGGCTTCCAAGATCGATCTGACGACGGGCGTCCCGGTTCGCAATCCGCAGTTCGGGACCACCTCGAAGAAGAACACCGAGGGTATCTGCCCCGCCGCCATCGGGTTCAAGGATCAGCAGCCCTCCGCGTACTCTCCACAGACCAAGCTCTTCTACGTCCCCGCGAACAACATCTGCATGGACTACGAGGGCGTGGATGTGAAGTACTCCGCCGGTCAGTGGTACGTGGGCGCGATCGTGCGCATGTTCCCGGGCCCGGGTGGTAACCGCGGCCGGTTCATCGCGTGGGATCCAACCGTCGGCAAGGTCAAGTGGGAGATCAAGGAGAACCTGGCGGCGTATGGCGGCGCGCTGGCAACGGCTTCGGGCATCGTGTTCTATGGCACGATGGAAGGCTGGCTCAAGGCGGTCGACGCCGCGACCGGCACCGAGCTGTGGCGCTTCAAGACTCCGTCGGGGATCATCGGCAACCCGATGACCTACCTGGGACCGGACGGCAAGCAGTACGTCGCCGTGCTCTCGGGCATCGGTGGCTGGGCGGGCGCTGGCGTCGCGCTCGGCATCGGGACGGAAGACCCGACGGCCGCGTTGGGTGCCATCGGGGCGTTCAACGATTACACCGCTATGTCGAACGCGGGCGGGTCACTGACGGTGTTCACGCTGCCCTAAGCAGCACGCCGTAAGTCCGTCACGAAGTAGCTCGAGTAGAGTCACCCGGCGTCGAAGCGAACGCGCTTCGGCGCCGGGTGTAGTATTCGGCACTGGAGAACGCGTTCGTCACGACTTTCCGGGGGTATCATGCGTCTCGCTCGGTTCACCTTCATTGCGCTGCCACTCGCCGCCGGTGCCATCTTCGTGCTCGCTGCCGGCGCCCCCCGGGGTCAGAGTGAAGAGTTGCGGGTCTGCGTCGATCCCTACGACATGCCGCTGTCCAACGACCGCGAGGAGGGATTCGAAAACAAGATCGCCCACGTGGTCGCGAGCGACCTGAACGCCCGGGTCGTGAACTTCTGGTGGCCTCAGCGCCGCGGCTTTCTGCGCAGCTCGATTCTCGCTGGCTTGTGCGACGTCATGATTCAGGCCCCCGTGGGTCTCGACCCCGTCGCGACCACGAAGCCCTATTTCCGATCCACGTATTATTTCGTCTACCGATCCGATCGTGGACTCGCGATCCGGTCGCTCGACGACACGCTGCTCAAGCACCTGCGGATCGGCGTCAACCTCATCGGCTACGACTACACCAATACCCCGCCGGCGCACGCTCTCGGCCCGCGCGGCATCATTGGGCTCGTCGGCTTCGGGAGTTTCTTCAACCCCGACCCCAGAGCCGATCACCCCGAGGACATTATCCAGGCCGTCGCGAAGGACTCCATCGACGTGGCCATCGTCTGGGGCCCGAAGGCCGGATACTGGGCCAAACGCGCGGCCGTGCCACTCACCCTCGTGGCGCTCCCGGACTCCGATCCCGTGTCGGGCATGCCGTTCGCGCGCGACATGGCGATGGCCGTGCGCCATCGCGACAAGGAGCTGAAGGCTCGGCTCGATTCGGTGATCGACCGCCGGCACAGCGAGATCGTCAAGATCCTGCAGGACTACAACGTCCCCATGATCGAGATGCACCCCTAACAGCGACGCGCCGGCCGAAGACCGGCGGCCGTATGGAGAGAGCCGACGTGACGACCAAGCATTTCGTACGGGGATGGCTGGTGGGCACCTGGATCGTCGCCGCGGCGGTCGTGGCGTGGTGGCCGGGGAATGCCGGCCCGACCGCTCTGGCCGCTCCGCCAGACACGCTGCGAGACAGCTTGTTGGTCTCTGAGTCGATTTATCAGGGATGGAAGTGGTGGCACGTGTACTGCTACCGCTGCCACGGCGAGGACGCGATCGGCGGCGTGAACCCCAACGCGCCGGATCTGCGCTGGGCGCTGAGTGCGACGGGCGCGAACTTCCCGCGCGATAGCTTTGTCAACACGGCGTGGAACGGCCGGCTCGCGAAGGGGATGCCGGCGTGGAATGTGCTGCTCGACTCTTCGGCGATCCAGGAGCTGTATCAGTACGTGAAGGCACGGAGCGACGGCTGGCTCAAACCGGGACGCCCGCATCGGCTCTCCGATTTGCAAACGAAAGGTACCCGCACGCCGTGACCGCGGGCGCGCGACGGATCCGCTGGGCCGCGCTTACCGCGGCAGCTGTGAGCGCCTCCCCGTGGCCTGCCGCGTCCCAGGACCGACTCGATCGCGATCAGGTGCTCGCGATCCTCGCCCGCGCAAGCGCAGAACACCCCGCGGACTTCTCCGGCAAGGATCTCTCGGGTCTTGACCTGTCGGGAGTTGATTTCAAGCGCGCCAATCTCGCGAAATGCCGGCTGGTGCGAACGAACTTTCGCAATGCGCAGCTCTTTTCGGTCACCCTCACCGACGCCGACGCGTCGGAAGCGGATTTCACCGCCGCGAACCTGGACGTCGCCGTCGCGTACCGCATCGGCCTGCGCGGAGCCGTCCTCCGGGATGCGAGCGCCTTTGCCACGATTCTGGAGGGCGCGGATCTGTCCGACGCTGACCTCTCGGGGTTCCGGTTTCTCGGACCGATGGCCAACGTCAAGGCGCCGCGCGCGAAATTCGTGAAGGCCAACCTGGGCGTCGACCCCGGGAATCAGTCGATGGGCCTCATGCGCGTCGACGCCACGGGGGCGGATTTCAGTGGGGCGGACTTTACAGGCGCGAGCCTCCGCAAGGCCCTGCTCGTCCGGGCCACGTTCACCGGCGCCACGTTGACGGACGCGGATGTGACCTATGCCGACCTGGCCGGAGCACTCTTGAAGGACATCCGCGGGCGCGATCGCATTCGCGGGCTCGACCAGGCGCTCCACGTCGATCAAGCGCTGTTTCACGACTGACCCGGACGTTCACATGACGCGTATCCCACGGCGCTCCACCGCCGCTCTCGCCGTCCCCCTCGTTCTCGGGACCGTGCTCGCAACACCCGGTCCCAAAGACCCGCTGCTCTATGTGAGCAACGAGATCTCCAACACCATCTCCGTCGTTTCCCCGCAGACGAACAGTGTGGTCGCCACCATCCCGGTCGGGAAACGGCCGCGAGGCATGGCCTTGAGTCCGGATGCGCACACGGTGTACGTGGCGCTCGGCCAGGACGACGCGCTTGGCGTGGTGGACGTTGCGTCGGCGAAGATGACCAAGAAGATTCCCGCCGGCCGGGATCCGGAGCTCGTGGTGCTCAGTCCGGACGGCAGGATGGCGTACGTGTCGAACGAAGAAATCGCGCACGCGTCGGCGATCGACCTCGCGAGCGGCAAGATTCTCTTCTCGACGGCCGTCGGCGTCGAGCCCGAGGGCGTCGGGTTGAGCCGGGACGGGGGGAAACTCTACATCTCGGCCGAGACGAACAACACGGTATCGGTGATCGACACGAAGACCGGGCAACTGCTGCACACGCTGCATGTCGGTGAGAATCCGCGCACCGTGGCCTTCACGCCGGACGGCAGCCGCGCCTGGGTCTCGGCCGAAGCGGGCGGGAACGTCACGATCATCGACGTGGCCACGGACAGCGTGCTCAGCCAGTTCACGATCCGGGACAGCAAGACCAAACCGGTGCGGATCGTCTTTGCACCGGACGGACGGCTCGCCTACATCACGGAGGGCGCGGCGGCGACCGTGAGCGTCGTGGACGTCGCGCGGCAAGCGGTAATCGATTCGATTCGGGTGGGGCGACGGCCTTGGGGGCTCGCGATCTCGCCCGACGGGAAACTGCTCTACACGGCGGACGGACGGTCGAACACCGTGTCGGTGATCGACACAGAGGTACGCCGGGTGATTATGGCAGTGACGGTCGGCGAGCGGCCGAACGACTTGCTGTATATCCCTTAGCCGAGGGGCAGCCTCGCGAGCCGCGACCCCGGCCGGTGGACGCGCACCCAGCCGTCCACGCCCCACATCCGCCCGGCGCGGGCACCGATGATCACCACCAGGGCGGTGATCAGCATGTAGTGGAACCCCTGCTGCGACGAACCCTGCCACTGCACGGCGAGGCCGTAGTTCACCACGAGCACTAATCCGATCGCGGACGCGAGCGTCGTCAGACAGCCGAAGACCAGTCCCAGCCCCACGGCCGCTTCACCGAACGCGGTGAGCTGCGCGAACAGGTGCGCGTGCGTCACGACCGTGTTCTGGAGGAACTCCCGGAAGAACCCGACCGGGTTTCCCTCGGCGTACTTGCCCACGAGCGTGGGCATCACGTGGATCCAGCGGTCAGATGCGGTGGGAACAGGTAGAAACCCCCAGGCAAGCGTGATAGTCAGCTTGGTGAAGATCGACTTCGCGAACCACAGGCCGACCGCGATGCGCAGTACCACGAGCCAGCGCTCGGGGAAGCGCATCGGGGGAACCGGTTGGGGCTGTCCGTCCATCTCGGCAGTCTCCTCTCCTCGTTCTCCAGGCATACGGCCGTGTCCGCAGCGGCGTTGGGAAGTGGCCAGCAAGACGGAGGGCGGCGGCCACGTCGGCCGCCGCCCTTTCATTTAATTCAATTTCGCCTACTTCGTCAGGGGATGGCCCCGACGGCGCGCGCCACATTCAGCCGGCCCTTGCCGTAGAATGGCGTGGTGCCGTTGCCGGCCACGTTATCCGCTGTCTGCTGAATTCGCGCCTTGATCTGGCCTGGGTTGCGCCCGAGGATCGAGACCAGGAGCGCGGCGGTGCCGGTTACGTGCGGTGCCGACATGCTCGTTCCCTGCGCCCCGACGATGAATAACGGTGAGGAGAAGCAGCCGATGAGCAGGCTCGTCTGGCTGCACGCCGCCCACACAAAGACGTCTCGACCCGCGGGCAGGGGAAGCGGGGGACCGAAGGAGCTGTTGCCGCCGGGCGCCCCGACGCTGATTGCCGAACGGCCGAAGTTCGTGAAGTACGCAGGCGCGTCGACGCTCGTGAAGGGACCGGTACGCGCGAGGTTGCCGTTGGGATTGAAGGCGTTCGCATCGGCGAGAGGACCGGTTGCCGAAACGCAGATCACGGACGGGGTGTTGCAGAAGGTCGAGTACGTGTTGCCGTCGTGGTCCAGATCGCTCGCGGCGTTCCCAGCGGACACCACGACCGTGACACCCCTGCTCCGGGCGAAGTTGAACACCTTGTTGAGCAATCCGACGAAGCGCCCGTTACCCGCCTTCGGAAAGGCCCCACCGAGACTCATGTTGACGACGTCGGCCCCATTGAGGGCGGCGTAGATGATGCCGTTGAGAATGGAGCTGAACGGGCACTCATTGATGTAGCCGCAGACCTTCACGGCCACGAGCGTCGTGCCGGAAGTGATCCCCGCGGCGCGGACCGCGTTGCTGCTCACCGTCGCGCCGGTGTGGGTGCCGTGGAAGAACAGATCCGTGAATGCGAACCGCCCGGGGAAGTACTTCGCCACCGTGTCGGCTTCCGTGAACGACACGATGCTGCCGTCCTGCAGCTGGGTATCGAAGGTCCCCGTGAGGTCGATCGAGCGATTGAGATCCACCCGGCCGACCAAGTCGGCGTGGAGATAGTCGATTCCCGAATCCAGCATGAAGATCGAAACGTTCGACGAGCCGAGGAACCCGTGCGCCCAGGCCGCGTCGGCCTGTACCGCCAGCATGTTCCATTGGCGAGCGAAGCGAACCGCTCCGGCGGGATTGGCATTACTCGCCACGCCGCCGCCATCCGCCGCGCTCTCGGTTGCGATCAGCGGAATGTCGAGGGGAATCGCAGCGTCGGCGTCCACTTCCTGAATGCCCTTCATCCCAGCGAGCTTCGTGGGCGCGGCGCCGACGAGACCGCGGACCGCGGCGAGGCCGGCGTCCGGCGAGGCCCAGACCACCTTGCCGCCGAGCGCCGCCACTTGGGCGGCAAAGTTTGCCGGCGCTGCGCCAGTGAACGAGACGATATGCCGACCGGTCGCAACCACGCCGGCGCTCGACGCGACGCTGACCGCCATCGCCGAGAGCTGCGGAGCCCGAGCGAGCGCCGGCTCGGATGGAACGCGCGCGTCGTACACACACGCGGCTGTCGCCACCACGGCCAGGGTGGCGAGTCCGGGAACGGACCTGACAATTGACACGGGGCGCCTCGCGGAGGAAGGGGACGGAAAACATGGCGCCGATTGTGAAGGTCGGCAACTCGAGGCGTCAACACTTCGTCAAGCGTTCCCGGCCTATTTCCCGATACAGAAACTCGCGAACACGCGGTCGAGCACGTCGTCCGGCGTGACGACGCCGATCAGATCGTCGAGCGCGCCCATGGCGGCCCGCAGGTGCGTGGCGGTGGCCGCCGCCTCCACGCCCTCCGCCCTCGCGTTGCGAAATGCATTAACCTCTGCGAGGGCGCGCTCGAGCGCCGTCCGGTGGCGGGCACGAGTCACCACAGGCTCGACGTCCCCCAGCGCGAGGAGGCGCCCGAACGCCGTCTCCGCCAGGCGGCGCCGCAGGTTGGAGAGCCCGGCTCCCGTGACCACGGAAACCCCGAGCCGGTTAGCGGGATCGGTGGTTAGGCGGTTAGCAAGATCAATCTTGGTCTGAACCAGTAGCACGGGAGCGGCCACGTTAGCTAGGAACTCGTCACGCTCCCGATGGCCCCGCTCCCCGCTCCCCGCTCCCTCGTCTTCGCAAAAGAGCACCAAGTCCGCCGCCGCCAAGTACTTTCGCGATACTTCGATACCGATCTTCTCGACCCGATCTTCGCTCGCCCGCAGCCCCGCCGTATCCACCAGCCGGAAGGGAAAGCCTTCGAGCACAGCGTGAGCCTCGATCGCGTCCCGTGTGGTACCCGGCACCTCAGTCACGATCGCGCGCTCCGTACCGAGTAACGCGTTGAAGAGTGATGACTTGCCCGCGTTAGGCCGGCCGGCGATCACCAGGAGCGCGCCCTCACGCAGGCGCTCTCCCTCCGGTGCCGTGGCGAGGAGCTGCCCGAGCCGATCGCGCACCGCCGTCCACGCGGCCTCCACCCGCTCGGGGGCGACAGGCCCCTCATCTTCATCCGGGAAATCGATGTCGTAGGCGATCAACGCTTCGAGCTCGAGCAGGTCGGCCCGGAGTCTCTCGAGGCGGGTAGAGAGCCCACGATCGAGCTGCTGCAGCGCCCGGCGGGCCTGCGCGGGTGAGCCCGCGTCGATCAGGTCACCCGTCGCCTCGGCCTGCAGCACGTCGAGCTTGCCGTTCAATACGGCGCGGCGCGTGAACTCCCCGGGTGCCGCCGGGCGCGCGCCGGCCGCGGCGAGCGCCGCGACCACGGCCGCCGGGACCAGCAGGCCGCCATGCGTCGAGATTTCGACGAGGTCCTCGCCGGTGTAGGACCGCGGGCCCGGAAAACACGCGGCCAGCGCGTCGTCCCGGACCTCGCCCGTAGCGGGATGGACCACCTGGACCCGGTGCACCGTGCGCGGCGGCTCCGGACGGAACGGGCGCAGCGCGCGCGCCGCGACGTCGAACGCGCCGCGCCCGGAAAGACGGATCAGCGCGAGGGCGGAACGTCCGGGAGGCGTGGCGAGCGCGACGATCGGATCAGACAGCATCGCTCACCTCTTACCGCTCACCTCTTACGGCTCACCGCCGTTACGTCTTTCCCGCCTGCTCCCGCAACCGCCGCTTCGCGATCAGGTACTGCTGAGGGATGCTGAAGAGGTTGCTCACGGCGTAATAGAGGTTCAGCCCCGACGCGAAGCGGAGGAACAGGACGGTCATGAACACCGGCATGAAATACACCATCATCTTCGCCTGCGGGTTCGGCGGCACGCCGATCTGGCCGACCTTGGAGAGCACGAACATCGAGAGCCCCATCACGATCGGGATGATATAATACGGGTCGGCCCGAGAGAGGTCGGTGAGCCACAGGAACGGCACCCCTCGGAACTCGATCGTGTTGGCGAACACGAAGAACAGCGCAAACAGCACCGGCATCGGCAGCAGCATCGGCAGGCACCCGCCGAGCGGGTTGACGTTGTGCTCCTTGTACAGCCGCATCATCTCCTTCTGCAGGCGCTCAGGATCGTTCTTGTAACGGTCCTGCATCTGCTTCATGAGCGGCGCGACGGCCTGCATCCGGATGCTCGACTCCATGGCGCGCTGGTTGAGCGGCCAGAGCAGCCCGCGCACCAGCACGCCGAAGATGATGAGCACCCACCCGTAGGCGAGCGTCAGGCGGTCGTGCATCCAGATCAGGATGTTCACCACCAGCACCGACACCGGCTGGATGAGGGGACGGAGCACGCCGCCGTACGGGTTGGCGTCGTCCAGGTCGTGGCCCAGCTTGGCGAGCCGTCGATATTCGAGCGGGCCGACGTACAGATCGAAGCCGAAATCGCCCGCCGGCGGCACGGGCAGTGTGAGCGTGAGAGCGGCACGGGTCGCGACGGCCGAATGGCCGAACATCGAGGAAGCGGTCACCGTCCGCGGTCCCCCCTCGACGAGGGCAGCGCCGAATCGCGGCGCGTTTTCCTCGATCGCCAGTGCCGCGGTGAAGAAATACTTCGACTTGACACCGGTCCATTCGAAGGGCCCGTCGAGGATCTTGCGCTCTCCCGGATTGAGAGACTGGAGTGCGAGGCTCTGCGTCTTGGCAGCCTTGGTGACCACGGCGAAGTGCCGGTAGTCGTCCATCGTATCGGCTTCGACCGTTCGCAGGCCGTCTCCCATGCCGAGGAGCAACGTGCCGCCGGTCTGCCCGAACCCCTCCATGCGCCCTCGCACCGACACGCGGTATTCATCGGGGAAGAAGCGGTATTCCAGCGCGACCTCCGCGCCGGACTGCTCCCCCCGGAACGTGAGCGTCGCGCCCTCCGGCCCCACGGTGATCTGCTTGGCGCTCGGCGTCAGGCGCCACGACCCGAGCGCCGTCGTGTCGCTTCCCGCGGTCCGCGAAAACACGAGCATCGCCCGGTCCGGTGGCACCAGCTGCACGGGATGCTCCGAATCGACGGGCGTGAAGGACTTGTAGTCGAGGAGCGCCGCGCTCACCAGGGCGCCGCCTTGCGTCGTAAACCCCAGACGGTAGAGGGGGGAGGTGACCCAGATCGTTTCTTGAGCGGCGACGGAAGGAACGACAGACGGAACGACGGAACGTGGTGCCGGCACGGTGTCCGCCCGTTGCGCCGGAGTGCGGGCCGCGGTGTCACCTTCCGTCTTTCCAACGTTCCGTCGTTCCGTCTTTTTGGGCGGAAACAGGATGCTCGGCAGCACTGCTACGATGAGCATCAGCAGGATGGCCAGAATAACGCGTCGGTCCACGGTGTCCTTTAGGGAACGGGATCGTATCCGCCCGGATGGAGCGGATGGCAGCGGAGAATGCGCTTGACGCCGAGCCACGAACCTTTCACGGCGCCGTAGCGTTCCACCGCCTCGAATGTGTACCGCGAGCACGACGGCATGAAGCGACACTGCGTAAACACGAGATGCGACAGCGTCAGCTGGTAACCACGAATGAGGGCCATCACGACGAGTCGAGGCCAGCGCTGGACGTTCATGTGATACGCGTCACGCTCTCGGTCAAATCGGCACGCAGCGCTGCAAACGGGGCGGCATAGGCGGCGCGCTTCGCGCGGACCACGAGATCGACTACGGGGAGAGACGCGAGCGGGTTACGTCGGAGGATCTCCCGCAGGCGCCGACGCAACCGATTGCGTGCCACAGCGGTGAACTGATAGCGAGGAACCACGATTGCGGTCCGCGGGTGGCCCACCGGGCTCTCGCGCCAGGCCAGGTCGAAATGCGGCGTGCGCATGCGGCGACCCTGTTCCCAGCAGGCAGTGAGGTCCGAGCCGCGCGCGAGTCGCGCGCGACGCGGGAACCGCTCTCCCGTTAGTGGCTCCGGTGTTTGGACGGCAGGCGGACCGTGAGGCGCTTGCGCCCCTTCTTCCGCCGCCGGGACAGGACGGCGCGGCCCCACACATCTTTCATCCGCGCGCGAAATCCATGCTTATTGATGCGCCGCCGATTGCGCGGGCGATACGTCGGACCCATACATTCCTCTCGTAAGGCCGGGAAACGTACACCGGCGTCGGCGCGCGGGTCAAGGTTGACTTTTCCACATGCGAGCCGTACTTTCGGGCCGCCCTTGCAGGACGTCCCACCTTTTCGTCAATCGTGGATGGAGCAGTCTACCAAAGAAGCTTGGAAGCGCCTCCTCGATGAGGCGAGGCGTGAACTTCCCGACGCGACGGTGCGGACCTGGCTCGAGCCCGCGGTGCCGATCGCGTTGGACGACGGTCGCCTGATCGTCGGCGCTCCCGACCAATTCGCCGTCGAGTGGAACGAATCGAAGCACGCGAATGTCCTCGCGCGCGCGGCGGAGCGTGTGTTCGGTCGGCCGACCTCCGTCGTGTTCCGCGTGCAGGAAGATCGCCAGCAGCGGCCCCAGATGGATTTCTTCGTCGCGCCCCGCGAGCCGGCGGCGCCCGACAAGGCGGGCGTGCCCACCACGCCGCTCAACGAGCGCTACACGTTTCAGACGTTCGTGATCGGGAAGTCGAACGAGCTCGCCGCGGCCGCCGCGCACGCCGTCGGCGAAGCTCCTGGGAAGACCTACAATCCGCTCTTCATCTACGGCGCCACGGGCCTCGGCAAGACGCATCTCATGCAGGCAGTGGCGCACGCGGTGCTCGCCAAGTATCCCGGGACGCGCGTGCACTACTTCGGCGCGGAGCAGTTCATCAACGAGGTGATCGAATCGATTCACGCGCGAACCATGTCTGAGTTCCGGCGCCGCTATCGGAACGACGTGGACCTCTTCCTGGTGGACGACGTGCATTTCCTCGAGGGCAAGGAAATGACCCAGGAGGAGTTCTTCCATACGTTCAACGCCCTGTTCGAGGGGCACAAGCAGATCGTGCTCACGTCCGACCGGCCGCCCAAAGAGATTCCGGGCCTCGAGGACCGCCTCATCTCCCGCTTCGAGTGGGGACTGGTGGCCGACATCGGGCACCCGGACCTGGAGCACCGGATTGCGATCCTGCGCAAGAAGGCCGAGCAGGACCACCTCGAGCTCACCATCCCGGACGACGTCCTGCGGTTTATCGCCGAGCACATTCGCTCGAGCGTGCGCGAGCTCGAGGGGTGCATCATCAAGCTGCTCCTGTTCGCGTCGCTCAAGAACCGGGAAGTCACGATCGAGCTGGCGCGCGAGGCGCTATCGGACAAGATCCGCCAGGGGGAGGAGGCCGCGAGCTACGGCCAGCCCACGCCGAGCATCGATCGGGTCCAGGAGGTCGTGGCCCGGCGGTGGGGCGTCACGCCCGAGGGACTCCGGTCGAAGGCGCGCACCAAGACGCTCACCGTCCCCCGTCAGGTCGCCATGTACCTCGCGCGCGACATGCTGGGCATGCAGTTGGTCGAGATCGGGCAGGCGTTCGGGGGGCGCGATCACTCGACGGTGATTCATTCGGTGGACAAGGTGGAGCGGCAGATGATGCGAGACCGGACCTTCAAGGAGCGGGTGGAAATGGCGCGCCAGGAGTTGTCCGCACTGTAGCCAACAATATCCGGAGGGCGATGTGGGCGGGTGTGGGAAGAGCGGCGGCGCGTGGGGAAGTCTCGGTATACCAACAGTCCCAACAACCGGGTCAGATGACAGTGGGACGCCAGCCCTCGCGAGGGAAGCAAGTTACGACCTTTCACCCACATTCCCCGCCCTCTACTACTACTACTAGTATTCTATCTTAGTACAGCAGTAGGTACTTACTTCCACAATCTGAGGATGCGACACGACGGATGAAGTTCACGATCACGCGGGAGCAGCTGCAGGAGGGGTTGAGCGCGGTGGCTGCGGCGATCCCCGCCAAGACGACCCTGCCGGTCCTCGCGAACGTCCTCGTCGAGGCGACCAAGCAGGGGCTCCGCCTTTCCGGCACCGACCTCGACATTGCGGTGACGACCACCGTGCCGGCCGAGGTGGACGCAGAGGGTGCGGTCACCCTGCCTGCGAAGAAGCTCGTGGATATCGCGCGCGAGCTGCCCTCGGGCCCGGTGCGGTTCGCGGCGGCAGGGGAGTCACGCGTGGGCATCGAGTGCGGTCGCTCGAAGTTCAAGTTGCTGGGCCTGCCGCGCGAGGAGTTTCCCTCGTTTCCGGCCGTCAAGTTCGACGGGTCGTGGAAGGCAGCGGCGGCGGTGGTGCACAAGCTCGTGGGCCACGTGGCGTTCGCGGCGTCGACCGAAGAAAGCCGTCCCATTCTGAACGGTGTGCTGTGGGAGCTGCGGCCCGACCACATGCGGATGGTCGCGACGAACGGGCACCGGCTCGCCAAGATGGACGTCCCGGCGACGGGCGGGTCGACGGCGGATCTGATCGTTCCGCCCAAGGCACTCGAGCAGATCCGGCGCCTGTTCGGCGCGGAGGAGGCGCTCGACATCGCGCGGAGCGACAATCACATCGGGTTCCGCGCCGACGGCACGCTCGTGTTCTCCCGCCTGATCGAGGGCCCCTATCCCAACTACGAGCAGGTCATCCCGCGCGAGAACGACAAATTCGCGACGGTGGACAAGGCCGCGATGGCGGCCGCCCTGCGCCGCATGAGCGTCGTGGCGAGCGACCAGACCCATCGCATCCGGCTCGCCTTCTCGGGCGGGGCCGTCAAGTTCTCCGTGCAGACTCCCGACCTGGGCGAAGCCCAGGACGAGCTGGCGGTCACCTACGAGGGTGAGCCGCTCGAGATCGGATTCAACGCCATGTACCTGCTCGAGATCCTGAAGTACATGCCCACCGACGAAGTCCGGCTCACCTTCAAGGCGCCCGAGCGGGCCGCCACCGTGGAGCCGGTAGGCTGGGACGATCCCGCGAGTTATATGGCGTTGGTGATGCCGCTGAGATTAGTAGACTAAGCGGGGACAAACACTACTAGACGCACAGACGCACAGGGGTGAACAGGCCACAGTGATCAGGGCGGCGTGCTGTCCCGGCCACTGCTATCTGTTCTCCCCTGTGCGTCTGTTGTGTCTGTGCGTCTAGCCTTTTGTGCGTCTGTTGCGTCTGTGCGTCTAGCCTGTGTGCTGTCCAGCGGAGCGAGACTGTCGACTTGGATCGAATCCACAGGTGGCAGCTCAACAGTCGGCACCGGCAGCGTGTCTGTTTCCTCCTCCTGCGGAATGATCACGTCCACTCCCCTGTAACGCGCCAGGATCAGCGTCCGCCGCGCCAGCATGCGATCGGGACGGAAGGTGGGATTGGAAGTGCGCGGATGAGGGAGCGTGGCCGCGAGCTCGGCGGCTTGCTCCTCCGTGAGTCGGGACGGCGGCACCCCAAAGTAGGCGTGGCTTGCCGCATCAACACCCCAGATGCCCGGTCCCCATTCCACGACGTTCAAGTACAGCTCGAGGATGCGATCCTTCGAGAGCGTCGCTTCGAGCCGCAGGGCCGTGACGGCTTCTTTGATCTTGCGGAGGGGGTTACGGGACGGTGAGAGGTAGAGGTTCTTCGCGAGCTGCTGCGTGATCGTGCTTGCGCCCCGAAGACGTTCCCGATGTTGCCACGCGGCGCGCACGCCGGGCCAGAATCCCCGGGCGTCGTTCAACCCGAGCGCATCCGCGATCTCCGCCGGATCGATGCCGTGGTGCGTATGAAACCGAGAGTCCTCGGCGATGATCACCATGCGCTGCAGGACGGGAGAGATCTCAGGCAGGGGAGTTGGCCGGAATGACGGAAGGACCGAACGTACGGACCCCGTTCCGTCGTTCCGTCCTTCCGTCGCCTCTCGCATGAGGGCGGTCTCTCGCGGCCAATGATCCCGCCACCAGACGGGCGCGGGCCAGACGCCGAGCAGCCAGACGAGGGCCGCGCCGGCCATCCCTAGCGCCACGCGACGCCCGTTCCTAGGTTTCGCGTCCTCCATGTCGCTCGATATCCCCACGCTGTCTCGCCGCCTCCAAAAAGCTCTCGGCAAGGAATTTACCGTGGGCGATCTGCTCGGAGAGGGGGGCTTCGCCGCGGTCTTCCGCGTGCGGGACAAGGCCCAGGACCGCGACGTCGCGGTGAAGGTGCTCGACCTGGGGCAGACCCCCTCCCCCGCTCTCGCCGAGCGATTCGTGCGCGAGGCCCGCACCAGCGCTCAGCTCGTCCACCCGCACATCGTGCCGATCTTCAAGGTCGGGGGCTACAAGAACGAAGTGCTGTACATCGTGATGCGCTGCGTCGACGGGCCGTCGCTCCGGCATCTCCTCGAAACGCACCAGCGGCTTCCGCTGCGGGACGCGGCGCGCATCGCGCGACAGGCGGCGGACGCCCTCGGCTATGCCCACCAACAAGGGGTCGTCCACCGCGACGTGAAGCCCGACAACATCCTGCTCGACGCGGCCGGCCACGTGCTCGTCACCGATTTCGGGATCGCCAAGGCGGCTCAGGAGGCCTCGGTCAGCCAGCTCACGACGGAGGGGATGGTCGTGGGCACGCCCCACTATATGAGTCCCGAGCAAGCGACCGGGGAGCGGGTGGACGCCCGATCGGACGTGTACTCGCTCGGCATCGTGCTGTACCAGATGCTCGCGGGCGCCCCGCCCTTTGACGGCGATTCGGCCCAGGCGATCCTCATGAAACAGGCCACCGCCGAGCCGGTACCGATCCGCGACGTCCGGAGTGACGTGCCCGGCGCCCTCGCCGCGGTCGTCGACCGCACGCTCGCCAAGGATGCCGCTGAACGATTCCAGACCGCCGAGGAGCTGAGCGGTGCCCTCGTCGCCGCGATGCCCGCCGCCGCGAGCGAGACCGTGCGCGTACGGTCCAGCCGGGCGGGGTGTCTCGTGTTGGGCGGGCTCGCCGCCGCGGCGATTGTCCTGGCGTTATCCGTCTTCTCCAAACCGCCGCGGATCCAGGCGAGCGCGCCGATCCCCGACAGCGTGCTCCAGGGACTCCGGCGCCAGGGCGCCTTCGCGCCGGGGGATGTGCCGCTCTACGTGTTCGGCCCTCAAGGCCTCGACGACACGACGCTTCTGGTCGTATCACGACGCAGCGTCGCCGTGGTGACGCCCCATCGGACTCGAGCGTATTCTCGAGACGGCGTGCGCGCGCGCTTCGGCCTGCAGCTGGCCGGGGGCCTGTCGTTTCGGATGCTGCTGCTGCTGCCGCGATCCCGGCGCGACACGGTGTTCCGTCGCCTGTCGTTCCGCGATGTGTACGAGGCGGCCCCGCGGCTGGGGAAGCTACTCGGAGAGGACGCCGCTCGGACCGATCGTTAGGGCATTCTGGGGGGACGACCGGAGCTCACGAACCGGCGCGTCGAGACGCCGTACAGACTGAGGGCATCGACACGGCTGACGTCCCCCGGTGTGGTGGCAACCACGCCGGCGAGATCCTGGCCGCCTAGCGACAACCCGAACGCGAACCCCGCCCGGTGAAGCGACCGGTCCGTGTCAAGACGGGCCGAGAGGCCGACCGGGAGGTGCGTCCCCTGACGCAATTGCGCGTGCAGGCCGAAGGCGTAGCCCACCACGCCGACGGACGTGACGCGGCCGAGCGCCGAGAGCGCAGCGCCGCCCTGGAACAGCTGGACCGTCGCGCTCGGGACATAGGTGACCGGAAGCAGCTCCCCGCGGACTCGCGGCTCGCCAAGGTCCTGAATCGTGCCGCCCACGGAGATGGCCGGCGTCCACGCATACAACACCCCCAAATCCCACCCGGAGCTCGAGGTGCCACCCCGATAGAGGGCCAGGGCTCCCCCGGCGGCCAGCTTTCTGTGACCGAAGCCCGCTCCGATGCGTAGCGTGCTGCCGCGCACTCCACCGTCGAACACGTCGCGCTGATAACCGAGCGATAATCCCCGCGAGTTGAACCCGAAGGTGAACTGGCGCAACCGGCCTTTCGCCCCCGGATCACCCACCGTGGCATCGAGGGCGATTGACGCCTCCGGGAACAGGCCGAGCCCCGCGGGATTCACCCAGAGGGCGCGCGCGTCGCTCACGTCCGTCGGGAAGAGGTACTGCGTGGATCGATTGGGCGCGACCTGGGCTCCCGCGCCGGTCACCGTTAGAAGCAGGAGCGGTACGGACAATCCGACCGTCCGACGCTCCGACCGTCCGGCCACTACGGCAGCACCGCGATGGTCGTGCGCGTCAATTGAATGACCGGGATAGCGACGCCCCGGACGGTGAGCCGGACCGTGAGGGTGGTCGAGTCTTGCGACTCGCCGCCCAGGTATCGGCCGTCCGCGGCGATGTACGCGACGCTCGTGCCCGTCCCGGCACCGGATAGCTCGAACGGCTGTCCCATGTTCTTGCCGCTCCCGGCCACGCGGAACGTCTGGTTCGCCAGCACGCGGAGGCTGGGGGCCCCCAGGTGGTCTTCCCACCCGGCCGCGGTAGACTGGGTGATCGCGTGACGCGAGACTTCGGAGCCATTCCCCTTCTGGGTCGTCTCGACGGTGTCGGTCCATGCGGCGCCAAGCCTGAGCCCGTCGTTGGGCAGACGAGGCAGGAAGTCGCGGAAGTTACCAAGCAGCTGCACCGCCCCTTGGGCGAGCACGCTGTCCGAGGGCACGGAATTCACGAAGTCGCCCCGCGGCGCCACTCGCCCCATGAACACGAGCTTCCGGACCCTGCTCATGTTGTCCGCGATTGGCGCGGGAGCGCCGGAGTCCGCGACGATCGAATCGACGGCGAAGGTTGCTGGGTACCCGACGCTGTCGGCGGGTCCTGTGATCGCGCTGACCACGAAGATCCGTGCGCCGATGTTTTGGGACTGAGTCTGGTCACCCGCCAACGCCTGCTCGATGTGGAGCTGCCGGTGCACGACGTATCGGAGTGCGCTCGGGCGGTAGCGGACCGCTTCCGGTGGGCGCGATGCGGGTCCTTCTGTCGGGGAGGACAAGGCCGGTGCGTAGGGAGGAGCGGCGGGGGCCGGGGCCGGAGCCGGTGTCCCGGGCGTCGGGGCGCGCGAGCCGCCACAGGCCGCGAGGAGCGCCACTGCCAGCAGCATCGATCGCTCAGGCTTCATGGGACTCCCGCTCGGCCTTGGTGCGCCCGAAGACGGCTACCATTTCCGCGCCTTCGCTGGCCACGCGCAGCAGCTTCCATCCTCGCTTCCCCATGTCGGCCCGCCACCCGATGAGCTTCTCCCATTCCTCGGCGGTCGTACGGAATACCCGCAGGTCCGCCACCTGCTCCCAATGTGCGGGGTAGGGCTTCGAGGGTGAGGTCATCGAGAGGCGGGCGGTAGGGCCATAAGCCGAGTTCTGTTTACCCGCCGAGGCGGGCAGATGGTCATCTCTCTGGGATGGTTGTCGCCAACCACCTCGCGCGGCCTACCCGCAGCTCAGACGACCCGGGCCGGGTCTCGCTGCTTACTTGGCCTTGCTCCGACTGGGGGTTACCGTGCCACGCCTGTTGCCAGGCGCGCGGTGGGCTCTTACCCCACCGTTTCACCCTTACCCTTGGATAAAGGGCGGTCTGTTCTCTGTGGCCCTTTCCGTCGCCTCGCGGCGCCCAGGCGTTACCTGGCAGTCTGCCCTGTGGAGCTCGGACTTTCCTCGACACGCCACTCCAGCCGGCATGCCGCGACCATCGCACCCTACCGCCACCCGCTGGAAAACTACCGGCCCCCAAAGGGTTGGGGCAAGTCTACCGGACCAGCCGCCGCAGCAGACGTCCCAGACTGTCATACGGGAGACGCCACCACGCACCTGCGCCGGCAGGCTCCTCAGCCGGGACCCAAAACCCGTCGCTCTCCGTGAACATGAGCTGTTTGACGCTCGTCGCGTCGCGCGACCGAAGGGAGGCAGGGGCGAGCGCCACCGCGTGAGCCAGGTTGAGGCCGTCCGCGTGATACAGGGCCACGAGCTCCCGGGCGCGCACTTCCGGCGTGAAGAGCAGGATCGGTCGATCCGGGAGCTCGAAGCCCCGCAGCAACCCGAGCGTGAACCAATCCGTGGGCGGTTGTGCCAACCGAAACGCGAAATAGAGGTCACGACGCTGTTTCAGCACACGGTCCCGTAGCACGGTGGCGCGCGCGGCGACTTCGTCCTCGAGCGCCCGGTAGTAGCGCGGGAGCAGGCCGGCGTCACGGAGCGCCGCGTAGCGCGCCGGGTACGGCAGCGAGTCGAGACGCGCGTCCCCCTGGCCGACGCGCGACAGCCCCGCGAGACCGCGCCGCCAAGCCAGGTCACAGAAGTCCTGGCCCATGGAGTACGCACGCGGCCCGGCCAGGTCGAGGCCGATGGCGATCACGAGCGTGCGTTCGTCGGTGGCGAGCCGCCCGAGTGCGCCGTATGCCGACGGGAGTCCGTCGGTCCATAAGGTCGAGTCCAGGGCGCAGGGCATGGGGAGCGCTTCTCCACGCGCGCCCCGCGACGAGTCGGTCACGGCATGGCGCGCGGACCCCAGATCGAGCACCGGGATCCACGCCACGCTCGTAGGTTGGAGTCGTTTCGCCGCATCGGCCCAGGCACGCCGCACCGCTTCCCGCTCGTCCCACCGCGTATGCAGCGAGTCGGTGTTTTCCGGGGCCGCGTCGCCGGCGAGCAGGTTGAAACCGCCGGCGTCGAGCAAGGAGACGAGGGAGTCGAGCGAGGCGCTCGAGCGCACGGCGCGCCGTCCATCGCGGGTGGCGAGAAAGGACGCCCAGAGCACGCGCATGCCCTGTTGCCGCATCCAGTCGGGGATGCTCGTCGCGCGGGCGAGCTTTGGGTCCGCCTCGATGGGGAGAGACATCGTGTCTACATCGCGAGGGGGGTCGGCTGGCGGCGCGGCGATCTCGACGGGCACGGGGGCCTGGGTCAAGAGGAGCGGAGCCGGATGCGCGGCCGGCGCGATGTGCGCCCACTCCGCGGGGCGGCGTGTCCAGCGCGCCAGCGCCGTGAGGAACGCGTGCGTTCGGGCGAGGGCGTCGAGCTGTAACACGGGCGCGGTGGTCGGGCGGAACTGCGCGCCCAGGGTCCCGAGGGCATGGCGACTGATGACGATCACCAACCCGTCGCCCACGCGCGCGGCCGCGGCAACCCCCGCGCCCGCTCGTCCCGACGGCGTCCTCGGGGCGCGCACGAAGGCGTGGCGCGATGTGACCGCGAGCAGCTGCGCGGTATCGCGAGCGCTCACGACATTGTTCCGCTCGAGGGGAAATGGGTCGTACACCGAGCCGAGAGGCTCGTCACCCACCGCGCGCGCTTCGGCCCACGGCTGCGCGTGGCCGGTGGTCGTAGGCACGCGGCCGGTCGTATCTTCGAGGAGGCGATCGCCGATCGAGATCCCGGCGCCCACGAACTCGAGCCAGCGATTCGCAGTCCAACGATCGAGGTAGCCTTCGCCGTCCGCGTCGTAAGCGAGAATGACGACGCCGCCCCGCAGCACCCACTCCGTCAGCAGGGCAAGATCGCCCGTATTGAGGGCGTCCGACGGTGCTTCCGGCTCCCGGCCGAGCAGGAAGATCAGCGTCCCGTACCGTTCCAAATCCGCGCGCGCCAAGTGGGGATAGAAGCGGCGGTACTCCACTCGATAGCCCTCTTCACGCCAGGGGCGGGCGGTGCCGTTCAGGACCGCGGGCTCCGAGAGCGCGAGGTCCAGGAGTAGGAGGCGAGTGGCTTGGGGCTGGCAGGCGGACAACAGAAACAAAACGGCGATGGAAAGAGCGCCTCTCATTTCGGCTGCGATTCCTCCAGCAGGGCTCGGAACCGTGGATTGTCGCGCACCGCTTCGAAGTCCCTGGATCTGAGGTAATACCACAGTCGGGCCCCCCGCGGACGTACCTGTTCCAGCAGCTGGAGTGCTTTGGCGGGTTCGCCGAGGGCGACGTACGCGCGACCGACCCAGGCGGCGTCAGTCACAGTGGGCCTGCCCATGCCGCCGATCTGTTCCGCCAAGTGGGTCAGCCGCGTCCGCGCGGCGGTCGTGTCGCCCGCGGCGAGGTCGGTCAGGACCAGCACGGCTTCGCCCGGCACCCGGTACCCCGCCCCGAGTCGAACGGCCGTTTCTCCGTCCGCGCGAGCCTCCGCGCGGTCGCCCAACCGCAGATGCGCGAGCGCCCGTAGCACGTACGCGTAATCGGCCGCCGGGTCGAACGTGAGCATGCTGTCGAGCCAGTGGATCGCCGGCCGGTACTCCCCGCGACGCAGGCTGAGGCGCGCCAGGTTGAACAGGGTAATCGGACGCTCCGGATCGAGGATCAGTGCACGACGATACATCTCCGTGGCGGCGGAATCACGTCCCAGCCACAACAGCGTCATCCCGTACTGGTGATACGCCTCGGCGTTCAGCGGGTCGAGCGCCGTGGCGTGCCGGAACGCGTCTTCGACTCCAGCGAACGATCGCGGATTCCGGAAGCTCAGGAGAAACCCGCGGGCCATCCAGGCATCGGCCGACGTCGAGTCGCGTCGCAGAGCGCGATCAGCCGCGGCGAACCCCCGGGCGAGCACCACCTCGGGCCGGAGGCCCGGATAGTCCCAGCCCCAGTCCAGAAACAGCGCATACCCCAGGGCGATGCGCGCGGGGGCGGTCGCGAATCCGGAGTCGAGCCGCTCCGCGGCCTCGAACTCCCGGATCGCGCGTCCCACGGCGCGCGGCGTGCGTTCCGCAAGATAGTAGGTCCCGTGCAGGAAGTGGTCGTACGTCGCCGGATCGCGCGTGGCGCGGCCGGTGAGGGCGCTCCGCTCGGCGGGCGCGAGCTCACCCGTGATGCGCGTCGCGATGGTGTCCGTGATTGCGGCTTCGATCGCCTGGAGCGCGGTGTCGCCGCGGTCGTACTGCGCACCCCACACGTGCACGCCGCTCGCCGCGCGTACCAGCTCGGCGGTCACGTGGATGCCTCCCGTCGTGCGGCGGACCGCGCCGGATACGAGGAACGTCACGCCGAGCGCGCGTCCGACCTTCGCGGGATCATCCACCGGCACGCCGTGAAACCGGCGGACGGCGTTGCGCGACTTCACCGCCAGGCGCTCCACCCGGCCGAGGCGCGTGATGATGGCCTCGGTCAAGCCCGCCGCGAGGTAGGCGTCCGCCGTGTCGCTCGATTGGTTGTCGAAGTACAACACGGCCACGCTCGAGGGCGATGGAGTGCCGGCCGGCTGCACGACGGCGTCCCGCGCGCAGCGGAACCCGGTGTGCGCGAGCCACGGTCGCGTGTCCGGCAGTACGGCGCGGAAGGACGCGGTCGCGTTCTCCGGCGGCGTGTCGAATGCTCCGCCCTTGATCACGTGGCCCGCCACTCCCTGCGGGCCCGTTCCAGCGGTCGCCGTCCACTCCCAGGCGTTCCCGATCATGTCCACGGCGCCGACCCAGGATCGCCCGAGGACCGCCTCCCCCGCGGGAGCCAGGGCACCATGGAGCGAGTCCGCGTTTGCCCGGCCCGGCTGCCAGCGGTCGCCCCAGGGATACCGGAGCCCCTTGGGCCCGCGCGCGGCGGCTTCCCATTCGTTCTCGGTCGGCAGACGGCCCCCGCCTTGCCTCGCGGCGCAGTAGGCTGACGCCTCCGACCACAGGACGCCCGTGGCGGGCAACCCGTCGGGCGGTTTCGTCGTCCCTAGCGCTGACGCGCCCGCGGCGACGCGCTGCTGCTCGAACGCGGCGACCGTGACCTCCGTGGAGTCGATGAAGAACGAGTCGAGACGAACCGTGGTCGACTCGCGCCAGGGGCGGCCGCCGACCGGGTAGGCGCCGCCCGCGACGAGGACCATCCCGGCAGGCGGATGCACGACCCGCGGAGGCCACAGCGCCCAGCCGATGGCGACGGCGGCGGCCGTGCTCCCGACCACCACCCAAGCCCGCTGGGAAGGCGTCAGCCGGCGCGCCGCGGCTGGATCGACCAGCATCTCGATGAAGGCCCGGGCCGTGGGTGGCCGGTCGGCCGGGAGCTTCGCGAGCGCGCGCATGAGCGCCCGCTCGAGGTGGCCTGGCACCGACGGCCGGATCGCGCGGATCGGCCGCGGTGTCTCGTTGAGCACGCGCGCGACGATGGCCTGGACACTGTCTCCGGTCAACGGCGGCTCGCCGGCGAGCATCTCGTACAGCACGGCCGCCAACCCGTACACGTCACTCCGAGCATCCACGCGCTTGTCCCCGGTCGCCTGCTCCGGGCTCATATATTCCGCCGTGCCGACCGCTACGCCGTGCCCTGTGAGCGAGGACCGGTCAGCGCCTCCCCCACCCCGCTCTTCCACGAGCTTCGCGATGCCGAAGTCGCTCACCACGGCGTGACCGCGTGACAGGAGGATGTTGGCCGGCTTGATGTCGCGATGGATGATGCCGCTGTCGTGTGCGTATTGCAGCGCGTCGCCCACCTCGGTGGCGAGTCGAATCGCCTCTTCGACCGGGAGAGACCCCTTCCGGCTGATCCGGTCTTGCAGCGATTCCCCCTCGATGTACTCCATGACGTAGAAGAGGAGGCCGTCGGCTTCATCGGCTTCGAACAGCGGCACGATGTGCGGATGCGAGAGCTGGGCAGCGAGGAGGACCTCTCGCTGGAAGCGGTCGCTGCCCAAGTAGGCGCGGGTGGCCGGCGCCAGCACTTTGATCGCGACCCGGCGGCCGAGCTTCACGTCGGTCCCGAGGTACACGGTCGCCATGCCCCCCTGCCCGAGCTCCCGAATCAGGCTGTAGCGACCCGCGAGCGCGCGGGCCAGCCGCTCAAACAGCGGATCGGCGGGCACGAGCGGTCGCTACTCCTTGATGCAACACCCGCTCCTGGTACACGTGCTCCATTGCGATCCCCACCGCGCGATGGATTGGCGCCACTCGAAGGGTGAGTGATCGGTGAAAACCATGTCGCCATGGATCAGCGTCTTCAAGCTGTCCGGTAACAACACCGACCGCCACGACGTGTCGCCGGGTGCGCCACGCTTGTCGACCCACCACCACGTCCACCACGGCCCGTAGCCGTTCGCGGAGTGCGCGGAGTCCGTCCGGATGCGGGCGATGATTCGGCCTTGGGCCAGCTCGCTCACCGTGAGGTTCCATGCCCCGCTCTCGGGCTCAATCCGAGCGGAATCACCGAGTGCGTCGACCTTGCTCTTTCCGGTCGAATCGAACTTCACCCGTCTCACATCCGCCGCGTACACCACAGTGTCGAACCGGAGCGTGTGTGCGTATGCTCGAATGCTGTCGAACGGGATGGAATCCACATTGGTGAAGTGGTGTGGCGCTGGAGTCGTGTAGTAGTACTGACAAGCTGCTGCGAGGGCGACGCTTGCCACGCATGCCCCGATCTCTAGACGACGCATTGTGGCCCGCTGCATACCGCCTCCTCGGAAAGAGAGTGTTTTCACCTCACCATCAGCGCAATTCGCTTCATCCGCGTCACGAGCGGCTGCAAGGCTGGCTCCGCTCCCGACCAGAGGCTCACCACCGCGCTTGCCCAGCTGCGAGCCGTCCGTGCGTCGCCCTGCGCGGCCGCGAGATCGGCGCGGAGTGCCATCATCCGGACGAGGCACCCCGCCAGCGGCAGGTATTGCAGGGTCGCCGAATGAAGTGCAACGAGGCTATCGAGCGGCGCATCGAGGGTGCGGCCGGCGGCGGCGCTGTCCCCTACCGCGAGGAGCAGGCGCGCGTCGAGGTAGACGCCGTCAGGCGTCGATTCCCCGGTCGCGAGCCTCCCGCCTCCGGCGCGCGACAGGGAGTCGAGTGTCGCCCGCACGAGTGCCGTGTCGCCATGCGCGAAGCGCCACTGGAGCAGCATCACCAAATGCGGCCCGGGCGGCCCGGCTCTGTGGACGGGTCGGATCCCGAGTGCATCGAACGCGAGCTCGGCCGGCACGTCCAGTAATGCGCTCCGCATCGCTGAGCGCCTGGAGGCCGGAATCCCCACCAGCCGATCCTCCGTGCGGCGTTCATAAGCCACGATGCTGTCCAGTGGCGCGCCGGCGGCGGCGTACGTGAGTAACACCAGTCCCGCTTGCGCGGCCTCCAGCGGAAACATGACCGGCCGGTTGTCCGCGCTTCCCGACAGCCATGCCGTATCGGCGGTGGCAAGCGAGCGACGAGCGAAGATCGGCCGACCCAGGAGAACCGCCACACCGGCGATTCCTGCGGTTGGCCGCGGAGCAACCCGTAGCACGGAGTCACCCAGGCGGCGGGTGCCGTCGAAGTCGCCCGCCTTCAGCAAGACACGCACGCGATCGACGGCATCGCGCAGACGCTGCCCCGGCTCTCGTTCGAGCCGCTGGGCTTCGGAAAGTTCTCCAACGGCGGAGCGGGGCTCGCCGGCGTCGGGTACGAGCTTCCCTACGGCTTCGAGGGCGCGCGCGCGCGTGCGATGGGCGACCGGCTCGTTGGGAAACGCGTCCGCGAACGAGTTCGCCACCTCCATCAGGATGCGGCGGTTCCGTGCCACGGCCGCGAGGTGGCCGGCTGGCTCGATGTCTCCACGCGCCGCCACGGCGCCCGGCACCGGATAGAACGCCATCGTGTCCCCTTCCAGCTCTGGGAACGCGTAATACGCTGCCCCGTCGACGAATCCTTCGCGCCAGTACCAGCGCTCGGTGAACAACAAGTGTGGAAGGTGATTGATCGCGCGGCGCTCGAACGTGAGGTTGAACGCCGGTGCGAGCGTCAACGCCCGTCGGTACGCCTGCGCGGCGGTCTCAAAGCTTCCACGGAAAGTGAATCGAGTGGTGTCGCCCGCATAGCGGATCACCGTTCGGTCCACGGCGTTACACTCCGCGAGCCCGTACCACGCCGCGAAGCTCGTCGAATCAGCGGCGAGCAGCTCGCGGTACTTGGCGCAGGCCTCGGGCCAGCGCTGCTCGAACATGGCCTGCTGCGCCAGCAGGAGCGTCCCATCCGCGGCCCCCAGCCTCTGGAGCAGCGCGGCGGCCCGGTGCGTGATCGCGGCGCGGTCGCGCGCCGCGTCCTGATCGGAATCGCCCGCCCACAACAGCGCCTGTCCGAGTCCCAGATAGGCATGTGCAAACTCTGAGTCGGCGCCGACCGCGGCGCGGTACTCGCGCGCCGCGTCCGCCAGGTCCCAGGACCGCATGGCTCGCTCGCCCAGCGCGTAGGCCCGCAGGGCGCGCAACGATCGGGTCTGCTCCGCGCCGGCGCCGCGCGAAGCGCTGGCATCGGCACCGAGCAACGAATCGGCCAGCGCGTTGAACGCCGCCCCTATCCCCCCCTGATTCGCGGGCACCCGCGTCGTCGCTTCACGCAGCGGCGCCCCTCCTCGAGCCGCGTCGTACAGGCCGGCCGTCAGGCGCAGCGTGTCCCCGAAGCTCCACAGTTGCCCCATGACGAGCCTGCCGGCGCCCAGCTGGCGCGCGATGGCGAGCCCGGTGTCGAACGGAATCCGGAACGGCACCCGCGCCCCGCGCCGCGCCAGCGCGTCGTAGATCCGGGTTTTATCGGTAAGCCGGATCTCGGCCCAGCGGGCGAACGCTTCGGCGAGCAGCTCGGCGCACCCGGCGCCATCGAGCGGTGTCGCCTGACCACCCTCGCGATGCGCAAAGGGGAGGATCAGGTACCGTGAGGTGTCGAGGGGCACGGCGCGGCGTGCACAGGGCGGCGGCGACCCATCCGGGCACTGGGCGGACAGCGCGACCGGCGCGGCAGCGAGGAGCAGGAGCCCTGAGACAAGGGCGCGCGCGACGGTCACCGGCCCCCCTCCTCTACCGCGGCGGCCAGGAGCGCGGTGCGCATGTCGGCCGCTGTTTGCCAGCGCTCGTCGCGAGACTTCGCGAGGGCGCGCGCCACCACCGCGGCGACGGGCTTTGGTACGTCCCGCCGCAGGCCGCGAACGTCGGGCGCGGGCTGGTGCTGGTGCATGTCCAAGACGGCGGCGGCCGAGGGCGACGCAAACGGTGGTCGGCCGGCGAGGGACTCGAACAGGACCACGCCGAGCGAATAAAGGTCCGTGCGGCCGTCCACGTCGGGCACGCCTTGAGCCTGTTCGGGACTCATGTACTCCTCGGTACCCACCACGAAGCCGCTGCGGGTGACCCGATCATCGCCGGAGGTCGCGATCGCTCGGGCGATGCCCAGATCGACGAGCACCGCGCCTTGCGCCGTGAGCACGAGGTTATCCGGCTTGATGTCCCGGTGCGCGATACCGTGCGCGTGCGCGTGCCCGAGCGCATCGAGCACCTCGGCGGCGATGGTCGCCGCACGGGAAACGGCGAGGCGGGGCTCCCGCCGCAGCGTCTGACGCAGGCTGTCGCCCGTAAGAAACGGCATCACGTACCACAGGAGGTAGTCGGTCTCGCCGCTGTCGATCAGGCGGGCGATGTGCGGGTGATCGAGCTGCGAGGCGTAGCGGATCTCGCGCAAAAACCGGTCGGCCGCGACCGAGACGGCGAGCTCCGGGTGCAGCACCTTGATCGCCACTCCGGCGCCATCGGGCCGGCGGGCGGCGAAGATGGACGCGTTGCCGCCTCGGCCCACCGAACTGATGTCGGTGTAGCGGTCCCCCAGGGCCTTGCGGACCCGGTCAATCAGGTCGCGTCCCGGCATGGTGTGCCGTCCGTGCTAACGATACCGGGCGACGCCGGGGGCGGCTACTCCGCCTAACGACCGCGGTTCGGCCCGCCCCGCCTACATTATCTGGGCATGGCGCGAACCGAGACAGCACAGGGCGACATCACCCGCCAGCAGGTCGATGCGATCGTAAACGCCGCGAATTCCACGTTGCTCGGGGGCGGCGGTGTGGATGGCGCGATCCACCGCGCGGCTGGTCCCGAGCTCCTGGCCGAGTGCCGTAGGATCGGCGGGTGCCCGACTGGGGAGGCGAGGATCACGCGCGGCTATCGGCTCCCCGCCACACACGTCATCCACACGGTGGGCCCGGTGTGGGCAGGGGGACATCGGTGCGGGAGGTGCTTCCCTCTACGCCGTCTATAGAGCTGGTGCGGTTCGTCTGCTTCAGCGCGCCTGACCTGGCAGTGTATCGCCGACTCCTAGACGGGTAAGTCCGGCTCGAGCCGCCGCTACGTACGGCTCCAGCGCGACTCCACCTCCTTGCGCCACGGCTAACACGAAGCGGTACGTGGTCACCGCCGTCGCCCGGTCACCGGCGCGCTCGGCGTCGTTCCCCCGCCGCAGGAGCTTCTCGAGCACCGCGGGATCCCGATACACGAGTGCCGGGTCGCGCTGCACGCGCGACACGGAACGCGTGAACCAGAGCGCTCCGCCGGCCACGGCGAGAAGGGACGCCCCGAGCAACAGCAGCGCGACACGCCGGTTAGGTTCCATCGGCTAGCCGCGCGACCGCGCCCGCGGTCGCCTCCGTGACCTGTGCCATGAAACGAAAGTCGAGCGTGGCGCTGGTATCGGTCGAACGATGATAGTGCGGGTTACGGAGAAAGGCCGTATCGGTGAGCATCAGCGCCGGATAGCCCGCGTCCCAGAACGACGCGTTGTCCGACAGGCGCGTGAGAGGGAGCAGCCAGCCGCGCAGGCGCGTCCGGTATGGAACGAGCGACAGCCCGGGCGCCGCGACGCGGGCTCCGGCGACGAAACCCTCGAGCAACTCCTTCGATCGCGTGTCCCCGACCGCGGCGAGAAAGTCGCCGGTGCGGGGCAGAGGGATGCCGAGCAGCGGTGGCACGATCTGGGCTCCCGGCGTAGGATCGCAGTACCCCACCATCTCCAGGACCAGCGCGCCGGCGAGCTTGTCGCGGTGCGCGCGTCGTTCGCGCGCCAGGGCGTGGCTCCCGACGCGGTAGCGCCCAGTCACCGTCTGCAGCTCTTCCAGATCGAAGCCGACGAACTCGACGCTCGCCTCGGGCTGCCGAGTCGCCATGAGCCGGGCGCACTCGAGCAGCGCCGCGACGCCGCTGGCGTTGTCATCCGCCCCCGGCGTGTCCGCGGTCGAGTCGAAGTGCGCGCCGACGAGCAAATGGGGGCGACGCGCGTCTCGGCCGGACAGGACAGCGACCACATTGTGGTAGGCGCGGCCGCGAAACGAAAACGGCCGGAGTTCCACCTCCAGACCGAGCGCGCTGAGTTCTCGCGCGATGTGATCTCGGGCCGCGCGGTGGCGCTCCGGTGCGGCGGCCGGATGGCGCACGCCTTCGAGCGTGGCCACATGACCGCGCAGCCGCTCGACGAGCTCGGCAAGTTGACCGGCGGTTGAGGCAGCGTGCGCTCCCCGCGGCGCGTCCGGCCCCGGCCCCGGGTCACTTTGAGCCGGCTTTGATGGGGCCACCTTAGCATTCCTCCCGCATGGTGACCGTGTGCACGGTCTTACCGCCGATTGAGCGCCCGCGACTCGACGCCGTGGGTGACGGCTGCTTCCTGACGCTCCACGCTACGTCTTTCCGCGACGCGATGCGAGCGGCACGTCGCAGACGCGTGGATGCGCTCGTGCTGTCGGTCCATGCCTGCCGCGGGGAGGAGCTGCCGGCGGTCGCCCGCTTCGTGCGCGAGTTCCCCGCCATCCCGGCGGTCGCGCTGGTCTCACGCCACGACCGCGATGCGACGGAGACGCTCTTGCGGCTCGGGGCCACCGGGGTGCGCTCGGCCGTGGACTGCACCGAGCCGGCGGGCTGGCGGCGCCTGCGTGACCTGGTCGGCCACCCGGCGTCGCCCGTGGCCGTCCGGATCCTCGCCCGCGTGGTGCCGAGCCTCGGCGCGGCGACCGGGGATGTACGCGCCTTCTTCGAAGCGGTCGCGCGGCTCGCGCCCGCGCTCGCGACCGTCCGCGGCCTCGCGCGACACCTGCGCATCTGCTCGAGCACGCTCATGTCCCGGTTCTATCGGGCCGGCCTGCCGTCCCCGAAGACGTACCTCGCCGGGATGCGCTTGCTGCACGCGGCGTACTTGTTCGCCAACCCAGGGCTCTCGGTGGCCGACGTGGCCTACCGCCTGGATTACTCCTCTCCTCAGAGCTTCGGGCGCCATCTCAAGGCGATGCTCGGCGTCACCGCCGGAGAGTTCCGCCGCCGCTTTCCCTTCGACGTGTCGCTCGAGCGTTACGTCGACCTGCTCATCACCCCGTACCGGGAGACCCTGCGCGCGTTTCGCCCACTCAACGCGGGACTGTGGGACCAAGGACCGAGCGCGAGCCGGGTGTCCCGGCCGGGGTGATCAGTCCGCGGCGGCCCGCGCCGTCGGGTGCTCCCGGGTCGCCTGCTCCCGGGAGAGCACCGAGAAGCGGGCGATGCTCGCGCGCAGTCGCTCGGCCAGCTGCGCGAGCTGCTGCGAGGTCGCGGTGAGGTCCCCCATCGAGGTGATTTCGGCCTGCGTGGCCGCGGCGGCGCCGTCCGCGCTCTGCGACGATGAGCTCGAGATTGCCGCCACCTGCTGCAGCGATTGGGCCAGCTCGGCGAGCCGTTTCGCCTGGCTGCGCGATACCTCCGCCGTCGCGTCGACCAGGTCGCCCACGAGCTCGATGCCTTGGTGCAGCTCCTGCAGCGCCCCGTCGGCCTCGGCCGCTACGGCGCCGATGTCGCGCACCTTGGTCTCCCCCGACTGCATCGCACGCCCCGCCGCATCGATGCCGGCCCGCAGCTCGGAGACGAGCTCGGCCACCTCGCGCGCTGATTTTCCGGCTTCGGCGGCCAGCGCCCGCACCTCGTCCGCGACCACCGCGAATCCCTCGCCGTGCTGCTCCGCTCGCGCCGCTTCGATCGCGGCGTTGAGGGCGAGGAGATGCGTCTGCCGCGCGATGCGGGCGATCGTCTGGGCGAATACGCCGATCCGCTCCGACATTCCCGACAGACCCGCCACGGTCGAGGCCGTCGCCCGAACCTCCTCGCCGACCGCGCGTAACGTCTGGTTCGCCCGGGCCACGCGCTCGCGGCCCCGCTCCGCCGCGGCGACCAGGCGCGCCGCGTCGACCTGCATCAACTCGGCGCGGGCACGCAACGATTCCGCCTGCTCGGCGGCCTTGGCGCTCTCCCCCCGCGCGCCCTCCGCCATCTCGCGTTGCGTGCCGAGGTCCACCGCGAGCCGTTGGGCGGTGTGCGTGACGGTTTCGGACGTGGCGTGCAGCTGCTGGGCCGACGCGGCGAGCTCTTCCGCGAACGCCGCTACCTCGTCCGCCTCGCGCTGCACCGTGGAAATCGTCCCGCCGATCTCCTCGATCATTTTGTTGAAGCTGCGCTCGAGAAACCCCAGCTCGTCCGACTCGCCGGCCGGCGCGCGGACCGCCAGATAGCCCCGCTCCGCTTCCCCCATCACGCTGCGGGCATGGCGGATGCGCTGGATCAACGTCGCCGGGATCCGCTTGAGCGACATCGCCACGAGGATGAACACGACCGTCTCGAGCCCCGCCGCCTTGAGGCTCGCGTGCGGCGCGTACAGGCTGTTGTGCAGGAAGCTCGCGCCGAGATAGGCGAGCGCTGCCGTAAGCACGAGGAAATTCCCGACGCCATGACCCTGATCGAACGCGTATGGTAGCACCGCGATGAAGAACGCGGCCACCAGCCCGCCGTTTCCGAACCAGACGATGAGGACGGCGACCAGCAGGACGTCGAGCAGCGACAGCGCGTAGACGAGCCACCAGCGATACCAACCGCGCTCGTTGATCAGGCCCAGCAGTTCGTTCAGAAACGCGGCGCCGCCAGCCACCAAGACCATGGTCCCGGGACGCGTCTTCACCTCGTCGGAGACCACCCCCACCAAGCCGAACACGAACCCCACGGCCACCATGAGGCGGCGGAGCCGGTGGCTCCGCGCGATGGTCTCCAGGTCCTTGAGCCGCTGCTCGAGACCCGTGGCGTCGTCCTTCCACCCGCGAATCTTGGACGCCAACGACGACCTGCCGGCCATGCCCGCCCCCGCCCCTGTGGTCACCAGCGCTCCTTCACTCGGTCCGGAACTCGATGAGCATCATACACGTGACCTCGCCCCACACAAGCCGCGTGTCTCGCGGCGAGTCAGTCTGCGCTGTCTTGAGCCAGGCGCGGCGATGGCAGGGAAGCAATTCCAGGCGCACGAATCTCCGATGCCTAGGGCACAACTCATGCGCGAACATGGGCGGAAGTGGCTGATTCACCTCGTCTTGGAGGCACCATGCGAAATCATGTGACCACATCATATGTGATCGCGGCCACGATCGCCCTCGCCGGATGCGCCGAGACCGCCGGCTCACGCGGCGTGGCGCCGGTCAGCGTCGCGTTATCGAGTGCTCGCGGGACGGCGGCGTCGGCGTCCGCCGCGCCGCAATCGGGCACGCCCGAGAAGTTCACGGATGGAAGCGACAATACGCTCGTGATCTCGAGCATCGAGTTCGTCGTGCGGAAGGTGGAGCTCAAGCGGGCCGAGGTGGCGGCCCAATCGGAGTGCCCGACTAGCTCCTCTGGGATCACGGCCTCGGACGGCGGGGAGTGTGGGGAGCAGGACGAGGAGATCGAGGCGGGGCCGTTCCTCGTCGACCTGCCCTTGGGCGGCACGGCGCGGATGTTCTCCGCCGTCGTGCCGGCAGGCTCGTTCGACCAGCTCGAGTTCGAGATTCACAAGGTCTCGGACGGGGATGCGGCGGATCAGGCGTTTCTCGCGGCGCATCCCGATTTCGCCGGCATCAGCATCCGGGTACAGGGAACCTTCAACGGCGCGGATTTCACCTTCACGAGCGACCTCGACGTCGAAAAGGAGCTGACGTTCGATCCACCGGTCGTGGTGCAAGCCGGCGTGCCCGCATCGTTGACCGTGCAGCTCGACTTGAGCGGCTGGTTCCGGAACGGTGCTGGTGATCTCGTCGATCCCGCGACGGCGGCTCCAGGTGGTGTAAACGAGGGCCTGGTGCGCGACAACATCGTCAACTCGGTCAATGGTTTTCAGGACAACGACGAAGACGGGATGGACGATCATCACGAGGGGGGCGACGGCGGACACTGACCCGTCGCGCGCGGCCTTCCTTTTATTGCTTGATCAGATCGGCGATCGCCTGTGCCGCCTTGGCGGCGCCGAGACCACGGTACACTTGGACCGCGCGCTCGCGCGCCGCGCGCGCGCCGCCGGCATCACCCGTCGCTTCTAGGACCGCGCCCAGGTCGCGCTCGATCTCGGCAAGCGTGTGTGCGCTCCCGTGTCCTCGCGCGAGCTCGGCCGCCCGGCGGAGCGTCGCGGTCGCCTCCACCAAGTCGCCCCGCGCCCGCGCCACTCCCGCCTGGAGCCGCCACACCTCGGCCAACCCAACCGGATGGTGCAGGCGCTCGTACGCGGCCGCTGCCCGGGTGAGCTCCGCGCTGGCCAGCTCGAGGTCCCCTTGCAGGAGATGCAGCTCTGCGCGCCCGGTGGTCGCCTGCGCCGAGAGCGCGTCGTCCCGCACCTGCTGTTCGGTCAGGCGCGTGGCCTCCTCGGCCGCCGCGAGCGCGCGCCGGTAATCGCGCAGATCGCGCCAGCTGATGCCGATGTTGTGCTGGGTCTCGGCCATGCCCCGGGCGAGTCCGGCCTGCTGGTACGCTGCCAGCGCGAGCTGATAGTTCGCGAGCGCGCCGCGCGGGTCGCCCTGCAGGTTCGCGATGATGCCGAGGTTGTTCAGACATCGCGCCTCGGTGGCGTGATCCTCGAGGCTGCGAGCGAGCTCGAGGGCCGCCGCAAAGTGCGGCTCCGCCGCCTCGACATCCCCCCGCTCCAGCGCGATCGCACCCTTGTAATTCCGCGCCCGCAGCTCCGCGTGCCGCTCCCCGCGGGACCGGGCAATCGCCAGGGCCGCCTGCGCCCAGCGCTCCGCTTCGGGGTACGCCCCCAAACGACCGTGCGCCTCCGCAGCGAGCAACGCGAACGCGGTGCGGCGCTCCACGGTATCGGCCGGCAGTCGCTCCAGCCGGTTCAGCACCTCCTGATGGCGCCCCCGCTCGGCGAGAGCCCGCAGCTCGGCGAGGAGCGCGGATTCGTCCGAGAGCGACGTCACCATGGTGCGGTCCTCACGTCTTCACCAGGCGACCGCGTACTGCGAGAACGACAGGATGTTGGCGTCGAACTCCTGCAACTCCTCGAACTTGACTGCGCCGACGCCGAACCAGAGCGTGTCCGGAAGATCACGACGCCAGATACCGAGTTCCGACTCGATCGTCGCGTCCCCCGAGTCGATGACGCCATCCCCGTTGAAATCGTGGTCGGCGTACTGGTACTCCACCTTCAGGCGTGCGGGACTGTTGGGATTGAACTGAAGTCCACTCGGTTGAAAGTCGAACTGGAAGCGCTTTGCGTCGACTACCGTGATCGTGATGAGAATCGAATCGCTGGGCCCGAACGACGTGCCGTCCGGCTTCCGGTACAGGCCGTCGTTGGGGACCTCGAACCGAAGCAGCTCGGTCCCCGAGTCCGTCGGTGCGCTTCCTTGATAGACAAGACGCACTTCCCGGCCGACCCCCACCTTGGCGTAGAACTGGCCTTGAGTGGAGAGCAGCGGCTTGTACGTGGAGTCCTGGCGCACGATGTTGAGCGCCGCCCTCGGCGGCGTGCTCTGAGGTCCATTGGCATTGCTGCAGGCCGCCGCACCGGCGAGCGCGACCAACCCGAGGAGCATTCGTCGCATGGAGTCCTTCCGGGCTCGAGAGGTTTCGGACCTCTCAGACGGGCAAACGGCGCGCCATGCTAAGTGATTGTCAATCAATGTGATGAACCTCACGGCCTGGGCCACTCTGAGCCACATGGCTCAATTCGGGTCAGCATCCGCGTCTTCCTCCCCTTTCCCTTCGAGCAGCCGCTGGAGCCGCGAACGGGAGATCCCGAGGCGGCGCGCTGCTTCGGAGCGGTTGCCTCCCGTCTGGTCGACCATGGCGCGCGCGGCCGCGCGCTGGATATCGGCGATTGTCGCCGGGAAGGGCAGGGGTCCGGCCGGCGCGGCGAGGGGGCGAGGGGCAAGCTCGCTGAGCACGAGAGTGCCCGGCGGCGACAGGAGGATCGCGCGCTCGATTGCATTGCGCAGCTCACGCACGTTGCCCGGCCACGTGTGGGCGAGCAGGGCGCGCCGCACATCGGGTGTGATCGCGGGCTCCGGCAGCTGATACTGGGCGCTGAACTTCCGTAAGAAGAATTCCGCGAGGAGCATGATGTCGTCGCCACGCGCCCGGAGTGGAGGGAGCTCGAGGGCGACGACGTTGACGCGGTAATAGAGATCCTCACGGAAGGTGCCCGCCTGGACCGCGGCGGCGAGATCAGCGTTCGTGGCGGCAACGATCCGAACGTCGACCGTGCGGCTGACGGTCGCTCCGAGCCGGCGCACGGATTTCTGGTCGAGGGCGCGCAACAGCTTGCCCTGGAGCTCGGGTGCGAGGTGGTCCACTTCGTCGAGGAACATCGTGCCCCCCTGCGCCACTTCGAACAGCCCCGGCTTGGCCGTCTTCGCGTCGGTAAAGGCGCCACGCTCGTGTCCAAACAGCTCGCTTTCGAGCAGCGGCGCGGGGAGCGCGGCGCAGTTGAGCTCGACGAACGGGGCGGCGGCGCGCGGACCGCCGTAGTGCAGCGCGCGCGCCAGCAGCTCCTTGCCCGTGCCGGTTTCCCCGGTGACGAGGATCGTGGCGTCGCGATGGGGCACCACGCGCGCGGCCCGCTCGAGGGCCGCTTTCAGCGCGGGACTCTCGCCGACGATATCGCGAAACGCGTGGGCCTGCCCTTCGAGGTTGGCCAGCTCGGCGCGACCGAGCGCCGCCCGGCGACGCTGGACGGCAGCCGCCAACGCGTCACGCAGTCCGTCGCGATCGTCGGGCAGCGCGTAGTAGTCCGCTGCCCCTGCCGCCAGGAGCTGGACCGCAAGCCGATGCGACGCCACCGCACCGACCACGATGACGGGGATGCCGCGCGCCGGGGCGAGCTGCGGCAGGAGCGTCACGAGCTCGGCTTCGTGCCCGCCGGCCGCGATGAGCAGCGCGGCCGCGTCCGGGGCGGGCGGTTCGCCCTGAGAGGGCGTCCACTCGGCGAGGGTAACGCCCAGCTCGCGCGCCAGCGCAGGCCAGAGGTCGCCGAATGAATCGCTGACGCGATGGACGAGAAGTGACGTCTCGCCGGAACCGCTCACCGGACGCCGAGCGCCGTGGCCGTGGCGAGTACCAGCACCGTGTGGCCCGCCCGCTCCAGGGCGGCCCGTCCGCCCTCTTCGCGATCCACCACCGCGAGCACGCCGAGCACGCGCCCCCCCTCCGCGGTCACCGCGGCGATGGCATCCGACGCCGATTGCCCCGTCGTGATCACGTCTTCCACCACGACGACGGCAGCGCCGGGCCGGAAGCACCCCTCGATGCGCTTCCCCGTCCCATGCGTCTTCGCCTGTTTCCGAACCGTGAACGCGTCGATGGGGCGGCCCTCCCCCGACGCCCGCGCCGCGGCGGCGATCGCGTAGGCGATGGGATCGGCGCCGAGCGTGAGCCCGCCGACGAGGTCGGCCACCCACCCCTGAGCGGTGATTCGCGCAAGCCCGAGGGCGCCGATCACGGCGAGACCTTCCCCCGACATCGTGGTGCGGCGGGCATCGATGTAGAAGCTAGAACGTTTTCCCGAGGCGAGCGTGAAGTCGCCGCGAATGACCGAGCGCTCGCGCAGGAGTGCGCGGAGCCGTTCCTCGAGGAATGCGGTCGAGCTCACGATATAATAGTAGTAGTTGTTGCTACTACTTTTGCTCCTCGCGCCCGATCGCGCGCTTGAGGCGGTCGAGTAGGCCCGTCTTCGACCCAGCCCCGGCGGACAACCCTGCCACGAGCTCGTCGGCGAACGCCGTCACGGTGGGCTGCCGCCGGGCCGGGTCGCGCTCGAGGCCCCGCATGACGGCCTTCTCGAGCGGCGCGGGAAAACGCCGGCCGGGCACCGCCTGGTTGAGCGGCAACGGCGGCTGCGTCAGCAGCTGCTGGAACAGCTCGCGGGGACTGCGGCCCGAGTGCGGGTGCCGTCCGGTGAGGAGCCAGTACGCGATCGTCGCCAGACTGTAGATGTCCGCGCGGCCATCCACGAGTTCGCCCGAGAGGGCCTCCGGGGCTACGTACTTCAGGGTCCCGACGAAGAACCCGGTCCGGGTGAGCCGTTCTTCGGGCGGCAGCTCCGCGTCGCGGGCGATCCCGAAGTCGAGAAGCTTCACCCGTTGCTCCTTGGGGTCGAACGTGATGTTTTCGGGCTTCAGATCCCGATGAATGATCCCCGCTTGATGGGCGGCCGCCAGCGCGTCCGCCAGCTGCCGGACCACCATGCCGACCACCGCCGGAGCCAGGGGGCCGGCGCGGTGTACGTAATCGGCGAGCGACTTCCCATCGGCCCACTCGAGCGCGAGGTAGTAGAGCCCGTCCGCTTCCCCGTAATCGTAGGTCCGCACGACGCCCGGATGGCGCACGCGGGAGCCGTATCCCGCCTCCCGCAGGAAGCGCTTGACCGCCGTGGGGTCGCTCGCGAGCCGCGACCTTAATACTTTGAACGCACACAGCCCGCGCTCTGGGTGCTCGGCGCGGTACACTTCGGCGGTGCCTCCTTCGCCGACGCGGTCCAGGAGGCGGTAGCCGGCGATGGTCCGACCGGCCAGGTTCTCGTTGGGCATGGGAACGCGCGAAACTAACGCCCGGATTTGAGGTTGAGCAAGTGAGACGACTCGTGTCATTGGCACTCCTCGCGCTCGCCCAGACCCGGTGCGCTCCCGCGCGACCGGCGGCGCCGGGCTCCGGCCCCCGCCCCGACGCGGGTGCCGCGGTGTCCACCCTGTTCGACGCCGGCACCGTCTACGGCTCCATGGGCCTGCTCGTCGCCGGGCCACCCCTGCCCTTCGTGGCGACCGTCCTGTACCTCGCCGACTCCTCGAGCGATTCGACGCTCGCGGTGTTCGGCCTCTCACTCGCCAATCACTCCCTGAGCTTTCAGCGGGACGGAACGGGCTACCTGGCGCAGTACCATGTCGAGGTGGCGTTCCGCAACGACAGCGGACCCGTGCGCCAATTCGCGACGGATGACACCGTCCGGGTCCGCTCCTTCCAGGAGACGCAACGCGCCGACGAGAGCGTGATCTACCAGCAGTTCATCGCCGTACCGCCGGGCGCGTATCGCGTCGCGGTGACGGTGCGCGACCGGAGCGGCCCCTCCGTGGGGCACCGCGAGCGCACGGATACCGTGCCGCGGTTCTCGCCGGGAGCCATGAGCCAGCCGCTCGCTGTCTACCAGGGTCCCGGGCGGAGCCGCGTGTCGGAGGTACCGACTCTGGTGGTCAACCCACGGTCGACCGTGTCGTACGGAGCAGACTCGCTGCGGTTCTACATGGAAGTCTACGGCGCGCGGCCGGGCGCCCGGCTCGCGATGCGCGCGCTCGATCAAGCGGGGCAGGAGATGTGGCACGACACGGTGCCGCTCGCCGGGGGCGCCGGCTTGGCTACGGCGCTGGTCACGCTCCGGCCCGGCGCGCTGCCGGTGGGCGAAGGGCGGTTGGAGGCCCAACCCCTCGGGTCGGGCGTCGCCCGAACCGCCCGCTTCCTCGTAAGCTTCTCCGAGCAGTGGGCGATCACCAACTACGATCAGATGATCAGCCTGTTACGCTACTTCGATCGTCAGGACTGGGTGGACAAGCTGCGCCAGGCGACTCCCGACCAGCGGCCCGAAGTCTGGCGCGATTTCTACAAGGCCACGGACCCGGTTCCGGCCACACCGGAGAACGAAGCGCTCGAAGCGTATTTCCGTCGTATCCAGTTCGCCAACCAGCGCTTTCGGGAGTCGGGCGACCCGGGGTGGCTGACCGATCGGGGTGAGGTGTACATCTGCCTGGGCGAGCCCGACGACGTGTTCGATTTCTCGACCGACGCGTCGCGCGCGGGCGTCCGCGGCGTCCGGTGGACCTACAACTCGCTGCGCTTGACGCTGTTCTTCCAGGATCAAACCGGGTTCGGGCGCTTCCGTATGACGCCCTTGTCGCGCGCGGAATTCCAGCGCGTCCTGGCTCAGGTGCGTCGCCCGAAGTGACGACTCGGGCCGCGGCTCTCCTCCTCGCCGGCGGACTGTGGGCCGCCCGGCTGCCTGCGCAGGGCGTGCCACCGGATGTCATGGCACAGCGAGCGGAGTCCTTGCGCGTCGCGGGCCGCCCCTGGCACGCCGCCGAGACCCTGCTCGCCGTCGCGGCGCGCGAACCCCGCTTGAACGCGACGTTCGTCGTCGAGGGCGCCAAGGCCGAGCTGCACGCGCGCCGCTACGACCGGGCCCGCAGTCTCCTGGCCGGACAGCCCTGGCTCGACGATTACAACGGCGGCGAGGCCCTGGCCGTGCTGGCCGAAGCGGAGGCGCATCTGGGGCAGGCGGCTACGGCCGCCGCCCATTACGCCGGCGCCCGAGCACGAGCCAAGGGACCTCGAGCCGCGTTGCTCTCGGTTCGCGAAGGGTTGGCGTGGGAAGCCGCGGGAGAGCCCGACTCGGCGGCCGCGTCCTACAGCGCGGCCCGCGCGGTCGGGTTGGAGGCGATCGACACGTGGCTGCGGCTCCGGCTGGCGCGAGTCACGCGCGACACAGCTGCCGCCTTCCGTCTGCTGGCGGGCTTGCCGGCACCCGCGGGGCGAGAGGCGGGCGGGGCCCGGGCGCAGGCGCTGCTCGCGGCCGGGGACTCGGCGGCGGCGCTCGAGGCGCTCGCCCAGGTAGGTCGCTCCCTCGACATCGCGCGCCTAGCGCTCGCGCTCGGGGACTCGAGCCGGGCTCGCGACGCCCTGTACGGGCTCATGGCACGCGCACCCGAGTCGGACGATGGCGGTGCGGCCGTGGGCGTGGCGCTCGCGTCGCTCCGGCCCCGGTCGCCGCCCGAGCTGGTGGCGCTGGCGCGTGCGATGAAATCCCACGGGGCGGCGGCGGACGCGAAGCTCGAGGTTGAGCGGGCATTGCGCCAGGGCGACTCGAGCGCTTCGACCCTGGTCCTCGCGGGCGAGCTGTTCGCGACCAACGGTCGCTACCGCGAGGCCGAGCGGGCGTACCGGGCCGCGACGCGCGATCCCACGCTTGGTTCCCTCGCCATTTACCGGCGCGCGCGTGTGCTCGTGCGTCTGGGGGACGCCGGGGCGCAGGAAGCCCTCTCGGGGTTCGCCCAGTCGTACCCGTCCGATACCGCGGCACCCACCGCCCTGTACATGCTCGGCGACATGCTGGTGGATCGCGGAGACTGGACCGGCGCGGAGCGGTGGTTCGGCGACCTGATCGCGCGTTACCCGGCCGACCTGCGCGCGTCCCTCGCGCGCTTCAGGCTCGCGGCTCAGGCGATGCGTGAGGGGTTGAGCGACAGTGCCGCCGGGCTCTTTCAGAGCGAGGTCGACGCCGGTGCGCCACAGCGCTTGAGCGCCCGCTTCTGGCTCGGCAAGCTGCAACGCCTCGGCGGCGATTCGACCGCGGCGCGGGCCACGTGGTTGACGCTGGCGCGCGAGGACTCGATCGGATACTACGGGCTCCGCGCGCGTCGCGAGCTGGGCTTGGCGCCGCTCCATATCGGGGCGGCCACGCTCCCCGCGCCTCCGCCACCGGTCGCGACGGCGCTCGGTCGCATCGACACGCTCCTCCTCGCCGGTCTCGATACCGCCGCCCAAGCGGAGGTGCGCGCCGTCCTCGGGCGCGCGCCCCAACTCGATCTCGACAACCTGCTGGCGTGGAGCGGCGCGCTCTCCGCCCGCGGCTTCGGCCCCGCGGCGGTGCGCCTCGGATGGCAGGCGGCGCTCAAGGCGCCCAACGATGCCCGCGTGCTCCGCGCGATTTTTCCATGGCCCAATCGGCGGGCGGTCGAGGCCGAGGCAGCCGAGTTCGGCGTCGACCCGTTGCTGCTCGTGGCGATCGTGCGCCAGGAAAGCGTCTTCGACGCCCAGGCGCTGTCGCCCGCCGGCGCCCGGGGCCTCGCGCAGCTGTTGCCGGGCACCGCCGCACTCACTGCGCGCGGCCTCGACGTCACCTTCTATCCGGAGTGGATCACGGTTCCCGACCTCAACCTCCACCTCGGCGCCGCGCACCTGCAGGAGCTGCTGCAGCGCTTCGACGGCCGCGTCGAAGTCGCCGCGGCCGCGTATAACGCGGGTGGCGCGGCCGTCGCGCGTTGGCTCTCGCGTCCCGGAGCGACGGATCCGGACGAGTTCGTCGAGCTCATTCCGTTTCAGGAGACGCGCGGGTACGTACGAGCGGTGCTGCGGAATCGCGAGGTCTATCGGGCGTTGTATCTCGGCTCAACCAATTGATCGCCCGAAACTTACGGGCATGGTGCGCAGCCGTGTGCAGGTTTCTTGACAACCCTTCCGCCACGCGTCATTTCTATCGCGCCCGACACGATGCCGGGCCGGGTGCTCTGCGCCCCATGTGTGACTTTGCAGGAGGCGGACCGAATGCCCAAGGGAAAGGTGAAGTGGTTCAATGACGCTAAGGGCTATGGCTTCATTGAACAGGAGGGCGGCGAGGACGTGTTCGTACACTTCTCGGCGATCCAGATGGACGGGTTCAAGACGTTGGCCGAAGGCCAGCAGGTGGAGTTCGAGGTGAAAACCGGGGACAAAGGTCTGCACGCGGAGAACGTCGTTCGGGTGTAACCGCCCCCCGCCCCCCGCGCCGTTCGGCGTCGATCCGCCCCGCCCGTGTCATCGGGCGGGGTTTTTCATTCCTTCTCGGGTTATTGTTCGGCGCATGTCTGATGCCCGCGCGACCCTCTATCTGATCGATGGATACGCGCTCATCTACCGCGCCTTCTTCGCGATGATCGCGCGGCCGCTCACGACGCGTCGAGGCGAGAACACCTCGGCGGCCTGGGGCGTCACCAACTTCCTGCTGCGCCTGTTCGAGCGCCGGCGCCCCGACTACCTCGCGTGGGTGCACGACATGGGCGCCTCCTTCCGGCAGCAGGCGTACCCGGAGTACAAGGCCACGCGGGAGAAACTCACCCGCGAGCTGCAGCAGGATTTTGACCGCTCCGTGGAGCGCATCGAGCAGATCCTCGATGCGTTCCACCTGCAGCTGATCGGCGCGGAAGGCTACGAGGCGGACGACGTCATCGGGACGATGGCGACGGCGGCTGCCGCGCGGGGGCTCCAGGCGGTGATCGTGTCCGGCGACAAGGATTTCTACCAGCTCATCGGACCGGGTGTCGCGCTCTTGAACCCGGGACGTGGCGGGCCGGCCGGCGTCGAGGAGCATTGGGTGGACGAGGCGAACGCGAGCGAGCGCCTGGGCGTTCCTCCCGAGCGGGTGGTGGACTATCTCGCGCTCGTCGGCGATACCTCCGACAACGTGCCAGGCGTGAAGGGCGTGGGCGAGAAGACCGCGCTCGAGCTGCTCAAGACGTTCGGCGACCTCGATGCGATCTTGGCCGGCGCGGATCGCATTGCGGGTAAGCGCGCGCGCGAAGCCGTGCAGCAGCACGCGGACCTGGCGCGGCTGTCGCGCGATCTCGTCACCATCCAGCGCGACGTGCCGCTCCCCGCGCTCGACCTGGACCGGCTGCACGTGCGCCCGCCCGACGTGCCTCGCCTCACGGAGCTGTTCACCGAGCTCGAATTCCGGTCGCTTATTCCCAAGCTCGCGTCCATCGAAGTCGTGGCCGAGCCGGCGCCGGTCACCCAGCCAGCCGCCCCCGCTGGAGTGTCTGGCCCGCTGGCCCCCGCCGCGATGGCGGTCGCGCACGCCGAGCCGTCGATCCTCGATGACCCGGCGGCTCTCGCGGCGGCGGCCGCCGAGTGGCGTCGCGCCCCGCTCGTGGCCCTCGACGTCGTCGCGACCTCGCTCGATGCCATGCGTGCCGAGCTCGTCGGCATATCGCTGGCGGTGTTGCCCGGCCGGTCGTGGTACCTGCCGTTTGCGCACGTGGCCCCCGACGGTGAGCTGGCCGGGGGAACGCCGCCCAGGAACCTGCCGCCGCTCTCGAGCGCAGCGCTGGCCCCGCTGCGCGAGCTGCTCGAGGACGCGAGCATCCCGAAGGCCGCGCACGATGTGAAATACGACGGCCTTGTGCTGCGTCGGTCGGGCGTGGAGCTGGCGGGCGTCACGTACGACTCCATGCTCGCGAGCTTCGTGCTGGACCCGGGTCGACGCTCGCACGCGATCGACGATCTCGCGCGCGAGCGGCTCTCGCTGAGCTTGCCGACGCGCGCGGAAATCGTGGGACGCGGCAAGGCCGAACGGCCCTTCGCATCGGTGCCGATGGCTGAGGCCGCGCGCTACGCCGCTCTGGAGAGCGAGACCGTCCTCCGGCTGCAGGCGGCGTTTCAGCCCGAGCTCGAGGATCATCGGCTCCTGCACCTGCTCGACACCCTGGAGATTCCGCTCATCGCCGTGCTCGCGGACATGGAGTGGAAAGGCGTGCGGGTCGATCTCGAGCGTCTCGGGGAGATCTCGCGGTCCTTCGCGCGGGAGCTCACGGAGCTCGAGCGCGCGATCTACCAGGCGGCGGGCACGGAATTCAACATCAACTCGACGCCGCAGCTCCGTCACATCCTGTTCGAGAAGCACCAGCTTCCGATTCTCAAGAAGACCAAGACCGGTCCGTCCACCGACTACGAAGTCCTGGAGCAGCTCGCGGTCATGGGACACGAGGTGCCCAAACTGCTGATCGAGTACCGCGAGCTCTCGAAGCTCAAATCCACGTACGTGGACGCGCTGCCCGGGTTCATCAACCCGCGGACCGGCCGCATCCACACCAGCTTCAACCAGGCGGGCGCCGCCACCGGCAGGCTCTCGTCCTCGGACCCCAACCTGCAGAACATCCCGGTGCGGACTCCGCGGGGCGAAGCAATCCGGCGGGCGTTTGTCGCGTCGCCCGGAGCGGAGCTGCTCACTGCGGACTACTCCCAGATTGAGCTGCGGCTGCTCGCCCACCTCTCGGGTGATCCGGCGTTCGTGGAGGCGTTCGAGAAGGGCGGGGACATTCATCGCCAGACCGCGGCCGTCATCTTCGGTGTGCCGCAAGACCAGGTCACGTCGGAGATGCGGGGGCAGGCCAAGACCATCAATTTCGCCACGATTTACGGGCAGGGGCCGTTCGCACTCTCCCGCCAGCTCGGCATCACCCTGGACGACGCCAAGCGGTTCATCGACCAGTACTTCACCCGCTTCGCGGGCGTGCGTGCATGGCTCGACCGGACCGTCGCGGAAGCGCGCACCAGGGGCTACGTGGAAACGCTGTTCGGACGGCGGCGCTACATCCCCGAGCTCAAGGACCGCAACTTCAACATCCGGGCATTCGGAGAGCGCACCGCGACCAATTCCCCGCTGCAAGGCTCGGCGGCCGACCTGATCAAGACGGCCATGATCGGAATCGCGCGGTCATTCCGCGATCGGAGTCTCGAGTCGCGCATGATCCTGCAAGTTCATGACGAGCTTGTATTTGAGGTTCCTCTTGGGGAGCGGGAGACCGCAATGGAGGTGGTAAAAAGCCATATGGAGGGGGCGGCCGCCCTCCGCGTGCCACTCGTCGTAAGTGTCGGTGTTGGAACGAATTGGGTCGATGCCAAGGGATAAGCATAGCTCTTGCAGGAATGGACGCCGGCGCTAACTATTCGTGGCGTCGGACCCGGTCGTGCGCGGTCCGACGCCCTTTCGCGCCCGGAGGGTAAGCGGTGATGTCTCGACGTGGTTTCACGTTGATCGAGCTGCTCATCGTGGTGGTGATCATCGGGCTATTGGCGACCATCGCCATCCCGAAGTTCTCCAACACGAAAGAGAAGGCGTACGTGGCGGCGATGAAGTCCGACCTCCGGAACCTCGCGACCGCGGAGGAGGCCTTCTTCTACGACAGCTCCAAGTACACGTTGAATCTCTCGCTCATGAACAACTTCACACCGTCGACCGGTGTCGTGTTGACCATGAACCAGGCGACGGGGTCGGGCTGGGCGGCGACAACGACGAGCCTCTACGCCCCGGGCCGGCAGTGCGCATTGTTCTCGGGCAACGCGAACCCGGTCGCCCCGGCGACCATCGAGGGCCGCATCACCTGCCAGTAGGCCGGCCTTATCGGGAGTTCGAACGCCGCCGCGAGGGGATGTGCTTCGCCCTCGACGGCGGCGTTTGGCTTCATCGGCATCGGATCCGCGACGAGCCGATGGTCCACCTCGTCAGCGCCGACAAGGAGCGGCTGCTCGCGCTCGGCCGCGAGCTCGAGCTCCGGCCGGAATGGCTGCAGTACAAGCCACTCAAAGACCCGAGGACAGGAATCAGGGTACCGGCGTGGCATTGGGACTTGTGGGGGACGCGGCTGAGACTCTTAGACTGTTCTAGCTCCTAGTCACTGTTTTCTCTTTCCATCTTTGGTGCGCGGACTCCCGGCCACCAATTCCATCGTCCCGCGATGTGCATGATCGCGGGGACCAGCACCATGCGGATCAGCGTGGCGTCGAGCAGCACGGCCGCGGCGAGCCCGAAGCCGATGAGCTGCACCGCCAGGACTCGGGTGAAGGCGAACGTCCCGAACACGAGGATCATGATCAATGCCGCGCTCGTGATCGTGGAGGCCGTCGCCGACAGCCCTTCCATGGTCGCGTGGTCGTTCCGGCCCGTCTTGTCGAACACCTCCTTCACGCGGGTGAGCAGGAACACCTCGTAGTCCATCGAGAGGCCGAAAACGATCGCGAAGACGAGCACCGGCACCACCGCCCAGATCGCCTGGGTCGGCCCCGCGAGCCCGAACAGG
>DATLVU010000100.1:0-2219 GCA_035577025.1 Gemmatimonadales bacterium
CGTCATCCTCCTCACGGTCCCGATCCATTACGCGAGCCGCCGCAGCCCCAACGACCCGACGCTAGAGCCACGGTGACCGCAGGTCAAGTCCCCGAGTCTGCGCCGCAAGGCGCGTCATCCGCCGTCGCGGCAGGTTGCGTAGGCGTGCCGCCCAGCGGGCTTGCTTCTCAGCGTGAGCGCTCGCTGCGGCGGAGGTGAGAGAGGGCGAGAGCAAGCAGGGTCTTTGCCTGCGCCTTCGTCGTCCCCGTTACCCCTACCGCGAATCGTCCTACCGCGACTGCCTGCGTGTGGAAGAGACCCGCGGTCTTGAAGGTCGCTTCCGTGTGCGCGAGGCGACGGGCGGCGGCGTGCGTTCGCATGAGGGCATAGCTGGCGGACTCAGAAGAGTGGCTGTTGCTGAAGTCGATGCGTACGCCGCCCAGTGTGTGAATGCGCCGGGTGGGGGCCAGGCGGGTGATCTTCACGTGGGGGAATCCGGCCGGCCTCTCAGCTGCCAGAACCGGGGTTGTCGCGATCCGCTCCAGGACCGGCGGCAGACTCGAGGTTTGAGCCAGCATCACTTCTCTATCGGCCGGCGCTCGGATCGGGTTCACCCTCGTTCGGGTACCTGCCTGGGCCGGCGTTCGGGATTGACCCCGGAGGTGCGGCGACTCCGTCGGATCAACCTAACGTCGCGACTCTCCTCCGTTGTGCGACTTCGGTCGACGACCCCTGCGAGCCTGCTGCCTACCAGCCTGCACGAGCCGCTTGACCTCGGCATCGTCGGGGTGGGCATCCACAACGATCACGCCCTTGCGTGCGTCGCCGTATTTCACGGTGATCGTCACGGCATCGCGGTCGTCGCCAATTTCCTTGCCGGAAAGGTCGGATACGAAGATCGTCTTTCTCGCCATTGCCCGCTCCTCTGGGATCAGTGGTTCCCGTTGACGAAGCAGACAATAATCCTGCCTGGGACGCGTCAGGTCGACTGTCGGTCCGGCGGGCTCGGTGCCGGCGCTGTCCACGCCGGATCTCGGGTGAGCGGTTGGTCGCCCGCCGCTAAAGGACGACCAGGACCGGTGCGGGTCCTCGTCGGCAGGGGTGAGAGTGCCTCCGGTGAGACCGAAACGGCATGGCTGCCTCCCCAGTAGCGGATGATCGCTTTGCCTCTACTCAGATGGAGAAACGTTGCGCGCCGGCCGGCGTGGAGCACCGGCTGGTCGGAAGCCAAGAAGAATGCGACTGGCATGACGACGTGCTCCTCTCGCTTGCGGAGAACGAGCTGGCTCGTCTTGTTATCACCGTCACAAGGAATCGCTAACCCGATTGCCTCGGATCTCCGCCTAACGGGCTGTGCCTTCCCGCCCGTCCGGGGGAGGCCGACGAGCGGCCTCCTCGCCTATGAGCAATGCAGGGTCAGGGACCGACTGCGGCGCGGCACGTTGACTAGCCACTAACGCCCGGGCTCGGGGGGCGAGTAGGACCCGGGGACGTGCCTTCCCTGACTTTCCTCGCAGCACACCGGGGACTCGTGGACAGGTCCGAGCTACTGCGCGGCCGCAGGCAGTGCAGCCCCGGGATCGTCCCCTTCGAGCACGAAGCGGGCGTCGGTGTTCTCGGCGAGTGTGAGCAGGGTCGCGTGGAGGCTCGCGCGTGTCTCGGCGTCGAGCGGCGCCAGGAACTCGTCCTCGACCCTCTGGACGATGGTGCGGAAGCGAGCCAGCTGGCGCTTGCCGTCCGGGGTGAGGCTGACGAGGTGGCGACGACGATCGGTCACGTCCCGTCGACGTTCGATCAGCTGCTTCTCCTCGAGGGTGTCGAGGATGCCGACCAGCATGCTCCGGTCGAGCTGAAGCGCATCCGCGATCGTTGCCTGCGTCTCGCGCGCGCCTTCGTCGAGGAGCGCCAGGACGCTGTAGTGGTACGGGCTGAAGCCGACCTGCTCGAACTCCTTGAAGGCGCGGGTCTTGAGCCCCACGCCTAGCCGCGCCAGCAGGAAAGCCGGACTCTCGACGAGCTCGCGCGGAAAGCACGGATTCGGCGCGACGACGCTATCGGCGGACGGTGTCTCCATAGCTCAACAGATGAAGAGTAGCGCAGACCACCATGGATGTGCTAAACCGTGGAATCAGTCCACGATATGGGGAGAACACGAATGAGCGCACAAAGTATGGCAACTGCCACGGATGTACGGGAAGGGGACAGGCGCCGCTGGTGGATCCTGGCGGTGCTCGTCGTGG
>DATLVU010000101.1:0-14040 GCA_035577025.1 Gemmatimonadales bacterium
TTCCACGCCACGAGGCGCGCGGCGTCGGCCTCGCCGAAGCGCCTAGTCCATCGCCGAGCGAGCCACGCGGGGTGAGACCCACGGACACCGGGCACCGGGTCCCTGACACCCGTCAGCTTTCGCAGCGCCTGATTCACATAGCGCGCCCCTCCCTCACCTGCGATCTCCCGCGCCAGCTCCACGCTCGTCGACACCGCGGCGTAGGGCGGCACACGGGTCAGGGCGCGCAGCTGATACGCGCCGAGGCGTAGGATGTCGTGCAGTCGCGGGTCGACCGTGTCGAGGGAGAGGGTGCGGTCGAGCTGGGCGCGGCGCCGCAGGACGCCGGCGGCTAGCTCATAGGCGAGGCGCCGGTCGCGCTCGGCGAGGGCCGGAAGCGCCCGGTCGCGGGCGGTCTGGAAGTTCACCCCCGCCCGCACGGCATCGAGAATCCGCAGCGCGGCGCGGCGGGCGACCGTAGCGTCGTTAATCCAGTAATCCTTCGAGCGGCGAGGACGGCACGGCAACCTCGCGTCTGGGCATGCGACCCGCGAGGTACGCTCCCCGGCCGGCCTCGACGGCGAACCGCATCGCGTGCGCCATCGCCACGGGATCCCGCGCCGAGGCGAGCGCGGTATTCATGAGGATCCCGTCCACGCCTTGCTCCATGGTGAGGCACGCATCCGACGCGGTCCCGACGCCGGCGTCCACCACGACCGGCACCTTGAGGCGGCGCTTAATGGTGCGGACGCCGTAGGGATTCAAGAGGCCGAGCCCGCTGCCGATCGGCGAGGCGAGCGGCATCACCGCCGCGCACCCCGCCTCCTCGAGCCGCAAGGCTGTCACGAGATCCTCGTTGGTATAGGCGAGGACTTTGAATCCCTCACGGACCAGGGTGCGGGCTGCGTCGAGCAGTCCCTGCACGTCGGGAAGGAGCGTCTCCTGATCGCCGATCACCTCGAGCTTGATGAAATCATTGAATCCGGCTTCGCGGGCCAGGCGGGCGTAGCGTACGGCGTCCTGCGCCGTGTAGCAGCCCGCTGTATTCGCGAGCAGGAAATATTTTCGCGTGTCGAGGTGGTGAAGCACGCCCGACTCCTTCGTGCGGTCCAGATCCACCCGCCGGACCGCCACGGTCACGATCTCGGCGCCCGACGCCTCGATGGCGCGGACCATGGTCTCGTTGTCTTGGTACTTCCCGGTGCCCACCATGAGGCGGGAGTGGAACGTTCGCCCAGCCACTGTAAACGGTGTGTCGCGGAGTGCTTCCACGGCGGTACTCATCTCAACCCCCTCCAACAAAGTGCACGAGCTCGATCGCATCCCCGTCCGCCACCGTGACACCGGAGAGGTGAGGGCGGCGGACGATGGCGCGGTTGTGTTCCACGACTACGGCGCGCGGATCGAGCTCGAGAGACGCGAGCAGTTCGAGGAGGGTGGCGCCTGCCGCTACCACGCGCGGTTCACCGTTGATCGTGACGTCGATGGTATCGGTCATTCTTCCCATTCCTCCAGCAAGCTGCGCACGGCTTCCGCCGGATCGGCCGCGTCCCACAACGCCCGTATGGCTGCCACCCCATGGGCCCCGGCGTCCTTTACCGCCGCGATTCGATCGGTGGAGATGCCACCGATGGCGATGGCCGGGATCCCGAGGCGGGCGATCGCGCCGAATCGCGCGGCCCCCATAGGCGCTCGATCCGGATGGGTCGGTGTGGGAAACACCGGCCCTACTAGAAGATAGTCGGCGCCCGCCGCGTGCGCGGCTTCCGCTTCGGCTAAGTCATGCACCGATTTACCGATCCACCACTCCGCGGCGAGGCGGCGCGCTTCGTCGATAGCGAGACTCGTGTGCCCGAGCTGGACGCCGGTCGCACCGACCGCGAGGGCCACGTCGAGGCGGTCGTTCACGAATAAACGGCTAGGCGGATAGGCGGCGAGACGGCTAGCCAATTCGAAATGCTCCAGACCTGAAAGCTCGCGGCCGCGCGCGTGGAAGGCGAGCCGTTCACCGCCGGCGCGAGCGAGCAATTGCGCGACGTCCGGTAAGTCTTTCCGGCGCGCGACCCGCTCATCGGTGATCGCGTGGAGTCGCGGGAGTGCGGAGGGAGAGGCGGACTTCACGAGAACCGCTGACCGGCCTGGGCCCCGCGCCCCCGAACCCAATCGGCAGCGGACATCCGTGGCTTGCCGGCGGGCTGGACCTCGTCGATGGTCACGGCTCCTCGCCCCGCGGTGATTCGTAATCTGCCATCCGTCGTCCCTATCTCGCCGGGTGCACCACTCCCCTCCGCAACGCGGGCGCCGAAGAGCTTCACTTCGCGCCCGTCCAGCTCCGTCCAGGCGCCTGGCGCGGGGTCGAACGCTCGGATCACGCGCGCCACGCGCTCGGCGGGATCGCTCCAGTGAATCCGCCTCGTCTCACGCGTCACCTTCGCAGCGTAGGTTGCGCGCGCATGATCCTGCGCGCGGCGCGTGAGCTGTTTGGCCTCGAGCAGCGCGAGTGCTTCGACGAGCGCCTGCGCCCCCATCTCGGAGAGATGCTCAGACAGCTCCCCGCCCGTGACGTCGGGATCGATGTCGTGGGGGATCTGCAGCAGGATCGGCCCCGAGTCGAGACCGGCCTCCATCTGCATGATCGTCACGCCGGTTTGAGACAGACCATTCAGGATCGCCCATTCGATCGGCGCGGCGCCTCGCAGCTCGGGCAAGAGCGATGGGTGCACGTTGATCATCCCGTGCCGCGGGAGGCCGAGCAGCTCGGGAGGGAGAATATGACCGTAGGCCACCACGACGCCGACATCGGGGGCGAGCGCGCGCAGGCGCGCGAGAAATTCGGCGCCCGTCGGGCGATCGGGCTGCAGGACGGGAACCTCTTCGGCCTGAGCGGCAACTTTGACGGGTGGGGCGACCGACTCCGACCGGGAGCGACCCTGCGGCTTGTCCGGGCGTGTGACCACTGCCACGACATCAAACCCTTCGCCCAGCAAGGCCTCCAACGAGGGGACGGCGAATTCGGGGGTGCCGAAAAAGGCCACGCGCACGCTACAACTCGCCCGCCGGCTCCGGCGTGACCTCCTTCAGGTAGCCCGCCTGACCCTTGCGGGACTTTTTCCACTTGGCGAGCAGCAAACCCCGCTTCACCGCGCTCAGATGATCGAGGAACAGCACGCCATCCAGGTGATCGATCTCGTGCTGGACGGCGCGGGCCTTGTACCCCGCCAGATCCGTGCGATAGGGCTTGCCGTCCCGATTGAGCGCCTCGAGCGTGACCTGGAGCGGCCGCTCCACCTCTCCATAGATCTCCGGGATCGAGAGGCAGCCCTCTTCGGCCACCTCCACGACATCGCCCTTGCGAACGATCCGGGGATTGATGAGCACCAGCGCAGGCGGGTCGTCTTCACCCACGTCGACCACCGCGACGCGCCGCGCGATGCCGATCTGGTTCGCCGCGAGCCCGACGCCCTTGGCCGCGCGCATCGTTTCGAACAGATCGTCCACCAGGCGGCGCACCTCGTCGTCCACGCCGGCGACGGGCGCCGCGCGCTGCCGGAGGACCGGCGAGCCGAGGAGGTGGAGCTGGCGAACGGTCACTGCGACTTGGCTTCGACGGTCCGGTTGAGAATGTTGGCGATGTTGGAGCGCTGCACGATGAGGCGCGATTCCGCGCTCCGGATCGTGACCTCGTCGTCCTTCAGATGCACCACCTCGCCGATGATGCCGCCGGAGGTGACGATCCGGTCGCCCCGCTGGAGCGATTCGAGCAGCTGGCGGTGCCGCTCCTGCTGGCGACGTTGGGGACGGATGAGCATGAAGTAAAAAATCGCGATCAGCGCGGCGATCTGAAACGCGAAGACCATGATGCCGCCCCCGGCGCCCTGGCCGGAGGGGGCGAACAGCAGCGCGAACGTGCCGAACGAAGTCATGCGGATCCCGGAGTCAGGTAGCGGCGGCGCCAGTCTGCGGCCCACGAGCCGAAGGCGTTCCGCCGGATCGCGGCGCGCATTTCCTCGGCGAGCCGGATCAGGTAGCGAACGTTGTGCAACGAGAGGAGCCGAAGCCCCAGCAGCTCCTCCGCCACGAACAAGTGGCGCAAATAGCCGCGCGAGAACGTCGTGCACGCCTCGCAATCGCACGTTTCGTCGAGCGGCCGTGGGTCGTCGCGGTGCTCGGCGTTACGGATGTTCACCGGACCGTCGGGCGTGAACGCCGAGCCGTTGCGACCGTTGCGCGTCGGCGCCACGCAGTCGAACAAGTCCACGCCCCGCTCCACCGCTGCCACCAGGTCCTCGGGGAACCCCACGCCCATAAGATAACGCGGCGCGGCGGCCGGCAGCCGCGGCTCGAGCGCCTCCAGCATGCCGTACATCAGCGGCTTCGGCTCGCCCACGGATAGGCCGCCGATGGCGAGGCCGGTCCAGGGGCGCAGGTCGCAGATCCGGCGCAGGCCTTCCTCGCGGAGCACAAGGTGAGTGCCGCCCTGAAGGATAGGCCAGAGAGTCTGGCGGCAGGCAGGCATGGCGGCATGTCCTGTCTCGACGCGTTCGTGCCGCCGTGCCGCCGTGCCGCCCTGTGACGCCAGCTCCTCATGCCTCCGCGCACACCGCTCCAACCATCGGAGCGTCCTTTCCATGGCGTCGCGAGCAGTCGCCTCGTCCGCGCCTCCCGGCACCACATGGTCGAACGCCATGACGATGTCGGCGCCCAGGGTCCATTGGATCTCGATGGCGCGCTCCGGTGTGAGCGTGCGCCGGCTGCCATCGACATGACTCTGGAACTCCACTCCGTCCTCGCTCACCCGGCGAAACCCCTCGAGCGAGAAGACCTGGAAGCCCCCGGAGTCGGTCAACAGCGGACCGTCCCACGCCATGAAGCGGTGCAAGCCACCGAGCTTTTCGATCACCTGTTCGCCGGGGCGCACGTGCAGGTGATACGTGTTCGCCAGCACGAGCGACGCACCCGCCGCCCGAAGGTCGTTCGGCGAAAGGGCCCGAACGGTGCCCTGGGTCCCCACGGGCATGAACACCGGCGTCTCGACGAGGCCGTGGGGGAGGGTGAGGGCGCCGGTGCGGGCGGCGCCGCTCCGAGCCTCGACCTGAAACTCAAACATCGCAATCCCGCTCATCCCCGGACTTGCGTCCGGGGTCAGCGAACCCGTCGGGCAACACTGACCCCGGGCGCCAGCCCGGGGAGAGCTGGAGATTCGCGCTACACGATCGCCATTGCATCGCCATAGCTATAAAACCTGTACCGTTCTCTTACCGCCTCCTGGTACGCCGCCATCACGTGTTCGTAGCCCCCGAACGCGCAGACCAACATCAGCAGGGTCGAGCGCGGCAGGTGAAAGTTGGTCAGCAGCCGATCGACGGCGCGAAATTCGTAAGGCGCGTGAATGAAGAGGGCGGTATCTCCCGCGCCCGGCTTGATGGTTCCATCCGGCTGCGCCCCGGTCTCGAGCGTCCGCACCACAGTCGTGCCCACGGCCCACACCTGCCCGCCTGTCCGACGTCTCTCGTTGATCACGGCCGCCGTCTCTTGGCTCACCACGTAGGCCTCGGCGTGCATCGCATGACGCGTGAGATCGTCGACCTCAACAGGCTTGAAGGTTCCCGGTCCAACGTGGAGATCCAGCTCGGCGACGGCGACGCCACACGCGCGCAATTGGCGCAGGATCTCCAGGGTAAAGTGTAATCCTGCCGTTGGGGCGGCGACGCTGCCGTCGTGCGCGGCGTACACCGTCTGGTACCGCTCGCGGTCCTCGGGCTGGGGTGCGCGACGGATGTACGGAGGGAGAGGCACCTCTCCGTACTTGTCGAGCGTCGCCCGGGCATCGAGACTGCCGACGAACCTGACACGCCGAATTCCGCCGCCGAGCTGCTCCAGGATCTCGACAGCGCTATCGGTCCCGAACCGGAGGATACGCCCTGGCTTGAGTTTGCCGCCGGGATGCCCCATCGCGAGCCACGAGCCGTCCGGCAGTGCGCGCACGAGCAACAGCTCTGCTTCGTTTCCCGATTCCCGTTTCCCGTAGAGTCGCGCGGGAATCACACGGGACGTGTTGAGGACAATCACGTCCCCCGGTGCCACGAGATCAACGATGTCCGGAAAGCGCTGGTGGCGGATGTTCCCGCTCGCGCGGTCCATTACGAGCAAGCGGCTCGCAGCGCGGTCGCCGAGGGGGTGTTGAGCGATGAGCTCGGGGGGGAGGGAGTAGTCGAAGTCGGAGGCGCGGTACATGTGAGTGCGGAATGTGGAATGCGGAGTGCGGAATGGAAGGGCGGGCTTAGACTCCGCATTCCACACTCCGCATTCCGCACTAGCTGTCAAAGATCGTAGGCTGGTCCGCCGTCTTCGGCGGCGTAAATCCAAAGTGTCTATACGCGCCCGTCGTGGCGCACCGGCCGCGCGGCGTCCGGGCGAGGAAGCCCTGCTGCATGAGGAACGGCTCGTACACCTCTTCGAGCGTACCGGGGTCCTCGCCGACCGCCGCGGCGATGGTGGTCAGTCCCACCGGGCCGCCCTCGAACTGCTCGATGATGGTCTTCAAGATCCGACCGTCCATGTCGTCGAGGCCGAACTCATCCACGTCGAGTCGCTTCAGGGCTTCGGCGGCCACTTGGGCCGTGATCTTCCCGCCCGCGCGCACCTGGGCGTAGTCGCGCACCCGCTTGAGCAGCCGGTTTGCGACGCGCGGCGTCCCGCGGCTCCGGCGCGCGATCTCGGCGATCCCCGCCGCGTCCGTCGGTACGTCGAGGATCCCCGCGGAGCGCCCGATGATCTGCACGAGGTCGTCCGGCGGATAATACGAGAGCCGCTCGACCAGTCCGAAGCGCGCGCGCATCGGGGGAGTGAGCAACCCGAAGCGCGTGGTCGCGCCGATGAGGGTGAATCGCTCGAGGGCCATCGGGATTGTCTGCGCGTGCGGCCCGTCGGCGATGCGGACGTCCACGCGGTAATCCTCCATCGCCGGGTACAGAAATTCCTCCAGCGCGGGCCGGAGGCGGTGCACCTCATCGATGAACAGAATGTCCCCGGCTTTGAGCGAGGTGAGCATCCCGACCAGGTCCCCCGGGCGCTCCAGCACCGGTCCCGACGTCGTGCGGATATTGACGCCGAGCTCACGCGCCATGAGCAGCGCGAGGGTCGTCTTGCCGAGGCCAGGCGGGCCGAAGAAGAGGGCGTGGTCGAGCGGCTCGTGACGCTGCTTCGCGGCGTCGATCGCGATCTGCAGCGACTCTTTTACCTTGGCCTGGCCGACGAACTCGTCGAGCCGCGAGGGGCGGAGTGCGGCGTCGGTGAGGCGCTCGTCCGGGAGCGCGTCGGGCGTGGTGACTTGGGCCCGAGCGGGGGTCATGCCGCTCGCGTCCCCAAGGGCCGCGCCCTCCACCGCACCGGCCGCGCGTCGCGCTCCAGCGCGTGCGGGGTATGGCAGGTGACGCACTCGTCCGTAGCGCGCGTGGCGGCGTCCGGAACCAGCATGCGATTGGTCGAGCCACAACGCGTACAGATCCACTCGGCGGTGGTGGCCATCGTTATCCGTGAGTGAGGAGTTGCAGCGCCCGGCGCACGAGCGCCTCCGTGTCGCTTCCCATTTTCCCCCCGCCCCCCCCGCCCCCCCCGCCCCCATCCGCGGCGAGCGCCTGCCGGAGCGCCCGGTCGGCGTCGATGGTGGAATACCCCAGTCGCTCGAGCGCGTGGAGCGCCGCCTCCGCCGCGCCTCCACTGGGGACGATCGACGCGTCGATGGTCCCCTCAAACTCGCCGAGCTTGTCGGCCAGTTCAAGCGCCAGCCGCTCCGCGGTCTTCTTGCCGATCCCCGGGACCGAAGCGAGCAGGGCGATGTTGCGCTCCTTCACCGCCCGCACCCCCCGCTCGACGCCGAGCGCCGAGAGCAGCGCGATGGCGATCTTCGGACCGATGCCCGTGACCCCGATGAGCCGCTGGAAGAAGCGCCGGCCCGTGTCATCCTCGAATCCGTACAGCGCCCATCCGTCCTCGCGGACGACCAGTTCGGTCGCCAGGCTCACCGCCGCACCCACCGCCGGGAGACGCTCCATCACGCCGAGCGGGACGACGACCTCGTAGCCCACACCGCCGGTGGTGTCGATCATCACGCGATCGGCGTCCTTGGCGGCGAGCCGGCCCGACACTCGCGCGATCACGACCGGAGGATGTGGGCGAGCGCGACGGCCACGCCGTCCGCCGCGTCGGCGGGCTTGGGAGCCTCCTTCAAGCGGAGCAGGTGGGCGACCACGCGGCCGACCTGTGCTTTCGGCGCCCCGCCCGCGCCCACGACGGTTTTCTTGACCGTCGCAGGCGGGTATTGCGCGATGGTGATGCCCGCCTGCTCGGCGGCAAGCAGGATGACGCCCCGAGCGTGACCCAGGACCAGGGTGGTGTGGACGTTCTTATGGTAGAACGCGTTCTCGAGCGCGAGTGCGCTCGGTCGGTGACGCGCGATCAACTCAGCGATGTGGGCGTGCAGCTCCTGCAAGCGGCGTGGCAGCGGGCTTCGCCCGGAGAGGCGAATCACGCCGCACTCGACCAGCCTACCCATCCCGGAGGCGCCTCCCCCGTTCGCCGTTTCGATGACACCGTAGCCGGTGACCGACGTCCCGGGGTCGACGCCCAGCACCCTCACGCTAGGCCGTCGCCGCGGCCAGCGCTTCGGCGTCGATGTCGAAGTTCGCGGAAACCTTCGCGACGTCGTCCATCTCCTCCAGCGCCTCGATGAGCTGGAGCAATCGCTTCGCGTCCTTGCCGTCCACCTTCACGCTGCTCTTCGGAATCATCGCGATCTCGGCCGATTGAATGGGGACCTGCTTGCTCTTGAGGCGCTCCGTGATCTGATGCAGCTGGTGGACCGGACCCGTAATAAGGAAGGCGTCGCCGTCGCGGACCATGTCCTCCGCGCCGGCGTCGAGCGCCGCCTCCATGACGGCATCCTCCGCCGCGCGAGCGGCATCCACGGTCACCTGCGCCTTGCGGTCGAACATCCAGGCGACGGAATTGGCGGCGCCGAGGTTCCCGCCGTGACGTTGGAAGACGTTGCGGATCTCCGCGACGGTTCGGTTGGCGTTGTCGGTGGTCGCCTCGATGAAGATCGCCGCGCCCCCCGGGCCGTACCCCTCGTAGGTGACCTCTTCGTACGTCACGCCTTCGAGCTCACCGGTCCCCTTCTTCACGGCGCGCTCGATGTTGTCGAGCGGCATGTTCTCCGCCTTCGCCGCGTCGATCGCAGTTCGGAGCCGGGCGTTCCCGCCGGGATCGCCGCCCCCCTGCTTGGCGGCGATCGTGATCTCCCGAATGAGCTTCGTGAACAACGCGCCGCGCCGCGCGTCGGTGACGGCTTTCTTCCGCTTGATCTGCTTCCACTTACTGTGGCCAGCCATGCGTGCAACTTACCTCGTTCAACGATCCGGGTCGAGCATATCCTCGAACCGCATCCAGCGGCGATAGAAGTACAGATCCACGAAGCCCGTCGGCCCATTCCGATTCTTCAGGACGATGAGCTCGGTCGCTCCCTCCACGCCGTGGCCGGGATTGTACATCTCCTCGCGGTAAATGCCGAGGATCACGTCGGCGTGCTGCTTGATGGCGCCAAGATGCCCGAAATCGTCGAGCGCCGGCCGGGCATTGGGACGCTTCGCGTCGAACCGCGGCAGCTGCGACACGACGACGAGGGCCACGCGACGCTCGATCGCGAGGGCCTTGAGCCGCTGGAGGACGAGCGCGAGATCCTCGTCCTGCGTCGAGCGCGGCACGCCGCGGGGAGACGGCACGAGCTGCAGGTAATCGACGACCACGAGTCCGAGCTGCGGGAGCGGATCGAGCCGCTCCGCGGTCGTTTCGAAATCCGGCGCGGCGAGAGGCAGGGCGCTGAGCGGCAGGCCGCGCAGGCGTACCGCCGCGCCGCCGATGCCGGCGCGGGCCTGGTCGTTGAGCTTCGCGCTCCGGAGCTCGTCCACGGCGACCCGACCTTCGATCGCGAGCGCGCGCTCCATCAGACGCTCCTCGTCCATCTCCCCCGAGAAGAGCGCCACGCCGGTCCCCTGCTGCGCCGTGCGCAGCGTCAATCCGAGGGCGAGCGCCGACTTGCCGGAGCCGACGTCGCCGCCCAGCACCACAAGGTCGCGCCGTCGCAAGCCTCCGCCCAGCATCCGGTCGATCGACGGAAAGCCCGTGGGCACCGTATCGCCCGGAACGTCGCCCGGACGCTGTTGATCCACGCGCTCGACGAGCGATTCCACCGCCGGGCGCTTGGGAAAGCGGCGCGTGGTCATCGGCTCAGAGCGCCACCGCGACCGCCGCCCAGCGCTCGCCCGTCACCCCGGTCGCGCGCACCGCGACGTCGGCGACGAGCTCGCGGCCGCGCAGCCCGAGGTCGACCGAGCGCAAACGGTCACGCAACGTGGCCACCGTGAGCGGATCGGCCGCGGCGATCAGGAGGAGATACCGGTTGGCGGGGGCCTTGAGCGGCTTGGTCAGGGGCTCCGTGGGCGAGACGGGGCAGTAGCTGGGATGCTCCGGATCGGAGGTGGGGCAGATCTCCTGGGGCATGAAACCGAGCCGCTCGACCCGGGTGGGCACGCCACGCTCCAGGCCTACCCCCCGCAGCAGGGCGAACGAATCCGCCACGCTGTCCGACCGAGGCATCGCCCGGAGGGCCAATCGGTGCGTGCCGGCCCCGAGCCGGGCGGGTTTGGGCTCCGCCGTCGCGAACCGGAGGGTGACACGACCGTCCTCCACTTCGAGCAGTGTGACGAAGGCGGGCCGCGCGAGCTCGACCGTGGCGCTGTCGGGTACGCCAGGCTTCCCGGCCAGCGATTTGACGCGCGGTGCGTAGCTCGGATCCGGCCCGAGCACGTTCATGGACCGTGGGTGGGCGCAGGCGAGACCTGCCAGGGACGAGGCGCAAGCGACGATGCGGACGAGGTGTCTGCTCATAGGCTCCGCTCCTTTCCCCTCTATAGATGTATGCGGGCGGTGCGGGCGGCAACGGTAACGGCCTCGCCAGCCTCGGGGCCGAGCACTTCTCGCGCGGGCGCGATGAGCTGCGAGAGCACCAGGGCCGCGGCGGCGGGCGTGGCCCCTTCGAGGTGGTGTCGGGCCGCCGCCAGGGCGCGTTTCAGGGGTGCGGCGAGGGCGAGGCTCCCCAGACGCACTTCCAGGGCCTGCAGGCGCCGCCGGTGATTCTTGCCCGATACCGGCCGCGGCGGCAGCAGCGACTCGGCCGTGCGCACCACCAGCCACAGGGCGAACAAGCCTTCGCGTTTCGGTCCACGCTCGGCCGCGGCCACGAGTCCGACGAGCCGTTCCTCCGCCGGCGTCGTCGCGGGGGTCAAGCGACGAGGCGCTCCACGGCGGCGACGACCTCGGCGGGAGTGATGTCGGCCAGGCAGCGGTGGTGCCCGAGCGGGCAGCTCGCGGTCCCGGTGGCCGAGCAGGGGCGGCAGTCGAGCGGGCGCTCGAGGACGAGCGAGCGGGCGCGATACGGCAGGAAGCCGAATTGCGCGACCGTGGGGCCGAAGAGGGCGACCACGGGCGTCCCGACGCCCGTGGCCATGTGCATCACGCCGGTGTCGCCCGACACCACCACCCGTGCGCGCTCGAGCAGGCCACCCGTCTCCTGGAGCGAGCACTCGCCGGCCGCGCTGATCGCCGCACCCGCGGCCGCGAGCTGCTGCGCCAGCCCGCGGTCGTCGGGGCCGCCGACCACGATGGGTCGGTATCCGGACGCGCGCAGTCGCTCGGCGAGCGCGCTCCAATGCGCGACGGGCCAGCGCTTGGTGGCATGGGCGGCGCCCGGGGCGAGCGCCGCGACCGGAACGTCCGCCAGCCCCCGCTCGGCGAGCCACTGCGCGGCCCGGTCCCGCGCTCCGGGGCCGAGAGAGAACTCGGGAGGGCCGCCGTCCGGTTGTGCGTCGAGCCGGCGGGCGGCCTCGAAGTACCGCTCGGCCACCGGTGTACGTCGCCGGTAGGCATCGAGCTTGGTGCCGATGAGGAGCGCGCGCGCAACATTTCGCTTGCGATACCCGGACCAGTGGCACCGTACGAGCAGGCGCAGGCCGGCGCTCCGGATGCTGCCGTGGAGATCGAGCCCGTGCGTGGGCGCGAGCGCCCGCAACCGGCGCGCCAAGTGCCGGATCGGCTCGTCGGGCTCGAGCGCCACGACCTCGGCGAGGTGGGGGTTGTCGGCGACGAGCGGCGCCATCGCGCGCTTCGTCACGTAGACGAGCCGCGCCTCGGGATGGCGCCGGGCGAGTGCGCGCACGAGCGGCGTGGTGAGCAGGATGTCGCCGATGGAGCTGAAGCGCACCAGGAGGACGCACAGCACGTCGCGAAATTAGGCTCTCGTTGCCCGGGTTCGCCAGTCGCCATTAGCTTTTGCGGTATGCCGCGGCCGAAGACCATTCTCTGGGTGGACGACGAAGTCGAGGGGCTCGCCGCGCACCGCCGCTTCCTCGAGGACCAGGGTTTCACGGTGGCCGCCGCGTCGCACGGGGACGATGCGCTCGCGCTGCTGCGCCGCCAGGCGTACAGCATCGTGCTGTTGGACGAACAGATGCCGGGGCGCCGTGGGCTCGAGCTGATCGGTGAGATCCGGACGATCGACCCCGCGATGCCGGTGGTGATGGTCACGCAGAGCGAGGACGAGGGCACGCTGCGCGAGGCGATCGGCATCGAAGTGGACGACTACCTCGTGAAGCCGGTGCAGCCGCGGCAAATCCTCTCGGTGATCACGCGCCTGCTCGAAGGCGACCGCATCCGGCAGCAGCGGCTGGCGCGCGACTTCGTCGCGCGATTCCGCGAGCTGGAGGGGCGTCGCGGCGCGACGCTCGCGTGGCGCGAATGGATCGAGCTGGTGGCCGAGCTGGCGCGCTGGGACGTGCGGCTCGCAGCGTCGAACGAGCCCGGGCTGTCCGAGGCCCTTCGCGCGCTGCAGCGCTCCCTCCGCAAGGATTTCGCCGAGTACATCGCGCGCCAGTACCCTCGCTGGCTGGCGGCCCCCGAGGGTGATCGACCGCCGCTCTCTGTAGACGTCGGCGCCGAGTTTCTCGTGCCGGTGGTGCAATCGACTGGGCGCGTGCTGTTCATCGTGGTCGATTGCCTGCGCCTCGACCAGTGGGAAGTCCTGCGCGAGCTCGTGACCCCGCTGTTCGACGTGGAGGAATCCCACTACTACGGCATCCTGCCGACGGCCACGCCCTTCGCGCGCAACGCGATCTTCTCGGGGCTGTTTCCCATGGAAATCGCCGCCCGCCATCCCGAGTGGTGGGGTCAGGCGTCCGACGAGGAGAGCTTGAACGCCCACGAAGCGGAGCTGCTGACGGAGCAGGTCCGCGAGCTCATGCACCGGCCGGTCCCGGTGCGCTATGAGAAAGTATTCAGCTCGAGCGAAGGCGACCTGCTGCGCCGGCTTCCCGCCCACCTGGCGCAAGACGGCGTCACCGCCCTCGTGTTCAACTTCGTGGACCAGCTGACGCACGGCCGCTCGGAGAGCGCGATTCTCTACGAGGTGGCGCGGGATGAGGCCGCGCTGCGAAACCTCACGCGTACGTGGTTCGAGCGATCCCCGGTACTCGCCGCCCTGCGGGAAGCGGAGCGTCGCGGCGTCACCGTGTTGCTCACCACCGATCACGGGTCCATTCACTGCGAGACGCCCGCGACGGTCTACGCCAAGCGTGACGCCACGGCCAACCTGCGCTACAAGTTCGGCGAGGACTTGAAGAGCGAGGATCCGCAGGCGGCGATCCAGGTCGAGGACCTCAAGAGCTTCGGCCTCCCGGGCATGGGCCTGGGCGTGCGGCTGCTCCTGGCGACGTCGGACCGGTTCTTCGTGTATCCCACCAAGCTGCGCGAATACCAGGCGCGCTATCGCGGCTAGTTCCTCCATGGCGGCGTCACGCCCGAAGAGATGATCCTGCCGGTGGCGCTGCTCACGCCTCGGGGACGGGGAGCAGGTGGTGCGGGAGGGGGAGGGGGAGGCGGCACCGGGTCCAGTGGGGGCCGTCGCTAGCATGGGCCGCAGCGCCCGCCTTATCGGCCTGCTGCGCCCGTACT
>DATLVU010000102.1:0-38145 GCA_035577025.1 Gemmatimonadales bacterium
CCACCACGATCTTCCCCAGCTGCTCCGCCCGAGCCAATCGCTCGAGCGCCGCGCGCGCCTCCGTGAAGGGAAACACGCGATCCACGACCGGCCGCAGTTCCCCGGCGCCCAGGAGCCGCACGACCTCCTGGTACTCGGCGAGGTTGCCCATGGTCGAGCCCATGATGCTCCATTGGTACCAGAAGAGCCGGCGCAGGTCGAGCCCCACCTTCGGGCCCGTCGTCGCGCCGCAGCTCACCAGCCGCCCGCCTCGCCGCAGCGATCGCAACGACTCGTCCCATGTCGCTTCCCCGACGTTTTCGATCACAACGTCCGCGCCGCGCTTGTCGGTGAGCGCGCGGACCTCTTGAGAGATTTTCTGCGTTCGGTGATTGAGCGTCACGTCAGCGCCGAGCCGCTTCGCGTGCTCGAGCTTCACGTCGGAGGACGAAGTGACGATCACGCGCGCGCCTTTGAGCTTCGCGATCCGCATCGCCGAGAGCGACGCAGCTCCGCCGATCCCCCACACGAGTACCGTTTCGCCCGCCTGAACGCGCGCGCGGGTGACCACCATGCGCCAGGCGGTGAGCGTGACGAGCGAGAACGCCGCCGCCTCGGCCCACGAGAGCGGGTTGGGCAACGTGGGTATGACGGTGACATTCGCCTCGGGAACGACGACCGATTCCGCGAGGGTGCCAGGCAGATGCTCGCCCAGGAGCTGGTAATTGACACACAGCGGGTGCTCGCCGGCGCGGCAGTACTCGCACGTGTAATCGGGGATTCCAGGATTGATCATCACCCGGTCGCCGGTCTTCACCGAGCGCACCGCGGAGCCCGCGGCCGCGACGACTCCCGCCCCGTCCCCGCCGAGGACGTGCGGGAAGTGGTACTCGTGCGGGAGCCCGCGCACGACGTGGAGATCGAGATGGTTGAGTGCCGCCGCTCGCAATGCGACGCGCACCTCGCTGGGGCGCAACGGCGCCGGATCGGGGATCTGTGCGAGCTCGACGCGCTCGAGGCCCCCAGTACCACGGATCACCCAGGCGCGCATGACGGGGGAGAGATCGCCCGCTAGGGCATGAACGCGGGCGTCACCATCTGCTCGGCGCCGGTGGTCGGAATGGCCACAGGCGCACCCGCCCCATTCGCGCCCACCGGCTGGACGTACACCCGGAACACGTTCTTCTGCACCGCGACGACGAGGCCGAGGAGATCGCCGCCCGGCGACACCGAGAAATCGCTGATCACGAGGTCGGTGCCGGAGAGCGGCGTCGTTTTGCCGCTCGCCAGGTCTGTCTTGACGACCTGCGTCACTGTCCGGCCGCTTTCCTTCTGCTCCACCAGGTACGTCAGCGTCCCGTCGCGCAGGAAATGCGGCGCGCTCTCCTTGCTTTGTTGCCCCTTGATCAGCGCGCGCTGGTTCGAGCCATCCTTCGCCATGAGCCAGATGTGATTATTGCCCTCGCGGTTCGACACGAAGGCGATCAGCTCCCCGTCCGGCGACGTGCTGGGCTCGGAGTTGTCGGCGGGCTCCTGCGTGAGTTGGACGGCGTCGGAGCTGGTGATCGTTTGCACGAAGATCTGGCGGTGCCCGGTACGCTGGGAATGGAACACGACCGCCTGGCCGTCGGCCGTGAAGGACGCGTCGCCATCCAATCCGGGGGAGTTGGTGAGCCGTGAGATGCTCGTCCCATCGGCGTCCATGAGGTAAACCTCCGGCTGGCCGTCGCGCGTCGTCGTGAACGCGATACGCGATCCGTCGGGCGAGAACGCGGGCTCGGTGGCGAGGGCGGTATCGTCCATCACCTTGCGGAGCTGGGCTAGGTTGGAGCGCTCGGCGGCGTACAGCTGGAACCGACCGGTGCGCGAGCTGGCGAGCACGATCTCTCCCTGCACGAACACTTCGGCCGTCGCGCGCCGCCCGCCGGGCGCCGTCGCCGTCACCCGCGTGTGCCCGTATGCGGCGGTCGCCACCGTGCCGTCTTCGGCCACGGCGGCCACCTGCGGGTTGTCGGACACCCATGCGACGCCGGTGGCGGGGCCGATCAGGGCTCCGGTTTCGTCGGCGAAACTCGCCTTCAACGTGAACCGGCGGCCCAGCGGCTCACCCACGCGGACGGCGGAGAGCTTCAGGCCTGCGGCGATCACGCGGATCTGCCACGTGACCACGAGCCCCGGACCGGGCCCCTTCACGGCGAGCGTCGTACGGCCCGCCTTCTTACCGGTCAGGACACCGGTCGCCGGATCGAAGGCCGCGAGCGATGTGTCGCCGACGGTCCACCGCATCTGTGCTTCCGTCACGACGCTCTTGTCGGCGGCCAGCGCCTGTACCTGGAACTTGGCCGACCCCTGGATCGGGAGCGGCACTTCGCTCTTCGAGGTCGGGAGCACGGCGAGCGCCTCGACCGTCTTGTGCACGACGATGTCGAGCGTCTTCGACTGGAGCAGCCCCGAGACGGTGAGCGTCGTGTGACCCGGAGCCACCGCGGTCACGACCCCGGTAAGGCTCACGCGCGCCACCGCGGGATCGGCGGCGGACCATTGCAGCGCCAGCGGGCTCACCACGCGCCCGCCCTGCGCAGGCACGACGACACGCAGCGTGTCCACGTCGCCCGGCGACATGACGACGGGCACCGCCTCCTGGATCGCGATGTCGCTCGGTTGGACGACGATCGGCGCCGTGGCCGTGAGCCCGCTCGTGCTCGTGACCTGCACCGTGCCCTGTCCCGGCGCGAGCGCTACGATGACGCCGTTCTGGTCCACGCTGGCGATGTCCGGCCGAAGGGACTTCCAGGTCACGGCTACCGGCGCGGCGGGCGCGCCGTCGTCCTTGAGCGCGCGCGGAGACACTCGCGTGTTCTCGGAGGGCAGCAGGTAGACCGTGGGTGGCTCGATGCGGAGTACCGACGCCGGGCCTGTCCCGGCCGGTTGGCCGGCGAGGGGATCGGGCCCCGTCGCGGGAGGCGCGCCACCGGCGTCGGCCGGGCGTCCTGCGGCTGTGTTTGCCGGAGGCTGCGTCGCCGCGCCGGCCGCCGGCGCGGCGTTGCCCACCACCTGCACCGCAGCTTGCCCCTTACGCGCGCCGACGTGCGCTTCGATGATCGCTACGCCGCCGCCCACCCCGGTCACCGTGCCCTGGTTGTCGACCTTGGCGACCGCGACGTTGTTCGACGACCAGATCACGCGCACGGTGGGAATGACGTTGCCCGCGCGGTCGAACGCGGTCGCAAGCAGGCCGCTGCGTTCTCCGATTTTGATGGTGATCGAGGGCGGTGCCACCTGGACTTCAGCGACGTTTTGAGCCAGCGCCGCGCTCGGGAGTACGCAGGCGGCGAGAAGGATGACGTGGCGTGACGTCATAGCGGCGCGAACGTAAGCGGTCGTAAGTGCCGTTGTCAAGCTAACTTGTCGCGAAATGCACGGCGAGGCCGTGAACGTAGGTTGCAGCGCGCCAATGCACTTGCGTGGGAGCTTTCGCGGCGTAAGCTATAGGCCACGCCCAAGGACAACCAGCAGAGGAGAGATCACTCGATGCTCCAGCCCACCGACTTTTCGGAGAGCAGCTGGCCTGGCTCCGGGATGATGGAGCCGATGTATCCGCCGGCACCCCCGACGCCGCCCACGCCCGCGCCGATGATGGGCGACCCCATGGGGGCGCCGCGGCCGAAGCCGGCCAAGAAAAAGGCGTCCAGACCCAAGGCGAAGAAGAAGGCCGCGAAGCGCCGGCCGAAGGCGAAGGCAAAGAAGGGCGGTAAGAAGCGGAAGAAGGCGGCGAAGAAGCGCCGTCGGTAGCACACCTCGACGTAACACCGCGGGAGCGCCGTGCGGATGGCTCGGAGCCATCTCCTCAAGGCGCTCCCGCGGTACGTTTGTAGCCTCCCTCAGCCGAAAGGCGACGCAATGGGTGTCTCACGTTGGGCGTCGTGCGTAGCGGCGGTTCTTGTTGCCTGCTCCGCCCCGCCCGCGAAGCCGCCGACCGGAAACCCTCAGGCGGAAATCATCGCGATGCTCGAGCGCAGCGCCGCCGACTGGAATCGCGGTGACCTCGCCGGTTTCATGAGCGACTATGCAAAAGACTCGAGCGTCGGGTACGTGTCGGGCGGCCACGTGCAGTACGGCTGGCAGCCGTTGTACGACCATTACCAGGCGACCTATTTCGCTCCGGGCAAGTCGCGCGATTCGCTCGCGTTCGAGGACGTCCGCGTACGAACGCTCGGTGCCGACTTCGCGTTTTGCACGGCGCGCTTCAAGTTGCTGCGCGCCGGGTCAGTGACGGCCAGCGGCCCGTTCACGCTCATCCTGCAGAAGCGCGGAGACCGGTGGCAGATCCTCCACGATCACACATCCAGCGACCCAAAGTGAGAGAGACCGACCGCCGCATTCTTTGTTTGACCGTCGCCTTCGTCCTTTGGGTGGTCGCCTGCAAACCGTCGGGGGACGGCGTGATCGCCCTCGAAGGCGCCACGCTGCTCGACGGATCGGGCGGCGAGCCGGTGAAGGACGCCCTGATCCTCATCAAGGGCGGCCACATTCAAACCGTCGCCCGCGTGAACGAGGTCGAAGTGCCACGTGGTGCGCAGGTGATGAGCTTGATCGGCAAGACCGTCATTCCCGGGTTGATCGACGCCCACGCGCACGTCGAGCGGTGGGCCGGGGAGCGCTACCTCGCCTGGGGCGTGACGACAGTCCGCGATCTCGGCGCCTCGAGCACCGATTCCTCCATCGCCCTGAAGAACGATTTCAATCTCGGCTCGATACTTGGCCCACGGACGTTCACGTCCGGAGCGATGGTCGACGGTGTGCCGCCGACCTATCCCACGGCCACCGGCGTGCGGACGTCCACGGACGTGCGCAAGGCGGTGGATCAGCGCGCGGTCGCTGGGGCGGACTACGTGAAGATCTACACGAAGTTCACCGCGGACCTGCTCAAGCCGCTCATGGACGAGGCGAATACGCTCCGGCTGCCGATCGCGGCGCATCTCGGGAAGATCGATGCGCTCACAGCCGCTCGAGCGGGTGTCGCGTCCATCGAGCATATGGCCGGCGTAGTGCAGGCGGCGAGCCCGACGCCCGCCGTGTACGAACGGGCCCACGATCAGTTCCTGCGGGGCTGGACCACGGAAGAGATCGGCTGGGCCACGCTCGATTCGGCCTCCGTGGCCCGTACCGCGCGTGCGCTCGCCGCGACGCGAGTCGCGATCGTTCCGACGCTCGTGGTCCACGAGATGTTGTCGCGCCTAGACAATCCCACACTCCTGCTGCGGCCGGGCATGGAAGACGTTCCGGCAGGGGCGACGAGCGTGCGCGACGTGCCGGGCCTGCTCCGCCGCACCGGCTGGCGCGGCGCGGATTTTCAGGCGTTTCGCCGGTCGCGCCCCCGCCAGAACCAGTTCGTCCGTGAGTACAAGCGGGCCGGCGGTCTCATCGCCGCGGGCTCGGACGCGGCGAACCAGCTGCTCGTGCCGGGCCTCTCCTTACACGAGGAGATGAGCCTGCTCGTCGCGGCGGGCCTGACCCCGGTCGAAGCGGTGACCGCCGCCACGCGCAAGGGCGCCGAGCTGCTACGCGCGGACTCGCTCGGCCGCGTCGCCGAAGGTAAAGTCGCGGATCTCGTCGTCCTCGACGCGAATCCCGCGAAGGACATCGCGGCTACACGTCGCATTGCCTGGGTGATGTTCCGAGGACGGATCCTCTATCCCGATTCGCTGAGGAGAACATGGGCAAAATAGGGTCGGCTCTCGTGGTCGGTCTCGCGCTCCTGGCGTGCACCCCGGGAAATGAGCGGGGCGCTTACGACCTGGTCTTGAAGAACGGGTGGATCATCGATGGCAGCGGCAACCCACGATTCCGCGGCGACGTCGCGGTGCGAGGCGATCGCATCGCCGCCGTCGGATTCCTGGGCAACGTCGCGGCGCGCGAGACGGTGGATGTCCACGGGCTCGTCGTGGCTCCAGGATTCATCGACATGATGGGCCAGTCCGAGATCAACGCCCTGATCGACAACCGTGTGTTCAGCAAGATCACGCAGGGGGTCACCACGGAGGTGACGGGCGAAGGGGGATCGGTCGTGCCGCTCACGGACCGCCTGGTACTCGACGACTCCGACGCCATGAAGAAGTGGCACTACCGCGAAGACTGGCGCGATCTGGACGGGTATTTCGCCCAGCTGGAAAAGCAGGGCTCCGCGCTCAACATCGCGACATTCGTGGGCGCGACGCAGGTGCGGCTCGCCGTCGTCGGCAAGGATGACCGCGCGCCGACTCCCGCCGAGCTCGCGCACATGACGGCGATCGTCGACACCCTGATGGAGCAGGGCGGCCTCGGCCTGTGGACGGCGCTCGAGTACGCGCCGGCCAGCTACTCCAAGACCGAGGAGCTCATCGCGCTCGCCAAGGCAGCGCGCCGGCATGGGGGCATGTACGCGTCACACATGCGGAACGAGGGTACTCGGATCGACGACGCCCTGAACGAGGTGTTCCGGATCGCGCGAGAGGCGAACATCCCCGCTGAGGTGTCGCACTTGAAGGTTGCGGGACGGCGCAGCTGGGGCCGGATGCCCGCCGTGCTCGCCAAGATCGACTCCGCGCGGGCCGTCGGGCTCGACATTACCGCGGATCAGTATCCGTACACGCGGGCCGCGACGTCGCTCGACGCGTCTATACCCACCTGGGCCGAGAGCGGGGGGTGGGATTCGCTGCTCGTCCGACTGCGCGAGCCGCGGACCCGCGCGCGCCTGCACGCGGAGATGCTGCACCCGACGGACGGCACGGAAGGCTTCTACAACGAGGCGGGCGGTGGAGCGGGCATCCTCATCACTGGCGTGTTCCAGGACTCGCTGCGTCCCATCCAGGGAAAGACCATCGCGGGAATCGCCGCGGCCCGGCATCGCGATCCCATCGAGACGATTTTCGACGTCGTGCTCGGGGAAGGCGGTCACCGGACCGACGCCGTGTACGCGGTAATGGACGAGCCGGACGTCCAGGCGGCGATGAAAACGTGGTGGGTGGCGGTGAACACGGACTTCGGCGGGGTGGCGCCCGACGGCCCGTTCGGAACGCAGTCCGCGCATCCGCGCGCGTACGGCACGTTCGCCCGAATTCTCGGTCACTACTCCCGTGACCTGAAGCTCTTTCCGCTCGAGTTCGCCGTGCGCAAGATGACGGCGCTCGCCGCGCAGCGCGTGGGCCTGTACGACCGCGGAATGCTCAAGGCCGGCATGGCCGCCGACATCACGGTGTTTGACGCCGCGACGGTGGCGGACAGAGCGACGTTCGAGCAGCCGCATCAGCCGTCGGTGGGATTTGCCTACGTCTTCGTGAACGGCAAGAAGGTGCTGGACCACGGCCGGCTCACCGCGGCGCGTCCGGGACGCGGGCTGCGGGGTCCGGGGTACGTGCCGGCGGGATCGCGCGGCGGGCGGTGACGCTGGGGCGGCTGATACTGGCCTGCGTGCTGGTCGCCGCGTGGTTCGTCCTCGCGACGTACGCGATCCCGCTACTGGTCGGAGTGATTTGGAGGCCCGGCGCCCAGCCGGGCGTGTGGGTCGTAGTGGAGCGGTCTCTCCTGAGATGGTGCTTGATCGAGGCGGGACTGCTCACGTTGTTCGGATCGCTGTGGTTCGACTCCCTTGGCAGCGGTGGTTGGTGGCTCCTCTTCCTCATCGTCGGCGCGCTGGCCACGCTCCCGCGGTGGCGTCTCCGTCGCTCCATGCCGCTACCGGGTATCGCCCGCGCCGTCGGCGCCGGCGCCGACCTCGCGCGCTATGTCGTCGCCGGGGCGATCCTCGCCGGGATACTCCGTTAGGGTATCTTCGGTAGACCTCTATGTCCGTCGAACTCATGAGCGCCATCCGGCTGACGCGCTACTCGCACGGCGCAGGCTGAGCCTGCAAACTCGGCTCAGCCGAGTTGGCGCAGGTCTTGCGCCACGTGCCGGTCGCGACGGATCCCCGGATCCTCGTCGACGCCGCGAGCCGCGACGACGCCGCCGTGTTTCAGGTGGCGCCCGATCGCGCGATCGTGGCGACGGTGGACTTTTTCACGCCGATCGTGGACAATCCGTACGACTTTGGGCGCATCGCCGCGACCAACGCATTCTCGGATCTCTACGCCATGGGCGCGACGCCACTCTTCGCGCTGAACCTCGTGGGGTGGCCACGAGAGGGACTCCCGTTCGAGCTATTGGGCGAGGTGATCCGCGGCGGCGCGGACGTCGCGCGCGCGGCCGGCGCGTTCATCCTCGGTGGTCACTCGGTGGACGACCCCGAGCCGAAGTACGGCATGGCCGCCGTGGGCGAAGCGCGACCCGACCGGATCGTAACGAATGCCGGCGCCAAAGCAGGCGACGTCCTGGTGCTCACGAAGCCGCTCGGCACCGGCGTCTTGACGACGGCACTCAAGCGCGATCTCGTAAGTGAAGCGGACCTCGCCGAGGCGGTGGCGACGATGACGACTCTGAACGCCGGCGCGGCGCGCGCGATGCTCGGGCTGGGCGACGCGGTGCACGCAGCCACCGATGTCACCGGATTTGGTCTCCTCGGCCACCTCGGTACCTTGCTGGAGGCGAGTCATGTCGCGGCCGAGGTCGACTCGTCCGCGGTGCCGCTCCTGGCGCGGGCTCGGGAGCTCGCCGAACGGGGGGCCGTCCCCGGGGGCACGACGCGCAACATCGAGCATGCGGCGACGACCGTCACGTTCGCGAGCGGCGTCGACCAGGCTCTCCGCGTGCTGCTGTCGGACGCGCAGACGTCGGGCGGCCTGCTCATCGCCGTCGCGCCCCAGCGGGCCGACGCGCTCGTGACGGCGCTCGAGCGCGAGGCCACACCGGTGGCGGCCGTCATCGGGCGTGTGGTCGCCGGGCCGTCGGGTCACATTCGCGTCAGGTGAGACAGCATGAGCGCGATTCTCGAGTTCAAGAGTCTCACGCCGGACGCCCTCGACGCACTCGAGCGCGCGGTACGGGAACGACGCCGGGTAGCGCTGCGACGGCGTGGCACTGAATACGTGGTGGTCGCCGAGCGGCTGGACACGCTCGAGCGTGACGAGGCGCTCCAAGGGAGGCTGCCGATGACCGGAGAGTTGCTGGCATTTCCGCTCCGCGACCTCGAATCCTTCGCCGTCCTGCCCTAGCGATGTTCACGCGCTTGCTCGTGGGACTCGATGGCAGCCCGAGGGCGGACTCGGCGTTCGAGCAGGCCGTGTTCCTCGGCAAGCGCTTCGGCAGCACGATCATCGTGGCCTACGTGAAAGAGCCCGACGGCCGGGAGACCGACGGTCCCGCGATGCTCGACCGGGCGCGCGAACGGGTGATGGCGGCCGGCCTCGCGGTCGAGATCACGGCGCTCTCCGGGCAGGCCGACGTGGAGCTCGCCGAGCTCGCCAAGACCGCGGACGCCGTGCTCGTGGGTCGCCGCGGCGTCACCACCAAGGGCGACGCGCTCGGTCCGACCGTCGCCTCGCTGATCAAGATCGCGGAGCGCTGCGTGATCGTGTGCGGCGGGTTGCCCTCGCCGATGCGGTCGATCGCCATCGCCTTCGACGGGCGCGACACGAGTCGCCGCGCGCTGGAGCTCGCGATGCAATTCGCGACCGTGGCCGAGAGCACCGTCCACATCGTGCATGCGAACGACGACCGGGAGGCCGGCTTGAAGGTGGTGGGCGTCGCCGAGGCGACGCTCTCCATGCAGCGGGTCCCGTTCGTCACGCACGTCGAGCCGGGGAAGCCCGGTGTGGCCGTCGCCAACGTCGTCAAGCGCACGCGGTGCGACGCCCTGTTCGCGGGTGCCCACATGAGTCACCGGGAGGGCCGCCCCAGCGCGGTGGTCGTCTCGCACGCCGAGGAGATTCTCCGCCACACCGATATCCCGGTGGTCATTCAGCCCTGACATGGCCGGTGCGCCCACCACCCATGTCCTGGTCCATGCCGACGAGAGCTGTCTCGGAAACGACAGCTCCAAGCCGAGTCCCGGCGGCAATGCCGCGCTGATCGAGGCGCCCGCGGGCGACAGCGTGGCGCGGTGGGACTTCTACGAGTACTCTCCCCAAACGACCAACAACAAGATGGCCCTCGCGGGCGCGATCGCCGCGCTCGAGTGGATTCGCCGGCAGTGGCAGCACGCTCTGGTCGAGTACGTCTCGGACTCGCAGTACCTGATCAAGGGCATGACGGAATGGGTGGCGGGCTGGGAGGCGCGAGGATGGAAACGGAAGGGCGGAGCGCTCGAGAACCTGGAGCTCTGGCAGAAGCTCGTGCAGGCGGCCGCCGCGCACCGGGTCACGTGGCGCTGGATCGAGGGGCACGCGGGCCACGCCAAGAACGAATACGCCAACGATCTCGCAATCCGGGCCGCGGAACGCCAGGAGCGATCCAACGGGCTGGTGCCTTCCGGGTTCGACACCTGGCTCGAGCATCAGCGCGCGCGCGGTCACTATGCCGACTACGATCCCGACCGGGAGATCCATGAGCCTCGCTAAGGACGGCGTGCAGGCCAATACGCACTTCCTGAACGTCCTCGCCGATGGCGCGACTCCACCGCCCGTCGAGCGGATCCCCCTGTACGAGGTGTACATGCGGATGGCCGAAGAGCTCGCGAAGCGCTCGACCTGTGCGCGTCTCCAGGTGGGCACGGTCGTGACCGACCAGACGCTCGAGAACGTCCTCGCGATCGGGTACAACGGCAACGCGCGCGGGCTGCCGAACCGGTGTGATTCGGCCGTTCCCGGCAGTTGTGGATGCATTCACTCGGAGATGAACGCGCTCGTGAAGGCGCCGGGAAACGCGCGTGACAAGGTCGTCTTCATCAGCGCGTCGCCTTGTGTGATGTGCGCCAAGCTGATCATCAACTCCGGGGTGACGCACGTGTTCTTTAGGAAAGCGTATCGCGACCCGTCGGGCATCGAGGTGCTGCAGCAGGGCGGCGTGGTCCCGGTCCTGTACGATAAGTGGGTTCGCGAGTGGCGGTAGTCAATTGCGGATTTCGGATTGCGGATTGGAAAGGCGGACGGCCTAGTTCCAGGAGGTTTTCAATGAAGCGCGTTTGGTTGGCTCTGCTCATCCTCATTGCCCCGTCGCTGAACGCACAGTCGCTCCTGTACCGGGGCCCGAACATGGGCGGTACCTGGGTCGCGGATGGCGGTGTCGTGCAATTCAACTTTCTGCACCGTTTCTATGTCGCACCTGGCCCGTCCCACACCGTCATCAATTACCCCAACTTCACCCTCGCGGCGGGGTTCGGGCACGGCGTCGAATTCGGCGGCCGTTTTGCGACCAAGTCCCTCGTTGGGATTGGGGCAAACGCTCAGTCCACCAACGAAACGGAAATGTTCGCGCGCTGGCGACCGGTAGGTACCGAAGGCAGCGAGGGGTTCTCGCTTTCGCTCACACCTGCATACAACCTCCTGGCAAAGAGTGTCGATGGCGAAGTCGCGGTAGACTGGACCCACGGGTGGTTGACGCTTCAGGGGGCCGGGCGGGGCGTGAGTCGCGAGCTCGGTAGAATCGGCGAACATCAAGTGGCGCTCGCCGGCGGCGTGATCGCGCGCTTTACTCAGTACATCGGAGTCAGCGCGGACTTAGGGTCGTTCGTCGCACCGGTCAATAACCGGGCGGCGTGGAGCGTCGCGCTCAACGTGTTGATTCCAGGGTCTCCTCACACGTTCTCGTTCCAAGCGAGTAATGCGACGAGTTCAACAATCCAAGGAGCGTCCGTGGGGTTCGCGCCATCGGGATCGAACCAGATTCTCTACGGGTTCGAGTTCACCATTCCAATCCATCTCAAGCGGTTCGCACCCTGGTTCCATGGTCGGCCCAAATCGGTCACGCTCGGGGCACCGGCCGGGACGCCGTTCGCGGCGGAGATCCGAATCTCGAGCCTGAAGTTCGCGACCGATACCGTGAGGATCGCCGCCGGGCAGTCGGTGCGCTGGGTGAACGGCGACCCGGTGGAGCACACGGTGACCTTCGAAGTCGCGCCAGGCTCGCCGCTCATTCCGCCCAACGCTTCATTCATCCACCGGTTCGACAAGCCGGGCACGTATTCGTATCACTGCACGCCACATCCGTTCATGACGGGAGTCATCATCGTCCGGTGAGCGGGCGGGGAAGCGCAAGAGGCCAGGGAACGGGAAACGGGAAGGGGTAATGCCAGACGACTTGGATCGGCTGTTCGAGCGTTTGGTGAGCGTGCTGGCCGATGATGCCCCCGGCCGGCTCGCCGTGCCGTTCCCCGCGTCCGAGGTCTACGAGCGGCTGGTCCCGTATCGATCGAACCGCTCGATCCTGAAGGTCGCGACGCATCAGGACTACGAAATGGCCGTGCTCCGCTTGCTCGCCGGCGAGCGGGGCTACGCCGCGCTCGAGCCCGCCGAAGTCCGCGACGCGCTCCAGCGGGAGACGAGCGAGTCCAATCCCGACACCGCGTTGTTCCGCCAGTTTCCGGACGCAATTCTGAGCCTCAACCGGCTCGCCGCCGAGCGCTTTCTGCGCGGCGAGCGGGCGTTCGCACCGCCGCCGCCGCCGCCACTTTCGGCATCGGACGCATCGGACGAGGGCGGTCAGGAGGACCAGGACGACCCGGAGCACGACGAGAAGCCGCCGCTCTCCGGGGCGGCGTTCGAGCTCGCCGAGCAAAGTGAGTCCCCACGCCAGTGCCCGTACTGCGGCGAGACATTGCCGGGGAGCCGCAAGGTCAATTTTTGTCCCCAATGCGGGCAGCCGCCCTCCGGCGAGCTGCGCTGCCCCGCCTGCGGCGGCGAGGTGGACGTGGGTTGGCGCTACTGCGTGAGTTGCGGGCGAGCGACCGGCTTCGAGTGAAGCACGACCACAAGATCGCCGTCATCGCCGGCGACGGGATCGGACCCGAGGTCATCGAGCCCGCGATCCCGATCCTCGAGCGGGCGGCCGCGAAGCACGGGTTCACGCTCGACTTCGAGCGGCTCCCCTACGGCGCCGATCATTACCTCAGCACGAAGGAGACGCTCCCCCAACCTGCGTTCGAACATCTCCGGGACGACGTCGATGCAATCCTCCTGGGCGCGATCGGCGATCCCAGAGTCCCTGGAAACGAGCACGCGCGTGACATCCTGCTGGGCCTACGATTCCGACTCGATCTGTACATCAACTTCAGACCCGTGCGCCTGCTGCATCCCACCCTTACGCCGCTCAGGTCGGAGAAAAACATCGACTTCGTGATCTTCAGGGAGAACACCGAAGGCGTCTACCTCGGCCGCGGCAGGATAAACGGCGACGAGTACATCGCCGAGGAGATCAACACGGCGCAAGGCGTTGAACGGATCATCCGAGCGGCGTTCCAGTGGGCCAAGTTACACGACAAGACCCGGGTCACGATGAGCGACAAGGCGAACGCGGTGCCGGCGCACCGGATCTGGCAGGATACCTTCAAGCGCGTCGCCGCCGAGTTCGCCGGGATCGAAGCGGAACACCGGTACGTCGATGCGCTCGCCATGGAGATGGTGCGCGAGCCCGAGCGGTTTCAGGTCATTGTCACCAACAACCTCTATGGCGATATCCTGTCGGACCTCGGTGCCGGTCTGGTCGGCGGTCTCGGGCTCGCCGCCAGCGCGAACCTGCACCCCGGCCGGGCCGGCTTGTTCGAGCCGGTGCACGGCTCGGCGCCGTCGCTCGCGGGCAAGGGGGTCGCGAATCCGATGGCGGCTGTGCTCACCGGCGCGCTGATGTTCGAGCAGCTGGGCCACCCCGAGGCGGCCCGCGACCTCGAGGGCGCCGTGAGGCAGACTCTTGCCGCGGGTGTGCGCACGCCCGACATCGGCGGGAAGGCGACCACCAGCCAGGTCGCGAAGGCCATTGCCCGCGAGCTCTAGCCCGGCACGGAAGACGCGGGAGCTGGCCCGCGTCCTCACACTCCGCGATCTCGTCCTCATCGTCGTCGGCACCACCATCGGCTCGGGCATCTTCACCGTGCCGGGGGCGGTGCTGCGTCAGTCCGGCGGCGACATCGGCGTGGCGCTCGTGGTGTGGCTCGTCGGGAGCGTGCTCGCGCTGCTCGGCGCGCTCACCTTCGGCGAGCTCGGCGCCATGCTCCCCGACGCGGGGGGGAGCTACGTGTACGTTCGCGAGGCATTCGGGCGGCTGCCCGCGTTCCTCCTCGGCTGGACATTGTTCCTTGCGATCAACACGGGTTCGACGGCCACACTCGCCGTGGCGTTCGCGAACTATTTCGGCGAGCTGCTGCCCCTCACCGCCACCACCCACAAGCTTGCGTCGGTCGCGATGATCGCGGCGGTCACAGCCGTGAACATCCGCGGCGTGCGTCACGCGGCCACGGTCCAGAACTGGAGCACGGGGCTCAAGGTCGGAGCGATTTTCGCCCTCGCGGTCGCCGGATTCGCGCTGGGCGACGGCTTTCACCGTCCCGACACGCACGTGTTTACCACGCCGCTCACGGTCCCTGTGCTCTCCGCGGCCGGGGTTGGCCTTCTGGGCGTGCTCTGGGCCTACGAAGGCTGGCAGAACGTGACCAATTCCGCGGGTGAAGCGGCGGACCCTCAGCGCACGTTCGCGCGCGGGATCGGGCTCGGGACGGCGGCGCTGGTCGTGATCTATCTGACCGCCAACGCCGGCTACGTCGCGGCGGTCGGCGCGTCGGGCGTAGCGGCGTCCGACCGCATCGCCGCGGATGTCGTGCACGCGCTGTTCGGCGCCGGGGCGGCGAAGCTCGTCACCCTCGTCATCCTGATTTCGATCTTCAGCGCGGCGAACGGGCTCGCGCTCACCGGACCGCGGATGTACTTCGCGATGGCAAGGGATGAAGTGTTCTTCCAGTCGCTCGCGGAGGTGCATCCTCGCTTCGGCACCCCGGCGCTCGCCGTCGCGACGAGCGCGGTCTGGGCGGCGGTGCTCGCGCTGAGCGGGACGTTCGAGCAGCTGTTCACGTACGTGGTGTTCGCGAGCTGGATCTTCGCGGCGCTCGCGGCGGCGAGCCTGTTCGTGCTGCGGCGACGGCGGCCGGACTTGCCGCGTCCCTACCGCGTGCCGGGGTATCCCTTTACTCCCGCACTGTTCATCGCGGCCGCGGGCGCGGTCGTCGTCAACACGGTCATTGCACGGCCGGTGCAGGCCTTGATCGGGCTCGGGATCGTCGCCACGGGGTTACCGGCGTACTACGGGTGGCGGGCGTATTTCGCGTGGAAGAAGGGGCGGGCGGCGTAACTGCGAAGCAGGCAGAGTGTGGCCATATTCCCCGCATGGTGCCACGCGCTCTTCCGCTAGCCGCCGCGCTCGCCTGTGTGAGCGCCCTCTCGTCCGCCCAGGAACCCCGCCCCACCACCATGGCCCACCGCTCAACGGTCTACGCGCCGCACGGCATGATTGCCACCAGCCAGCCGCTCGCCACGGCCGCCGGCCTGGCGGTGCTCGAGCGCGGCGGCAACGCGATCGACGCCGCCGTGACAGCTGCGGCCGTGCTCAACGTCACCGAGCCAATGATGACGGGCATCGGCGGCGACATGTTCGCGATCGTGTGGTCGGCAAGGGACCGAAAACTCTACGGCCTGAACGCGAGCGGCCGCGCCGGCGCACTGATGACGCGCGATGCCCTGCTGGCGCGCGGGCACAAGACGATGCCCGGCGAGAGCGTCGAGGACGTGACCGTTCCCGGGGCGCTCTCCGGTTGGGATGCCCTGCTGCATCGATTCGGCACGATCACGCTGGCGCAAGCGCTCGCGCCCGCGATCGGGTACGCCGACGATGGGTTCCCGGTCACGCCCATCATCGCGCAGGACTGGGCCAGCGAAGCGGCGAGGCTCGCCCGAGACGAGGGTGCCCGATCCACCTTCCTGGTCGACGGCTCCCGTGCTCCCCACGCGGGCGAATGGTTCACGAACCACGATCTGGCCCAAAGCTTCCGCCTGATCGCGGCGCAGGGTCCCGCCGCTCTGTACGGAGGCGAACTGGGGCAACGCATCGTGACGGGCGTCCAAAAGCTCGGCGGCTACCTCACCATCGATGATCTGCGCAACCATCGCCCCGAGTGGGTCGAGCCGATTTCGGTTCCGTTCAAGGGGTACCGCGTGTGGGAGCTGCCACCCAACGGCCAGGGCATCGCGGCGCTCGAGATGCTGCGGATGCTCGAGCCCTACGACCTCCGCGCCATGGGGCATAACTCCGCGGCCTATCTCCATCTCTTGATTGAATCGAAGAAGCTCGCGTTCGCTGACCTCGCCCGCTACGTCGGCGAGCCAGCGGCGATGCGCACGCCTGCCTCCGCGTTGCTCGACGACCGTTTCATCGCGGCGCGGCGCGCGCAGATCGATTCCCATCGTGCTGCCGATCGGCCTGATCCAGGAGCGGCGCTGACGGCCAGCGAAACCATCTACCTGACCGTCGCGGACAGCGCGGGCAACATGGTCTCCTTCATTAATTCCCTGTTCGATGCATTCGGCTCGGGCGTCGTCGTGCCGGGAACAGGGTTCGCGCTGCAAGACCGCGGGGCAGGTTTCACGCTTGACGAAGGGCTGCCGAACACCGTCGCACCAGGCAAGCGTCCCTTCCACACCATCATCCCGGCGTTCGTCACGAAGCCCGACGCGCAAGGCATCGAGCAGCCGTGGATGAGCTTCGGGGTCATGGGCGGCTCGATGCAGCCGCAGGGTCACGTGCAGGTGCTGCTCAATCTGCTGGTCTTCGGAATGGACCTGCAGGATGCCGTGGACGCCCCACGTTTCCGCCACCTGAACGGCCGGCGCGTGGCCCTCGAGGCACCGATTGGCGACGACGTGCGGCGAACCCTCTCCGGCCTGGGACACGTGATCGTGGACGAGCGCACGGTGGCATTTGGCGGCGCGCAGGCCATCCTCCGACTCGCGCACGGTTGGGCCGCGGGCTCAGACCCGAGAAAGGACGGAATGGCGGCGGGGTACTGACGGTCACCCGCTGCCGTCGGCCGCCTCGAGCTCTCGTAACTCGCGCGCGGCACCCTCACCGAGTGGTGTGCCGCGCTGCCGCTCGACCAGACGCGCCAACTCCGACTTGAGCAGCGCGCGTCGGCCCCGCTTCCGATATACATCGATCAAGCCGTTGGTCACCGGAACCTCGAGACGGGGCTCGTTGCCCAGCCGGCGTACCGCGAGAAACTGTTGTTCCGCTCCAGCGAGGTCTCCCAGGTGGCGCTCAAGGAGGTCCGCCAGGCGGAGCCGGGCGTCCATGTCTTCGGGCGCGATCCGAATGTGGTCTCGGAAGTACTCCGCCGCCTCGACGTACTTGCCCTGGGCTATAAGCACGTCCTGATTCGGGTAGCTGGGGGGCGGCGGGATGTTCCCCGCTGCGGTAGCCATGTGCGCGACTCCGACCGCCGTGGTCCGCACACCGAGAAAGATGACGACCACGCCGCCCACGGTGATCGGAATGTTTGCGACGATCAGTAACACGAACGTCCGGGGCGAAATGAAGCCCTTGGCAAGCAGGAAGAACCAGGCGGCCGAAAGGATGATGAGGCACGGCGGCCCGAAGAACACGCTGATTCGGGCGATGTCCGTCGCGTCGTGCGTCTCGAACGCCTTCATCCGCATGAATCTACGGCCACCTCCCGTTCCCGCCGCCCTACCGCCCCCCCTCCATCCCGCCGATATTCCCCTCTGTCTCACGTGGAGCTTTCCCCAATGAAAACTCAGGGTTCCAATACCGACGTCGTCTTTCTGTCCGGCGTCCGCACGGGTTTCGGCACGTTCGGCGGTACGCTCAAGGATTTGTCGGCCATAGAGCTGGGCGCGGTGGCCGGGAAGCACGCGCTCGAGCGCTCGGGCGTCCCGGCGAGCGAGATCGGTCACTCGGTGTTCGGCAACGCGCTCCAGACTTCCGCGGACGCGATCTATTGCGCCCGGCACGTGGGGCTCAAATCGGGTCTCCCGATCGAAGTCCCCGCGGTCACGGTCAACCGGCTTTGCGGGTCGGGGTTCGAGGCGATCACGCAGGGGGCGCAGCTCATCATGCTGGGCGAGGCGCAGGCGGTGCTCGCCGGCGGCACGGAGTCGATGAGCCAGGCGCCACACGTGGTGCGCGGCGCCCGCTGGGGCCTCCGGCTCGGCCCCGCTCCGCTCGAGGACTTGCTGTGGGAGGCGCTCAAGGATCCCCAGTGTGGACTCTCCATGGCCGAGACCGCCGAGGGGCTCGCCGAGAAGTACAAGCTGAACCGGAAGGAAGTGGACGAGGTGGCGCTCGCTTCGCAGCGGCGCGCGAAACAGGCCTGGGACGCGTGCGTATTCCAGGACGAGGTGGTGCCGGTGCCGATCAAGGGGAAGAAGGGCGAAACGGTCGAATTCCGCGCCGACGAGCACATGCGGCCCAACACGACGCTCGACGTCCTGCTGTCGCTCAAGCCGTACTTCAAGAAGGACGGACTCGTGACGGCGGGGAACGCGTCGGGGATCGTGGACGGCGCGGCCGCCACGGTGATCGCGAGCGCCGACTACGCCAAGGCGCACGGTCTCAAGCCGCTCGGCCGGCTGGTCTCGTGGGCCGTCGCCGGCGTCGAGCCCAAGTACATGGGCATCGGGCCCGCGCCCGCAGCCCGCAAGGCGCTCCAGAAGGCCGGGATGACGCTCGCGCAGATGGACCTGGTCGAAGTGAACGAGGCGTTCGCGCCGCAGTACCTCGCCGTCGAGAAGGAGCTCGGGCTCGACCGTGAGAAGACCAACGTGCACGGTGGTGCGATTGCGATCGGTCATCCGCTCGCCGCGACCGGGACACGCATCACGATCCACCTCCTCCACGCGCTCCGCCGCGACAAGAAGCGTTTCGGCCTGGGCTCGGCGTGCATCGGCGGCGGGCAGGGTGCCGCGGTGATCGTCGAGGCCTTCGCGGCCTGAAGGGATTCGCTATGGACGTCTTCGTGACGGCAGGTCTCGGCATCCTGGCGCTGTATCTGTTCGGTGGTCTCAAGGTGCTGCGCGAGTACGAGCGCGCCGTGTACTTCTTCCTCGGTCGCTCGTGGGGTGCCAAGGGACCAGGCCTCATCTATGTGCCACCGCTCTTCGCCAAGACGCAGACGGTGTCGTTGCGCGTAGTCGCGCTGGACATCCCGCCCCAGGACGTGATCACCCGCGACAACATCTCCATCAAGGTGAACGCCGTCCTCTACATGCGCGTGAAGGAGCCGGTGAAGGCGGTGATCGGGGTCGAGAATTACCTCTACGCCACGAGCCAGCTGGCCCAGACGACGCTCCGGTCGGTGCTCGGCGAGACGGAGCTGGACGAGCTCCTGATGAACCGGGAGAAGATCAACAACATCCTCAAGAACATCATCGACAAACGAGCCGAGGATTGGGGCATCGAGGTCTCGGCCGTAGAAGTGAAGGACGTGGACCTGCCGCCCGAGATGAAGCGCGCGATTGCGCGGCAGGCTGAAGCGGAGCGCGAACGCCGGGCCAAAGTCATCAACGCCGAGGGCGAGCTGCAGGCGTCCGAAAAGCTCGCCCAAGCCGCCCACATTATCGGGTCCGAGCCCGCGGCTATCCAGCTCCGCTTCCTCCAGACCGTGACGGAAATCGCGTCAGAGAACAACTCGACCACCATCTTCCCCTTGCCGCTCGAGCTGTTCCGGGGATTCCTCGAAGGCGTGAGCAAACGGGCTGCGGCCGCAGCGCTCCCCGAGAAGACCTCGGGTGAAACCCTCCCCGCCGCGCCGGCCAAGGCGAAAGCCGAGGTCTAAGGATGCCGGGAGAGTTGATCCGCCGGGAGGCGCTCGAGCGCATCATCCAGCGCGCGGCGGAGCTGCAGGCCGGGGAGCACGACATCGGCGAGGGACTCACCGAGCCCGAGCTGCTCGCCCTCGGCAACGACGTAGGAATTCCCGCTCGCTACCTCCGTCAGGCAATGCTCGAGGAACGCACGCGGAGCGTCGCGCCGGAGACGCGCGGTGCGTTGGCATGGCTCGCCGGGCCGGCGACGATCGTGGCCGAGCGCGTCGTGCCCGGAGAGCGCCAGGACGTCGAGCGGGCCCTCTCGAGCTGGATGGAGAGTGAGGAATCGCTGCAGGTGAAGCGTCGCTACGCCGATCACACCACATGGGAGCCGCGCATCGGCGCCTTCGCTTCGATCCAGCGGGCACTCGGCGCCGGCGGCAAGAGCTTCGCCCTCGCCCGCGCCACCGAGGTGGCCGGCCAGGTGACGCCGCTCGAGGCCGGCTTCTGCCACGTTCGCCTCACGGCGAGCGTCCGCGGCCAGCGGGCGCAGCGGCTCTGGGGGGCCGCGGCGCTGACGGCGTTCGGCCTGGCGCTCGCCGGCGTCGTGCCCATTCTCGGCGCCCTGGCGCCCTGGTCGCTCGTACCGCCCGTGGCGGCGTGGGCGGCCGCCATCGGTGTCGCCCGCCGCCACCGCCATGACAATGAGCGCGTCCACGTGGGACTCGAGCAGGTGCTCGACCGGCTGGAGCGAGGCGAGATCCGGCCGGGACGGCAGATCGCAGGGCCCCGCGCGGGCGCGTTCGTCCGCATTGCCGACGAGATTCGCAAGACGTTCGAAATCATCTGAGCGAGACAATGAGCGACATCAAACGGGTTGGGGTCCTGGGGTGCGGCCTCATGGGCAGCGGCATTGCGCAGACCGCGGCCATGGCGGGGTACGACACGACCGTGCGCGACGTGTCCCAGGCCATCTGGGACAAGGCGCGCGGCGGGATAGAGAAATCGCTCGCCAAGTTCGTGGAGAAGGGGAAGCTCACCGCGCCGGACCGTGACGCCACCCTCAAGCGGCTCCATTTCACCACCAATACGTCCGACCTCAAGCCCTGCGACATCGTGATCGAAGCGGTCACGGAAGATCTCGATCTCAAGAACGGCCTGTGGAAGGAGCTCGACGCTCTGTGCGGCCCAGCCACGATCTTCGCGTCGAACACATCGAGTCTCACGATCGCCGCGATGGCGGCCGCCACGAAACGTGCTGACCGCTTCGTGGGCCTCCATTTCTTCAATCCGGTGCCGCTGATGCCACTCGTCGAGGTGGTCCGCACGGTGACCACCTCGGAGGAGACGTTCCGGCGCGCCTTCGGGTTCGCCACCTCGCTCCGCAAGGAGGCCGTGGCGGCGAAGGACAACTCGGGCTTCATCGTGAACCTGCTGCTCGTGCCCTACCTGCTCGACGCAATCCGGGCGGTCGAGCGCGGCGTAGGGAGTGTGCCCGATATCGACAAGGCGATGCAGCTCGGCTGCGGTTATCCGATGGGCCCCCTCACCTTGCTCGACTTCGTGGGGCTCGACACGACGTACAAGATCGCGGAGATCATGTTCGCCGAGTACCGCGAGCAGCGGTACGCGCCGCCGCCGCTCCTGAAGCGCATGGTCCTCGCTGGGATGAACGGCCGCAAGAGCGGCAAGGGCTTCTACGACTACTCCGTCGATCCGCCGAGGGTGCAGGACCTCGGCGTCTGAGCGCTCCGACGACTCACTCCAACCAGCGAGGAATCAAACGGCATGTTCGGCTATGACTGGCCACGCTTTCACGCGGCGGTAAACGACCTCCCCGCGGCGCTTCTGTTCGTGACGGTCCTATTCGACTTCGCGGGTTGGTTCACCAAGCGCGAGTCGCTCAAGGCGGCGGCCCTCTGGACGCTCTGGGCGGGCGTGATCGGCGGCTGGATCGCGGTGATCGCGGGCCTCCAGGCCGAAGACGTCATCGAGCATGGCGAAGCGATTCACGAGCTGATGGAGACGCACGAGACCCTCGCGCTCACGACGATGGGGATCTTCACCGCCGTGCTCGCCTGGCGGCTGTTCCGGCGGGCGAAGGTCACGAGCCGCGAGGAAGCTGCCCTGCGGGCGCTGAGCGTTGCCGGGTTCGTCACCATCATCTGGACCGGCGTCCTCGGGGGCAAGCTCATGTTCGAGCACGCCGCGGGCATCCGCAACGCCACCATGGAAACGGAGATGAAGGACCGCGCGGCAGGGCACCACCATGAGGCGGGCGAAGCCGACGAAGACGAACACGAGCATGCGGATACAGCGAAGGCGCATGCGCACCCGTCTGGAACTCCGCCGCACGAACACTGAAAATGCGACGGAACGACGGAAGGACGGAACGGGGACGCATTGGATGGTTACGCATCCACTTTCCGTCTTTCCGTCATTCCGTCGCCTTCCTGTTTCTTGCCTCCTGCACCCCCATCACTACGCGCCCGCCGTTCTTCCCCGATCGCCGAGCCCCGGTGGTCACGCTCAATGCGAGGCCCGAGCCGGTCACCCTCGGCATCGACAGCCTCGTGCGCGCGGAGAGCCTCGAGGTGGCGCACCTCAATGTGCGGGACGGGTTCGTCGAAACGGCGTGGTACGACACGAAAACGCACCGCTCGGCTCATCATGAGCGCGAGATTCACGACCTCGACGCGACCGTCAAACTCCGGTTCTGGGCGGATCCCTGGGTCCCCGGTCAGACTCGGCTCACCGTGGAGCCGGTGTACCGCCCGCGCTTCGACCCCTCAAAGACGGAGCGGGACCTCGAGGTGATCCTCTCCAAGGATGACGAGGGCTACAAGATTGCCATGAGCTTGCTGGAGAAACTGAAGAAGCGATTCGGCGTGCCGAAGGCCGCCCAAGGCAGCTAAGCGCGGATCCACCCTTTCACCCAGCGCTCCATCACATCGAGGTCGAGCACGGCGTCCCGACAGGGCCCGTTGGGGAGACGCATCGTAAGGCCCAACACCGGCAGGCGCCCGGCCACGTCGCGCAGTCCGGTCATCATGTCGCGCTCGCAGGCCACCGCCACCACCGCCCGTGGCCGGCGCTCTCGGATCACCCGTCGCGCCAGCTGGCCCCGCGTCGCCACGAACACGGGTACCTCGTAGCGGCCGGCGATGGCGAGCACGCCATCGAGCGCCTGTTTGGACAGGCAACGGGGGATGAGTACCAGGAGCTCACCCTTGCCGACCGTGCGTCGCCGACGTTCCGCGAGCGCGTTGTACACGTCGATCGCCGCGTGCTCCACCCAGTCCCGTTTAGCGAACGCTCGGGAGACGTAGGACGTCAGGTTCATGAGCCGGAGGTAGGGCCCGCGCTCGAGCCACGCCTCCGGGAGCAGCAGCACGCTTCCATAGAAGGAAAGCAGGAGGAGGCCGAACCAGAGCCAGCTGGCGGCGCCCACGGCGCCCAGCCCGAACCACAGGACCCCCGGGAGTCTGGACCAGAGCGCCCCGAGCCGTGGGCTCAGCACGTAGATGAGGGCGGCACCCAGGCCGAGCACGAGTGCCAAGGTCAGCGCCCCGAACCGGAAGAACAGTCCGTGCGGCGCCGAAAAGTCCCCGTTCTTGGGAAGCGGCCGTCCGTCCCACTCGTCCCACTCGTGGCCGAGGCGGCGGTCGGTTTCGATGTGGATGAGCTGGGCGCGCGGCGCGTCGGTGATCATTGCGCGTCAAGCTTCACTCGCGCCTCCGACGGTGTCAAGCTGAGACGACCCATGGTACTTTCCACCGTGCCCGTCGCTCTTCCCCGCGTGCTCGATCCCAGCGTGTCAACCGACGCCAGAATGCGTGCGGCCTACGCCGAGGGTGCCGGCGTGTACCGCATTCTCCCGGCGGGGGTAGCCGTCCCACGCGGTGTCGAAGAATTGCAACGTTTGGTCCGCTGGGCGGCCGAGGGCGGCGTGCCGTTGGTGCCCCGAGGGGCGGGGAGCGGCATGCCGGGGGGCAACGTAGGGCACGGTGTGGTGGTGGATCTCAGCCAGGGATTCCGCTGGATCGCGCCCGACTGGTCCCGCCGAACCGTCTGGACGGGCGCCTCCGCCACCTGGGCGGAATTGACGGCCGCCGCGCGGCCCTTCGGCCTGCGGCTTCCACCCGATCCCTCCTCGGGTGCGTTCGCGTCGTGCGGCGGAATGGCGTCCACCAACGCCGCGGGCCCCCGCTCCGTGCGGTGCGGGAGCGTGCGCAACTGGGTCGAAGCCATCGACATCATCGGCGCGGATGGGGAAGCGCGGCAGGTCAAACGGGGAGAGGGGAGTGGGGAGAGGTTTGCCCTGTCAGCGGACCAACGACGGCTCGTCGAAGCCCACTTTCCGAAAACACGGAAGAACTCGGCCGGCTACGCCCTGGATCGATTCGCCGACTCGGGCGACGAGCTCGATCTCTTCATCGGCTCTGAGGGAACGCTCGCGTTCATCACGGCGGTCGAATGGCGGCTCGCGCCGATCCCCACCGACGCGGCGGGTGTGGCCCTCGGGTTCCGTGCCCTCGAACAGCTCGTGGAAGCCGTGCCCTACCTCGTCGCGTTGAACCCCTCCGCCGTGGAGCTGCTGGACCGCACCTTGCTCGATTTCGTCAAGGACGCGGGCGACACCGGGCTTCCCGACGGGCTCGAGGGTCTGCTGCTGGTCGAGTTCGAGCGGGATACCCAAGCGGCGGCGCGGGGCGTGGTTGGGGACGCCGTCCGTGGCTTGCGGGATTTCACGGCGCACGTGGCCACGGCCGTCGATCGCGCGGGCCTCGAGGCGCTGTGGACGGTCCGCCGCATGGCGAGCCCGGCGCTGGCCCGCCTTCCGGAGACGCGCCGCTCGCTGCAGGTGATCGAGGACGGCTGTGTGCCGCTGGAGCGGCTCGGCGCGTACGTCACCGGGATTCGGGAAGCCGCTCGCCGGCGGGACGTACCCGTCGCGATCTTCGGGCATGCGGGGGACGGCCATGTGCACGTCAATGCGCTCCCCGACGTGACGACCGCCGGATGGCGCGACGCGCTCGCGGGCCTGTACGGCGACGCGGCCGATCTCCTGCTGGCGCTCGGAGGCACCCCGAGCGGCGAGCACGGGGTCGGCCGGCTGCGGGCCGGCCTGCTCGGGCGGTTCTACGGCACCGAGGTGATGGCGCTGTTTCGCGACCTCAAGGGAGATTATGACCCCCGCGGCATGCTCAATCCGGGTGTTATAATCCCCGCGCCTGACTGGACGCCCCTGGCCGACTTGAAAGTGGGTCCAGCCGCGGCCCCCGTTCCCGACGACATCGCCGCGCGGCTGCGAGAGATCGAGCGAACGGGCGGCTGGGCGACCCCGAAGAGCGAGCTGGCCGAGACCACCACCGAACACCCGACACCGAGCACCTGATACCGGCTCCATGGAAATCTTTCGCGCTCCCCGCGTCACGCTCATCGCCCGCCCCGAGTTCCTGGAGCCGGAGCATCTGCGGGTGCAATGGCAGGGACCGTCCTCCGCCGGAGAGCGCCTGGCGGAGTTCGCCGGCCGGATCTGCTACATGAGCCAGCACAACCCGGCGAGCCGGTCGACCGCCGAGTACCTGGAGAACATCAAGAAGCAGGGCCACGGCTCGGTGCTGGAGCACGCCGTGTACGTGCTCCTGATCGAGGGGATCTCGCGCTCCTGCTCGCACGAGCTGGTGCGGCATCGAGCCGGCTTCGGCTACTCGCAGCTTTCCCAGCGCTACGTGGACGAGTCGCACGCGGCGTTCGTCCTGCCGCCCGCGATCGACGGTGACCCGGCGCTCGAAGCGGAATGGGAAAAGGAAGTCGCGGACGCCCAGGCAGCGTACGTCCGCGCGGTCGAGGCGTTGATGCAACGCTACGCGTGGATCACGGACAAGGTGCATCGGCGCAAGGTGGCACGGGAAGCGGCACGCAGTGTGCTCCCCAACGCGACCGAGGTGAAGATCGTCGTGTCGGCGAACGCGCGCGCGTGGCGCACCATGCTCGAGCTTCGCACCAGCGAGGGCGCCGAGCTCGAGATCCGGCGCATGGGGATCGCGTGTCTTCGCCTCCTGCAGCATGAAGCGCCCGCGCTCTTCTCCGACTTCGAGATCTACGTCGGCGACGACAAACAGGACTCGGCGCGCGTCGCGTTTCACAAAGTCTGACGCGTCGACACACGAAAAAAATTTTCAAATTCCCTATTGCGCATCGCTGCGGTCTTCCTTATTCTCTACTCGACAACGACTTTCGATTCACAGACCGCACGAGCGGCCTTTTTTGTAGGAGGCAACCCGAGACCACATGCGAATAGGTCTCGCATACAACGAAAAACCCGAGTCCGCGTCCGCCAAGGCGCTCGACAGCAGTAACGACGCGTTCGCTGAGTGGGACGATCCATCCACAATCGCTGCGGTGGAGCAGGCTCTCGGTCTCTTCGGCAGCGTCATCCGACTCGAAGCCGATCAGTACTTGCCGCAGAACCTCGCCCTCGCCCGACCGGATCTCGTGTTCAACATGGCCGAGGGTCTCCACGGCCAGAGCCGCGAGGCGCTCGTCCCCGCCATCTGTGAGTACCTGGCCGTTCCCTACACCGGCTCCGACCCGCTCACGCTGGCCCTTTCTCTCCACAAGGGGCGTACGAAGGAGACCCTGGCGTACCGCGGCGTGCCCACGGCGCCGTTCATCTGTGTCGACGCCCTCACCGGCCTGGAGCGGATGGCGCTGCCGTTTCCCGTGTTCGTGAAGCCCATCGCCGAGGGATCGGGCAAGGGCGTGTTCACGACCAACCTGTGCGCCACCCCGCAGGCGCTCCACGAGCGCGTTGGGTTCCTGCTGGAGCGCTACGCTGAGCCCGTGCTCATCGAGACCTACCTGCCGGGCCCCGAGTTCACGGTCGCCATCCTCGGGAACGGCGTGGAAGCGTATTGCCTGCCCGTCGTCGGGTTCGACTTCTCGACGCTGCCACACGGGGCGGCGCCGGTCTACGGCTACGAGGCGAAATGGGTCTGGGACCGGCCGGAGGCGCCGCTCGCCATCTTCCAGTGCCCCGCGCCCGTGCCGGCCGCGCTGTACCGTGAACTGGAGCGCACCGCCCTGGACGCGTATCACGCGTTGGGGTGTCGCGACTGGTGCCGGGTGGACCTCAGGGTCGATCGCTTCGGCGTCCCGAACATTCTCGAGCTCAATCCGCTGCCCGGCGTCATTCCCGACCCGGCCATGAACTCGTGCTTCCCGAAGGCCGCGCGCGCCGCCGGGTTCGCCTACGACGAGCTGATCCAGGAGGTGGTCCGGATCGCGTGGCGGCGCATTACGGGGCGGGATATCACGGTCGACGTTGGCGTAGGGGCAAGGCACGCCTTGCCCCTACGGCAACCCGCGACGGCATCAGCGTGAGAATCGCCATCCTCTTCGATCCCGGCGCCGAGGACTGGACACCGGAGGACATCCGCGGCGTCATGAAGGCCGTGGACGAAATCGGCGCGATCTTTGGCGCGATGGGGCACCAGCTCCGCAAAGTGCCCGTGCGCCACGACATGCGCTGGTTCCAGCTGGCGCGGCGCGCCGACCTCGTGTTCAACCTGTGCGAAGGCGTGCACGGCAAGAGCGAATGGGAAGAGCACGTCATCGGGACGCTCGAGTTCGCCGGGATCCCGGTCACTGGGGCGAGCCTCTGGACTATCGCGGCGTGTCGCCGCAAGCCGATCGCGAACGCCCTGCTCAAACAGGCGGGCCTCTCGATCCCCCGGTGGACCGTGGCCCAGGGCAAGATCGAGGACGACTTCCCGCTGCCGGCCATCGTGAAGCCGGCGGCGGAGGACGCGAGCGCGGGGCTCGACCGCGGCTCCGTGGTGAGCGACCGGAAGTCGCTGCGCGCCCGCGTGGCGGCGATGACCGAGCAGTTCGACGACGTCCTGGTCCAGGAGTACATCGCCGGCCGGGAGTTCAACGTCGGGTTCGTCGGGAACCGAGTGCTCCCCATCTCGGAGATCGACTTCGGCCGCATGCCCGAGGGGGCGTGGCCGATTCTCACCTACGCCGGGAAGTGGGAGATCGGCTCGCTCGACGACCTCGGCTCGGTGCCGGTGTGCCCCGCCGCGATTCCCCAGAAGCTCGCCGACCGCCTCGTCCGGATGGCAGAGATCGCGTGGCGCACCATGCAGGGAAAGGGGTACGGGCGGGTCGACCTCCGCGTCGACGACCAGGGCCGGCCGTGGGTGCTCGAAGTGAATCCCAATCCGGACCTGAACGACGACGCCGGCCTGTCGCGCATGGCGCGCGTGGCGGGCTGGGATTACGCGGAGCTGGTACGCCGGATCGCCGAGGTGGCGCTCCGCGAAGCGCAGGGCGCCAAGGCGGCGCGTGAGCTGCTCGCTCCGTCCCGTCGGCCGCGCGCAACGCGGACCGCTTGAGCGGCTCACGGCGGCCACCGGCCTGTTCCGGCCGGAGGAAGTCGCCATCGCCCTGGACCTGCTCGACGAGGCCCTCGCGGGGGACGACGACTATCGCTTCCTCGGCGCGTACGCGAATGACGCGCTTATCGGATTCGCCTGCTGGGGGCCCACGCCCGGCACCACCGGCACCTTCGACCTCTACTGGATCGTCGTAGACCCTCCGCGTCAAGGCGAGGGTGTGGGGACACAACTGCTCGAGGCAGTCGAAGGCACCCTGAGGATGGACCAGGGACGTCTGATCGTCGTCGAGACGTCCTCGCGGGCCGAATATGGGCCGACGCGCGCCTTCTACGAGCGGCGCGGCTACGCCCGGGCGGCTTGCCTTCCGGGGTACTACGCCCCGGGCGACGACCTGGTGATCTATCTCAAGGACCTGACCCATGGAGTCCTGGCAGGAGCTACTGCGTAAGCGAAGCATCGCATCGCTCGAGGCGCTCGTGGCCAAGTTCGGCCCCGCGCATTTCCCCGACCTCGAGCGCCTCCGCCAGGCGGCGGAGAACTTCGAGTTCCGGATCTCGCCCGCCATGGTGGACTTGATCCAGGCACCGGGCGACCCGATCTGGCGGCAGTACGTGCCCGACCTTCAGGAGCTCGACGTGCGCGACGGCCTCGTGGACTCGCTCGCCGAGGACGCCGATTCACCGGTGCCGAACATCACACATCGCTATCCCGATCGGGCGCTATTTCTCGTGTCGCCGGTGTGCGCGTCGTACTGTCGCTTCTGCACGCGCCGCCGCAAGGTGGGTGATCCAGAGAAGATTCCGATGACGCAGCTCGAGTCCGCCTTCCGATACCTGGAGCAGCACACCGAAATCCGCGACGTGATCATGTCCGGTGGTGATCCGCTGCTCCTTTCCGACCGGCGGATCGACGAGCTATGCCGTCGCCTCCGCGCGATCCCACACATCGAGGTCATCCGCATCGGCAGCCGTGTGCCGTGCCATCTGCCCGAGCGCATCACCCCCGAGCTGTGCGAGATCCTGAAGCGGTACCACCCGCTCTACATCAACACGCATTTCAATCATCCCGACGAGCTCACGCCCGCCGCCGTCCAGGCGCTCGGCCGGCTCGCCGATGCCGGCATCCCCCTCGGCTGCCAGACCGTCCTGTTAAAGGGCGTGAACGATGATCCGGAAGTGATGAAGCGGCTCATGCAGCGGCTGCTCGCGGCGCGGGTGCGGCCTTACTACATCTATATGTGCGACCAGGTGGCGGGGGCGGAGCACTTCCGCACGACGGTCGAGAAGGGGCTCGAGATCATCCGGGCGCTCCGCGGGTGGACGTCAGGCCTGGCGGTGCCCCACTTCGTCATCGATGCACCGGGGGGTGGGGGCAAGATCCCCCTCCTCCCGGAGTACGTCGAGTCCATCGAGGACGATCGAGTCATCCTCCGGAACTACGCCGGCAAGCGGTTCGTCTATAAGCAGCCGATCGCCCACGGCGAGATTCTCGTAGGCTAGTCGTTAGGAGTAGTCCCTAAGGCAGCTGCCAGATCTCCACGCGGTTTCCCGAAAGGATCGGGACCAAGACCCGCTTCCGCTTCGCGTCATAACCGATGTCCGCGGGACTCGGCACGCCGGTGATGATCTTGACCTCCTGGCCGGTTTCGTAACTCGACACCGTCGAATCGGCCCAGCTCGAGACCAAGAGCCTGGCCCCCGCGACCTCCACCCCGTCGAATCCACCTGGGCCCTTCGCGATCACGGTCGGCGCCTTCTCGCCAGGCTTCCACGCCAGTATCGAGCGGCCGCCGAATTGCACGATGATCAACCGCTTGCCCACGGAGTCGAGCGTGATCCCGTTCGGGCGACCCAGCGTGTCGCCGCGCACGGCCACCGTCACCTGCCGATCCGGCCCGATGCGGAAGACGCGGTCGGGGCCGGGATGCAGCATGTTGCCCACGTCGTCGAAGCGGATCCCGGTGTCCGTGATATAGAGCGCGCCGGTCGGGGCGGCGGCGATGTCGTTCAGAAAGACCGCTCCCAGGCTCGCCAGGCTCACGCTGTCGCGCGGCACGCCCGTCTTCGCGTCGAAGGCCCGCACCACGTCGATGTCCGCCACCCACAGCGTATCGCCGCGGAGCGCCATTCCCTTCGGGGCATTCAGGATCACGCCATTGTGCCCCCCCTCGACGAACTTCAGGTTCTCGATGGCGCCGTCCGGCCGCACGCGGCTGATGAAGCCGTTGTTGTCCTTCGTCAACGGCCCGCCGTTGATGTTCGAGACGAAGTACACGTCCTGCCCCGTGTCGTACTTCACGGATTCGGGTGTGAGGAAGCCTTCCACCACCGCCACCTTCGTGGCCGCGGGCGTGGGAGGAGACGTCGGGGCCGCCGGGGCTACGGGAGCCGCCGATGCCTTCCCCGTGTCCGCGGCGCCGGGCGATTGCGACGCCTGCGGGGTGTTGTCCACCCGCTGGCATGCGACAAAGGCGGCGAATACGGCCCAGAGGACGGTCTGTCTCATGGGTGATCTGCCTCCTCAGCCAGTGCTTGGATATGCCGGAGCACCCGCGTATGGATCGCCCCGATGATCAAACCGGCCGGGAGCGTCCAGTAGCTCTGCGGGAACATCTCGACCACGTAACGAGTCCGTCCCTCGAGCCGGGTGCGACCGCCCGGCAATGGAATGAGCCGGAACACACCGTGGGTCGCTCGGAAGTACCCGGCGAGGTGCGGCGGGTTCACTTCCCGGTAGGGGCTCAACTCCCGCATGGGGGGCGCCTGAGCCGCGATATCGAATTCGAGGCGCCGGTTCTCTTCCCAGACCGTGACCGGCTCCACGAAGCTGCCCGTGGTAAAATCGCAGTAGCGGGTCGCACCCACGCCGGCGCCCTCGATCCGCGCGCCGATGGGTGCCGCCACGCCCACCCGAAACAACCATTCGTGGGGGGGCGCGAGCTTCGGAAACGTCACCACGTGGCGCCAGACCGTTGCCGGCGGAGCGTCGATCTCGACCACGGTGACGACCTCGTGCAGCGGCGCGCGTTGCTCCGGGCTCGCCAACACCACGAGCGGCGCGAGCAGCGCCGCCGCACCGGCTCCCCACGACGGATCCGCGCGGCGCCGGGCCATCGCTCGCCCCAGAACCGCCCCCGGTATCGCGAGCAACGCCGCCAGCGGGAACGCGAGCGCGAGACAGACCACGCCCTCCAACGCGAACAGGAGCATCGCGCCCGCGACGATCAGCACGCCGAGGAACGCGACCTGAATCGTCTCGCGCATGCTCTGTTCGCCGTGCGCGTTGAAGACGTACGCGCTGATGTATCCGATGGTGAATGGCGTGCCGAGGAACAGTCCCGCTGAATAGAGGCGGCGCACGTACACGCCGATCACGACCGTCGGAATCGTTATGGCGAGCGCCGCGGCCACGCCCAGGAGCCCCGCGATGAGCCGGGAGTCGATCCCCTGCGCGGCCGCGGTCGACCCGGCCGGCCGCGGCCGGGACGGCAGCACGGCGAGCGCCAGCATCACCGCGTAGTTCAGGTACGGGACAAAGAAGACCAGTGCCAACCACGGCGAGCGTCCGGCGTCCACGGCCCGGCGCAGCGTCATGCTCACACCGATCCACAGGAACGGCAGCGTCCACAGGATCAGCGCCGGGGCCAGCCAGGCAGGGCCGTCGCGCAGCACCCGCTCGCGGAGCGACCAGACGGGGTTCGCGTAGTCGAGCGGCGTCCACACGTGACCCGTGAAGACCCACACGGCTACGGCGTCCACCGCGTACTTGAAGAGCATGAGCCCGGCGCCGTGCAACAGGTACGTACGCCGGTCGATCGGGTCCCCCCCCCGGGCAGAGAACCAGAGGCGCAGCGCGCGCCCGACCGTCAAGCCTTCGCCTCCTCCAGCTCCTTTTTCCGAACCTCCACGACCTTGTGCGCCGCGTCGGGCGGGACTTCCTGGTACACGTGGAACTTCTGCCGGTAGGTGCCGCGCCCGTGTGTGAGCGAGTGCAGCGCCGTCGCGTACCGGTCGAGCTCCGCCTCCGGCACCAGCGCCCGCACCTTCGTCAGGCGGCCGTCTTTCTCCGTGCCGAGGATGTGGCCGCGCCGCGATGAGAGATCACCCATGACCGCGCCCTGGTATTCGTCCGGCGTCCAGACTTCAAGCTCGAGGATCGGCTCGAGGAGCACGGGCCGACAATTCGGGCTCACGTTTCGGAAGGCGAGGATCCCCGCCATCTTGAACGACATTTCGTTCGAGTCGACATCGTGGTAGGAGCCGTCGTACAGCTCCACCTTGAAGTCCACCACCGGGTATCCGGCCACCGGCCCGCGCGCCGCGGCCTCTTGGATACCTCGCTCCACGGCGGGGATATACTGCCGGGGAATCACTCCGCCCACGATTTCGTCCACGAACTGGAGGCCCGAGCCGCGAGGCAGTGGGGCGATCCGGATCCAGCAGTCGCCGTACTGACCGCGGCCGCCGGTTTGTTTCTTGTGCTTGCCCTGCCCCTCTCCCTTGCCCTTGAACGTTTCGCGATACGGGATCTTTGGCTTGCCGATGACCGCGTGGACGCCGAACTTGCGGGCCAGCCGGCCGACGATGATCTCGAGATGACGCTCGCCCAATCCACGAATGAGCGTCTGCGCCAGCTCCCCGTTGTACTCGTGCTGGAAGGTGGGGTCCTCTTCGTGCAGTTTGTGGAGTCCGTTCGAGAGCTTCTCCTCCTCGCCCCGCTGCTTCACCTCGATCGCTTCGGTGATCACCGGCTCCGGGAACGGAATCTTGGGGAGCACGATGGCGCGGTCCTTGGTCGAGAGCGTGTCGTTGGTGTGAGTGTCCCGTAGCTTGGCCACCACCCCGATGTCCCCCGCGTGAAGCTCGGGGATCTCGATCCGCTCCTTGCCCACGGTCACGCAGAGATGGTTCAGCTTCTCCACCGCCTCGCGCGGCGCGTTGTAGACGTCCTGACCGTTGCGCACGCTGCCCGAATAGACCCGGAACAGGGTGACATCGCCCACGTGCGGCTCGGAGATCGTCTTGAATACCTGCGCCACGAACGGCCCGCCGTCCTCGGCTTTCAACGTCAGCCGCTCGGCATTGCCCCACCGCTGGGCCTCGACAGGCGGCTGGTCGCTCGGCGCGGGCACGAGCTCGACCAGCTTCGAGAGTAGCGCCCGCATGCCGAACGTGAGCTCCGCCGCGCCGCAGAAGAGCGGGAAGATCTCGCCTTTCAGCATGCCCGCCTTCATCGCCGCGATCGCTTCGTCCCGCCCGATCTCTTCGCCGCCGAGATAGCGCTCGAGCAGCGTGTCGTCGGTTTCGGCGATCCGCTCGATCAGCTCCTTCGAGTAGCGCTCGAACCGATCCTGGTATTCGGCCGGCACGTCGACTTCCTCGTACTCGCCGGCCTTCGTGCCCTTCTTGTACAGGTGGCACTTCTTCGAGAAGAGATTGATGATCCCGTGGAACTCGGGGCCCTCGCCTACCGGAATCTCCACCGGGATCACCTTGGGGGTGAGCCGCTCTTTGATCTGGTCGTAAACCCTCTCGAAGTTGGCGTGCTCCTTGTCCATCAGCGAAACGAAAAACAGCCGGGGGATGCCTCGCTTGTCCGCGTAGTCCCACACCTTTTCCGTGCCGACTTCCACGCCGCCCGTGGCCGACACGACCACGACCGCTCCGTCCGCCGCACAGACGCCCGCGAGGGCCTCGCCCGTGAAGTCGAGATAGCCCGGGGTGTCGATCATGTTGAGCTTGACATCCATCCACTCGGCGACGGCGAGGGCCAGGTTGATGGAGTACTTGCGTTCGATCTCGTCGGGGGTGTAGTCGGTAAGGGCGGTGCCGTCCTTCACGGAGCCGTGGCGTTTGCTCGTGCCGGCCACGAACGCGAGGGCATCGACCAGGGAGGTCTTCCCGCTCGCGCCGTGGCCGACGACCGCCACGTTGCGAATCTCGCTTGTCTTGTACACGCGCATGGGCGCAGTTCACTCCGGCCGGGGATCAGGAGAATATGAGCCGGAAAACGGGATAGGCTAGGCACGGGTCAGGCCCGTGTTTCCTTCTCCATCCCGAGCGTCGCGAGCCACGCGAGGGCCATCACGCCGCCCGCCAACAGGAAGGCGGTGAGCGAGCCCCAGAGATCGTAGGCCTTGCCGATCGCCTCGGGGCCGAACATGCGGCCGATGGCGCCGAATGCCTGCGCCGCGCCGAGCGTCTCGCCCTGTTCGCTCGGATCGGCGTACAGCGAGACGAGGCCACTCGCCGCCGGCGACACGAGCCCTTGCGAGAACGCCAGCGGAATCGTCCACGCATAGAGCGCGAGGGAACTGTGAGTGAATGGCACCGCGGTCATGGCGATGGCGACGCCCCCGGTGCCCGCGATGACGAGTGCGCGCTCACCGAACCGCGGGGCCAAGAGGCGGAACACCAACCCCTGCACGAGCGCGCCGGTGAGGCCGAACACGACAAAGAAAAGGCCGAGCTCGCCCTCGTGCCAGCCGAGCGTCGCGCCGGCATGGAGCGGCAGCGCGGTCGTGTAGCCGGCGAAGGCGAACGGGAAGATTCCCCAGACCAGCATCAAGGGTCGCAGCCGCCGGTCCCTCAGGCCGCGGACGATGGCGCCGAAACCGATGCCGCGCAGGCTCGCCCGCCGCTCCGGCTGGAGTGACTCCGCCAGGATGAACCACCCGGAGGCGAAGTTGACGAGCGACAGGCCGGCCGCGACGAGTCCGGGCGCGGCGTGGCTCAGGTAGCGGGCGGCGAGACCGCCGATGCCCGGGCCGAGGACGAATCCCAACCCAAACGCCACCCCCAAGAGACCCATCCCGCGGGAGCGCTCCACCGGCGTGGTGATGTCCGCGACGTAGGCCTGTGCGGCCCCGATGTTGCCGCCGGCGAACCCCCCGATGACGCGCGAGAGGAACAGCGTCCAATACGAGCCCGCGAACGCGAACAACACGTACCCCGCGGCGTTGAGCAGCATGGTCGCGAGCAGGATGGGCCGGCGGCCCACGCGGTCCGACCAGCGGCCCAGCAGCGTGTTGGCGAAGAACTGCATTAACGAGTAGACGCCGAGCAGCGCCCCGAACTCGAGTCCCTTCGCGCCGAAGTGCTCGGCATAGTACGGCAGGATCGGGATGACGATCCCGAAGCCGACGATGTCGATGAAGACGGTGAGAAAAATGACCGCGAGACGCGAGCGGGAGGCGGGCATTGGGGCTACAATCTACGCCGCCCCTTTTCGGAGTGCCCACATGGCTACCTGGCACCGGCTCGGCGATCGGGCCGAGCTGTCGCAACGCGTTCCTCTCGCCGTCAAGCTCGAGCGCTGGTCGGTCGCGGTCTTTCTGTACGAGGGCCGGTTCCGCGCCATCGGGAATACGTGCAACCACAAGGGCGGCCCGCTGTCCGAGGGCCGGCTGCGCGGTGAGTTCGTGATGTGTCCCTGGCACGCCTGGGAGTACAGCGTGATCACCGGGAAGGGGCCCGAGGGCTACGACGAAGAGCAGGTGCCCGTGTTCGCGGTGGAGGAACGCGACGACGGTGTCTACGTGCAGACACCGCCCAGCATGCCACGCAAGCTCATCAAGCACATGCCCTCACACCTGCTCGCCGGGCACGCCAAGCCCGCGGGCGCGCCTCCCCGCGTACTCGTCATCTCGACCACCGCGATGGACGACGTGAATCCGCGGTTCTCGACCTCCGACGCCCTGCTCGAGCACGCCCTCGACCAGGCCAAGCGCCGCGGCGCGGACACGCAGTACATCAAGCTGCGCGACCTCAAATTCCGCCACTGCGAGGGAAACTATTCCAAGGCCGCCCGCGCCTGCACCTGGCCGTGCGCCATCACCGAGCGCGACCCCGAAGATCAGCTCACCGCGGTGTACGAGGGTCTCGTCCACTGGGCCGACGTGGTGATCCTCGGGACGCCGATCCGCTGGGGAAATGCATCGTCGCTCTACTACAAGATGATCGAGCGCCTGAACTGCGTGCAGAACCAGGTCACGATCCACAACACGGTGCTGATCAAGAACAAGGTGGCGGCATTCATCATCACCGGGGGGCAAGACAACATCCAGGCCGTCGCGGGCTCGATGTTCACGTTCTGGGCCGAGCTGGGCTTCATCTTCCCGCCCTTCCCATTCATCGCCCACTCCCGCGGCTGGGATGCCGAGGACATGCAGAACAACGTGCGCCAAGTCAGGACCAGCGACACCCTGCGCGACGCCTCGTATGAGCTCCTCGACCGCGCGCTCGACTTCTGGACGATCATCGATAAGCACAAGGCCGAGATGGACAAGCCGATGGAGCGGGCCGGACGCAAGGCGAACACGCTTCCGGAGCCCGAAGAGGCCGAGGAGGAGGTGATCGCATGAGCCGCCGCATGGAGCTCGCCAAAGCGTATGAGAAGGCGCTCTTCGCCGGCGATCGTGACGCGGTCGGGAAGCTGTTTCATGACGATGTCATGTATTGGGTGGCCGGCGCGCTGCCGATCGGCGGCGAGTGGCACGGCCGGGAGCGTGTGCTCGACGCCCTGTGGAATCGTGAGCCTGGTCTGGGGCCGGCCGATTGGGAGGGTGGGGATGTGTGGCGCGATTGGTACGACGCCGAGGAGCGCGTGATCGTCGAGATCCGTGAGCGCTGGTGGCTCAAGAGCCATCCGCAGGACGTGATGGACCAGCGGACCTGCGTCGTGATCCGCTTCCGGGGCGACAGGATCGCCGAAATGCGCGACCACGCCGACACGCACATCTATGAGGAATTCGTGCGGCGCCACCGGACGGAGTTGCCCAAGTTCAGGCAGCACGGACACGTAGCTACGTGACGCGCGTCACGCTGTTAACGCCGGGCCCGGTCGTAGGGTCATAGCTCCGAACCCCAACCGGGACAACATATGCGACGTCATCTCGCACTTTTCGCCTTCCTCGCCGTCGCCGTGAGCGCGCCTGCCGTTCTGTCGGCGCAGGACTCGAGCGACGTGCACCAGGATCGCAAGGATATCCGGCACGACCGCCGCGACATCCGGAACGATCGTAAGGACATTCATCAGGACCGCCGGGACATGCGGCAGGACCGGCAGGACATCCGTCAGGACGTCAAGAACGGTGACCTGAAGGATGCGCGTCAGGACCGGCAGGATCTCCGCGCGGACCGCCGCGATGTCCGTCAGGATCGCCGCGACCGTCGTCAGGACCGGCGCGACGTGCGGAAGGATCGGAGAGATCTACACAAGGACAAGAAAGAGAACAAAGACAGCTCGAAGTAGGACAAGCACTACTAGACGCACAGACGCACAGGGGAGAACAGATGTGGAGTGAGGGGGACAAGCTGCTCACTCAACACTGTTCTCCCCTGTGCGTCTACGCGTCTGTGCGTCTAGTCTATTATTGCGTCCAAATGCTTATCGCTCCTTCGTGCAATCCAATAGAGCGGGATACCGAGCAGGAGCGTCAGCCCGCTGTACGCCCAGGCCATTCCAATGGAACGCACTTTCGCCACCCTTCCCCACGCCCCCTGCCCGATTACGCCGCCCAAATTCCCGAACATCGAGTCGAGGGAAAGGATGGTCGCCCGCTGAGCGGACGGAATGTGCGCGTTGAGATATGCCTGCTTCACGGGCATGGCGAGCCCGATGGCCACTCCGTACAACAGATAGAGAGCCACCACCACGTAGAAATTCGTCAAGAGGCCGCACGCCACGACCAAGGCCGCCTGGACCGCGACCGAGACCATCAGTAACCCGGTGCGCGTCCGCACGACGCGGGAGAGCGGTCCCACGAGCGCGTTCCCGAAGATGAGGCTCAGCCCGACGAGCGAGCTGATCACGCCGTCCACCCACACGAGATTGCGGCCCAGCAAGTCCAAGAAATACCGTTGCCAGCTGTAGAAGCCGAAGATCATGAAGCTCATGCCCACGAGCGACGCGAACATCACCGGCCGAACGACCGGATGCTTGAGGCCGTAGCTCAGCCCCTCGATGAACACGCGCCGCATCTCGGCCGGGACGCGACGCAGCTCGAGCGCCCGGGGCGTGAACCCCAGCTCGGGCATCCCGCGCCACGCGAGGACAAACAGCGGTATGACGATCGCCGCCCGCACCAGATACGGGAGGTCGAGCCG
>DATLVU010000103.1:0-58028 GCA_035577025.1 Gemmatimonadales bacterium
CGCGCTGCGCCTCATTCGCGGCCGGATCACCGACGTGTTGCGCGCCTCGGGCGATCGTGCCGGGAGGAAACCCGGTGACCGAGACGCCTGGGCTGCTGAGACCCACATCACCGGTGATTTTCGTCGCGCCGGTGTTGGTCACGGTCGAGCCGCCCAGGACCGCGAAGCTCCTTGCCCGACCCAGTGATGGCACGGCCGGTGCGGGGCTGCCGATGGAGACGGACGCCGACAGTAGGGCGGCGACCGAGACAATCATGAGAGTGAGTCCATAGAACACGAGATTCTTCTTGGGGTTGTTCATGGAGGCCTCCGAGCGTTGGGTTCAACTGAGGGCGGAGGGTCGGCATTACGCCCCTCCGCCTCGTTGTTCGCAACGGCGCTCCTCAAAACATCAGCCCTCGTCGTCGTCGCCGTGGTTCCGGTCCTTGTCGCCGTCGTGGTGTTTGTCCTTGTCGTGGTGTTTGTCCTTGTCGTGGTCCTTGTCTTTGTCGTGGTGGTGCTTGTGACCGTGATCTTTGTCATTGTCGTCATCGCCGTCGCCGTTGCCCGTGCCGCTGGTCGCACAGCCGGTGAGCGCGGTGCCGGTAGTCGTCACGTCGGCCTTCGACCACGCGTTCCCGTTCAAGCTTCCACCGAGGGTGATGGCCGCCCCGGCCAGGATGTTCCCTTGGAAGGCCGAGGTCGTCGTGGTCACCGCTTGAGAGACCCACCACGTCACGTTGCACGCCTGCCCGCCGCCAGCCATTACCACCGAGAAGTTGGTGCCCGTGAGTGCGCCGGTGAGGTTCCCGATCTTGAAAGTCCAGACCGCGTTGGAATTGCCACCCCCGTCGAGGGTCAAGGTTACGTCCGTCGCCGTCAAAGCCGCATCGGTGCAGTACACACCGGGGGCCAGCGTCATCGAGGCTGGGATGGTACTCAGCAAGGTATGGGCGGCGTCGCAATCTCCCGGCAGGGGTGCGAGCGCGGTGTATGCGGCGAGGAAAGCATTGAACGCTTGAATCGCGGCTGCGTCTCCCACGTGAACCGTCCCCGTAACCGGGCAGCTGGTTAGCGTGACGGAGCCTGCGGGGGTGGCCTGGAAGGTGCCCACGTCTCCGGTGATGGTCCCGTTGGTGCAGGTCACGGCTGCGTTGGCGAGGACTGCGAAGCTCGATGTGGCTCCGCCACCGCTGCCGCCGTCACCGCCCCCACCATGCCCCTCGCGCTCCGTGAGGAGGGCCGGGTTGGATGGTGCCTTGCTCGATGGTCCATTGGAATCGGTGTTGCACGCCGCGGCAAGCGCGGCGAACGCCGTAATGACGGCCAGTCGCGCCGTCAGGCGAGGCAGAGTGAACATGGTTCCTCCCAGCATTTGGTGTGAACCCAGGTGCGTTCCGGGATCCATGTCGTTAGCGGATCCTCGCTCGCCCACACGACAAAACTTGCCAGCGCTTGGTGCAGACGAACATCCGTCGGCGGAATGAAAATCGACTTAGCAATTGTGGGCGGGGCGCGCCGATCTGCGGAGCGTCGAATGAGCTAGCTCTTAGGGTACAGAAGAAAGAGGGCGGACCTCGCCGCCCCCCTCTCCCCACTAGCCGGGCAGCCTCAGCTGCGCGCGGCGAGCCTGGCGATCGAGAGCACGATGCCTACTGCGGCGCATGCATGACGTTGCCATCCATCGTCACGCCGGCGCGCGCCAAAGCTCTCCCCGACAACCTGGCGCCGGTATTGAGCGTGATGCTCGAGTAGGCAAGGACATTCCCGGCAAATGCCGTCCCGGTACCGAACGTCGCCCCGCTGCCGACCTGCCAGAACACGTCGCCCGCTTGACCGCCGTCGCCCATAACCACCGCGGCATCGGGTGCGGTGGTGAGGGTGCTTGCAATCTGGAACACCCAGATCGCATTGCGATTGCCGCGGGCGTCGAGCACGAGCTGTCCCGTCAACTGCGCTGACGACGTGAAGCAGTAGACACCTGGCGACAAGGTCTTGCCGCCCAGATCCTGGCCCGTCAACGGAGTGTTGCAGACCATGCCTGCGAGAGCGTCATACGCGCGCTGGGCATCGCGCTGGGCTGCGTTGGCGGCCGGATCACCCACGTGCTGCTTGCCGCGTGCAATCGTGCCCGGTGGAAAGCCGGTGACCGACACACCCGGGCTGCTGAGACCTACATCTCCTGTGATCTTGGTCGAACCGGTGTTGGTGACGGTCGAGCCGCCTAGAACGGCGAAGCTCTCCGCCCGGCCCAATGATGGGGCAGCCGATGCGGCGCTGCCGTGGTAGACGTAGGCAGACAGTAGCGCGGCGGCCGAGACGATGCCGAGCACGAGTGCATAAAACATGACGTCCTTCTTGGGGTCGCTCATGGAGTGCTCCAAACGTTGAGCTTAGTAGAGACGCGGAGGGGCTAGGCTATGCCCCTCCGCGTCGTGGTTCGCTGACTCAGCGCTATCTAGTGGCCGCCTTTGCGGCCGGGGTTCCCGGGGGTGCCACCGTTCTCGTCATTGGACGAGTGGCGGTGGTTCGAGTTGCCCGGATCGCAACCCTCGGGCCCGTTGCCCACGCCCTGGTTGCACTTTTCGTGGTGTTTGTGGTGCTTGCCGTTGCCGTTGGCGCCCGCGCAGCCGACGACCGCGGTGCCTGTGATCGTCACGTCTCCAACTCCAGAGGCTCCTGCCCACGCGTTCCCGGAGAAGGTTCCACGGGTCAGCGTGATAGCCGCCCCGGCGAGGATGCTTCCGAGGAAGTGCGAATCGGTCATCGTCGCAGCTTGCGCGACCCACCACGTCACGTTACACGAATCCCCGCCGCCGGCCATGACCACCGAGAAGTTGGTGCCCGTGAGGGCGCCGGTCCCGCTGGTCCCGATCTTGAAGACCCAGGTCCCGTTCGAGGGCCCGTTGAGCGTCAACACGCCCGTCAACGTCGCTGCCGCATCGAAACAGTAGACACCGGGCGCCAGCGTCACGCCCGCGAGGGTGCCGGTCAGCACCACGTCGCAAGGTGTGGTGGCGAGCGCGGCGTACGTGCTGAGGAAGCCATTGAACGCCTGAATCGCCGCTGCGTCGCCCACGTGAATCGTCCCAGCGATCGGGCAATTGGTCTGGGTGACCGAGCCGGTGGGGAGGGCCTGGAACGTGCCCACGTCTCCGGTGATGGTCCCGTCGGTACAGGTCACCGCCGCGTTGGCGAGCACCGTGAAGCTCGACGCCGCTCCCTTCGATGATTTCCCGTCGCCGTCGTCGCTGTCCTCGCCGCCCTTGCGGTCCGCGGACAGGGTTGGGCCGGACAGGGCGGATGGGCCCTTGGAATCGGTGTTACACGCTGCGGTAAGCAGCGCGGCGAACGCCGCAACGACGGCCAGTCGCGCCGTCAGGCGAGGCAGAGTTAACATGGTCCCTCCCAGCATTTGGTGTGAACACAGGTGCGTTGCGGGATCCATGTCGTTGTCAGACCTCGCTCGCCCACAGTACAGAACTTGCCGGGGCTCGGCGCTAGCGAACATCCGTCGACGGGATGAAAATCGACTTAACAATTCTGGGCAGGCGCGACCCCCCTACTGGAACTGGGACGAGCTACTTCTTTGGGTGCATGCGTCACACGGGAATGGTCACCTGGATTGGTCTCGTCTTGGACGCACGGGACGGAGAGGAATATAGGAATAAGGAATAAGGAGGAAGACGCATCTCACGCCGAGTGCCCCCGAGCACGCTGAGCAATGAGGTGCTCCAGATGTTCCCAGATTTCGGGCCGGATGCTGTCCACCAGCTCCTTGTTCATCCTGCCGAGCATCACGGCGATCGCGCTCGTGTCCAGACCGGCGATGCGGCACTCTTCGATGACGGCGGTGAAATGGATCCGGGCTTCCCGGATCATGCGGCCGAACAGCGTCGCCCCGTCCCCCCGCGCGCCCAGCGCCAGGGCCAGCAGATAGAGATCCCGAGCGCCGTCGAGCCGGTGAGCAAGGTACTCCCGGGCGGCGTGAGGCAGGCGCTCTTGCACGGCATCTGGATGGTCAGTCATAGCAATGCTCCTGTCTCTGGATGGCTCATTTTTCACTCGCGTAGACACCGAGGATGATGATCTCGTAAGGCAAGGACTTTGTGAGAAGGGCGGGAGTCATCCCGGAGTCCCGCACCCGCCGTGAGATCTCCGCGAGATCGAGCCTCGGCATCCCGTAGACGTGCAGGCGGTCTCCGCGTTTGAGGCGGCTGACCGCCCGCTCAGGAGGTGTCGCTTTGACAAAGACCATGCGGAGCCGTTCCACGAGCACGCCGCCATCGAGGTCCCTCGCTGCGGCGGTCACAAACCTGCCGTCGGGCACCACCAGCTGTTGGTCGTCGGCGACCTCCATGATGAACTCGACGTCGTTGTAGAGCCCCGTCGCCGTGAGGATGGAAACGGTTTTCGGTTTGACCGTAAGCGTGCAAGAGACCTTTTCATAGATCCCGAACGTTCGTTGCGCGCCCCCCGGGCTGAATCCCTTGACGGGCTTGAAGGAATCGAGCAGCTCGATACCGTTTGTCCGAGTGACCGGGTGCAGCTCGAAGACATGGTCGGGTTTGTCGGTCTCGAACGTAGGCAGTGGGTTCCCCTGCTTCTCCACCGCGCTTCCCGCGTGCTCCGGCCAGAGCCTCCATACGCCGGAGACCTTCAGGGGGTTGCCCGTCCCTGCAGCGCTATGGACGAGCTCCACCGCCTCCTTTTCGTCATCGGCGTTTGCGATCTCTCCCACCATGGGCAGGGCTACTTGGGGGGCGCGTCCCGAAAAGTGCAGATCGCCGTCGAGCGCGGCCGGGAGCGGTGATCCCATGGCTTTGTCCACGGTGAAGGTCGTGTTCATGGTGACGCGATTCTTGTATCTCTCGATGAAGGACTTGTTGATCTCTATCGCGATCTCCTTGGGGGATGAAAGGGCATTGACCGATATGTACGCGATCGTCGCCTGACGCGCGATCAAGCCGCAGCCTTCGAGAAAGAACACGAGGATGTAGAGCGCCGACGTCAACCCGACGAGCCTAATGGATCGCAGAACCGGCATAGAAGAGATCACAGTGATTGGAAGAGTTTCTTTACCTTCCGAAACGCCGATTTGAACGCTCCGAGGCCCGTTGACGCAGGTCCTTCAGCGTCCGGGTGAGCAAACGGACCGGTGATCTGTTGTTTGACTTGGGTACATCCTTGTTGATCGACCGTCGCCACGAAGAAGTTCTGATAACGTCCGTTGAGCAGGTTCAGGTCTCCTCGAAAGGCAACCGTGTTCTTCGGCGTGGTGAACGCCACATCCTTCGTCTTGGCGATCCCGTTCACAATCTGCCAGTCGGAAACCACTCTTCGAATTTCGCTCTTGCCATGTCCCATCTGCCCGAAAGATCGGAGTCTTGAGAAATCAGCGCCTTTGGTCAGTAGCGGCGCGAAGGGACCGGCCTTTCCGAAGAAGATCTGGATTGGAAAGACCTGCGTGAGATCGATCCGAGATGCCGCTTGCACCACTCGCACACGCTGAGAAGATCCCCTCAAGTCGAGGGTCACGCTACCGCGCGAGCTCCCGCCATAGAACGTGACTTCGGTGGGATCAAGCCGCAGCAGGCCAACCTCGTCCGTGATTCCGCACTTCACGTCAGAGCCCCTGAACCTGCCAATCCGGAGAGTTGCCGCATGCAGGGCTCCGTGCAGAGAAAGCGACTTGAGGAGGCCCAAAAGCTCTCCCGCTGCGGCACCCATGACGGATCGGTCAGTTCGAGATCCAGGTTCCCGAGTTCTAAGGTCCTGCCAGAACCCCGATCGAGATAGGTGACATCTCCGTGCCCGATGGAAACGAGGCTTATTGTGCCAGGCTGCGTAGTCAGAGCCGCCCTGGCGGTATCCTGCTTGATGGGAGCTTCGTGGGACATTTGCCCTTGACTGCTCTTCTCGATCCGGATCTTCGGGTTCTGGAGGAAGACCCGGTCAATCGAGACCTTTCGGTGGAGCAGGAGCGGAATCCAGCGGGGTGAGGCTTGGACCTGCTCCGCTGACAAGATCTCAGCCTTTCCATTGGACAGGTGAACATCCGGCAAGGTCAGTCGCGGGCGAGGAAGCAGCTGAAGCGAGGCCTTGCCCCGGATCTTGAACTCCATGCCCAGGGCTTCTGTTGCCGCTGCTTCGATCGAGGGCTTGTAGCGATCAACATCAAGAAACAGCGCAATGCCGGCGGCGACGATAAACAATGTCGCCGCAAGTATCCCGATCCCTATCAGTAATCTTCGACTGTGTTTGTTCACATCGTGCCTCTGGCTGACTCAAATGACTGCGGCCCCGCTCGAGTGTCAAACGGCTCGGCAGGGCGACGGCCGCTCCGCCTTCTTGCGTCTGCGGGCATTCGGCTAGCAGGTTAGGCACGATCCATTCGGGACGTTCGCTATGGTAAGAGGGGGAGTCTTGGCGCCACGACAAAATCCGCTTGCGCAACGTCATCCTTGGCACCTCGCTCGGCGCATGGTGCGGACCGGTGTTGCCCTCCTTCCGCTGGCGGCAGCTACCCTACTGCTCGGGATGGCCATGTATCATTGGGTTGAGGGGCTTTCGTGGTCGAGCGCTTTCTTGAACGCAGCCATGCTTCTCGGCGGCATGGGACCCGTGGATCCGCTGCGTACAGAAGCCGGAAAGTGGCTTGCTGGGGTGTATGCGCTGTTCGCAGGTGGCGTGTTCCTTGTCGTTGCGGGCGTGATGCTGTCGCCAGTGATCCACCATGTCCTGGAGCACTGGGGAGCCGCCTCCGCGCGCGTGCCGTCGCCTGGCCCAGATAAGTGAGCCGCCCGACGAACGCTGCGGATGAGCTAGTCGGCCCCCGGGGCTTCGAAACCACCTCCCGAGGAGTGAGCGGGGCACAGCTGGGGCACAACTAGTGTGTGCGGAACACAATGAGACGAAGTCCTACCGAGAAACGGTGGGCCTTGTGAAGCGGAATGGAGCGGGATAGAGTCCAACGCAGGAGTTCTCGGTCGAACTGCAAAACCTCTATTCGTCGGTTCGATTCCGACCGGCGCCTCTTTCCCACCTCAAACCCCAAACCGAGCCACTGCTCCTACGCCTTGCGTACCGGGTAGCGCAGGTGTGTAACGCCGACGCCCGGGATCACCGTCGGGTTGCCAAGGACGACTGGCGTGCCGACGAGGCGGTCGAAGAGTCGAACTCCGGAGCCCAGAAAGACCGCAGCGACGTCGACGCTGATTTCGTCGAGGAGCCCAGCATTCAGCAATTGCTGGATGGTGTCAGCGCCGTGGACCCCAACGGACTTTCCGGCGGCGGCAACCTTGGCTTGGTTCACCGCGCTTTCGATGCCGGCGGTCACGAAGTGTACAGTCGAGTTGGGTCGCGGCCATCCGGCGGGGACGTGGTGGGTAAGTACGAATGCGGGTCCCCAAGCGTGGTTTCCGCCCCAGCCATGGGCGACGTCGAAGGTGCGTCGGCCGGTGAGCACGGCACCAAGTCCGGACCAGAGACCGCGAAGGTGCTCGGCGCTCGACCCGGACACCTTGAACGTCATGGGGTCCGACCCTCCGGTGTGGAATTCGACGCCGCCCGAGGTGAAGTACCAGTCGAACACTTCGGCCACGCCATCGTTGAGGTCGGCGACGTAGCCGTCCAGCGACATGGACATGATTGCAACAACCTTCGACATTGCGTGCTCCTTTCGACGGATTCCCACGATGGTATGCTACTACTGCAGCTCATCGCGGCGACGGGTCAGGCACGCGGTCTCGGCGCTGTTGCCCGCCAGCGCGATGGCATGGTCGTACGACGCACGCGACTCCTCCCATAGGAGTTTCGATCAGGGGCGTGGAAGTGTGCCGCGCCGTAGCACGTGCCGCTAGGTTTCCCCGTACATTTCCCCCGTATGAATGACGTCCGTCCTTGGTACCTCGAGCCTGAGACGTTCATCGCCGTGGCCGCCCTGGTCGTGAGCTGTTCCGCCGTCGCCGTCGGGCTGTACGAGGCCCACCTCCAACGCGCCCACGACCGCGCCGAGGTCTGGCCGCATGTCGAGATCTCGACGTTCGTGACGCCGACGGGTGCCTCATTATCCGTCGACAATACCGGGCTCGGCCCGGCGATCATCAAATCGGTCGTCGTCACGGTGGACGGGAAGGCTCGGAGCAGCTGGGACGATGTCCTCCGCGGGCTCGGCGACTCCGCGCGCGGGCCGATGAGCACGACCACCGTGGTCGATCACGCCCTGCGGGGTGGCGAGCGGACGACGCTCGTCGGGCTCGATCGAAAGACCCTGCCGCCCCACTTTTGGGAGTGGGTCGGGCGCATTGCGATCACCGTTTGCTATTCGTCCGTGTTCAACGATAGTTGGGTCGTGAACGATGACCACCTCGGCGGCACGACTACGTGGCAGTCGGTGGCAGCGTGCCCGAGCCAGGTACAGGGCGCGGATTTTTAGCCGATTTCTGGGGGAGCGTCAATGGCCCGAGTCCTCATCATCGACGACGACGTCCCGTTCCGCCAGGCCCTCGTGAAGCACTTCGAGATCGCGGGATTCGACGTCAAGCAAGCCGCCGACGGCGACGCGGGCATTCGGGCCTGCGCCACGTCGCCGGCCGACGTCGTCCTCGTCGACATCTTCATGCCCGGTCAGGGCGGCCTGAAGACCATCGACCGCCTGCGCCTCGAGTGGCCAGGTGTGAAAATCATCGCGATCTCGGGGGTCACGAGCGCGGGGTCGCTCGACGTGGAAGGCCACGCGCTCGCCCTCGGCGCCCATCGGTTCGTGAGCAAGCCGTTCGAGGGTGCGGCCATGATCTCCATGGTCAAACAGCTGCTCGCCGGCGCGCCACACGCCGACTCGCCCTCCGACTAACCCGCGGCACCCACCCGGCGAGGGTTCACGGACGCCTGCTTGGATTCCACGAACGCGGCGATCCGCCGCACCGTGCGGAAGGTGTCCATCTCGAGCTCCTCGACCGTCACCCGGACGCCGAATCGCTCCTCGAGCGCCGTTAAGAGTCGGACGAGCATCAGGGAGTCGATCACCCCGGTCGTGAACAGGTCCAGGTCCACCGAGGGCGCGTCGACTTGCAGCCGCTCGACCATCAGCTCGAGAATGGCTGATTCCAATGACTCTCTACCTTTCGGGTGATTAATCATCTCCAACCTCGCGGAGCTCATCCGCGAGCAAGTCGTACAGCAAGCGGTCGTATGGCTGGCCGTCGATCCAGTGGCAGCGCCGCTGTCGCCCGATAAAGCGAAACCCGAGCCGCTCGAGCTGCGTGCGCGCCGCCACGTTGATCTCCACGGTCCAGGCTCCCACCGATTCGAGGCCCATCTCCTTAAAGCCGAGCATCAAGATCATCCACGCGGCGCGGCCCGCGTACCCACCGTATCGCTTGCGACCCAACACCGCCCACAACGACCCCGCCGTGCGGAACCGGCGATCCACGTTCGAGAGCCCCACGACGCCGATCGGCAGGTCGCTCCCCGGCGGCGTGTACAGTCGCAGCACGTGGAGGTCGCGCTGCGTCATCACCTTCAGCATCACCGGCGTCAAACTCTGCACGCCGTTGCCGAAGTCGAGCCACTTGTAATTCTCTTCCCGGTTCAGCCAGCCTGCCGCGAGCTCGATCCGCTCGGGGGAGTCCAATGGCAAGAGCTTCATGATACGACTCTGTGCCTGCAGAGTTCGGGCCACGCGAGCCCCTCCCTCGACTACGACGGGGTCGACCCGGGTTCCCCGAGCACCGCCTGTTGCCCGCTCGCAACAGAAGGCATCGGGGAATCCCCGTTCCGCCGGCGCGCGGTGACGAACGCCGCGATGGCCGCCAGCGAGCGGAAGTACTCGACCTCGAGGTCGTCGGTGTCGATGCGAATGCCAAAGCGTTGCTCCAGCCGAAAAAGCAGCTCCACCACGCCGAGCGAGTCGAGCCGACCGGTCTGCAGGAGATCCGTCTCGGGAGATGGTACCTCCACCCGGAGATGCTCGATGAAGAGGGCCTCGAGCTCGGGATAGAGGTCGGCGGGTGCCGAGGCGCTCACCGCGCGCTCACGGTCTCGGGCGCCCGAAGCTCCTTCACTTTGCGGCGGTCGATCTTCCCATTGCCGGTCTTCGGCAGCTCTTCGAACGGCCACCACCGGGTCGGCAGCATGTACGGCGGCAAGACGCCCGCCAGCGCTTCCCGTAATGTCACCGGCGTCACCTGACTTCCTTCCACGGGGACGTACGCGCAACAGATCGCGACGCCGTCGAAGTCCTGGCTCGGGACGCTGACCACCGCGCACTCGCGCACCATCCCGAGCGCGTGCAATGCCGCCTCGACCTCGCCCAGCTCTACGCGATACCCTCGCGTCTTGATTTGCGTGTCCGCCCGGCCCAGGAATCGAATCAGACCATCCGCGCCGACGGTCGCGAGATCTCCGGTGCGATAGATGCGTTCAGCGGGACTCCCGCCCGGCCGTGGAAGAAACGCTCCACGGGTCTTTTCCGCGTCCCGCCAATAGCCCGGGCTCAAGCCCGCGCCGCCGATGTAGAGGTCCCCCACTTCCCCCGGCGGCACGGGCTTCAGCGCTTCGTCCAGCACCAGGAGCTCCTGCCCGCCGCAGGCCTGTCCGATGGGGATCGCCTCATCCTCGCTCGTGGGGCAGGCCGGCACCGTGTAGTAGCTGCTCGCGATCGTCGCTTCCGTCGGTCCATAGAGATTCGTGAACGTCACATGGGGCAGGCGTCGCATCCAGTGGATCAGCGCCGGGGTGGGGAACACTTCCCCACACCACAGCACGCGGCGCAGGCTGGGGAAGTCGTTCTGCTTCACCACGTCGAACTTCGCCATGTAGTTGAGCACCGAAGGCACCGAGAACCACTGGGTCAGCTCGGCGCGGCGAATCAGGTCGGCAAGGTGCTGGGGCAGCAGGTTGGCCTCGGGCGGAACGAGATGCAGCTCCGCGCCGGCCGCGAACGTGCCGAACATGTCGAACGTCGACAGATCGAAATGCAGTGGCGGATGCCCGGAAATCCGGTCTGTGGGCGCGGTGCCGAAGTACCGCACGGCCCAGTCGACGAAGTGCCCCACGTTCGCGTGCGTGATCACTACGCCCTTGGGCATGCCGGTCGAGCCCGAGGTGAACAGGATGTGGGCCGGGTCCTGCGGTGTGCTGGCACTCAAGGGCGGCGTGCCCGGATAGGTGCTCGCGTCGCCGATCGAGAAGTCGGCGTGGATGCCGCGCGGCGGCGCGCCGGCGCCGAGCCAGCCCAGCGAATGGGTCTCGGCAAATCCCGAGTCGGCGAAGAGCGCCTGGAGCGTGGGGCCCACCGATCCGCTCGCGAGAATCCAGCGGTTGTCGCAGGACGCGATCATTTTCGCGAGCCGCGGCGCCGGACTCGCGGGGTCGAGCGGCACGTACACGGCGTCCGCCTTGAGAACGCCCAGGAGCGCGACGATCGCCGGCGGCGATTTGGGCATCAAGAGACACACGCGGTCGCCCCGCGCGCACCCCGCCTCCTTGAGCAAGTGCGCGAGCCGGTTACTCGCCTCTTCGAGGGCGGCGTACGTCACGCGCTCGTCCTTGAAGACGAGGGCTCCTGCGTCCGGACGGCGATGGGCCTGCTCGGTGACCCAGTGCTGCAGGAGGCGGGGGGGGCGGGGGGGGCGGGGAGCAGTCACGGCGCCACGCGCGCCGCGGCCCGCTCGCACACGATGCCGATGTGGTCGAGCTCCTCGGGGCTCGCCGGCACGTCCAGAATGATCGTCCGGTAGCCGACGCCCACGTAGCGGGCGACCTCATCGGCCACGCGGTCGTAGCTCCCCACGAGATAGGGGCAGAACGTCTTGTAGTTCTCGAATGGCACCATCCAGTACGGCTGCTCGCTGGACGCAGGCGTCTCGCCGAGCCGGGACAACTGCTTGTGCCACTTGGAGTCGGAGACCTTCATGGCCAGCTGGTGGGTGAGTTGTCCGGTCCGATCCTCCGGGAAGCGCTTCCGCGCGACCGTCCACGCCTCGTCCGCATCTTCGCGCGCGATGATCCCGATGCGAATGCCCAGTGCCGCGGCCTCGGGTGCCGTCCCGCTCGCTTCGTACTCGGCGACGGGCTTGGGATAACTCACGGCGAGCGCGCCCAGCTGGCGAGCGGCGGCGAGTCCGGCGTCGGAGGAGCCGGAGACGAACACGCCTGGCAGGAGTGCGGGCGGGAGCGCGGGCGTGATCTTCACGTTCGTGATCCGGTAGTAACGGCCATCGACGGTGACGGGCCCCCCCCGCAACAGATTCATGATGACGGTCGTGTATTCCACCAGGCGGGTGTACCGCTCGTCGTGCGGCGTGTGATCGTTCAGGGCCTCGAGGTCGTTCTTGAATCCCCCCGCCACCATGTTGAGATAGATGCGCCGCCCGTGCAGGAACGCGAGCGACGCCACGATTTTGGCGACCGCGTACGGATGCATGTACGCGGGCTGTACGGCGACAAGCGGGCAAAGACGCTGCGTGTGGGTGATCATCTCCTGCGCGATCAGCCACGGGTCCACGAGCCCGTTGTCGGTATAGATGAGGATCCCTTCGCACCCGGCGGCCTCGCTCCACGATGCAACGTCCAACACGTCCCGCAGGTAGGTGCGCGGCGTCGCGTTGTAGGAAGGCGGGCAGGTAGCGAACACCTTCAGATCCGTCTCGCGTAATCGACCAGTCATGCTGCCTCGTTCATCGTACGGTGAGAACTGCAACGGACGGGGCGCGGTAGCTGCAAGAAGCGGGCTGCCTCAGTTCCGCCCGATGCCCGCTTGCGTGTCGCGCGCGCGCTACGTAGGCGCGCCGGATTCCCTGACTGGTGTTGCGTACGCTTCTTGCGACCGCGCCCCAAGATGAAGATTCTCGGCATTAGCGGGTTCGAGGGAGCCATCCCCTTCAAGCGGGCCCGTTGGCCCCATCTGGATGAGCGCGAGTACCGGATCTCACAGGGACACGATTCCGCCGCGGCGTTGATCGTCGACGGAGCCATCGTCGCGGCGGTCGCCGAGGAGCGGATCAGCCGGCGCAAGCACACCGGGGATTTCCCGCGCGGCGCCATCGCCTACTGTCTCGCGGAAGCGGGCCTCAAGATCACCGACGTCGACGAGCTGGCACACGGCTTCGACTACGCGCCGTATCGCGCGATCTACGGCGTCGACCCGATTTCGCGCGACCTGTATTGCCGGGTACTCTCCCGCGATGCGCTGCTCGCGCTCGTGGCGCGCGACCTTCCCGAGCTTCCGCCCGAGCGCGTGCATCACGTGAGCCATCATCTGGCTCACGCCGCGAGCGCGTACTACACGTCCGGCTGGGACGAATGTCTGGTGGTGGTGATCGATGGTATGGGGGAGGCGCACAGTGCCACGGTCTACCACGCGCGCGCTGGGCGTTTGGACCCTCTCGCCCGCGTTTCAGCCCATGACTCGATCGGCGCGCTCTACTCGCTGGTGACCCTGCACCTGGGGTTCGACTTCAACGCCGACGAGTACAAGATCATGGGCCTCGCGCCCTACGGTGATGCCCGGCGGTTTCGATCGTTCTTTGCGGAGGCCATCACGCTCGGGCCGGACGGCGGCATCCGCATCCCGTTGCTACGGACGAACCGTACGCGGGAGGAGCGCGAGCACTACCGCGCCAGTCGCGCGCTCCTTACAGAACACCTCGGCCCGCCCCGGGATCCCCGTGAGGAGATCACCGACCTCCACCGCGACATCGCCGCGGCCCTGCAAGAAGGTCTCGATCGGACGCTGCTGCACCTGTGCGGGCACTTCGCGGCGCGAACGGGGCTCCGGCGCTTGGCCCTGGCCGGCGGTGTGGCCCTGAACTGCACCGCGAACGGGCGGCTGCTGTGCTCGGGCACGTTCGACGAGATCTGCGTGCAGCCCGCCGCCGGCGACGACGGCAGCGCGCTGGGCGCCGCCCTCTACCGTGCAGCGTGCGCGGGCGAGGTCCGGAACGAGCGCCTCCCGGTGCCGTTTCTTGGTCCAGGGTACTCTGAACGGGCGATCGACGACGCGCTCGCCGAGTATCGCGATCGCGTCGCGGTGGCGGGGTTCGATACGCTGAGCGAGACGTGTGCCGAGGCGGCGCGCCTCATCGCGGACGGGCATGTGGTGGCGTGGTACCGGGGCCGGATGGAGTTCGGCCCGCGCGCCCTGGGTCACCGGAGCATCCTCGCGGACCCTGGTCACCCCGACATGCGCGATCGGATCAACGCCATGGTGAAGATGCGGGAGGCGTTCCGCCCGTTCGCTCCGGCGGTGTCGCTAGAGGAGGTCCACCGCTGGTTCGAGGTGGCACCGGGCACTGAGCTGCCGTTCATGATCATGACGGTGGACGTGCGGCAAGAATTCCGGCATGCGCTACCCGCCATCACGCATGTGAACGGATCGGCGCGAGTCCAGACGGTTTCGCAGCGGGACAATCCGGAGTTCCACGAGCTGCTGCGTGCCGTGGGCAGGACCACCGGGCGCGAGATGGTCCTGAACACGAGCTTCAACGTGAAGGGTCAACCCATCGTCAACACGCCCCGGGAAGCGCTCGACACGTTTCTCGGGACCGGAATCGAGTTCCTGTTCCTCGAGAACCGACTGGTGCGTCGCCGCTAACCCGCCGCCACGACGTTTGAAGCTGGGGCGGGGACCGCGTGTGACACGATCACGCCGCCGCCCAGCGCCACACCCGGCACCGACATCGCGCCCTGCTCGCCGAAGTACGCCTCCTCGCCGTGCTCGCTCAAGTCGAGTCCGGTCAGCTGCTCGCGCACGCCGGCCTTGGCGCCGAGCGTTGCGTTCACCACGGTCATGATGATGGCCGTTGCGCTTGCGGCGAGCGCTACCGTCGCGAGCACCGCCAATAGCTGCACCCCCATCTGCGCGAAGTTGCCGGCCAGCCAGCCGTCTCCACCGGCCGGGTTGGCCAACTTCGTCGCGAACACCCCGGTCAGCAATGCCCCAGCCACTCCTGCGAGTCCGTGGCAGGAGAACACGTCGAGAGAATCATCGAGTCGCGTCCGCGCGCGGATCTGAATAGCGGTGTAGCTCACGAGCACCGCGAGCGCGCCGATCGCCAGCGACGCAGGCGCGGTGACGTAGCCCGCCGCCGGCGTGATGCCGACCAGCCCCACCACGAGGCCCGTTGCCGCGCCCACGGCCGTCGCCTTCCCCGTGCGGAACAGGTCGAGGCCGACCCACGTGAGCATCGCGGTCGCCGCCGCGGTGTTGGTGTTGGTGAACGCCAGCGCGGCCAGACCGTTGGCGGCCAGCGCGGAGCCAGCGTTGAAGCCGAACCACCCGAACCAGAGCAGGCCCGCACCGAGCAGCACGAGCGGGACGTTGTGCGGCACGATCGGAACCCGCTTGAAGTCCTTCCGGGGTCCGAGCATGCGGGCGGCCACGAGCGCGGAAACGCCCGCGCTGATGTGGACAACGGTGCCCCCGGCGAAATCGAGGGCGCCCAGCTTCTGCAGCCAGCCACCGGCGCCCCACACCCAGTGCGCGAGCGGGTCGTACACGAAGGTGGCCCAGAGCAGCAGGAATACGATGTAGGCGCGGAACCGCATGCGCTCCACGATCGCGCCGGAGATCAAGGCCGGCGTGATGATCGCGAACATCGCCTGGAACATGGCGTGAGCCTGGAGCGGAATGGTGGCCGCGTACGCCGGATCCGGATCGAGGCCCACTCCTTTGAACGCTACCCACGAGAGGCCCCCCCACCACGGCGTGCCGTGCGCGAAGGCAATCGAGTACCCCACCAGCACCCACTGGACGCTCACCACGCCCAGGGCAACGACGCTCATCATCATCGTGTTGAGGGAGTTTTTCGGCCGCACCAGGCCCCCGTAAAAGAACGCCAGGCCGACCGTCATCACCATGACCAGTGCCGTGGAAGTGAGGACCCACGCGGTATCGCCCGCCGAGATCGCCGTGTTCATGCGTCCTCCTTCTCGGCTGCGACGCCAGCATGGGCGGTCTCGAGCGCCGCGCGTTGAACTTCATCGGCGTTGACGGCGGTCAGGGCGGCATTGTCCGACTCTCCGGTGCGGATGCGAATCACCCGCTCGATCGGCTGGACGAAGATCTTGCCGTCACCCACTTCACCCGTACGTGCGGAGGCGAGGATCGCCTTGATGCACGGCTCGACGAAGGGCTCGGAGCAGACCATCTCGATTTTGACCTTCTCGTGGAATTCCATCACGACCGTGGTCCCGCGGTACTGACTGACGATTTCCTGCTCTCCCCCGTGACCGCTCACGCGGCTGAGGGTGATGCCCGTGACGCCGGCCTGGAACAACGCAGCCTTGACCTCAGGCAGGCGCTCCGGGCGGACGATTGTGGTGATGAGTTTCATAACGGACAAAAGTATCCCCGGGTCGGCATGATGTCAAAGAAACTGTGCACCAACTGCACATTCTAACGGGCAGCGATTCTCATGCCACGGAATACAGCCTGCAGGTCGCGCATAGAATGTTGCATAGAGTGCACAAATTCGTCGTCGTGGCGCCATAGGCATCGCGACCCCTTCTGCCCGATCGATTGACCGCGCTTGGGGACACTCCGACTGCGAGCCGTGCTCCCTGATTCCGGCACGGATTTGGCCCGAGGCGGCGACAGGTTGAACCGGATCAATGGGTTGCTCACGGGAGGGAGGAGGGCGCTATGGTCACGGCATCACGAGTCCTCATACTGCTCGGCGCGCTCACCTGCGCCGCGTCGGCGGCGCGGGCGCAGTACCCGCAGCGCCGTGAGGGCTTCTGGCTCGGGCTCGGTCTGGGCTACGGTTCGGCGAACATCACGTGCGACAATTGCGGGTCCGGGTCCCGTATGGGCGGCACCACAGTATTCCTGAAGCTCGGGGGCACGCCGAGTCGCAATGTCCGGATCGGCGCCTCGTTCAACGCCTGGACCCACGAAGTGGGCGGAACGACGGAAGCGATCGGCAATGTCACCGCCTCACTCTTCTATTACCCTGTCACGAGAAGCGGATTTTTCGTTACCGGCGGTCTTGGCTTTGCCGGTTACAACCTCAATTCCAGCCCCGAGGTGAACGGCTCGGGGTGGGGATTCACCACGGGTGCGGGCTATGACATTCGAGTGGGCCGCAATCTTTCGCTCACGCCGGTCGTGAACTACGTGTACGGGGCGCTCGAGGACTTTGGCGTGCCCGGCATTGGCACCGCGCACGGCTGGAAGCAGAACTACGTAGATGTCGGCCTGGGCGTGACGTTCCACTGACCTCGCAGTCTGTGCAGTTTGTCCCGCGCCTTGCGCTCGCGTCGGGGGCCGACACCTTGAGGAACCCCTCCGAATGGAGCGACACACATGCGAAGCGCGGCGCGTGCGCTCGTTGGGACCTGCGTCTTGATGCTCAGCCTCGCGGGCACCGCGATCGCGCAGAACTCAGTCGCCAGCAAGCCGGCGCGGCGTCTCCTCTGGTTCGGCGGCGGTCTCGGATACGGGTCGTTGTCTCGAACGTGTGACGTCTGCCCGAACGTCCCGAGCGAGGGGGCGGTGACGGGATATGTGAAGGTTGGCGTCGCTGCAGACGTGCAGTTGCAGGTGGGTGTGGAAGTGGGCTGGTGGCGGAAGAATGTGCAGGGCACGACGATCACGAGTGGCAGCGGGCTGTTGGTCGTCTACGTCTATCCCGTAAAGACGAGCGGATTGTTTGTGAAGGGGGGCCTGGGGGGCTCGTTGTACCGTGAGGAGGTCTCCGGCCCCAAGCCCGCGTCCGACACGGCGCAGACGACGGGGTTCGGGCTCACCGTCGGTATCGGGTACGACCGACCCCTGGGTCCCGTCCTCGACGTGACGCCCGTGGCGAATTTTCTGTTCGGCAGCCTGGGCAACATCCGGCCCGGCGGCATCTTCAAGCCCCAGGTGCAGCAGACTCTCTTGCAGCTTGCTCTGGGGATCAAGTTGCACTACTAGTATCTTGTGCCACCGCGATGCTTCCCTTGCTGGTGGCACTCGTGTTTCAAGTCTCCGCTCCCTGCCCGCGCGCAGAGCTGGCAGCAGGTCAATCCGACGCCGGGTGGAACGCGTATCGACGCGGGTCGGTGGCCGAAGCGGCCGCCCATTTCGCAGCCGCGGATTCTCTCTGTCCCGGCGAACACGGAACCCAGGTGGGTCTCGGGTTCGTGCGGCTGCGCCAGGGCCAGCCCACGAGCGCCGCCGAGCGATTCCAGGAAGCGTTACGGAGTAACGCGCGTGATGCCGACGCGTGGTATGGACTCGGCCTCGCCCGCGCCCGTCTGAAGCTGCGTGTGGCTGCCGTGGATGCCTGGCGTCATGCCCTGCAAATCGCGCCTGCCTATGCTGACGCCGAGCTCCAGCTGCTCGCCATGGGAATCGACAGCGGGCTCACGCTGCCCGCAACCCAGCTCCCGGCCAATCCCGCCGTCCCGGCACGCACGGCCGGCGATGCGTTTGAGATCCTCGCCGGCGGAACATGGCAGCCGTTCTATGTGAAGGGGGTGAATCTGGGTGCAGCTCTCCCGGGACAGTTTCCCACCGAGTTTCCGACCGACGACTCGACCTACGCGCGCTGGCTCGAGCTGATCGCCGAGGCGCATGCCAACACGGTTCGGGTGTACACGATTCTGCCGCCGGCCTTCTACCGGGCGCTCAAGGCGTGGAATACGGCGCATCCCGACGGCGCCCTGTGGCTGCTGCAGGGCGTGTGGACGGAGCTCCCTCCGGCGGGCGACTACGATGCGGCCCCCTGGAAGGCCACATTCCGCGCCGAGATGCGGCGGGTCGTAGACGTGGTGCATGGACACGCGCTGATCGCGGCGCGGCCCGGTCACGCGTTCGGCCGCTACGACACTGACGTCTCGGACCACGCGCTCGGCTTCATTGTCGGACGGGAATGGGAGCCTTTCTCTATTACTGTGTTCAACCGCCGGCGGCGGGACCGGACGACGTTCGGCGGTCGCTTCCTCGCCGTGGACCGGGGCACGCCGGCGGACGTTTGGATGGCGGAGCAGTGTGACTACCTGCTGACGTACGAATGGGACACCTACCGCGCCCAACGGCCGATCGCGTACACCAACTGGCCCACGCTCGACCCCCTGTCGCATCCGACCGAGCCGACCCTTGCGGAAGAAGCCCGCCTGCGGCGCCAGCACGGCTTCCCGCCCAACCCGCGCCTCAAGGAATACGACAACGATCGCGAATCCCTCGACGCGACGTTGGTTCGCACGACCACCGCCGATCTCGGGGGCTACTTCGCATCCTACCACGCCTACCCCTACTATCCAGACTTCATCGGTCTCGACTCCGCGTACGGAGCGGTTCCCGGTCAATCGCATTACCTGGCCTATCTCCGGGAGTTGAAGCGCCATCATGCTGGTCGGCCGCTGCTCATCGCCGAGTACGGCGTGCCGTCGTCGCGCGGGGTGTCGCACCTGGACGCGGACGGGAGGGACCATGGCGGGCACGATGAGCGGGCGATGGCGGAGATCGACGCGCGTCTCACGATGGAAATCCGCGACGCTGGCGGCGCCGGGGGCGTGCTGTTTTCGTGGCTCGACGAATGGTTCAAGCACACCTGGGTGACCATCGATCTCGAGGTGCCGGCCGAGCGCGCCAGGCTCTGGCACAACGTGGAAGACGCGGAGCAGCACTACGGGCTCCTGGGCGAGTACGCCGGGCCGTGGCCAGGCACGCCCGAGCCCGGCGGCGATTCGAGCGCGTGGCAAGCGTTGCCCCTGCTGGGCTCGGGAGACGGGGACACACCCGCGATGCGCGTGGGTGCCGATCCTTCATATCTGTACCTGGCGCTCAGCGGTGGACCGCCGTTCCACACGGCGCGCTACGTCGTCGGGATCGACACGTATCGACGGGATCTGGGACTTTCCCTGCTGCCCGGCGTCGATAGCCCCGGGGGGGGGGCGGGATTCGAGTTCGCCCTTGTTCTCAACGACACGAGCGATGCGCAGCTCTTGGTGGCGCCGTGGTACAACCCTTACCTTGGGCCGCGAACAGGCATGGGGCCGACGGGCCTCGATCTCTTCTATAATCGAGCGGCCACGGTGATTTCGAAGTCGCACGACGGGGGGACCTTCGACTCGCTGTTCGTGACGACCAACCGGTGGCGGATCGGCCGGGACGGTCGAACGTACGCCGCCAGGGGCGTGAACCGCGGGCGGCTACGCTACGGCCGGGCGGCGGAATCGTCGCTTGCGGACTGGTACGTCGACGCCGCATCCGGGCTCGTGGAAGTTCGGATCGCTTGGGGACTCTTGAATGTCACCGATCCATCGTCACGGCAGGTCATGGTCCGCTATCGGGGGAACGGAGTGTTCGAGACGGCGCGGACCGACGGGTTCCGGTTCGCGGTCGCGGTGCTCGATCGATCGAGCGGCGCCGTGCTGGCACGGATCGCTCCCGAGCGCACGTACACCTGGCCCACCTGGGAGGTACCCGCGTGGCACGAGCGGCTGAAGCCCGCCTACTTCGCGATGCGCGACGTCTGGGGGTCGTGGTGAAAACGGCGGCAGGGGCGGCAAGGGCGGCAGGCGTGATCGCCCTGCTCAGCGCACCGGTGCGTCTGCAGGCTCAGCTCCCTGCGGCGGATTCCGCGTTCGGAAAGGGCGACTACGCGGCCGCCCGCGGAGCCTATGAACACGTGCTCGCTCGGGACTCCACGAACGAGCAGGCGCTGTACCGGCTGGCCATTCTCGACAGCTGGGACGGCAAGCTCGACCGCTCGCTCGCGCGGTTCGCCAAGTTACGGCGGCTCGACTCACGCGACCCGGACATCATGCTGAGCCATGCACAGGTGCTCGCTTGGGCAGGGCGCACCGGGGAATCCGCCGCGTTGTACGATTCGGTGCTGGTGCGATTCCCGGACCGGACGGACGCGCTCGCGGGGCGCGCCCGCGCGACCGCCTGGAGCGGAGACCTGGACAGCGCCGAGCAGCTCTGGCGCGCCGCGCTTGACCGGCACCCAGATGCCGCCGAGCTGCTCATCGGACTCGCGCAGACGCTCTATTGGAAGGGCCAGCCCGAGCTCGCCGAATCGTACGCGGTGCGCGCTCGTACGCTGGCGCCCGAAGACCGGACCGCGCGCGACCTCGAGCGGGACCTGCGCGCAGCTCTGCGCCCCGAGGTCGCGACCTCCGTGGACGGAGCAACCGATTCAGATCACGACCAGTTCGTTGCTCAAGACGCGACCGTCTCGACATCGATCACTTCGAGCTTGCGTGGCACTCTACATGCTGGGTGGCGCAATGCGACGCTCAATGACTCGGCAGGGAAGGCGATCAGTTGGGGCACGAGTTTCGGTGTCGATGCGTATAGTCTCGTGGCATTAGGGAAGGGTGCTGTGCTGCGGGCAGGGCTGGGTGTCCGCCGCGTCGCGCCGAAGGGCCAGACCTCTTGGACGCCGCTCACAGCACAGCTCGGTCTCGGGCTTCGTCCCGGACGGTACACAGCCGCGAGCCTGGGCTACAGTCGCACGCCATTCGACGAGACCGCCGGACTGATGCATCAGGATCTGACAATTGACGCGCTCGACTGGAGTCTCGACGCGTCGCCGGGTGCAGGCTGGTCCGTATCCGGTGGAGGAGGGGGTGCGTGGTTCTCAGACGGGAACAGCCGTTACTCCGTAGTCGGTGCCGTGCTCGGTCGCGTCGCGCCTGGCCTCCAGATCGGCCCGTTTGGGCGCCTGATGGGATATCACCTGCCCGCGGGCACGTATTTCACGCCGGCCCACTTCGGCGTCATCGAAGGTCGCGTGGTCTATCAGTGGCAGCGGAGTCGCTGGGGGCTGAGGGCCGACGGCGGCGTGGGCGCGCAGCAGGTGCAACCGTTTCACTCAAGGCCGGCACCCTTCCAGCCCGAATGGCACGTCGGTGTCTCCTTGTCTCGCGGCTGGGGAGCGAACAACGAAGTTGCATTCGTCGGGTCAATCACCAATAGCGGGGCGGCCACCAACGCGGCGCACGTGTCGAGCGAAGCCTTCCGCTACCGAACCCTCGGATTACGGTTCCGGCAAGGGCTCTAGCTCTCCGATCGCTTTGTGCCGCTCCGCCGCGCCCAGGCCCAGGGCCCGCAGCAGGTCGATGGCACGATCCTGGTCGGCTGGCGAGAGCGCACCGACCGCGTGCCGCATCATCTCGGCGTGCCGTGGGAAGACCCGCTCGATGATCCGGCGGCCTGCGGCCGTCAGGGATAGCAGTGTGACGCGTCGGTCCGAGGGACTGGGCCGCCGCCGCACCAGGCCCCGGTCGCACAACTTGTCGACCACGTAGGTGGTGCTGGACGACTCGACCAGGATGCGTTGCTGCACCTGGCACACCGGCAGTTCCCCCTTGTGATACAGCACCTCCAGGACGCCGAATTCGGTGACGCCGAGGCCGAACCGCGCGATGCTGGTGCGGGCATGGCGACTCACCGCGTCGAAGGCCCGGGCGAGCACCACCCAGAGGCGTAACGGGACATCGCGGGGTCGTACCGTGGACCGTTTCATTTCGCCCCGTGGAACCTTCCGGTGAAGTCGTGTGTTCTCCATACTGTTAGAAATCTAATATCTCGATTTCTAGATATCTAGCGGAGGAACAACGATGCTGACGAATGTGGGGTTGCTGGCCCTGCGGGTGGCGCTGGGCCTGGTGTTTTTGGGCCATGGAGCCCAGAAGGCGTTTGGCGCCTTCGGCGGGCCGGGGTTCGCCGGGGCGACTGGCTTCATCGGGAGCCTGGGTTTCCGGCCGGCACGGTTCTGGGCCGGTCTGGCGGTCGGTGGAGAGCTGCTTGCGGGCGCGCTGTTCGTTCTCGGGCTGTTCACGCCGCTCGCGGCGTTGCTCGTGCTCGGCACGATGGCGGTCGCCATCGCTAAGGTGCACGGCCCGAAGGGATTCTTCGCGCAGAACGGCGGCTACGAGTACAACCTGGTGTTGATCTTCGCGGCGCTCGCGCTGCTGCTCGCAGGCCCCGGAACCTACTCGCTCGATCACCTGCTCGGATTGGTCCGGTAAGCACACGCGGTCGCGTTAGATTCCCTCGTCCAGCTCGGGCGAGGGAATCTGTCGACCGTTCAGTTTCTCGGCGCGGCGGGCACGGTGACGGGCTCCATGCACCTCGTCGTCGCCGGCGACCACCGCCTGCTCCTCGACTGCGGCCTCTTCCAGGGGCTCAAGCCACTCCGTCAACGCAATTGGGATACGCGCGTCGCCGACCCACGGACCATCGACGCGGTCGTCCTGAGTCACGCCCACATCGACCACTCCGGGTACCTGCCGCTGCTGGCGCGCCAGGGATTCCGCGGCGCCATCTATTGCACGCCCGGCACCGCGGACTTGCTCGAAGTGGTGCTGCCCGACGCCGCTCGCCTCCAGGAAGAGGAGGCCGAGCGCGCGAACCGGAAGGGCTACTCGAAGCACTCGCCCGCGTTGCCGCTCTACACCGTGGACGACGCGCAGGCGGCTCTGAGACTCGTGCAGCGGTGCGACTACGATCGGCCGTTCACCATCGGTCCCTTCGGGACGCTGTTGCGCCCGGCGGGTCACATCCTGGGCTCGGCGACAGTCGAGCTCGACCTCGAGGGCTCGCGACTGGTGTACTCCGGGGACCTGGGGCGCTACGACCGACCCATCCTGTGTGACCCTGCGCCGGTACCTGTCGCGGACGTCCTGCTGCTCGAATCGACGTACGGCGACCGCCCCCATCCGGCCGGGGCCGAAGCCGACCTCACGCGGATCGTGCGCGACGCCGCGAGCCGCGGCGGCCCGATCCTCGTGCCGGCGTTCGCGGTGGATCGCACGCAGGAGCTGCTGTGGATGCTGCGTCGTCTCGAGCAGGCGGGCAGCGTACCCACCCTTCCCGTATACATCGACAGTCCGATGGCCATCGCGGTCACCGACATCTATCGCCACCACCCGGAGGAGTGCGATACGCAGATGACCCGCGCGCTCGCCGCCGGTGAGCGTCCCCTCGACCCCGATAAGCTCCACGTCGCGCGTACGGAAGAGGAATCGAAGGCGATCAACGCAGTGCGGGGCCCGGTGATCATCATTTCGTCGAGCGGGATGGCCACCGGCGGGCGGATCCTGCACCACCTCGCGCAACGACTGCCGGACCCTCTCGCGACCGTTCTCCTCGTCGGGTTTCAAGCAGTGGGGACGCGGGGTCGGGCGCTCGAGGATGGCGCCAAGGAGGTCTCGATCTTCGGTGAGGAGGTGCCGGTGCGCGCCCGCGTGGAGCGGATCGACGCGCTCTCGGCGCACGCCGACTCGGACGAGATCCTGCGATGGCTGCGCGGCTTCACGCGGCCGCCGCGCGTCACGTATCTCGTCCACGGCGAGCCGGAGGGGGCGACGGCGCTCGCCGCCGCGATCCGCGCGCGATATGGATGGAACGTAGAGGTGGCGAAGGACGGAGAGACGGTCGCGCTGTAGGCGCGCTATGGCTTCCGGCGCGTCACCTTCCACTCGCCGGTGATGGAGTCGGCTGCGCCAGCGCGACGAGTCGTAAAGGTGCCCGCGATCACGTCCCCGTCGAGTCGGCCATCGAATGTCGTAAACAACTGCACCCCCGTCTCCGGGTCGGCGTACGGCTTGAGCGTGCCGCTCACGCGACCCTCGGTGACCCGCACGAAACTGATGGTCAGGACGGTTGCGCGCGCCGGCTCCACGCCGGGCGCGGTGGGCGTGGCGCCGGTCCATGCCTGAAGCGGGCGCCCGAAGCCCCGGGGAATCATCACGACATCGCCGAACGCGGAGTCCGGTTCCGAGACCAGCGTAAAGGAGATGCCCCCGCTGCGACCGGTCTGCGCGCTCGAGTACGCCCCGTCCCAGTGACCCGCGAGCGCCGCCACGTCGCGCGTCGGTCCGACCAGCGGCACCGTGGCTTGCGGGGGAGTCGTGCAGGCCGCGAGCGCCCCCAAGAACGCGGCGCGCAGCAAGCGGTTGCGACTCACGAGCTCACGGCCGTCCCCTCCGGTCCTCGAGCGGCAGGATCGCGGCCCGGATGGCGGCTGTGGCGTCCACGGCGATGAGCAACCCGTCCTGCGGCAGCGACTCGACGCCGATCACCGTGCCCGCCGGTGGGTTGCGCTGCGGGAAGAACTCCGGGGCCGCCGCCCGAATCGTCTCGAGATCCTTGGGCGAATAGTTGACCACGTAAATGGTCAGCTTGGCGACATCGGCGGGCGTCGTGCCGCCGATCCGGAGGACGGTCGCGAGGTTGGCGAACGCCTGCGCCGCCTGCGCCCGCAGGTCCCCCACGCCGACCAGGCGCCCGGTGCTGTCGAGCGCCACTTCGCCCGACACGTAGAGCGTCGCGCCGATACGTACCGCGTGCGTAAATCCCGGCAGCGCCGCGAGGGTCCCCGGATTGATGTAGCGGGTGCTCGCCGGCTCGGGCCCGGTTCGCATGCTGGGGGGTGGGCCCACGGGACAGGCCGCCAACAAGACGACGGCCACGACACTCGGCACGGCGCTCCGCATAGGACTCTCCTGATCGTTTCGGTTTGGGTACCTCGGGCCTCTCTGTATACGCTCAGCACGGGCCGGAGTTCAAGGGGTGAACGTCGCACCGTTCACGTTCAGCATCCGGCCGTCGGCGGCCGTAACACCCAGCATGAGCGCGGTGCCCGACCGGGAAGCGGCTGGCTCTCGGGACGACGACGAGCCAGCGCTGGTCACGCGGGCCCTCGCGGGCGATCGCACCGCGCTCGGTGTGCTCGTCACACGCTTTGCCGCCCCGGTGCGCCGGTTGGCCTACGCCATCCTGCGGGACGCCGATGAGGCGGAGGACGCGGCCCAGGACGGTGTGCTCCAGGCGCTGGTCAAACTCGACCGGTACGATCCGACACGCCCTTTTGGACCCTGGTTGATGCGGATCGTCACAAACGCTGCCATCGACCGCCGGCGGCGGCGAGCGGTGCGCGATACGAGCGAGCTGGACGAGGAATTGGCGGGTGGCGGGCCCCTGCCCGACGTCGAAGTCGATCGGCTCGCGCTGCGGCAGCGCCTGGCGATGGCGCTCGACAAGCTCCCCGAGCGGTACCGCGTGGCGGTCGTGCTGTTCGACGTCGAAGGGTACTCGCAGGCGGAGATCGCCGAGATCCTTGGTGTGGCGCCGGGCACCGTCCGCTCCGCCGTGTTTCACGCACGGCGCCGCCTGCGGCGATGGCTCGAGGTCTGGAAGGAGGATGGGACGGGTGAATCCTGAATCACAAGCGTTTTCGGCTGAGCAGGACCGAGAGCTCGGCACCGCGCTGCGCGGGTTGCTCGATCGCGGCGGCGAGGCGGAGTTCGTCGCCGCCGTCATGGCGGGCGCGCGGGCGGCGGGCGTCGGCTCGCCGCGTGCCGTGTTGGGCCGGTGGTCTCGTGTGGCGATCGCCGCGATGATCGTCGCGGCCGTAGGCACCGCTCTGACGGTGCGCGCGACCCCCGAGCAGGCGCAGGCGCTCGACACCGAGTGGGTCGCCGCGACGACGGGGAGCGCGGCCGCGGCGTTGCTGTTCACGTCACAAGACGCGCCGGATGCGGCCCTGCTGTACGCGTCGGTGGAGTCCAATTGACAGCGGGCATGCTGAAGCAATCGACGGGCTGGGCGGTCGCCGCGCTCGTCGCGGCGTTCCTGGCCGGCGGCCTCGTGAGCTGGGGTGTCGCAAGCCGCGCGGGTCACGGCCGCGGGAGCGGTGGCCCCGGCTGGGGTCGGGGTGGGGGTGGGGGTGGGGGGGGCCGCGGTGGTCCGGGCGGGTTCTTGAAACGCGAGCTCGAGCTCACGCCCGCGCAGGAGGACTCCGTGCAGGCCATCTTCGCGCGCCACCGGCCCCAGATGGAAGCCTTGTGGCGCGAGATGCGACCGCGGTTCGACTCGGTTCGCGCCGCGGTCAACGCGGAGATCAGCGCGCAGCTCACGCCGGCGCAGCGCACCAAGTTCCAGGAGCTCGAGCATCGCATGGATGAGCGGCTCCGGAGGGAGCCAAAACCCAACTCACCCTAGAGGGAGGTGATGTCCGAAGAGGCGAACGGCCAGCGGGCTCCGTAGACGGCGGGGCCCGCTTCATTTCTACCGCGCCGCGGAATCGCCCCGTTGCAGCAACCCTGTGAACTCCCGCAGCTCGGCCAGCCCGAGATCGGACGCTACCCAGTAGGTGTACTCGGGCGTGGTCCAGTGCAGCACGTGGTACCCTTGTCGCGTGAAGTCCCCCGATCCCGCCGAGCGACCCCGCCCGGTGGGCCACAAGAAGACGTTGATCACGTGTTGCCGGCGACCGTACACGAGGGCGGCGACGGGCTGTCCGCCGAGGTAATCGAGCCGCCCGCCGAGGAGCGGAAAGGCGCGGCCGGCGAAGTCGTACACCGGCGGCGAAAAGTCGAGCTTGCCGTTGAACCACGGCTTGACCGTGTGCTGGTCGGACGAGGGCACATCCGCCAGATGGCCGGCCATCAGCGAGCGCAGGTGGCTCGCGACCACCTGGTCAGCTAGGGCTTCCCCTTGGGCGCGCTGCAGTGCGAGCTGCCAGCTCCCGACCGCCACGACGGCGAGCGACGCGGCTACGGAAAGCGCACGCCACGCTATGGGACCGCGCCGTACGGCTCCGACGGGGGTCGTTTCCTTGCGTAGACCGGCCCGCACGCGGGCGCGCAGCGTGTCCGGTGCTTCATAGCGTGGCAGGTGCTCGCGCAGCGCGGCGCCCAGCGTCCGTCGGCGCTGTTCGAGCCGCGCGCACTCCGGGCAGACCCGCAGGTGCGCCTCGAGCTCGCCTGCGTCGGGGGCAGCGAGCTCACCGTCCAGATAGGCATCGAGCTGTGCTACAACGACCGGGTGCGTCACGTCAGCAATCCTCCGTTACGATGCACAAGGCCTCCTCGAGCCTGCGGCGCGCGCGCGAGAGCCGGGACATCACGGTCCCCACCGGCACGCCCGCGACGTCGCTGATTTCCTTGTAGGAAAGCCCTTCGAGCTCGCGGAGCACGATCACTTCGCGGAACTCGGCAGGCAGTCGATCTATCGCCTCTCGTAACGCCTCGCTCTCGCTCTTCCGAACCGCCGATGCTTCCGGGTGATCGTCTGCAATCCCTTCGCTGTGCAGCTTCTCGTCGAATTCCGTCGCCTTAGCGTGATGTCGATTGCGGTCGTGCCAGGTGCGCACGGTGTTGCGGACGATCGCGAGCAGCCACGCCCGGCCCTCCCCGGGTTCGCTACCCCGGAAGCCGGCGAAGTAGCGAAACGCGCGCAGGGACGCTTCCTGCACGATGTCCTGCGCGTCGTCGGCGTCCCGCGTCAGGTAGCGCGCCAGCGTGTAGGCGGCGTCCAGATGTGGGAGCACGACCGCTTCGAATCGCTCGAGTTCGCTCGACTCCAACCGGTCCTCAAGGGTGCGCGGTCCACTTGCCGGATAGAGACTCCGCCCGCGGCAGGATTATTCCCGAGGGAATAAGCCCGCGGCGCTGGGGTCTCTGCCACTGAACCATTCTGCGATGCCCTGCCGGGCGACGGAAGCCGGTCATGACGACGCACCGGTCTGACGTTACGAATCGTAACGCCGGCAGGCGGGCGGCAACGGGACAAGGTGGAAACGAACCATGCCCGAGGCTGCAGTCTCTCCAACACGACACGTCTCGGGGGGGGTGCTACATGCGCCTGTACCAGGCAGTCATCGAAGTGGTCGCGCTCGCGGTGCTCGCGGGATGCGGCAGTGAACCGGGGCCTACCGGCTCGGGTGGTGGGGCCAGTGGCAGTGGGGGCGACGGCGCCGCCGTGACCATTGGGGATTTCTCGTTTTCACCGTCCACCCTGACGATCAAGGCGGGCACCACGGTCACCTGGACCAATAACGGGCCGTCCGCTCACACGACCACGAGCGACACGGGGGTGTGGGACAGCGGCACGCTCGGCGCGCCAAGCAGCAGCGGTGGTTACGACGGCGGGTCGCCCGGTGGGACCTATTCGTTCACGTTCAACACGCCGGGGACGTACAACTATCACTGCAAGATCCACCCGCCGTCGCTGTACCCGAGCTTCGTCGCTTCGATCACCGTGACCCAGTAGCCCGGCACTCTCGAACCATGACGCCCGCGATCACCGTTCGCATGCCGGTCGATGAGTACCTGCACCGCCTCCATGTCCTGGCGGCGTGGTGGTGCCTTGGCTCGAGCGCGCTCGAGCCATAGGTGCTGTTGCGGTACGCCCTACGACCAAGCCCGCTCTTCCGCGAAGTCGCCCGATCCGGTCCCCATCAACGACCGGTGCGTCGCTCCCGGGAATAAACAAAGCGGCTTCGAAGGTCTTGGCCGTGGATGGATTCGATGTCACACACTTTTACGAGGAAGGTTCCTATGGACCGCAAAGCGAATGGCGTTGGGCGTCAGACCGTCGCCACCGTTGTGTTGCTCGGCGCACTCGTGGGCGCGGCGCCGCGGCCGCATCCCGACGCCGCTTCCCAGGTGAATGTGCGGCTCTCGGAGTGGAGAGTGGAGCTGTCGCAGGCCAGTGTCGCGGCGGGAACCGTGACGTTCACGATCACGAACGCCGGCAGCATCCCGCATGGCTTCGAGGTCGAGGGAAAGGGGATCGAGAAGGAGATTGAGACGATCCAGCCGGGCGCGAGCGATACGCTCACGTTAACCCTCAAGACCGGGAGCTACGAGGTGTATTGCCCGGTGGGGGAAGATTCGCACAAGAAGCTCGGCATGGAGAGTCATCTGAACGTTGTCAGCGCGACGAGCGCAGGCTCGTCCGGGTACAGCGGCTCGGCGATGAGTGAGTCGCACATGAAGGCGGAACTGGTGAAGGCTATCCGGGTGACGGGCGGAGGTCCCGTCATCCAGATCCTGCCAGGACCGTTCCCGTTCCCGGACAGCGCGGCTCCGATCCTCCAAGCGTTCGGCCCCGAGCGAGAAGGTCTCGAGTCACAGGTGAAGAATGGCCCGTACTCGAACAACGTGACGCCGATTTCGGGCACGTTCACGTTCAGCGCGTGGGACAAAGGCGCCACCCGGGACTCGGTCGACGGCACGGCCGAGTTCACGACCCAGGACGGCGCTCGATGGAAGCTCGTGATGGACCGCGTCCAGACCAAGGATGTCCCGCACCACCCCCGCTTCGGGGGCGTGATCATGGGGCTGTACTATCACGGCGTGACCCAGGTGCATACGCCGCTCGTGCCGACGATCAACAGCGCCGTCGCGCTTTGGGCGTTCGCGCACCTGTACAAGAACGACGTGCTCGTCACCGACAACGCGATGGTGCACGTCATGCTGCTATCGCGCACGCGGCGGGACGGCGACTACGCGCTCGCGTGCTGGGATTGCTCCAAGAACAAGATCGAAGAGCTGCAGCTGCAGATTCTGCCCGGGCCCGGTGAGCCCCAGTTCGACGCGCCGGGCGGGTTCCTGTTCGTCAACTGGGAAAGGTCCAGCTCCCGCAAGCCGGCGAGCTGAGGAGGATAATTCAATGCGCTTACGCATCGGCATAATCGGCATTGTAGCGCTCGCCGCGCTCGCAGGGTGTGGCGGCTACACCAGTACCTATGGGGGCGGTGGCGGCGGCGGCGGCGGGGGAGGAGGTCCGGTCGGCTCCGTGACGATCGGCCCCGGCATCGAATTCGTGAGCGGCCACAATGGGAGCACGAACGCGGCCGTGGATACGATCCCGGTGGGGAGCACCGTCACCTGGACGTGGAGTGGCTCTCTCCCACACAGCGTTCAATCCCAAGGCTCAGCGAGCTTCGCGAGCAGTGCCACGATGACGGGCAACGGGACGTATGCAGTCACCTTCACCACGCCGGGCACGTACCAATACGACTGTGCGGTCCACGGCCAGCTCATGACGGGCACAATCGTCGTTCGGTGACACGCGCGCGTCTTCAATACAGGAATCCCGTGCGCACGCCAGCTCGGTGCGCGCGGGATCTTTCTTTCGAACGTGCCGGGGGGTGCTAGATCGTTAGTATTCAGGAAGGTCCAATAGGAGCACGCTCCGATGACCGCCCGGCTACTGATCATGATCGGACTCGCGACCACCACCCCCGTCGCGGCGCAGCGTCCTGCGGCGCCGATGGGCCGCATGATGGGCGACCCGATGGGGATGCAGGAGATGATGGAGCCCATCGCGCACCTAATGCTGTACACGCCGCCGCACCTGCTCGCCCGCAAGGACGCGCTCGGGCTCACGGCTGATCAGGTCACGCGGCTCACCGCGCTGCGCGACGCGACGAGTGCGGCGCAGGACGCCGCGATGACCGAGGCCAAGACCCATCTGGAGGAGCTACAAGGAGCGGCGGACGCTGGCTCCCCGGATTCGGGCGCGGTGAAGACGCATTTCCTGGCAGCCCACGCGGCGATGGGGCGGGCGCGCTGGCTCTCGGTCAAGTCTGCGCTCGAAGCCCGGGCCCTCTTGACCGATGCTCAGCGAACGAAGCTCAAGGCGTGTGCCGATTCGATGCAGGCGTGGATGGACCAGCACCGGCAGATGATGAAGCCGAGTCCGTCACACTAGCGGCCTGCGTCGCGCAGCTGCCGCAGCACGTACTCGAGGATCCCGCCGTGCCGGTAGTACTGGAGCTCCTGCGGCGTGTCGATCCGCACCGCGGCCTTGAACCGTATCGTGGAGCCATCGGATTTGGTCGCCTTCACTTCCAGCTCTCTGCCCTTCGGGAAGCCCTCGGTGAGAACGTCGGCGAGGCCAACGATGTCGAAGGACTCCTGCCCGCTCACGCCGACGCTCTCGGGCGTCTCGCCGGTGAAAAATTGAAGCGGCAAGATGCCCATGCCGACCAGGTTCGACCGATGGATGCGCTCGTAGCTCTGGGCAATGACGGCCCGGACGCCGAGCAGACGTGGACCCTTGGCCGCCCAGTCGCGCGACGAGCCTGACCCGTATTCTTTCCCCGCGATGACGATGAGCGGCACGCCGTCGGCCTGATACTTCACCGACGCGTCATAGATGGTCATCAGCTCTCCATCGGGAAGGTGCCTCGTGACGGGCCCTTCCGATCCGGGTGCGAGCAGATTCTTGAGGCGCACATTGGCGAACGTGCCGCGCACCATTACCTCGTGGTTGCCGCGGCGCGAGCCGTAGGAGTTGAAGTCGGCTGGCTGCACGCCGTGACCTACCAGGTACTGCCCAGCGGGGCTCGTCTTTCGGATGGACCCGGCCGGCGAAATGTGATCCGTGGTGATGCTGTCGCTCAGGAGGCAGAGCACGCGGGCGCCGCGGATGTCGGTGAGGGCTCCTGGCGTCTTCGGCATGCCGTCGAAATAGGGCGCCCGGCGGATGTAGGTCGACGTCGGCTCCCAGGCGAAGCGGTCGCCGGCGGGCACCGGCAACCCCCGCCACCGTTCGTCTCCGGTGAACACCTCGCCGTACTCCTTATGGAACATCGACGACTTGACCGATGAGCGGACGAGCTCGTCTACTTCCTTCGCCGAGGGCCAGATGTCGCGGAGGTAGACGGGCTTCCCATCCTTCCCCGTTCCCAGCGGATCGGCCTGGAGATCGACATCGATCCGGCCGACCAACGCGTACGCGACCACGAGCGGCGGCGACGCGAGGTAGTTGGCGCGCACTTCCTGCTGGATACGGCCCTCGAAGTTGCGGTTGCCCGACAGCACCGAGCACACCACCAGCTCTCCCTCGGCGACCGCCGCCGAGACGGCGTCGGGGAGCGGACCGGAGTTCCCGATGCAGGTCGTGCACCCGTAGCCCACGAGGTGGAACCGCAGCTGCTCCAGGTACCGCATCAGGCCGGCCTGCTTCAGATATTCCGTGACCACCTTGGAGCCTGGCGCGAGACTCGTCTTGACCCACACTTGCGTCTTGAGACCCCGCTCCACGGCCTTCTTCGCGACCAGGCCGGCAGCCACCATCACGGAGGGGTTCGACGTGTTGGTGCAGCTCGTGATGGCGGCGATGACGACGGAGCCATGTTGCAGCTTGCAGTCCGTGCCATCGATCGTGAGGTTCACGTGGGTGCGCTGCTTCGGCGGTGCCTCCACGGCGGTCGCGACGTGACCGCCCTCGCCCTCCCAGCGGCCGGCATTCGCGGCGGGCGCCGCGGGCTTGACCAGCGCGGGAAGCGCAAGCTGGAAGTTGCGGGGCAGATCGCGCAGGGACACGCGGTCCTGCGGGCGTCGAGGACCGGCCAAGCTCGGCTCTACAGTCGAGAGGTCGAGTGAAAGCGTGTCCGAATAAACCGGCTCCGGCGCACCCGCAGAGTGGAACAGGCCCTGCTCCTTCATGTACCCTTCGACGAGCTGCACCTGATCCTTGGGCCGACCCGTGAACTCCAGGTAGCGCAGCGTTTCTTGATCCACGGGGAAAATCCCCACGGTGGCGCCGTATTCGGGCGCCATGTTGCCGATGGTGGCGCGATCGGCGAGCGGCAGGGTGGCGATCCCGGGGCCGTAGAATTCGACGAACTTGCCCACGACACCCTTCTTCCGAAGCATCTCCGTCACGGTCAGCACCAAATCGGTGGCCGTGGCGCCCTCGGCGAGCTTGCCGGTGAGCCGGAAGCCGACAACCTGTGGGATGAGCATCGACACGGGTTGCCCGAGCATCGCGGCTTCGGCTTCGATTCCGCCCACGCCCCACCCAAGCACCCCCAGCCCGTTGATCATCGTGGTGTGCGAGTCGGTGCCGACGAGGGTATCGGGATACGCCTGCGGCACCATGGCGTCCTGGCGTCGCTCTCCCGTGGCGTCGCCTGCCGTAAATACCACTCGCGCCAGGTATTCCAGGTTCACCTGATGCACGATGCCCGTATCGGGCGGAACCACCCGAAATCCCTTGAAGGTCTGCTGTGCCCAACGGAGCAAAGCGTAGCGCTCGCGGTTGCGCTGGAACTCGAGGTCGGCATTGACCTGAAACGCGGTGGGCGTGCCGAACTCATCCACGATCACCGAGTGGTCGATCACGAGCTCGGCGGGCAGGAGCGGGTTGACCTGCGTGGGATCACCGCCCATGGCCTGCATCGCGTCGCGCATGGCCGCGAGGTCCACCACGGCGGGCACACCGGTGAAATCCTGCATCAGCACGCGGGCCGGCATGAACGCGATTTCGTCGACGGGAGTCTTCTTCGCGTCCCAGCGCGCGAGCGCTTCGATCTCGCGGGCCGTCACCGTGCGCCCGTCTTCGCGCCGCAGCAGATTCTCGAGCAGGATGCGGAGCGAGTAGGGGAGGCGTGAGACCGGCAGCCCGCGTCGCTCGAGTGCCTCGAGCTTGAAGATCTCGAACGTGCGACTCCCGACCTTGAGCGCAGCCGCCGCCCCGAAGCTGTTCGACGCCGTCATTCGACCGCCTTCACGTCCACGACGAAATATTGTGTCTCCCCGAAGCAGGTCGTTGGGATGCCCATGTGCTGGCGGTACGCGAGGGTCACTCGCTTGCCCAGCGTTTGGTTCACGAGCCTCGCGACGGAATCGTTGCGCACCGTGAAGTTGAACTTCTCGGCCATGGTCCCGGGGATAGACACGATCGCGAGCTCCCCTTCCCAAGTCTTACAGATCCAGCCCTTCTTCGAAAACTTCTGCACGTAGCCGGCGCGCTCTCCCTTCGAATAGCTCCAGGTCAGGGCAGCCCACGTATACAGAGCGAATACGAAGATGGGCAGAATCACGACGCCGGCGATGATGAGCTTCTGCGTACGCGACAGAGTAAAGTTCACGAAGAGAAGTTAACCTCGTACGTCTCCGTCTTGTACGGCGCGAAGCCGCGTTTCTTGTAGTTCGGGAGCGCGGCGGGATGATCGAGCGTGCATGTGTGCAGCCAGACGCGCGCAGGCTCGAGCGCCCAGGCATCCCGAACCGCGCACGAAAGCAGATGTTTGCCGAGGCCGTGGCCGATGGCGTCGGGAAAGAGCCCGAAGTACGCGATCTCGACCGAGCGGTCCTCGGGCACGCGGCGGAGCTCGTACCACCCCACGAGCGTGGCCCCTCGCCGGGCGACATGGAGCGTGATCTCGGGGCGGCCGAGATGCGCACGAATCTCCTGGTCGGTCCAATCCCAGCGGTCTCGCCAATGATAGGCGTCCCCCACCGTGCGGTAGCAGCGCCGGTACAGGTCCGGAGTCGGCCTGTGGACATGCTCGATCGCCAGGTCCGGAAAATTCCCGAAGGCCGCCGTGAACTGTTCGGCCGTGGTGAGCTCGAGGTAGGTGCGGGTGGCTTGCACGGGGGGAAATTTACAGGTGTCCGGGGTCAGGTGTCCGGTGTACGGGTGGTGGACGGACACCTGACACCGGTCACCGGACACTCTATCTTTTCTCCCATGACTTTCAATCGCATGGGCACCGTCCCGCTCCCGCTCACGCTGCACCTCGCGAGCTACACCGTCGTGGGATTGTTTTGCTTGTTCGCGGGTGTCCTGAACTTGATCGACCCGACCAAGATCCCCCATGGGCTCATCTACCTTGCGATCTGCGGTTTCAGCTGGGGCTACGTCTTCGGCATCTTGATGGCGCGGAAGGAAGTGATCCTCCTCGGCTTCCTCGCGAGCGTGGCGTGGCTCGTGGCCGCCGCCATCGGCGCCACGCGGCTCGGGTTCGACTGGCGGCTCACGGCCCTGCTCGTTGCGCTCGGGGCCTACGGGCTGTTCGCGCTCGGGCTGTATCGCACGCGGATTCTGGAGCACTAGCCGACTCAGCCGATCGACGTCACCTCGACGTGCTCCGGGGCTGCAGGGAGCTCGACCACGAAGCGCGCGCCCCCGAGCTCCGAGTCTTCGATCCAGATCTTGCCGCCGACCTCGGTCACCACGCGCTGACAGATCGCGAGCCCGAGTCCCGTACCTTCGTCGGGGCTCTTGGTCGTGAAGAACGGATCGAAGATGCGACCTCGGATGTTCCGGGGCACGCCCGGCCCCGAGTCGTCGACGGTGAGTCGGACCCAGCCTTCCCGCGCCTGCGTCCGGAGCTGAATGATGGCGGGCTTCCGCCCGCGCACGACGTATTCCGCGTTCGTCACCAAATTGATCACCACCTGCTGCAGCTCCTGCCCCAGGCCGAGCACGGCCGGGGCGGAGTGATCGAGCGTCGTGCGGAATTCGACGCTCTCCGCGCGCAGCACCCGGCGCCGAATCTCGGCGACGTCGTGCACCAGGTCGTTCATCTGGACCCGCGTCGGCGTGGTGTCGGCACGGCGGGCCAGTCGCAGGAGGCTCCGGACGATGCGGGCGGCGCGGTCCACTTCGCGCGTGATGGTCGCGGCGGTGGTGCTCGTCTCCGGATCCTTGCTCGCGCGCCCGAGCAGCTCCGCTTCCATTCGAATGGCCGCGAGGGGGTTGTTCACCTCGTGTGCCACGCCGCTCGCGATCTCACCGACCGTCGCCAGCTTTTCGCGCGCGATCAGCTCGCGCTGCGCCCGGAGCTCGTCCGTCCGGTCGTAGAGGGCCACGAGCAGGCTGTCGGGTCCGACGCCCGACAGCCCGGTTACGGTGCAATCGCAGATGCGGCGGTCGCCGGACGGCTGGGTCACCAGCACGCGGCCATGCCAGGGCTCGCCCTGGCGCGGACGCGACAGCACGAGGTGGAAGGTGATCTCGCTCGGGGACAGGCCCAGGGCCTCGAGGTGTGTCCCCAGGGCCTGTGCTTCCGCGGGGATGCCGAGGAGCCGGCACCCGGCCTGATTGAGCTGTTGGACGCGACCCTCCCGGTCCACGAGCGCCATCGGCAACGGGCTCCCGTCCACCATGGCGTGGGCGCGCTCCGCGGCGGCTCGGGCTCCGCTCACCGCTTCGGACAGCTCGAGGCCGCCGGCGATGTAGGCGGCGACGGCTGAGAGGTATTGCAGCTCCATCAACGCGAAGGGCGGCGACTGATCCCCGGGGCGTTGGTAGCGGACGACGCCCACCGTGCCCACCACTCCGCTCGATGTACGAAGCGGCGCGATCATCGCCGCCCGGGCCGTGCCCGAGGGTGACAGCGATCGCTGCGCGCCTTCTTCGGAAAGAATATTGTCAGTGAGGAATGGCTCACCGCTCCGGATGACCCGCCCATTGACGCTGGCGTTGATCATGATCTGTGCGCCGTCGAGCTCCGCGCATTGGCCCACGGTTGCCGCCACGCGCAGCGAGTCCGGATCGGATCCGCGCAGCGCGACGTAGGCGCCCTGCGCTTCCACCAGGCTCGTGACGCTCTGAAGCGTGTAGCGGAGCAGCAGCTCGCGCTCGGGCGCCGCGAGGAGCCAGCGCGACAATTCCACCAGGAAGGTTCCCAGCCGGCGCTCGCGCTCGAGCCCGCTCCGCCGGGCGACCATCACCGCGAGGTGCGTCGCGATCTCGATTGTCGAGCGCAGGGCGTCGCCGGGGAAGCCGGCCGGCAGGCCCTGGAACCTCGCGCTGACGTGTCGCCCCTCGGCGTCGTGATAGTCCGTGAGATACGGCTCGCCGTCCTTCCCCGCGACGCCGGCCTCGACGGTGCCCGACTCGGTCAAGCCCTTGTACGTCAGCTCGACCCGCGCACCGCCGGCCCACTCGCTGAGGATGTCGGTGGCTGATTGCCAGAACGCGCGTGTCTGCTTGGCGCGTCCCGCTTCGGCGAGCAGCTTGCGAATCGGATCCAGCATGAACTATGGATTCGTTGGTCGGAGGTCGAGTTCGCTGATCATCGCGCCGTCCGCGACAGTGATCGTCGCGAGCACAGCGTGCGCAACGTCCTCCGCCGTGAGCACGCGATCGCGGTTTGGGCGGACGCGATCACCTTTCTCCGCAAACGCGGTGGCGACCGAGCCCGGACAGATTGCTACCACCCGGAGGCCGCGCTTCCGGACCTCGAGCATGAGGCTCTTCGAGAAGCCGAGGACCGCGTGCTTGGAGGCGGAATACGCGGTCCCACCTTCGACGCCGTTCTTTCCCGCAAGGGACGCGATGTTGACGATGGTTCCGGTCCCCGCGTCGAGCATTCCTTTCAGAAACGCGCGTGTGACCAGATACAGAGATCGGACGTTGACGCCCATCGTCTCGTCCCAGTCGTCGAGCGGGAGCTCCAGGAGCGGCTTGAAGCGCCCTATTCCAGCGTTGTTCACGAGGATCCGCGGTGTGCCGTGCTCGCGGTTGACGAAGGTCGCAAACGACGCCACGCAGGACGGGTCGGACACGTCGCACGGCATGCCGATCGCGTCGACGCCGGCAGCCCGGAGGTCTCGCACGGTGGCGTCCACGTTGGCCGCCGTCCGGGCGCAGATGGCGATGCGCGCTCCAGCACGGCCCAGCGCAAACGCCGTGGCCCGCCCGATTCCCTCGGTAGCGCCCGTGATCACGGCGAGCGAGCCCGGAAGGTCCATAGGGGGTCAAATATATGACTCCCATCAGCATGGGGGGACGGGAACCAGCCGGTGTTTTCGCTTGATAGAGAGAGGAGGGCTAATGGAGGCAACACTTTCCCTCATTGCTGACCACGTCGTTCCACACACCGAAGACAAGCCGAGCGCCCGCCCCCCGGACGACGACGACCTACTCGACGCGTACTCTCGCGCCGTGACGGCCGCGGCCGAGAAGGTCGGCCCGGCCGTGGTAAGCGTGGACGTGCGGCATCGCACGGAACGCCGGGGCCGGCCAGCAAGGGAGGTCCCGGGCAATGGATCGGGTTTCGTGTTTACGCCCGACGGATTCGTCCTGACGAACAGCCACGTGGTCCACAACGCGACCCGTCTCGAGGTCGCGTTCGCCGACGGCCACCGCGTCCACGCGGACCTCGTCGGAGACGACCCCGGCACCGATCTGGCCGTGATCCGTGTTCCGCCCGTCGCCATCACCGTCGCCGAGCTCGGCGACTCGAGTGGCGGGGCGCTCCGGGTGGGTCAGCTGGTTGTGGCGATCGGGAATCCCCTCGGATTCCAGAGCACCGTCACCGCCGGTGTCGTGAGCGCGCTCGGTCGCTCGTTCCGTTCGGTCGGCGGGCGCCTGATCGACGATGTCATCCAAACGGACGCGGCGTTGAACCCGGGCAACTCCGGTGGACCCCTCGTGGACTCGCGGGGCCGGGTGGTGGGCGTCAACACCGCCGTCATCCTGCCCGCGCAGGGCATCTGCTTCGCCGTCGGCATCACGACCGCCAAATTCGTCGCGGCGCAGCTCATCCGGCATGGCAAGATCCGGCGGGGGCGGATCGGGGTGGCGGGACAAACGATGCCGTTGCTGCGTCTGGCTCAGCGGGCGCATGGGCTCGATGCCAAGAGCGGCGTGCTCGTGACCGGCGTCGAGTCTGGCAGCCCGGCCGAGCGAGCGGGCCTCGCGTCGGGCGATATCATCGTGAGCCTCGACGGAAAGGCCGTCACGGGGGTCGACGATCTGCACCGGCTGCTCGTCAGCGACAGCATCGGCGCGCGCACGACGATCGTCGCCTTGCGTAAGGCCGACCGGCTCGAGCTCGCGATCGTGCCGGAAGAGTCCGTTCCAGAAACCAACTGAGAGGAGATCCAATGAAGCCGCTTGCGCCCGGGACCAGGGCCCCCGATTTCACGCTCGGGAGCACCCCGGCCCAGACCGTGTCACTTACAGATTATCGCGGCCGGCCGGTGATCCTGGCGTTTTATCCCGCGGACTGGAGTCCGGTCTGCGGTGATCAGATGGCGCTGTACAACGAAGTGCTACCGGAGTTCGAGCGCTACGGCGCGCAGCTCCTCGGCATCTCCGTGGACGGTGTGTGGTGCCACGCGGCGTTCGCCAAGGATCGTAAGCTGCGCTTTCCGCTGCTCACCGATTTCGAGCCCAAAGGAGAGGTGGCGCGCCGCTATGGCGTGTACCGCACTGGCGATGGCTTTACCGAGCGGGCGCTGTTTGTGATCGATGGCGACGGCATCATCCGCTGGAGCGACGTGTCGCCCATCGATGTCAACCCGGGTGCGGATGGGATCCTGCGCGCGCTGGACGCGCTGGTGCCGGAAGTGAGGCCAGTGTGAGCCGTCGCAGCGAGGCCGCCGTTCTGACGCCCGCCATCAGCGCGCGCGACCACGTCAAAGGGCCGGCGGACGCGGCCGTGACACTCGTCGAGTACGGAGACTTCGAGTGCCCGCATTGCGGACGCGCATACCCGATCGTCAAGGCGGTTCAGCAGGCGATGGGCCCGCGTCTCCGGTTCGCCTTTCGCAATTTTCCACTCCGGGAGAGCCACCCCCATGCCGAGCACGCCGCGGAAGCGGCGGAGGCAGCGGGTGCGCAGGCGCGATTTTGGGAAATGCACGACCGCCTGTTCGAGCGCCAGTTCGCGCTCGACGATGAGTATCTCGTCGAATATGCGACCGACCTTGGGCTTGACGCACAACGTTTCGCGAAGGAGCTCGCGGCCGGCATCTACGCGCAACGCGTGCGGGAGGACTTCCGCAGTGGGGTGCTGAGCGGCGTAAACGGCACGCCGACGTTCTTCATCGATGGTGTGCGCTACGACGGGAGCTGGGAGCTCGAGCCGTTGCTCGCCGCCCTCAAGCAGCAGGCGGCCGCTACACGCTGATCGCCCCCGGAAAGCGGGTGGGGTCGGGGGTGAATCCGGGGAAGATCGCGTCGAGCCCGCCCGGGGGGGCGCCCATGTGGCGCGCGAGGAGCTCGGCGAACAGGTCCCGGAAGTCGGTCGTCACCGCCAGGTCGCGGCCCTCGAACCGGTCGGCGGGATCGAGGCCCGGCCACCGGCCGAGTATCCGCCCCCCACGCACCGGGCCGCCGAGCACGAGCATCGCCGTCGCATGTCCGTGATCCGTTCCCGAGTTGCCGTTTTCCCGAATCGTGCGTCCGAACTCCGACATCGTCAGCACCACCACATCGCGCATCCGCTCGCCCAGATCGTGGGTGAACGCGGCCAGGGCTTGGCCGAGCTCCGCGAGTCGCGCCGCGAGCTGGCCCTCGCCCGCTCCCTGATTGACGTGCGTGTCCCACCCGGTGACGTCGGCGAATGCGACCTGGACCCCGACGTCGGCCTTGATCAGCTGCGCGATCTCGAGCATCGCCTTGCCGAGCTTGCCGCGCGGGTAGTCGGAGCCCTCGGCGGGCTGGTACTGCGTCGGGTCGACCCGCCTGAGCGTTTGCACCGCTTCGAACGCTTCCTGGGACGACGATGATAGGAGCCCCGTGGCCGAGCCCGCGTACAGCTCCTCGAAGGCGCGCGTGAGACGATCACGGGCGGCCGGTTGCGGCGCCCGCAGGCCGAACGCCTGCAGGTCGTCGATCGCGAGCGCGGGAGCGGTGCCCGCGAGAATCCGCGGCAGCTGAGGGCCGAAGGCGACCGCGCGGAACGGCGTGTCCTGGTGCTCGCGGTCGTGCTGGCAATAGCGGTTGAGCCATCCGTCCGGAGTCGCCTTCACGCCCGGCGTCCCGGATTCCATGTAGTCCTGGGCGTCGAAGTGGCTGCGCGTCGAATTCGGCGAGCCAATGGCGTGGACGATGGCGAGGCTCTTCGCGTCCCACAGCGGCTTGAGCGCCGCCAGGCGCGGGTGGAGCCCGAAGTGGCCATCCAGGTCCACGACGTCGCTCGCCGGCACGGCGATGCGAGGCCGCTCACTGTAGTAGGACGGATCGCCGTGCGGAACGATCATGTTGAGCCCGTCCACGGCGCCGCGCTGAAAAAGACAAACCAGAATCGGACGGCTAGACGGGTAGACGGCTAGTCGGTTAGTGGCGGCGTAGGCGGCGCGAGCCAGGAACAGTGGGTCGAGCCCCAGACTGAACAGGGCTAACCCGCCCGCCTTCACGAACACTCGCCTCGAGATCGCCATGTAGTTCCCCTCCTAGCCGTCTAACCGTCTAACTACTGCCTCTGAAACTCCGGCCCGCCGAGCGCGAGTCCGATCGCGAGCACCCGCGCTTGTCCAGGATCCGTGATATCTGCCAGCTGTCGTGTGATGACCCGTTTCGTATTCTCGGACATGGTGCCGTCCAAGATCTCGCGGTCCACGACGGCGACGATGTCGTCGGGGCTCGCCGCGGCGCCGAGCCCCGAGTCCGCGCTTACGGTCACGCCGGGAAGCTTCCCAGCGGCCAGGGCGACGGCGGCGTTCATGCGGTCGAGCAGCGCGCCGCTGTTCACCCATGCCGCTTCCATCTCAGGATAGCCATCGGGGGCCACATGCTGAAAGAGTGGCTCACCGAGCCGCGCCACGACCTGCGCCAATCGCGGCGTCGTATCGGGATCGGCAGCGACCGCTCGAACGGCGCTAACCACGAACTCGAGCGGCGTCTTGACCTTCGCCCGAATATTCCGCGGTGCCCAGAAATCGGGACCGCTTACGATCGCGCGCAACACCTCCCGAATGTCGCCGTTCGACCGTTTCCACGCCGCAACCGCGTCGTCCACGCAGCCGTCCGGCGGATCGTCGCTCACGAATCGCTGGCAGAGTTTCCAGCTCACGTGATGCATGGTCGCCGGCAGGCTCGCGAGCATCTTCAAGAGTCGGATCCCCTCGTCCCGGCCGTGCCCTTCCGGAAACTGCGCACCGAGCACCTGCTTCTCCCCGCCATCATGCGCCCAGTCGTGGAACTCGAAATCCCCGCCCTGCTGGGGACGCTTGATGCTCCAGCCCGTGAGGATGCGCGCGACGGCGATCACGTCCTGCTGTGTGTAGCCGCCATCCACGCCCACCGTGTGGAGCTCGAGCAGCTCGCGGGCGTAGTTCTCGTTGATGCCCTGGGGCGCGCGCTGGAGTGCACGTTGGCGCATGGAGTCCTGCTGCTCCGGGTCCCGCGGGGGAAACCTGAATGGGTTGGGGCGGCGCCCGAAGAGGGGACGAGCACGGACCCGCATCGCGGCGGGCGGGACGGCGCCCGGTGCCACGCTCTCCCAGTTGTCCAGATAGAAGAGCATGGCGGGGCTCTCGGCCGTCGCGATCAACAGGTCCTCGAAGTGCCCCATCGCGTTCGGGCGGATGGTGCGCTCGATGTAATCAGGCGTGAGGAACCGGTCGGCGCCCTTGCCGAAATACACGTTGAAGTGATTGGTCCAGAAGTCGACCATGACTTCGTACAGCTGGCGCTCGGAGAGCGCAGCGCGCACGACGGCGAGCTCCTGGAATTGGCCCGCGAGGCGGCGGGCCGTCTGGTCCCGCGGAGTGACCACGGTATCGGCCGCGCCGTTCGCCGCCAGCTTCCGCTCCCGGCGCTCGCGCTGGACCTCCGCGTACATGCCGGCGAGGTCGCCACGGTCGTAATCGAGGATGCGGAAGTCCCGCTCGCGCCGGGCCAAGGCTCCGTCGTCGATTTTGCCGGGCGTGAGCTGGCGGTCGATCCAATGCATCACGCCCTCGGCTGCCACGCGGTCGACTTCTCCCGGGCGTGGGCCGTAGGCGAGACGGTTCAGTGCGTGCAGTGCGGAGTCGCGCGGGGAAAGGGCGGAGGGCGAGCTCGTGTCCCGGAGGGATGTCACGGTCATGTGTAGGAGCGCAGCATGCTGCGCCCCTACGACGCGCCGTGCCGTCATCGGAGGAGACCCGATGCCGAGCAGCAGCAGACACCCCAGAATGCGGTATTTCATGCGGTTATATTGACGAACCGCCCCAGTGGGAAGTTAAGATCGTGACCGGTCCGCGCCGTTTCGTTTCGCACGGTATGCTCCCCGCTGCCAGGAGCTTACTCTCGGAATCGGACGGCAAGCCACCCACCTGGTCCGAGCGTCTGCAGGCGCTCAGGCACGTCCCGCCGCTCCTCAAGCTCGTCTACCAGACCCACCGCGGCTACACCGTGGGAATCCTCGCGTTGCGGGCGGTGCGCTCGTTCATCCCTCTCGCCGTGCTGTGGATCGGCAAGCTGATCATCGACGGCGTGATCGCGGCGATGCGGGTACGGGAGACGGGTGGGGGTGGGGTCGTCGACTGGTGGCACCTGGGCGGCCTGGTCGCACTGGAGCTCGGAATCGCGGTCGGCGGGGAGGGGCTGGCGCGCCTCTCGTCGCTGCTCGAGAGTCTGCTCGGCGACCTGTTTTCGAATCGCATCAGCGTGCGGCTCATGCAGCATGCGGCGACCCTCGACCTTGCCCAGTACGAGGACTCGGAGACCTATGATCATCTGGAGCGCGCACGCCGGCAGACGGTCGGGCGGATCGGGCTCGTAGCGCTGCTGCTCTCCACCGCTCAGGACCTGGTAACGCTCATATCGCTCGCGGCGGTGCTCCTCGTCCAGCTGCCGTGGCTGCTCTTGCTGCTCGTGGTCGCCGTGGTCCCGTCGTTCCTGGGTGAGACACACTACGCGGCGCTCGGCTACTCGCTGCTCTTCTCCTGGACGCCCGAGCGCCGGCTGCTCGATTACCTCCGCTACGCAGGCGCCTCGGACGAGATGGCGAAGGAAGTGAAGCTCTTCGACCTCTCGAGCTTCCTCGTAGGCCGATACGCCAAGCTGTCGGATGAGTTCTACGATGCCAACAAGCGTCTGGCGATCAGGCGTAACGTGGTATCCACCGTCTTCGTCACGCTCGGCACGCTGGGCTACTATGGCGCGTACGCGGTGACGATCTATCTCACCGTGCTGGGCCGGTTCACGATTGGATCCCTGACGTTCCTCGCGGGGTCGTTCCGACAGAGTCGCGATCTCATTCAGCGAATCCTGCTGTCACTATCGCAGGTGTTCGAGCAAAGCCTGTATCTCTCCGACTTATTCACGTTTTTCGACGTGCAGCCGCGCGTGACGTCCAAGCCCGGCGCGCGACCGGTGCCGACGCCGATCCGGCGCGGCTTCGAGTTTCAAGACGTGGGGTTTCGCTATCCCGGGTCCGATCGCTGGGCGGTGCGGCACCTCACCTTCACCCTCGAGCTTGGAGAGCGCGTAGCCCTCGTGGGGGAAAACGGTGCGGGGAAGACCACGCTGGTGAAGTTGCTCGCACGGCTGTACGACCCCGACGAGGGGCGCATCTTGCTCGACGGGGTCGACCTGCGCGAGTACGACCTGATCAGCCTGCGGAAGAACATCGGCGTCATCTTTCAGGATTTCGTGCGATACGACTTCATCCTGAAAGAGAACATCGGCGTGAGCCAGGTGGAGGCATTGGACGACGACGCGCGCGTGCGCGAGGCCGCGCGCCGCAGCCTGGCCGATTCGGTCGCGAAGCGCCTGGAGCGAGGGTACGATCAGATGCTGGGTCGCCGGTTCGACGGCGGCGTGGAGCTCTCAGGTGGCGAATGGCAGAAGGTGGCGCTCGGCCGGGCCTACATGCGGGACGCCCAGGTGCTGATCCTCGACGAGCCCACCGCAGCGCTCGACGCGCGGGCCGAGTACGAGGTGTTCCTGCGGTTCGCGGAGCTCACGAAGGGGCGGATGGCCGTCTTGATCTCGCATCGATTCTCGACGGTCCGCATGGCGGATCGGATCCTGGTGCTCAGGAGCGGGGAGCTGGTGGATCAGGGGACGCACGAGGAGCTGGTGGCGCGGGGCGGCCTCTACGCGGAGCTGTTTAGCCTGCAGGCGGCGGGGTACCGGTAATCTCTTTCCCCCGTGCGGTCAATGTCGAGGACTTGCGTCGCCTCGCGCGGCGTCGTCTGCCGAAAGTGGTATTCGACTATCTGGACGGCGGAGCCGAAGACGAGGTCACGCTCCGGTCGAACCGTCGGGCCTTTGATGCCATCACATTCCGGCCGCGGCACGCCGTGGGCTTACCCGAGGGGGGCCTGCAGACGACCGTCTTGGCGAGCGAGTTGGCGTTTCCCGCCTTGCTCGCGCCGGTCGGTTACAGCCGGTTGATGCATCCTGATGGCGAATGTGGTGCCGCACGGGCCGCCGGTGCCGCTGGGACCGCTTACATCCTTTCTACTATCTCCGGTCATGCACTGGAGGACGTGAAGGCCTCCTCCCTCGGGCCGGTGTGGTATCAGCTCTACCTGGTGGGTGGCCGTGGCGCCGCCGAGGCGGCCCTCGAACGGGCCCGGGTGGCCGGCTTCTCGGCCCTCGTCGTCACGATCGATACGGCAGTCGCCGGGATGCGCGAACGGGATCTCCGGAACGGAATGACGGAGCTCCTGAGCCCCCGCCTGCTCGCAAAGATCCCCTTTCTCCCGCAGTTGTTCGCGCATCCGAGATGGCTCGCCTCGTTCCTGCTCGATGGCGGCGTCCCACGGCTTCCCAATGTCGTCGTCCCCGGTGAGGGACCGATGCGGCTCACCGACGTCCCGACTGCCCTGGCACGGGCTGCGGTCCGGTGGGAGGATATGCGCTGGCTGCGCGAAATCTGGCGCGGCCCCATCGTGATCAAGGGTGTGTTGACGGGTGACGACGCACGCCGCGCCGTCGATGCCGGGGCCGCCGCCATCGTCGTGTCCAATCACGGCGGTCGCCAGCTGGACGGGGCTCCGGCCTCGTTGAGCGTGCTCCCTGAAGTGGTAGCGGCCGTGCAGGACCGGGCCGAGGTGTTGATGGATGGAGGCATCCGGCGCGGCAGCGACATCATCAAAGCCATTTGCCTCGGCGCGCGCGCCGTGCTCACCGGGCGCGCGTACGCCTACGGTCTGTCCGCCGCGGGCGAGGCGGGGGTCGCGCGCGCGCTCGAGATCTTGCGAGCCGACATGGAGCGGACCCTCAAGCTCCTCGGCTGTGCATCCGTCAGTGGTCTCGACCGATCGTTTGTGGCGGTGCCTGCGTAGGCACGAACGTGTAGCACCACGCCTCGCCCTCCAGCACCGTCTCCCCAGTCTGGCGACTCACCCTGATCTTGAGCTGGCACACCGGCTTCTTCTCGTGCACGCTCATCACCTCTGCCTCCGCGGTGATCGTATCCCCGATGTACACGGGTGCGGTGAACTTCCAGTTCTGGCTCAGGAATACGGTGCCGGGCCCGGGGAGGTCCATCGCCACGAGGGCGTGCAACAGGCCGGTGGTGAGACCGCCCTGCACGACCAACTTCCCGAACTTCGTCTTGGCCGCAAAGCCGGCATCGAAATGCAGCGGGTTGTAGTCCCCGGTGAGTTTCGCGAACGTGGCCACATGGTCGGGCGTGAGCGCCAGGCTGCGTCGGGCCTTCTGCCCCACCGTCAGGCTCATCGCGTGGCGCGGCGCTCGAGCCCCGCGACGAAGGGCGCGAAGTATTCCTTCCAGACGGCCGCGGCGGTGTGCGTACCGTGCCCCCGCGTCCGCTCGCTTGTGGGGATGAGGACGTAGCGGGCGTTCTTCACGCGCGGGATGAGTCGCTCCATGAGACCCAACTCGGGCGGATTGATGAAGTCGTCCGCCGAGTTGATGGCCAACACGGGGACCGTGATGCGCTCGAGGTCACCGCTCGGATCGTAGTCGCGTGAGGCGTCGACCTGATAGAGAAGATCGTTGGCATCCGCGTCGGCGTAGCGCGTGTCGAGCCAGTGGGTGATGAAGGCATCGGCCGAGTCGCGCGTGGGCCCGGCGCGCTGCTGCACGAGCGGTGCGCTACCGGCGATGAACAGCAACTGTAACGCCGCGCGTAGTCCGCGGGGTTGCACGGTGTAATCGCCGTTCTTCCAGTCGGGATCGCCCTTGATGTCGTCGATGATCATCCGGCGCCACATCCGGTTCCGTCCCGCGATCTGGGTCGGGAGGCAGGCGAGCGGCGCGAGCCCGTCCATGAAGTCGGGGTGCCGCTCGCCCCATATCCAGCTGTGCATGCATCCCATCGACGTCCCCATGACCAGCAGCAGGTGATTGACCCGCAGCCCGTCGGTGAGGAGTCGGTACTGCGCTGAGACGAGGTCCTCGTACGCGTAATGAGGGAATCGGGCTCTCAGCCTGTCACTCGGCTTGGACGATCGGCCGTGGCCGATGTTGTCCGGCAGGATGACATAGTGCGTGCTCGTATCGAGCGGCTGCCCGGCGCCGTACAGCTCCCCCGCGAACATGGGCCCCATGAACTGGTTTCCGGACCCGCCGGTCCCGTGCAGGATGAGCACCGCGTTTCGCACCGTGCCGACGGCGTCGCGCCGCGGATGACCGAGGGTGCGATAGTGGATGCGGACCTCGGAGAGGGTCTCGCCGCTCGCGAACCGAAAGTCCTTGAGGACGACGCTCCCGGTGTCCCCCTGGATCGCCGCGGCGATGAGCAGGAACGTCGCCGCGGTCACGCGAGGTACCGCTCGCGCAGGATCGCGACGTGATGGCGCTCGTGGCCGGCGATGATCCAGGCGAGCGCCTGCACCGAAACTTCGTTGTTGCTCGCCACGCCGCGACGCGCCAGGGCCTCACGGGGCAAACCGGCGAACAACGCGATGGTCGCGCGCCGCACGGCGTCGAGCTCAGCGGCGAGCTCGGAAAGTGGGCGGGCATCGAACTGGCCCGCCGGAGCCCACGCCTGCTCGTCGAACGAGGGGAGCGGGTTCGTGTCGCCTCGCCCGAAGCTCAGCGCACGATAGCAGAAGATCCGCTCGGCGTCGGTCACATGCCCGATGACCTCCTTGATGCTCCACTTCCCGGGAGCGTACCGGTGCAGGGCTTTCTGTTCCGACAGCCCGCCGAGCAGCTGCTGCGTCTCGCGCCGCTGGCTCTCGAGCGTCCGCAGGACGTCGCCCGCCGGGACCTTGCTGACGTAGCGGTCGTAGTACGGCGCATACTCCCCGGCGACCGGATGCGGAATGGCCGCGGTCGTCATGCCACCCTCCTCGATCTCTTGGACGCGGGCTTCGACGTGGCGGCCGCCGGGCGGAATCGGGCGAGCCGTGCTTGCGCGTCCGGCATCCGCAGGATCAGCTGCTCCAGCTTGTCGAGGTAGCTCGGGTTGTTGAGCAGCCCGCGGAGCGCGGTAAGAAACGGCTGCAGCCGGGCATAGACCATCATGTGCTCGCCGTTCACGTCGGCGAACATTTTTTCGTCGATGGCTTCGTGGAGGACCAGCGCCGCGGCCATGTTCCAATAGGTAGTGACCATGCGATACGCCGCGCTGGTCTTGCCGCGGTACACCGCCAGGATTTCCTCGGCGCTCTTCGGGTGAAAATCCGCGCGGAACCAGGCACGTGCCTTACGCATCACCGGCTCGCGGCGGAGGTCGTACAGCTTGAGCAGCAGCTTGGCGCTTTCGTATTTGGTGGTCACGGTAGGCTCCGGAGAGATGCGTTCACAGAAAGTTATCCGGCTGCTCGGGCGGCGGCGACCCAGGCGCGCCAGGTCTCTTCGGCCCCGCCGAGCGTGAGTTGCTGCTGGTGACGCACGAGCGGCACCCGAAGCAACAGGGGCTCGAGGCTCAGCTTCTCGAGCCACCGCTCCTCGGAGAGGAGCGCGGACTTGAGGCCCAGCTCGCTGAAGCGCTTGCCGTCGCGGTCGATGAGCGCCTGGAGCCCAAACTTCTGGGCGAATCGACGCAATTCACCGAGCGACGCGGCGCGCTCGTTCAAGTCGACGAAATGGGTCTTGATCCGGCGCTCCGCAAAGAAGCGAAGTGCAGCACGGGTATCGCTGCTCTTCTTCACGCCAAAGATCTGGACTTCCACAGGTCAGCTGCCGGTCGAGAACCGCACCGCGCCCAGGTCCACGAGGCCCTGCAGCGTCTCCTTGAGCGCGCCGATCTCCACCCCGGCGCCGGCGGCGAGCTCCTCGAGCGTCCGCGTGCCGTCCGCGAGCTGCACCACGGCTGCCACGTTCTCGTCGCTCTTCGCGACGGCAACGCGGCCATGCGATGAACGGGCGATGAGCAGTTTGATGGACCGCTGGGGCGGGAGGGGCAACTCCGTCCACGGCGCAAGGAGCTTCGAAAGGACTGCGGGCAGATCATAGGTCAGTTCGAGGAGCACCGTTCCTTCCATTCTCTCGGGACGGTCCCGCTCCCCGCTCCCCGCTCCCGTTTGATCGTCCCGCCACACGCGCGGCCCCGCCTCCGCCACCATCATCGCTTCCTCGTACCGCAACAGATCGGCGAGAAACGGGATGGCCGCGCCGGCGCCGCCGACATACTCCACGACGAGCCGTGCGACCGCGCGGGCCGTCTCCCGGCTTCCGAGCACGGCGCCCGGCAGCAACGCGTCGAACTGCGAACCCTTGAGAACCGCCTCGGGCCGGCGGCCCGTGATCCGCGCCAGGGCGCGTGAGTACTTGAAGAACTGGACGATCCGCTCGTGGTAGAAATGTCGCGCCAGGAATCGCGCGTAGCGCTCCACGCGGTCGGGGTCGGCGAGCGCGAGCCGCCGCCATGCGGGTGAGGCTCGGTACGGAGCGTCGGCGAGCGCGCGAATCACTTCATCCTGGAGTGCCCGGTCGGTCGAAGGAGCCGAGGACACTAGGGCGTCACCGGTGGTGGTTCGCACGCCTGGACGCGGACGACCGCCGTGCGTCCATCGGTGAGGATTTTTTGACCGGAGACGTTCCGCCCTTCGGTGATCGCGCCGGGCAGCGTCATGTAGTCGAGCAGATCACCACACCCGCTCGCTTCGAGGTCGTGGACGACGCGGTCGCGCTCGTGGTCGATGTGCGGCTCGATCTTGTGCGTGGCCTCGGGCTCCCACGGCTTGAAGATCACGCCCACGTCCTTGTTGGCGGCGCCGACCCAGACCTGCGCGAGGGTGTCGAGCAGCCAGATCCGGATGTGGTGCCGGATTCTCACGTTCGGGCCGGGCAGCTCATAGGCCAGGTCCTGCGGTCGCCCCTCGAAGTACTGCGTGCTGACGGGCGCGTTCATCGCCGGCCGGCTCGCGATCGCGGCGGTGATCTCTCGCGTGACCGTCTTGACCGTGCGCTTCTGCGCTTGCACCCAGCCAACGCTCCGAAACGCGCTGTCGATGGCCGCCTCAGTGCCGATCAGCAGGACGTTGAATGGGTCGCCGAGCGCCGTCCCCGCCCGATTCTCGGAGCGGGGCAGGAACTTCGGCAGCGCGGGCGGGTCGGCCAGCTCGCCATGCGCCTCCACCGGCTCGCACGCCCCCGGATTCGAGACCGTGAGCGGCTCCGTGAGCCTGAGCTCGCCGATTTCCCCGGCGAGAATCTTCACGGGGGGCCCGCGGCGCATCAGGGAATAGCCCCCGAGGAGGGCGACGGGAACGGCGGCGATATCGGCGGCGGCGGCGACTCCCGCCGGCACGAGCTTCTTTCCGACACCGACCACGCCCGTCTTCCCGCTCGAGACGAGTCCAGAGTCGGTGAGGAACGCGGGTTTCGTGTACTCGAGCGAATCGAGCAGGCCGGCGATCGGGACCCACCGCCCCCGCCGCACCTCCAACGAATCGAACCGCAGGCCGAGCTTTCCGTGCCGTCCGAACCGACCCCCTCCCTTGGAAACCACGACGCGCCCCATCGCGCGGAGGTAGGGTGGAACGATCACGCAGGAATCGCTGACGACCGCACCCATCGTCTGCACGAGCACGGCCGTGCCGACCGTGTCCTTGCCGCTCGTGACACGCTGCACGAAGCGAATCGGGATGTGCGTGCCCGCCGGAATTACCGTGTCCCCGGCCAGGACAGCGAGCAGCACCGCGAACAGGGTCTTCACAGGGCCGCCCGGATCCGCTCCACGCTCCTGAGCAGCACGTCCGCCGTGAGTGAGGGGGAGAACGCGTCGAACGTGACGGCCCTGGCCTTCGGACAGCGGCTCGCCGCGTGCGCGGCGAACGCGAGCATCTCTTCCGTGGGCTCGGCGGGCGCGATCCACGGGCCCCGCAGATCGGCGTCGTCTTCGACGCCCGCGACGTGGAGCTCCACGACGTACTCGAGCGGAAACTCGCTGAGCCAATGCTCGGGCTTCAGCTCGCGGTAATGCGCCTCGAGCCACACATGCGGCAAATCGAGCAGGAAGCCGACGCCGGTCGCATCGAAGAACCGCCGCAGCCACACGGGCTCCGGCATCTGACTCGCCTTGACGTCGAAGAAGCCCGGGATGTTTTCCATCACCAGGAGCTGGTCGAGGCGGGCCTGCAATGCGCCGGCATTGCAGATAAAGCGCTCGAGAAATCCCTCGGTGTACAGGGGCGGAAACACGTAGTTGAGGTTATAGGCACCATCGACGGTGTGAAGGCACTGAAAGTGCTCCGCTACCCACGGTGAGTTGTACAGCTCGGCGAGCGAGCGGGCTCGCTGAATCGAGCGTTCGTCGAGCGGCTCCGAGAGCTGTCCGAGGTAGTCGTGCAGCAACAGCGTGTAGCGCTCGCGGATCGCTGGCCACCAAGGATCACTCGCGGCGGGGGGATCCGCCATCGCCAGGTGGTCGATCCCCTCGGCCCGGGCCAGCTCACCGCCGAGATGTGGGTTATAGAACGCTCCGACCATCAGCCCCGCCTTTGGCATTACTCTACTAACCCTCGCTCGGCGAGTTGGTCACAGAACACCTTGACCTGCGCCGCGACCATGGGTTGTTCGCCGCGGTCCGTCCAGCCGGCGGCGATCGCCTCGTACGTCCGCGAGCCGTCGAGCTGCTCCACGATGTAGCGCTCGCGCTCGCCCCATCCGGCCGCTTGTGCTCGAGCCGATGGGGTCGCGCGAGGCGGCCGGAACGTCTCTGCCACGATCGCGTCGACCGTCGCCACCTCGTCGGGGGTGAGGGGTCGATCGACGGCCGTCACGTTGTCATCCACCTGAGCGGCGCTCCTCGCCCCCGCGAGCACGACCGCGACTCCCGGGCGGGCGAGCACCCAGCCCAACGCTAGCACCGCGAGCGAGGTCCCGCGCCCGCGCGCGATCTCCTCCAGTCGCTCCATGGCTCTCTGGCGCCGCACGAATTCGGAGCCCGAGAACCAGTAGATGTCCCGCCGGTGATCCCCCTCGGGGAAGCGTGGGGCGGTGCGGTAGGCTCCGCTGAGGAGCCCCGACGCGAGCGGGCGATAGGCGAGAAATGCCACTCCTTGCTGGCTGCAAAGCGCCAGGTGCCGCTCTTCAACGTCTCGATCGAACAGGTTGTAGGGTCCCTGATAGCTCCGCAGGGGCGCGATCTCGAGTGCGCGGGCGAGCTGGAGGTGTGTGGCGTTGCAGACGCCGACCGCGCGCGCCTTGCCCTCGTCCTTGAGCCGAGCTAGCTGCTCCACCTGCCATTCCCAGCGATCGCCTGCCTCGTGCAACTGGACCAAATCCACGTAGTCGGTGTTCAGCCGTTCGAGCGACGCTTCGAGCGAGTCGCGTGGGTCGTCGCGCGGGCCCACTTTGGTGGCGATCGCGACGCGCTCCCGGTGCGGGCGGAGCACTCGGCCCAGCAGGGACTCGGAGGCCCCGGTGCCGTAGGTGGGAGCGGTGTCGAAGAAGGTGATGCCGCGTTCAATCGCGCGCTCGACCGCCGCCGCCCTCTCGCGCTCTGGCGGGGGAGCGCCCCATCGCGTTCCGCCCACCGCCCATCCGCCGAACCCGAGCGCGGGTCGAGACGTCAGGAAACGCAAAGGGGGCCCGACATCAGTCCGGGCCCCCGGGTGCATCTAGCCGCTCCCTCAGGAGTGGCAGGTAGGCACCAGCTCCGCCGTCTCGACGATCTCGGGACGATGACAGCTGGGCACGAGCTCCTGCATTTCGACGATCTGCATGCAACCTCCTTGCAACAGGGAAGCAGGAAGACGGCTGTCTGGTAAATCCTACGGGTTGCCGTCACACCCGTCAACCGGTAACTCTCAACGCTCCATGATCTCGATTCATGCATTACTGACCGAAAACGATCTCGCCGCGGAATTCGTCGCGGCGGTGCAGCAGCGACGCCTGCCGGAGAAGTTCTTCTACTGGTTTCCGTTGTCGGTGCGCGCCTGGATCGCGCTGTGCTCCGACGGAGCGTACCGCAATTTCGTGCGGTCACGCTCGCTGATCGCGCGCTCGCGCGACGAGCTCGCACGGTTGTTCTCGCCCGCGCCACTCGAGGTCCTGAGTCTCGGAGCCGGACAGGGTGACAAGGATCTCCTGATCCTCGAGGCGCTCCGAGAGAACGGCGTCCGGGTCTCGTACGTTCCCGTGGATACGAGCCAGGCCCTGCTCGAGATGGCATGCGCCGGATCGCTCGGAGCGGGGATCACCACGCAGGGGATCAAGGCCGACTTCACGAATCCCGTGCACCTTCAGGCACTTACGGCTGATCCCGAGACCCCGCGCCGCCTCGTCCTCCTCATCGGAAACACCCTCGGCGCCTTCGATCCCATCGCCGAGGCGCGCGAGCTCGCGAAACTGCTACGGCCCGGTGACGCCCTACTCGTGGACGGGGAGATCTACGCCGGTGACGCGACCGTCGCGGGCTACGACAATCCGTTGAACCGCCGGTTCGCCTGGGCGCCATTGAACGCCGTCGGTATCACCGAAGCGGACGGCGAGCTCGTGTTCGAGGCGGCGGACGATCCACGACTTCCTGGACTCCACCTCATCCCGAAGCACTTCAGGGCGGGCCGGGACGTCGAGCCGCTCCTCGGGGGGGAGGTCCTGCGTATCGGGCGGGGAGAGCGACTGGCCATGAATCATTCCTATAAGTACGCCGCGGACACGTTCCTCGGGATTCTCTCAGACGGGGGCCTCGCGGTCGCGTGGCAGGGGCGGAGCGATGACGGCCGGTTCCTCATGGTCCTCGCGACGCCGGCATGACCGCAGCGTTGGAGATCAGCCGGCTCGGTTACCGGGTGCCGGGTGGGGCGAGCCTGGTCGAGGACCTCTCCTTCACCGTGGGCATCGGGGAGACCCTCGTACTGCTGGGTCGGAGCGGGTCCGGGAAGACCACGACGCTGAAGTTGATCAATCGGCTGCTCGAGCCGAGCGCGGGCGAAGTCCGCGTGGCGGGCGAGCGCGCCGCGGATCTGCCGGTCACGCGGCTGCGGCGCCGCATCGGATATGTGATCCAGGAGATCGGACTGTTCCCGCATTTCACGGTCGAGCGCAACATCGGCCTCGTCCCGACCCTCGAGGGCTGGCCGCCCGCGCGCATCGCCAACCGCGTGCGGGAGATGCTCGCGCTGGTCGGGCTCGATGCCGCCACGTTCGCGGGGCGCTATCCACACGAGCTGTCCGGGGGGCAGCGGCAGCGCGTCGGCGTTGCCCGGGCCCTCGCCGCCGACCCGCCTCTCCTCCTGCTCGACGAGCCGTTCGGCGCGCTCGATCCGATCACGCGAGCGGAGCTGCAGCACGAATTCCAGGGGCTCGAGAAGCGGCTCGGGAAGGGGATGGTGTTCGTCACGCACGACGTGCGCGAAGGACTGCTGCTCGGCACGAGCATCGGGCTCATGCAGGGCGGGCGCCTCGTATTCCTGGGCACGGCGGAGGAGTTCCGGGCATCCGGGCACCCCGAGGCGGTGGCGTTCAGGAGTGCGGCTGACCCCGGGCCGCCGGCCCGGGGTTAGCCGAGCCAGATGGATCTCCTGCGCTTCTACGCGCGCAACTCCGGCGAGGTCGTGGGCCTCGTGGGGCAGCATGTGTGGCTGGTCGCGATCTCGACCGCGATCGCGCTGGTGATTGGTGTGCCGCTCGGCGTGCTGCTCACCCGCCGGCCTGCGTTGCGGACGCCGGTACTGGGGCTCGCGAATGTGTTTCAGACTGTCCCGAGCCTGGCGTTGTTCGGATTCCTGATTCCCCTGCCGTTCATCGGCGGGATCGGCGCAACGACCGCGATCGTGGCGCTCGTCGTGTACGCGCTGCTTCCGATCGTGCGGAACACCTACGAGGGGATCGCGGGCGTGGACGCCGCGGTGCGCGAGGCGGCCCGGGGCATGGGCATGACCGATTGGCAGCTCCTCACGCAAGTCGAGCTGCCACTGGGCCTGGGAGTCATGCTGGCGGGGGTACGGATTGCCACCGTGGTGAGTGTCGGCACCGCGACGATCGCTGCGGCGATCGGGGCCGGAGGGCTGGGCGTCTACATCTTCCGCGGGGTCGCGAGCGTCGACAACACCCTCATTCTCGCGGGAGCTCTCCCCGCGGCGCTCATGGCGATCGCGGCCGACGGGCTGCTTGGTCTGGCGGAGCGGCGGCTCGCGTGGCGCCGGTGAAGCCAGGCCAGTCGTGGGTTCGACGGCCTGAAGGCCGAACTCGGCCGTGGCGCGTCCTTAAGGACGCACTACGAGGCCGAGCCGGCCCTTTAGGGCACGGAACGAGGCGGGCACTCGTGCTCTACGCGCCACTCATCCTCCTGCTATCCGCAGGCTGCCACCGGCGCGATCGAATCGTCGTCGGGTCCAAGAATTTCACGGAGTCCGATCTGCTCAGCGAAATCGTCGCGCAGCAGATCGAGCGGCGGACGACGGTGGCGGTGGAACGGCGCTTTCATCTCGGCGGCACGTTCGTCTGTCATCAAGCGATCACCGCCGGACAGATCGATCTGTACGTGGAGTACACGGGCACGGCGTACACCGCCGTCTTGAAGCTCCCTCCCGGGCCCGATCCCGATAGCGTGTATCGAGTCGTAACGGCGGAGTACCGGCGGCGCTTCGCGCTAGTGTGGGGGAAGCCCCTCGGTTTCGACAATACGTTCGCGATCACGGTCCGTCGGGCAGACGCCGTTCGCTATGGGTTGAAGCGGATCTCCGACCTCGCTCGGGTCGCGCCGCGCTGGCACGCGGGGTTCGGCTACGAATTCCTCGAGCGCGCCGACGGATTCCGCGGGCTCGCGAGCGTGTACGGGCTGCGATTCGCCGCGCCCCCGACGGCGATGGACCTGGGGCTCACCTATCGCGCCCTCGCTCAGCGAAAGGTGGATGTGATCGCCGGCAACTCGACCGACGGGCAGATCGCGGCACTCGACCTCGTCGTCCTCGAGGACGACCGGCACTATTTCCCTCCCTATCAAGCGGCGACCGTGACCCGCGCGCCCACCCTGGAGGCCCATCCCGATGTGGCGCGGGCGCTGGCCGAGCTCGACGGAAAGATTTCGGACGCCGAGATGCGGCGGCTGAATGCGCTCGCGGACGTCGAACACCAGGACATCGCCGCCATCGCGCGGGACTGGCTGCGCCGCAACGCGCCGTGAAGGCCCGCTGGCAGCTCGTGCTCGCCGCGGTGTGCTTCTCGACTGCGGGCGCGGTGATCAAGTCGTCGACGTTCGGTGCGCCGCAGATCGCGGCGTTCCGCGCGATCGTGGCGATGCTCGCGATCCTGACGTTCATTCCCGAGGCACGGCGTCGCTGGTCCTGGCGTGTGACACTCGTGGGCGTGGCGTACGCCGCCGCCGGGCTGCTGTTCGTGTTCGCGAACAAGCTCACCACCGCGGCCAACACCGTCTTCCTCCAGGCGACGAATCCGCTGTTCGTGGTAGCGCTCGCGCCCCTGCTGTTAAAGGAGCGGGTGCGCGCCGCCGATCTGGGCTTCATGGCCGTGCTCGGAGGGGGATTGGCGCTGCTCTTCGTGGGCGGGAACCGGCCCTTCGCGACGGCGCCGAACCCCGCGCTCGGCAACCTGCTGGCGGCGGGAAGCGCCGTCGCGTGGGCGTTCACCGTGACCGGCTACCGCTGGCTGGCGCGGGCGGGGGAGGATCACGGGCCGGTGGCGAGTGCGGCGGCCTGCGGAAATCTGCTCGTGTTTCTGGTCAGCTTGCCGTTCGCATGGCCGCTCGCTGCCGGTCACGTCGGCGACTGGCTCGCCGTGGCCTACCTCGGCGTGTTTCAGTTGGGGCTCGCGTACGTCTTCCTCTCCCGCGCCATCACCCGCGTACCGGCGCTCGAGGCATCGCTCTTCCTGCTGGTTGAGCCCGTGCTGAGCCCGGTGTGGGCGTGGCTCGTCCACGGTGAAGCGCCCGGTCCTCTCGCGGTTGTGGGCGGGGCCGTGATCCTGACGGCGACGGCGTTCAAATCGTGGGCCGATACACAGGTGGTGGCCGCATGAGCGCGCGCATCATCCGGACGTACCACACCATCACCGCGCTCTTCAACTTCGCGATGTCGCTCATCTGGGGAATCGACACCCTCTTCAAGATGGGCGCGGGGCTCGACATTCAGCACGTATTGCTCACGAACGCGGCGTTCACGCTGGGATCGATGGTCTTCGAGATCCCCACGGGCGTCGTGGCGGACACGCTGGGACGCCGCGTGTCGTTCCTCCTGTGCCTCGCGACCCTGTTCGTCACGACGCTCCTCTATGTGGCGATCGCATGGCGCGGCTGGGGGTTCTGGGCGTTCGTGTGGGTCTCGGTGTTCCTCGGGCTCGGTTACACGTTCTATACGGGTGCCGTGGACGCCTGGCTGGTCGACGCGCTCCAGGCGACCGGGTACAGGGAGCCACTCGAGCCGGTGTTCGCCCGGGCACAGATGTTCTTCGGCGCCGGCATGCTCGTCGGGACGATCGGCGGCGGCCTGCTCTGCCAGATGCGGCTCGACCTCCCGTATCTGGT
>DATLVU010000104.1:0-25981 GCA_035577025.1 Gemmatimonadales bacterium
CTTCCGATCTCGAAGAAGATCGCGCCCCACGGAATCAGGAACACCGTCTCGATATCGAACACGATGAACAGCATCGCGACCAGATAGAACTTGACCGAAAACCGCTCGTGCGCATCCCCGAGGGGCGGCATGCCGCTTTCGTACGGCATGTCCTTCAGAGCCGTCGGCCGGCGCGGCGCGAGTAGATGGGACAGTCCGATCAACAGGAACGCGTTGAACGCGACGAAGCCGAACAGGAGGAGGAAGGAGAGATAGGGTTGGTTCATGAGTTCGTGAAAAAATTCACTTGACTTTCGGAAACGTATTCGCGCGCGCGAGGGTTGTCAACCGAATCGAGTGGCGTAAGTGTAGGCGCCGTCGATATATTGGCGCCCCATGTCCATCAAATCCGATCGCTGGATTCGACGCATGGCGACCGAGCATGCGATGATCGAGCCGTTCGCCGAAAAGCAGGTCCGGGCCGGCGTCATCTCCTACGGCCTGTCCTCCTACGGCTACGATATGCGCGTCGCGCCGGAATTCCGGATCTTCACCAACGCGTTGTCCGCCATCGTGGACCCCAAGCGATTCGACCCGAAGTCGTTCGTCGAATTCACCGGCGAGGTCTGCATCGTGCCGCCCAATTCGTTCGCGCTCGCCCGCTCCGTCGAGTACTTCCGCATCCCCCGCAACGTGCTGACCCTGTGCGTCGGGAAGAGCACCTACGCGCGGTGTGGGATCATCACCAACGTGACCCCCTTCGAGCCCGAGTGGGAGGGGTTCGTCACCCTCGAGATCTCGAACACCACGCCCCTGCCCGCGCGCATCTACGCCGACGAAGGGATCGCCCAGGTCCTGTTCTTCACGGCGGACGAGGGAGACGAATGCGAAGTCAGTTACAAAGACAAAAAAGGCAAGTATCAGGCGCAGCAGGGAATCACGTTACCGAAACTCTGACCGCGTCATGCTTTCTTGTTGTAAACGTACGCCACGCCGAGCGCGATGAGCGCGAGCGCGAAAAACGACGCGATCCGATACAGGGCCTCGAGGTTGGACAAATCGTAGAGCACGATCTTGAGACCCGCGCCCGCCGCGACCACCAGCCCCGCCGATCGCACGTCCTTGCGCTGGCGCGCGAAACCGAGCTGGACCAGTGCACCGGCATACGCGAGCCAGAACACGCTCAGCGCCAGGTCGGCGGCCAGCGGAGACCGCGGGGCGAAATACCGTTGCAACTCGATCGAGCCGCCCGCGAACACCGCCGCTCCGCATAACACCCACAACAGTTCCGCCCCTCGACCGGCCTTGCGCCACTCGCGCGCGGCCAGGGCAACGCCCGCGACATAGGTGTAGAGGGCGACCGCCCACGAATCCGTGAACGCGGGAGCCGCAAACGCCCGATCCTGAAGCGCCACGCCAAAGAGCCAGGGGAACGTCACGACCGCGAGGCCGAGCGCCGCCGGGCGCGCGCCCGGCCGTCCGCCCACCTGCTCGACGGCGAGTGCGGCGAGTGCGAGCGCGGTCCACCCCACCACGACCGCCCACGGGTGCGCCTGTACCGCGAACGCCAGCGCGGCGAGCCCGAATCCCATCAACATGTGGGGTGCCGCGCGGCGGACCCACCCGACTCCCAGGTACAGCGCGGCGAGCAGCGCGGGCAGCAGCGCGGGCGTGTCCACGAACACGCGCAGTCCACCGAGCGCGGCGAGCGCGATCAACACGAGCGGATTGGCGACGAACAGCACGGCTTCCTCGCCGGCGCCGAGCCGGCCGTCGATCTGCTGCCACCAGAGCAGCCCGGCGACGGCCACGGCCGCCGCGAGGGCAAACCACAAGCGCGGCTCCTGGCCGTGCAGGTCCGCGAGCGCCACGCCGAGCAGGAGCCAAGTGATCGCGGGCATGGCCAGGCGCGCCTCCGGCCACGCGCGGCGCCGCGTCACGTGCAGGGTGAGGAGCGCCCCGGCCGCGAGAAACCAGCAGCCGAGGGGGCTGGCGAGCGCGTCTCGGGCGCCCGCCGCGGCCAGCAAGAAGTATCCGATCAGCGCGAGGTCGAACGTGCGGCGCCAGCTCATCGTGTATGCCAGAAGGCCCGTCCCCAGACCGACGATCTCGAGGTATCCGAGGAACGGTTCCGGGTGACGCACGGAGGGCTGGAGGAGAATCGGCGCCAGATACGCGCCCGCCAGCGCCCAGATGGCCAGTCCCTCGACCTCGTGCCGGAGCGCCAGCAAGATGACGACCACGGTGCACGCGGCGAGGAGCAGAATGCCCACGCGCCGCTCGATCAGGCCGTAGGGCCCGGCGGCCGCCCAGAGCCCCAGGTAGGCCAGCCCGCCGCCGGCGCCGATCATGGCCGCGCCGTACCGCCGCAGGCCCCGGCGGATCCGCGCCTCTCCCCACGCACCGACGGCCACTCCTGCGACAATCGCGAGCAGCGAGCGAACCATCGGCGCGATCCACCCCCGGTCGATCGCGTACTTGAGGAAGAGGCCTGCCGCGGTCAGCAGGGCGAGGACGCCCACTACCAGCAGGCCCCGCTGTCCGAACCATTGCTCGAGATCCGGACCCTCGGCCTTCGGGCGCGGCAGCGGCGATGCCCGCTCGACGATGAGCGGGGCGGTCCGCGAGGCCGGCGGGCGCGGCTCCGGAAGCGTGGTAAAGTCCTTGGGCGCGGCTCCCCCTGGCACTCCCGCCCCCGGGGCGAGCAGGCGCCGCATCATCTGCTCCAGGACTTCTACCCGCCGTTCGAGGCGTTCGAGCTCTGCGTGCCGCTCGTCGCTCACGGAGGGGATGTGGCGGCCGCGGGGCGCGACCCCAGGATGGTGATCGCGAGCGTGACGACGGCCAGGATCACGAGATCGGGCACCCACCCCAGCTCGGTTCGGGGGAAGGCCATCTGAATGAAGAGCATGACGAAGTCGAACAGGCCCACCAACAGACCCAGCAAGACGGTGGCGTGTAGCGCGCGGTTCAAATGAGCAAGGATGCTGCCGCTCACGAGCGCCACCGCCCCCTGCCCCGCGGCGATGGCCAGCGCGATCGCGACGTCGTCGAACAGGACCCGCCAGAAGTCGTGCGGTCCGGCATGATAGCTGAAAAAGGCGGTGTGAAGGAGGGAGACCGCCACCCCGGCTGCTCCGGCGCATAGGGTGGCCCATACGGCGTACCCGATCACGACCTTCATTCTGTCGCCCGTATCGCCAGCCATGCCGACCTCGCTTCCTGCGCGGGACCTAATGTGGGCGGTGGCGCCCGCCCTCGCCAGTCAGCGGAGCGCGGCCGTGGCTTGCTCGAGGGCGCCGCGAGCGTCGTCCACACGGCCGACGAGATCGGCGAGCTCCCGCTCGGTGGCCGCGGCGTCGGCGTAGCGGATCGCCTCGTTCACCGAGGGGAACGCCATCGTCGCGTACCCATTGTCGACATCCGAGGCGAACTGCAGACTCCGGTACCAGGGCCGGCTCACGAGGCCTTGCGAGCGGGTGAGCCGGCGCTCCACCTGCATGAGCGCCGCGTTCACGGCGCGGAGGCGCGAGGCATCCGCCGTCCGCACGCTGTCCCGCTCCGCCGCGAACGCCCGCGCCGACGCCGTGAATCGGGCGAGCGCGTCCCGCAGGCCCGCGGTCGACACCGTCCACCCGTGTTTGGTGATGCCCGAGTCGAGCTGCGCCACGAGCCGCGTCAGCTCCGTGCCGAATGCGTCATAATCGAACGGCAACACATCGCTGTTCGCGAGTCGCGCGACGAGCAGCGCGACGAGGCGAGCAGTGGCCTGGTGCTCCCGGTACCCGGGATCTCCGAACCTCGTCATCCAGCGGTAGGAATCGTACATGGAGTGATACACGCCGCCCGGACCCTCGAAGCCCACTGCCGCCGCCGGAATGCCGAGGTGGTGGTAGAATCCGGCGAAGTCTGATCCCCCGCCGAGATTGGCGAGCGTCAACGACGCCGTATCGCCGTGGACGCGGTCGAGCCAGACCGCGCGCACGCTGCCCCGTCCCGACGGATCGGGCACGAGGCCCGTGACGTCGCGGATCAGCGGCTTGAGCGATGGCGAGCCGCTCCCGGCAAAACGCGGGCCCTGCGTGACGTCATCCGCATTGAGGTACGCGACGGCGTGCCCGGCGAGCGAGTCCGCCATCTCCTCGACCCATTCCGTGGACCCGATCAATCCCCACTCCTCGGCGTCCCAGGTGGCGAAGATCACGGTGCGCGCGGGGCGCATCCCCGCCCGCGCCAGCTCCGCGAACGCGCGAGCGGCCTCGAGCACCGTCACGGTCCCGCTGATGTTGTCCGCCGCTCCCGGACTCCACGCGTCGCGATGCGCACCGACCACCACCCACTCGTCCGGAAAACGCGCGCCCCGCACTATCGCAAACGTGTCCCAGATCGGGTGCATTGCGCGTATGCCGCGCTCGGTCTTGACGTGCAGGCGGGCGCGCATGGGGCCTGGACCGGTGTGGTAGCGAAACGGGAGCCCGCCCTGCCACGGCTGCGGGACCGATGCCCCGGCCAGGCGCTCGAGCATGCGGCGGGCGTTGCCGTAGCTCATGGGAATGACGGGAATCCGCGGAATGGGGAGAGAGTCCTCCGGGACTCGGCGGGCGCCCGGGAGCGACGCGTATCCGGGCGTGGTGGGATCGCCGTTCGTGTTCAGGATGCTGCCCCGCTGGATCCCGCCCCACGGCCGCATCGCACCGCGCGGGTACACGTCACCGCGGGTGTAGCCGTCGTCCTGCGGGTCCGAATAGATGATGAGCCCCACCGCGCCGTGCTTCTCGGCCTCGCGCGCCTTGATGCCGCGGAAGGAGCGTCCGTACCGCGCGATCGCGATCTTCCCCCTGACGCTCGTTCCCAGCGAATCGAGGGTTTGGTAGTCCTCGATCAGGCCGTAATTGACGTACACGACGTCCGCGGTCACGTCTCCATCCCCGGTATAGCCGTTGAAGGGGGGCACCTGGCGTCCGGCACTGGTGGGGTCCTCGGGTACGACCGGCTCTCGCAGGCTGAGCGCGGCCGCGCGGCCGCCGGGAGGCATGAGCCAGGCTGAGACGCTGTCCGGATGCGGGATGTAGACCGTATACTCCTTGGTCCAGGCTTCGAGGCCCCAGGCGCGGAGCTTGTCGATCACGTAATCCCGTGTCACCGCCTGCGCGGGCGTGCCAGCGACGTGCGGCACCCGCGTCAAATCGAAGGTCATGGTGCGCGCGCTCGCCGTGTCGGGAACGGCGAGGAGGCGTTGCTCGAAGGGGTCCTGAGCCGCTGCTACGAGGGCGTACCCGCAGGCCAGCACTGCGAGGGCGACGTGAATTCGCACGATGGTTGATCCAGGCGAGAGAGAAGAAGGAAGAAACGCAAAACTGAGCCTCCGCGCCACCTTACTCGCCGTCGCGCTGGCCGCGGGTGTCTACACCGCGGCCCTTCCGCTCTACCTCTACTTCCGCGTCAGCCGGCCCGCACTCGCGCTCGGCGCCGCCACCGAAACGATCACGATAGCGGGCGAGAACCTGGCGCGGCGTGACAGTGCGCTCGACCAGGTACTGGTCATCGTCCGGGCTCTCGCTCGCCGGGCGTCGCCCGGCGCCAGCTCTCTGACGCTCGTCCATCGGTTGCTCGAGATCGGCCGGACGCCTCTGGCCCTGGCGGCGCACGCCCCGATCCCGGACACTCTGCGAGCGCAACTCCTCAGCGCGGACGGGGCCCTGTCCCGGAACGGGAGCGCGCTGGCCGAGGCCGTCAGCGCAATCGAGCAGGGGGAGGGGCGCGTGACGAGCGTGGCGGCGAGGCTCCCCGCGCTCGAAGATCTGGGTCAGGTCGTCAACGATCGCATGGCCGGCGGCGGCAGGATCGCGCGCGCCTACCTGTTACAACGCCAGCGCGCGTTGCAAGCCGCCGCGGGTGAGGTCCGACGCGATACGGCGCTCTGGATCGTGGTGGGTATTCTCTGGATTCCCCTCCTGGTGCTGGTGTTGCGACGCCGCGTCTCGCAACCGCTGCACGCGCTCGAGGCCGGTCTCGGGCGAGTGGCCGACGGCGATCTGACGGTCGCCGTTCCAACGGTCGCGGCCGACGAAATCGGCCGCCTCGCGGAGCATTTCAATACGATGACCCGGGTACTGCGGGACCGGGCCGAGGAGCAAGGTCGCTTCGCCGCCGCGGGCGAGCTGCTCGCGGGCGTCGCGCACGAGGTGAACAATCCGCTCATGGCGATCGCGGCGCACGCGGAGAATCGACTTGCCGACGCCGCCGTGCAGGGCGAGCAGCGAAACGAAATGGGGCAGATCCTGCGGCAGGCCCGCCGGGCCACGAAGCTGCTGCGCGGGCTACTGCGGTTTGTGCGCGCGACGGAACGCGAGGTCACGCGCGTCAACCTGAACGACGTCGTCCGCGGCGGGCTCGATCTGGTGTCATTCCGTTTCGGTGTGGACGAGATCGCGGTGGGAGGTCACCTCGATCCGAACCTGCCGGCCGTGGAGGGCGACGCGATCAAGCTCGAGCAGGTCGTGGTCAATCTGCTCTCGAATGCGATCGACGCTCTGCGCGGCGTGAAGCCGCCGCGGCAGCTCACGGTCGACACCTGGGTGGAAGACGCGCGCGTGTCGGTCTCGGTCACCGACAACGGAAAGGGCGTGTCGCCCGAGATCTCGTCGCGGCTGTTCCGCCCCTTCGCTACCACCAAGGGCCGTCGCGGGACGGGCCTGGGCCTCTATATCTCGCGTCAGATCGCGCGGGAGGCGGGAGGCGATCTCGTGCTGGCGCCGTCGCCCGGCGGCGGTGCGCGCTTCGTGCTGTCGCTTCCGGTCGCGAGTGGAGTCGTGGGCGCTGTCCCCCTCCCTGCCCGCGCCCCCGCCCCTGTCTCCGCCGATGTCGCGCAGCCGCCCTCCCCCCAGGCGGTGCCGTCGCTCACTGGAGTGCGCGTGCTCATCGTGGAGGACGAAGAACCCGTGCGCCGCCCGATGCTCCGCTACCTGGCGCGGAAGGGCGCCCAGGTAGAGGAAGCCAGCGACGGGGCGGAGGCGCTGACGCGCCTCCGCGAGCGCCCGGTCGACGTGATCCTGGCCGACCTTCGGATGCCGCGCATGGGAGGGATGGAGCTGTACGCGCAGCTCGAAGAGGAGCGACCCGAGCTGGCAGCGCGCGTGCTCTTTCTCTCGGGGGACGTCTCGCAGCTCGCCGAGCCGGGGAACGCCCCGGTGCCCCGCGAGCGCGTGCTCGTGAAACCGCTCGAGCTCGCCGAGCTGGAGCGACGGATCCTCGAATTCGTGGTGGCGGCGCGGAAAGGCCGGGGCGGGACCTGATGCTGGCCCGGCGCGAGGCCGGACGCTATGATGAGGCATGCTGGTCGTGGTGGTCCTGCTCGTCACGGTGGCGATGCGGGTCGCGATCGTCGCCGCGGTCACCTACCTGCTGTTGCCGCGGGGCCCGCTGTGCCCGCATTGCGGTATCGAGATGGCGGCGCTCGAGAACCGCTTCCTCGACCATTGGCTCCCCGCTTTGCAACGTCGCTGGTGCCTGGAGTGCGGCTGGGACGGCGTGGTGCGCCGGGTGCGGCGGGCGCCGATGCGGACGCCGACTCGCTCGCAGGAGCCACGACCCACGGTGTCCTGATCAGTCCATCGTTGTGATGAGGCGCGCCGCCCGCTCGTAGAAGAAGTAATCCCACGCCCAATTCAGCAGTACGAAGAGCTTGTTCCGGAACCCGATGAGCTGGATGATGTGCACCACCAGCCACACCACCCACGCGGGAAAGCCCGTGAAGCCGATCCCCCAGATGTAGGCGACGGCGGCGTTCCGGCCGATGGTCGCAAGCGACCCTGGATCGTGATAGCGGAACGGGATGGGCGCCGCGCCGTCCAGCTGTCGGCGGATGTTCCGCGCCACCGTCTCCGCCATTTGGATAGCCACGGGCGCCATCATCGGGAGCGGCTCCCCGTCCGCCTCGAGGTAGGCGGCATCCCCGATGACGTAGACGCCGTCGTGTCCGGAGACCTGGAGGGTCTCGCTCACTGGGATCCGACCCTGTCGAGCGGTGGGCAAGCCCAGGTGCGACGTGAGCTGTACGGCCTTGGCCCCGGCCGCCCAGATGAGGGTGCCCGCGGGGATGACCTCCCCGCTCTTCAAGACCACGCGTTTCCCATCGTAGTCCGCGACGGTGGCGCCGAAACGGACCTCGACGTGCTTGCGCCAGAGCGTCTCGGCGGCGGCCTCGCGCAACCGGGCGGGCATCGGGCCGAGCAGCCGATCGGTGGCCTCGAGGAGCAGGACGCGGACGTCCTTGATGTTGAGCCGCGGGTAATCCTTCACCAACACGAGCCGGATCAGCTCGGACAGGGCGCCGGCCATCTCGACGCCGGTGGGGCCCCCGCCCACGACCACGAACGTGAGCTCGGCCCGACGGCGTTCGGGGTCGGGCTCGAGCATCGCGCGCTCGAAGGCATGCAGCACGTGGTTCCGGATACGGATCGCTTCGGGAACGTCTTTCAAGCCAAAGCCGTGCTCCGGAACTCCCGGGAGACCGAAATAGTTCGTCTCCCCGCCGACCGCGAGGATCAAGTAGTCGTACGCGATCGGGCCGTCCGCGGTGAGCAGGCGTTTGGCGCCGGATTCGAGCCCCGTCACCTCGGTCATCCGGAACTCGAAATTCTTCTGACGCCGGAGTACCGCGCGGACCGGTCGGGCGATCTGCTCGGGCTCGAGCCCGGCGGTGGCGACCTGATAGAGGAGCGGCTGGAAGAGGTGATAGTTGCGCCGGTCGACGAGCACCACGTCCACCGGGGCCTTTCGTAACGCGCGCGCCGCCCGCAGGCCCCCGAATCCCGCCCCGACGATAACGACGGTCGGCCGCCCGATCGGCGCGCGCGTGGTGACGCGCGCGTCGTCGCGGAGTTCGGCGTCGGGCCGTGGAGCGGTGCGGACGTCGGTCATTGGCATCAACTTAAAGATAGCGCGACCGCGCCTCGGCTTGCCTGAGCCGCCGGGGTACAGGTATCATCCCACCGTTCCATGACCAACTCGCCCAACATCGCCGTCCCCCCCCCGCGTCCGGGCCTCGTGCGCTCGCTCGTCGGGAAGAAGGCCATCATGGCCGTCACCGGCGTGATTCTCTTCCTGTTCGTGGTGGGTCACCTCGCGGGCAACCTCAAGGTGTTCCAGGGCCCCGAGCACTTCAATGCGTATGCGGAAGGCCTGCGCTCGGTCGGGGCCCCGTTCTTCGCTCGAGGCCAGATCCTCTGGGCGGTCCGCCTCATCCTCCTGGCCTCCCTGTTCCTGCACATCTGGGCGGCGATCGTCGTGACCCGGGCGAGCTGGGCGGCCCGACCGGTCGGCTATCACGGGCTCACCCCGACGGAGACTACGTACGCGGCCCGGACGATGCGCTGGGGCGGCGTCATCATCTTCCTGTACGTCATCTATCACCTGCTCGACCTCACGTTCGGCGCCGCGAATCCGAGTTTCGTGCCCGGAGACGTGTACCACAACCTGGTCGCAAGCTTTCAGCGCTGGCCCGTATCCGCGATGTACATCGTCGCCGTGGTCGTCGTCGGCCTCCACATCGATCACGGGCTGTGGAGCGCGTTCCAGACCCTCGGACTGAATCGCCCTCCCACGTTCCGCTGGCGTCGCGGCGTCGCGGGCGCCATCGCCGCGCTCATCACGGCGGGGTACATCGCGATTCCCGTCGCGGTGCTCGTCGGGAAGCTCCGCTGATGGAGCTGCGTTCGAGAGCGCCCGAAGGGCCGCTGGCCGAGAAATGGGAGCATCACCGCTCCGCGATCAAGCTCGTGAGCCCCACGAACAAGCTGAAGCATCACATCATCGTCGTCGGGTCCGGGCTCGCCGGCGCCTCCGCCGCCGCGTCGCTCGCCGAGCTGGGCTACACCGTCTCGTGCTTCTGCTTCCAGGACTCGCCGCGCCGGGCGCACTCGATCGCCGCCCAGGGAGGCATCAACGCGGCGAAGAACTATCAGAACGACGGTGACTCGGTCCACCGCCTGTTCTACGACACCATCAAGGGCGGGGACTTCCGATCGCGCGAGGCCAACGTGTATCGCCTGGCGGAGACGAGCGCGCAGATCATCGATCAGTGTACGGCGCAGGGCGTGCCGTTCGCGCGGGAGTACGGCGGCCTGCTCGCGAACCGCTCGTTCGGGGGTGTACAGGTGGCCCGCACGTTCTACGCGCGTGGGCAGACGGGGCAGCAGTTGTTGCTGGGCGCCTATCAGGCGCTGGAACGCCAGGTGGGCGCCGGCAAGGTCACCATGCATCCACGGGCCGAAATGCTCGACCTCGTCGTCGTGGACGGCCGTGCCCGCGGGATCGTCGTCCGCGACTTGGTCACCGGAGCCGTCGCGTCGCATGTAGGGGACGCAGTCGTGCTCGCGACCGGTGGGTACTCGAACGTTTATTATCTCTCGACCAACGCGAAAGGGTGTAACGTCACGGCGATCTGGCGCGCGCACCGCCGGGGGGCGGCGTTCGCCAATCCGTGCTTTACCCAGATCCACCCCACCTGCATCCCCCAGACCGGCCCGCATCAATCGAAGTTGACCCTGATGAGCGAGTCGCTCCGCAATGACGGGCGTATTTGGGTGCCCAAGAAGAAGGGCGACGCTCGACCGCCGCAACAAATCCCGGAAGCGGAGCGGGACTACTACCTCGAGCGGCTGTACCCGAGCTACGGCAACCTGGTGCCCCGGGATGTGGCGTCGCGGCGCGCCAAAGATGTGTGCGACGAGGGGCGCGGCGTGGGCCCGGGAGGGTACGGCGTGTACCTGGACTTCGCGGACGCCATCGCCCGCCTGGGCCGGCACGTGATCGCGGAACGATACGGCAATCTGTTCGAGATGTACGAGCGCATCACCGCCGAGAATCCTTTCGACGTGCCGATGCGGATCTACCCCGCCCCGCACTACACGATGGGCGGGTTGTGGGTGGACTACAACCTCATGACGACTGTGGACGGGTTGTACGCGATCGGTGAGGCGAACTTCTCGGACCATGGCGCCAACCGGTTGGGGGCGAGCGCGCTCATGCAGGGGCTGGCGGACGGCTACTTCATTCTCCCCTACACGATCGGCGACTACCTGGCGCAGGCCAAGCTCGGCAAGCTCGGCACCGACCACACGGCCTTCAAACAGGTCGAGCGCGAGGTGAGCGAGCGGGTGGACCGTCTGCTCACCGCCCGGGGCCGCAGGACTCCGGACGCGTTCCACCGCGAGCTCGGCCGTCTGATGTGGGACAAGTGCGGGATGTCCCGCACCGCGAAGGGTCTCGAGGAGGCGCGCAAGAAAATCGTCGAGCTGCGCGACGAGTTCGCGCGAGACGTGTATGTCGGCGGCCGGGGGGAGGACTTCAATCAGACCCTCGAGCACGCGGGACGCGTCGCCGACTTCTTCGAGCTGGCCGAGCTGATGTGCCGGGACGCCCTAGACCGGGAAGAGTCGTGTGGCTGCCACTTCCGGGAGGAGTTCCAGACTCCCGAGGGTGAGGCGAAGCGCGACGACGCGCGATTCAGCTACGTGGCGGCGTGGGAGTACGCGGGTGCGGGCAAGGCGCCGGTGTTGCACAAGGAGGCCCTCGCGTTCGAGGCGGTCCACCTGACCCAGCGGAGCTACGCCTGATGCGGCTCACCCTCCATGTGTGGCGCCAATCCGGGCCCAGCGACCCCGGGCGCTTCATGCGCTACGACGTGACTGACGTGAGCCCCGACATGTCGTTCCTCGAAATGCTCGACGTGCTGAACCAGCAGCTCCTGTCGCGTCAGGAGTCGCCGATCGCCTTCGATCACGATTGCCGCGAGGGCATTTGCGGGGCGTGCGGGATGGTCATCAACGGGCGGCCGCACGGACCGCGGCACGCGACCACGACGTGCCAGCTGCACATGCGCATGTTCCCCGATGGCGCGGAGCTGTGGCTCGAGCCCTGGCGGGCGCAGGCGTTTCCGGTGGTGAAGGACCTGGTGGTGGATCGGAGCGCGTTCGATCGGCTCATCGCCGCCGGCGGGTTCATTACCGCCCGGACGGGGAGCGCCCCCGAGGCGAACAACACTCTCGTGCCCAAGCGCGACGCGGACCTGGCCATGGACGCCGCCGCCTGCATCGGCTGCGGTGCCTGCGTAGCGGCGTGCCCCAACGCCTCGGCGATGCTCTTCGTCGCCGCCAAGGTGTCCCACCTCGGCCTCCTGCCCCAGGGCCAGCCGGAGCGCGGCGCGCGCGTAGTCCACATGGTGGACCAGATGGACGCGGAAGGGTTCGGCGCCTGCACTAATCACGGCGAGTGCATGGCCGCGTGTCCGAAGGAGATCTCGATCGACTTCATCGCCCGGCTGAACCGGGATTACCTCAAGGCGACGCTCGCGCCCAAGCCGTCGGTGAAGGAGTTCACCGGCGCGGCCTAGAGCTGCACCGCCTTCATTGTTTCCTGTACAGCTTCGGCCGACTTCTTGAGCGCCGCCTGCTCGTCGGCCGAGAGCTTCACCTCCAGAATCTTTTCCAGTCCGCCCCGCCCCAGCTTGCACGGGACCCCCAGATACACCCCCGAAACGCCGTACTCCCCTTGCACCCACGCGGCACACGGCAGGATGCGCTTCTTGTCGTGCACGATGGCCTCGGCCATTTGCGTCACGGCCGCCGACGGGGCGTAATAGGCTGACCCGGTCTTCAGAAACGCGACGATCTCGGCCCCGCCGTTTCGGGTCCGTTCCACGATCTTATCGAGCGTCGGTTTGTCGAGCAGCTGGGTCACTGCGATGCCCGAGACGGTCGTGTAGGAGATCAAGGGCACCATCGTGTCGCCGTGGCCGCCCAGGACCATCGCCTGAATGTCGTCGACCGACACGTCGAGCGCCTCGGCGAGGAAGGCGCGATAGCGCGCCGTGTCCAGTACGCCGGCCATACCGATCACGCGCTCGCGAGGGAATCCCGTCACCTGCTTCGTCACCCAACACATCACGTCGAGCGGGTTGGAGACGACGAGGACGATGGCGTTCGGGCAGTGCTGCTTGATCTGCTGGGAGACCTGCCTCACGATCTCGGCGTTCGTGCGAACCAGGTCGTCGCGGCTCATCCCGGGCTTGCGGGCGATCCCGGCCGTCACCACGACGATCTCGCTGCCCGCGGCGGCCTTGTAATCATTCGCGCCGACGACGCGGGTGTCGAACCCCTCGATCGGGGCGGACTCCCACTGATCGAGTGCTTTGCCTTGCGGGACGCCTTCGATGACATCCACGAGGACGACGGTGCGCGCGAGCGCTTTCTCCGCGAGGCGCTGCGCCGCGGTCGCGCCGACGTTCCCTGCCCCGACGACCGTGATCTTGTTCACCATGGGGGTGCGTTCACCCTCCGCGTGTGTGCATTTCTCGATGGGGATCCGCGCGCAGCGACTCGATGCGATAGAGCGCGCCTCGCTGCGTCACACTCAACCGCTCCTCCGCGCCACGATCTTGCCGTCCACGCCACCGCTCCCGGATGATCGTCGCCAGCTCCTCGTCCGTCGCGCCCCGGCGCAATGGGTCCCGCAGATCCTCGCCGCGCTCCGCATAGAGGCACAGCAGCCACGTCCCGTCCGCCGTGATGCGGCTGCGGTCGCAGGTGCGGCAGAATGGCGCGGTCGTCGACGCGATGATCCCGAAGGTGGTCCCGTCGGGCAGCCCGAACCGCTCGGCGGGGGCACGGGAATCGTCGGCGATAGGCCGGATCGTGCCATGGCGCCGTCCGAGAGTCTCGAGGATCTCCCGCTGCGACACGACTTGATCCATGGACCAGCGCGTGGCCCCCCCCACGTCCATGTATTCGATGAAGCGTACCTCGGCCTGTTGCGAGCGCGCGAATTCGATCAGGTCGATCAGCTCGTCGTCGTTGAACCCCCGGATCACCACCGTATTCAGCTTGATCTTCTCGAACCCGGCCTGTCGCGCGGCCTCGATGCCCAAGAGCACGTCGGCGTGATGCGGGCTCTTCGCGAACGAGCGCATCCGTTCGGGGCGCAGCGTGTCGAGGCTCACCGTCACCCGGGAGAGCCCAGCGGCCTTCAACGCCGCCGCGTGTTTGGCGAGCAGCAGTCCGTTCGTCGTCATCGCGAGGTCGGTGATGCGGGTGTCCCGCGCGATCATCCCGACCAGGTCCGGCAGATCGTGTCGGAGCAACGGCTCACCGCCCGTCAGCCGGACCTTTTGCACGCCCCCCCTCAGCCCCCCCAGCCCCGCGAACACCCCGACCAGCCGCGCGATCTCCTCGAAGGTGAGGATCGATTCCCTCGGCAACCAGACGTAGTCGTCCTCGGGCATGCAGTATCGACACCGCATGTTGCAGCGATCCGTGACGGAGATGCGCAGGCTCCCGAGCGGGCGCCCGAGTGTGTCCCGGAGCGGCTCAGACATGCGTCGGACGGCCGGACGGATCCACCCAGATCTCACTGCCATCCAGGCGGAGTTCCTTTTTCCACACCGGGATTCTGCGTTTCACTTCTTCGATCACAAAACGGCACGCCTCGAACGCCTGCGCCCGGTGCGGCGCCGCGGCGGCGATCCCGATGCTCGCCTCGCCGGCCGGAATCGTGCCCAGGCGGTGCCGGACCGCGATCCGCGCGTCGGGCCAGCGCGTCGCGGCGTCGGCCACGAGCCGGCCGAACTCCGCCTCCACCATCTCCTCGTACGCGGAGTACTCGATCGCTTGAACGCCGTTCTCTTCTGGGCCGTTGCGCACGGTGCCAAGGAAGACGCACGTGCCACCACACGCGGGTGACGACACCTGGGCCACGAGCTGGTCGAGGGAGAGCGGCGTCCGAGTGAGGTACGTCATTCAGCCGCCGGCAATGGGGGGCAGGAACGCCACCTCGTCTCCGTTCCGCACGCTCGCATCGAGCTTGACGTGCTTCAGATTGACGGCCGTGAGCGGACGCTCAGGCAACTGGCGGCCCCCAGGCAACTCCTCGCGCACTCGCCGCACGACGTCCCCCACCGTGGCTGGGAACGGCAGCGACACTTCCGCCTCGGAACGCCCGACGAGCTCGGCGTAGTGTGCGAAGAAGCGCACCCGGACCGTGGCCGACGTGGGATGCATGGTGGTCCGAAAACTAGCCGCCCTCAGCTCCCCGTGGTACCGCTCGCGAGCCCGCGCCAAATCTTCGTTTCCTTCGCCGTCGGCGACGCAGCGGGGGTGAGCGTAAACGATACGGCGGTCCGCTCCCGGACCTCGGTGTTGAGGGTCATGGACTTTCCGCCGCGCGTGATCCCGATTGCGAGCGGTGCGCCGGCCTTGCCGCGGTAGCGATCGCGGAACGGGGCGCCCCAATCCTGATCGGGGCGCGTGTCGATATCGCCGACTCTCAGCAGGACGTCTCCCGGCTCGAGCCCGGCGGCCTCCGCGGCGCTCCCGGGCACGACGCCCTGCACCACGAGCTTCCCTCCGTCGCCCGGCTGCGCATTGACGCCGAGGAACGGATTCGACACGCCCTGGCGGGTCAGCGCGAGGCCGGCCTTCGCGAACACCGCCTCGTAGGGGAGCGGCTCGCGTCCGTTGATGTACCGCTGATAGAAGCCGTCGACGTCCGGCATGCCGACCTCACGCAGCAGGCTCAACAGCTCGGCGGTGGTGAAGCCCTTCTGTTTCTGGTAGTAGCGGGTGTACAACGCCCGCATCACGTCGTCGAGACCCTTCCGGTTGTCCGTCGCGTCGCGGATCGAGACGTCGAGCAGCATGCCGGTGAGCGAACCCTTCGGGTAGTACAGCTGGGAGCTGTTGACGAAGACTTCGTTGATCCACGTCGCCACGCTCCCATCCTCTTCGCTCCATGGCTCGGGCGCGGACTCGACCTGCTGCATGTCGGACGCCGTGTTGGCGAGGAACTGCTCCGTGGTCCAGAGGCCGGACCGAATGTTCGTCAGATCGGCGTAGTAATCCGTCACACCTTCCGACCACCACAGGAGCGGCGTGTACTGTTCGGCGTGGTAGTTGTAGGGCCACATCTCGGCTGGCCGGATCCGCTTCACGTTGAACAGGTGGAAGTACTCGTGGGACATGAGGGGAATCATGAAGTCACCAAAATTCCCCGCCGCGTCCGCGAAGCCACCCTGCGGCATGATGTCGAATTGCGACGCGCTGTGTTCGAGCCCACCGCCGAAGTTGATCGGCTCGCGGATCACGTTGAAGAACACGGTATACGCGTCATACGGCGGGCCGCCGAACACGGCGTTTTCCGTTTTCGCGATCTTTTCGAGATCGGCTCGCATGTTGTGCTGCACGCCCGCGGAGTACGCATCCGCCGGCCACACGGCGATGCGGAGCCACTTTCCATCCACCGTCAGCGAATCGACCATGTACCGACCGAGAAACGTCTCCGCGTCGGCCAGCTCGTGGTAGTTGGACGCCAGGTACGTGCCGCCGGCCGAAGGCCGGAGCGCCGTCGTCACTTGCCAGCCCGGCTGCAGGGTGAATCGCACTTCCGCCGGACGCTCGAGCTGGCCTTCTTCGTACAGAAACAGGTTGGTCCCGAGAAATTGCGCGAAGTCGCCGACGATGCGCGCCATGGACAGATCGATCGTGTCGGCGAGATAGTCGAACTCGACGCTCACCCGGTCGCCTTTCGCGGTCGCGACGCGCCACGTGTCCTTGTCGGCGCGATCCCAGAACAGCGGGTCGCCGGCCGCGGTCTTCGCCGCGAAGTGCCGCACGTACCGCGCGTAGTTCTGGATCTCATAGTTCCCGGGACTCCAGGCCGGTAGAGAGACGTACAGCGTGTCCTTGCCGCGCGTCGGGAATTCGGCGCGCACATGGAACAGCCGCGTCGCCGGAGCCGGGACTGAGACTTCGTATTTGACTGGAGTTTGGGCAGACAACGGGACGGCGACGAGAAGCAAGAGCAGCTGACGCACGAGCGACTCCATGATCGAGGTGGATGCTGTGACTACCCCGTGCAAAACGAAGCGGCCCAGACGGTTAGTCCGGGCCGCGTCAGAATGGCAAACCATCGGCATCGTTCAGGGCGTGACGCGCTCGCTCGCCTCGGCCACCATCGCCCGCAACTCCTTGCTGGGCTTGAAGACAGGCACTGGACGCGCCGCCACTTCGACCGGGTCGCCGGTGCGTGGATTGCGCGCCATCCGAGTCTTGCGCTGGCGGATCTTGAACGTGCCAAATCCGCGAATCTCAATGTTATGCTGCTCTGCGAGGGCGGCTTTCACCGCGTCGAGAAATGAGTCCACGACACGAGCGCAGTCCTTCTTAGAAATCAGGGGACCGGCGGTTCGAGCGATTTGTGCGGTGACCTTTTCGACCAGGTCGGCCTTCGTCATCCGTCCCCCTTGAAGGGCCCAAGGGCTGTCAAGACGAGGGGCCAACTTACGGGCTTACCTATTGTGTGTCAAGAGCTTGGAGGAACTGTTGGAAGTGGCCTTGAGCGTCGTGCGGCCCCGGCGAGGCCTCGGGATGGTATTGCACGGCAAAGATCGGGTACTCCCGGTGCTTCACGCCCTCGACGGTGTGGTCGTTCAGGTTAAGGTGCGTGACCTCCAGCGCTTTGGCTCCCGGGACCCCAGACGTGTCGCCCCGGACCGCGAAGCCGTGGTTCTGCGAGGTTATAAGTACTTGACCTGTAGCGAGATCGCGAACTGGGTGGTTTCCTCCCCGGTGACCGTAGGGCAGTTTGACCGTGTCCCCGCCCAAGGCGAGGCCGAGCAGCTGATGCCCGAGGCAGATCCCGAAGATCGGGAGGGAGCCGTCGGCGAGCTCGCGCAGCGTCGCAATCGCATATCCCACCGCCGCCGGATCGCCCGGGCCGTTCGACAGAAACAGGCCGCTCGGCTCGAGCTCGCGAATCCGCGCCGCGGGCGTCGCCGCCGGTACCACGGTCACTCGGCAGCCGTTGCGCACGAACAATCTGAGGATGTTGCGCTTCATGCCGTAGTCGTAGGCGACGATGTGGTGCCGCGCATCGCCCGTGGCCGGACCCTCGACGTACTCCGCGTCGATCGTCGCCTTGGTCGCGAGATCGAGTCCGTCCATCGACGGACTCGCGGCGAGCGCCGCGCGCACCGCCGCGCTCGGTTCCGCGCCCGGGGCGACGGCGCCGCGCATGGCTCCCTTCGAACGGATGTGGCGCGTGAGCTGACGCGTGTCCACGTCGGCGACGATGGGCACGCGCGCCGCCGCCAACCAGTCCGCGAGCGTCCCGGTGGCGCGCCAGTTCGACGGCTTGCCCGAGAGCTCGCGCACCACGACGCCCGCGACGCGCGGCCGGTCGGACTCGATGTCCTCCGGATTGATGCCGTAGTTCCCGATCATCGGCGCCGTCATCACGACGATCTGCCCCAGGTACGACGGGTCGGTGAAGACCTCCTGGTAGCCGGACAGGTTCGTGGTGAAGACGACTTCAGCGTACGTCGCGTCGAACTCGATCGGTGCGGTGCCGGGGAACCAGGCTCCGTCCTCTAACAGTACGTACGCGGGGCGACGGTCAGCGATGGGGCGGCCGACTCTGGTTGGATGGTGGAGGAGCCGGAGGCGGCGGCGCGCTCGGCTGTGCCTGCGTCGTGGGGAGCGGCAGCGGCGTCGGCTGCACGGGCGCCGGCGCGGGCACGCCACCCTCGAGGACCGAGCGCGGCGTCGCGCTGCGGGACGACATGACCGCGAGCATGAGCGAGATAAAGAGGAACAGGCCCGCACACCACCACGTGACCTTGGTGAGCAGGGTGGTCGCCTGACGGCCGCCCATGAACTGTTCGGTGCCGGCACCCCCGCCCAACGACGCCAACCCCCCGCCCTGACCCGCCTGCAGGAGGACAGCGGCGATCAGGATCAACGCGTCGAGAGCGAGGATGAACAGCAGGGCGTCGTACATGCGGCGGGGATAATACCTACGCGATCGCGGTCTGCACAAGTTGCGCCCAGCCTTCGGGATCGAGCGATGCTCCGCCGACCAGGACGCCATCCAGCTCCGGCTCCGCCAAGAGCTCCGCGACGTTTTTCAAGTTCACGCTCCCGCCGTAGACAACCTTGGGCTGGGCGTTGCCGCGCGCGACGAGCCAGGCACGGATCTCCCGATGCACGGCACTCGCGTCGGCCGGCGTCGCGTTTCGCCCCGTACCGATCGCCCACACCGGCTCGTAGGCGATGACCACACGCGACAGCGGTGCTCCCTCGGTTCCACCGAGGGCGGCGGCGAGCTGCCGGATCACGACGGCCACGGTGTGGCCCGCGTCGCGCTCGGCGAGCAACTCCCCCACGCACAACATCGGCAGCAGGCCGGCGGCGAGCGCCGCCGCGACCTTGCGCCGCGTATCGGCTTCGGTCTCGCCGAACACGTGGCGGCGCTCGGAGTGCCCGATCAGGGTGGCCCGGGCGCCCGCCTGCTGCGCGAGCGGCGCGGACACCGCACCGGTGTACGCGCCCTTGGGCTCCCAGTAGATGTCCTGCGCGCCCACCTGGAGATCGGCGCGCTCGCGCGTGGCCTGGGCGGCCGCCTCGATGGAAACGGCCGGGGGAAAGAACCACACGTCGCGGTCGTCCCGGCGGTTGTAACGGGCCCGGAAGGTCTTGAGGTAGACCCGGGCCTCCTCCGGGCCCAGGTGCATCTTCCAGTTGGCGGCGAAGAGCAACCGCCTCACGCGTCCTCGAGGGCCGCGACTCCGGGGAGTGGCTTGCCTTCCAGGAGCTCGAGCGCGGCGCCACCGCCGGTGGACACGTGGGTCAGCTTGTCCTCGAGTCCCGCCACCGCCGCGGCCGAGTCACCACCGCCGACCACGGTAGTGGCGCCGCGCTTCCCCGCCTCGATCATCGCCTCACCGATGGCGCGAGTGCCCGCGTCGAAGGGGGGAGTCTCGAACACGCCCATCGGTCCATTCCAGAACACCGTCTTGGCCTTGACGATGTGCGAGCGGAAATCGAGTCGCGTCGCCTGATCGATATCGAACACGGCGCAGTCGCCCGGGATCCGATCACTCGGCACCTCGCGGCGCTCGGCGGCGCGCGAAAGGCTCGGCGCCACGACCGCGCCCCGTGGCAGGACGAGCTTGGCGCCGGCCTGGGCGATGAGCTCCTTGGCGAGGTCTTCCTTGTCGCGCTCCACGAGAGAGCCTCCCACCTGGAAGCCGAGCGCGAGGAAGAAGGTGTTCGCCATGGCGCCGCCCACGAGGATCTCGTCGACCTTGGGGAGCAGCGCCTGAATCACGTCGATCTTCCCCGAGATCTTGGCGCCGCCGAGGACGGCGACGAACGGTCGCCCGGGATGGTCGAGGGCCTCCCCGAGATAGCGGAGCTCCTTTTCCATGAGGAACCCGGCCACGGCCGGTTTCAGCAGCCGGGCGACGGCTTCGGTCGACGCGTGCGCGCGGTGCGCGGCCCCGAACGCGTCGTCGACGTAGAAGTCTCCGAGCGCCGCGAGCAGCTGGGCGAAGGCGGGGTCGTTCTTCTCCTCTCCGGGCCAGAAGCGCGTGTTCTCCACCAGCGCCACGCCGCCCCGCGGCAGGCGGCGCGTCGCGGCGACGCCCGTGGCGGGATCCGGAATGAATTCCACCGGCGTGCCGAGAATCCGCTCGACGTCGCGCAGGATCTGCTTGAGCGATGCTTTCGGATCCGGGCCCTTGGGGCGACCCAGGTGCGACAGGAGGACAACGCGCGCGCCCTTCTCGCGCAGGTACCGGATGGTGGGAACCGCGGCGCGGATCCGGGTCTCGTCGGACACCGCGCCGTCCTTGAGCGGCACGTTGAAGTCGACCCGGACCAGCGCGCGCTGGCCGTCGAGCGCGGCCGGCGGCAGGTCGCGCAGGCTGCGTTTGCTCACTTGCCGGCGATGTAGGCGAGCAGATCCACACAGCGCGCCGAGTAGCCCATCTCGTTGTCGTACCACGATGACACGTGGATGAACGTGCCGTCGATCACGTTCGTCGAAAGGCTATCGACCACGCTCGAGTAGAGATTTCCGATGTAGTCAGTGGAGACGAGGGGCTCGTCGCTGACGTCGAGGATGCCCTTCAGCGTTTCGCGCGCCGCCTGCTTGAAGGCGCCGTTCACCTCATCGATCGTGGTCGGCTTGCCGACTTCCGCCGTCAGCTCGACGATGGAGACGTCGGGCGTCGGCACGCGCAAGGAGATCCCGTCGATCTTTCCTTTGACCTCCGGGATGACCAGGCCGGTGGCCTTGGCTGCGCCCGTGGTCGTGGGGATGATGCTCAAGGCGGCAGCACGCGCCCGTCGCAGGTCCTTGTGCGGCAGGTCGAGGATCTGCTGATCGTTCGTGTAGCTGTGGATCGTCGTCATGAACCCGTGCTTGAAGCCCCACCGATCGAGCACGACTTTGACCAGGGGCACCAGGCAGTTCGTGGTGCACGACGCGTTCGAGAGCACCGTGTGCTTGGCCGGGTCGTACTTCTGGTGGTTCACGCCCATGACGATCGTGATGTCTTCGCCCTTCGCGGGCGCGGAGATCACCACTCGCTTGGCACCGGCGGCGAGGTGCTTGTCCGCGTCGGGGCGATTCGTAAAGCGCCCGGTGCTCTCGAGCACGAGGTCCACCCCCAACGCCTTCCACGGCAGCTTCTCCGGCTCCTTGATCGCCGAGACCTTGATGGGTCTGCCGTTCACCACAAGCGCGTCGTCACGCGCTTCGACCGTCCCCGGGAATCGACGGTGCACGGAGTCGTACGTGAGCAGGTGCGCGAGCGTCTTGGTGTCCGTGATATCGTTCACCGCGACGAACTCGAGAGCCTGCTGTTTCATGAGGACGGCGGCCCGCAGCACGTTCCGTCCGATCCGCCCGAACCCGTTGATGCCCACGCGTACGGCCATTGCGCTCCCCTAGGTGAAGTCCGGTAGTGCCGCCCGACCGAAGGTTACGGCCGCGACCGTAGTCGCGCCCCCCAGCTCGAGTGCCCGTGCTGCCTCCGCCAGTGTGGCGCCGGTCGTAAACACATCGTCGACCAGAACGAGCGTTCGTGTTATCGCGGATTTGCGATTGCGGATTGCGGATTGGTCACCTTCGCTTTCGATCCGCAATCCGAAATCCGCAATTCGCATTTGAAACGCCCCCGCCACGTTCGCCAGCCGCGCCTCCGGTGTCAACGCCGTTTGCGTCGCCGTCTCGCGTGCGCGTGACAGCAGATCGACCACGGGTCGGCGCCAGTGACGGGACAGGGCGCGTGCCAGCCGCTCGCTCTGATTGTAGCCGCGTTGCCACAGGCGCTTGGGTCCGAGCGGGACCGGCACGAGCCAGGCCGACTCGCGGCCCGGGAGATCCATGCCGGTCATCGCGGTCGCGAGGTCGTCGGCGATCCGCGGCAGGCCGCCGTATTTCAACGCGTGGACGGCGGCTCGCGCTCCGGCATCGAGCCACACCGCGGAACGGACGCATTGGAGAGCGGCGGGCCAACCGATGCACAGGCGGCAGCCTCCAAACGACGGCTCCGGTTGCCCGCAGCGGTCGCACCAGGGAGCGCGGACGGGCCGCCACCGGTGCCGGCAGACGTCACAGACGAGTCGATCGGCATCTCGGAACGGGAACAGGGCCTGGCACAGGAGACATTCGGCCGGGAGGACGAGCTGTTCGACCGCTTCAAGCCCCCAGGGCACGGTGCACCGCGGCGCGCATCACCTCGAGCGGCGCGACCTGATCCGGAAAGAACCGCTCGAACGCGGCTCCCCCCTGATGCACGAGCACCTCGCGGCCGTCCTGCGCGCGGACGCCTGCCGCGCGGAGCGTGCGGACCCAGCGCGTCCCGCCCGGGGCGTACGCCAGGTCGAGCGCCGCCCTCCCGCGAAGCCGCGATGCGCTGTCGGGATCGAGGGGGAGCGGATCGCTGTCCTTGAGGCCTGCCGGCGTCGCGTTGATCGCGATGTCCAGATCGAGTGTCCCGCGTGCCGGGGTGGCTCGGACGCCGCGCCCGCGAGCCCATGCGGCGAATTCGCCAGCGCGCGCTGCGTCGCGGGACAGGACGTGGACCTCGGCCTTCACCTGACTCGCGGCTACCGCGGCGGCGCGCGCCGCACCCCCCGTCCCGATCAACAGCCAGCTCCCGCCGCCGTCGACGCCGAGCTGCCGCAGCGCCGCCAGGATACCCGCGACGTCGGTGTTGTCGCCCACCAGCGCTCCATGCTCGGTCCAGAACGTATTGCACGCGCCCACGCGCTCGCACAGCTCCGTTTTCCGCGGGATGCACCGTTCCGCCGCCTCTTTGTGCGGCACGGTGACGTTCCCGGCTCCACCGACCGCGGCTAGCGTGCCGAGCACGGTCGCGAGCGCCGACGCGGGCGTCGGGAGCGCGACGTAGACGGCGTCGAGCCCGAGGACGCGGATCGCAGCGTTGTGCATCGATGGGGACAACGAATGGGTAACCGGATCGCCGATCACCCCCAGCAGCCGGGTGTCAGCGCTGACTTCCACTCGCGAACTCTTTGACGATCCGCTCGACGGCGGCCTGCAGGAGGCCCTCGAGCTCGGAGCACGTGTCGCGGTACACTTCCAAATCGCCGCCGAAGGGATCGCTCACCTCGACCTCGTCGCCCTCGCGGCCGGCGTATTCGCCGAGCACGAACACGCGTCCCTCGCCGCCGAGCTCGTCCACTCGCGCGCGATGATGCCGCGCCATGGTGAGGATGAGATCGGCTCCTTCGACCAGCTCACGCGTGAGGAGACGCGCCCGATGGCCGGACAGGTCGAGCCCGCGCTCGAGGCCGACGAGATAGGCTCCCTCCGAGACCGGTGCGCCGTCCCACGCGCCGGTGCCCGCGGACGACACGGTGATGCCTTCGGCCGCGCGCTCGCCGAGCGCTCGCTCGAGGAGCGCAGCCGCGAGCGGGCTGCGACAGATGTTGCCGGTGCAGACCAACAGAATGCGCTTCGTATTCGCGTCCTCGTTCACGGCGCCAGTCGTCCCGCGGCGCGGCGCAACTCGGCGAGCGTCAGCGCCCCTTCGCGGATCAGTCGAGGCGTGGGGCGCGTGCAGTCAACCACGGTGGACGGAGGCGAGTTCCCCAGGACACCCCCGTCCAGGACGAGCAGCGTTCCCTTGTCCACCGCCGCCGCGAAATCTCGCACGATCGCCTCCGCCCCGGGCGCCGTCGGGCCCCCCGGCAAGTTAGCCGAAGTGGACGTGACGGGCTCCCCCAGCGCCCGGACGAGTCGCGCCATCCCGCGATGCGACGTCCAGCGGACAGCAATCCCGCCCTCGGGGCCGCGGAGGCTGTCGGGCAGACGGCCGCTCCCTCCCGGGAGCACCAGCGAGAGCGGTCCGGGCCAGAACGCGCGGGCCAGTGCGCTTGCCGACTCGTTGAACGCGAGCCCCTGCGCCTCGGCCATCTGGCGATCCGCCACGAGCAACAGGAACGGCTTGTCCGGCCGCCGCCCTTTCAGCGCCGCCAGGGCCTGGACGTCGGCCGGCCGCGCCCGCGAGCCCAGCCCGTACACCGTCTCCGTCGGGTAGGCCAGCAGCCGGCCGGTGTTGAGGTGCGCGATGACCCGAGGGAGGGCCGCCGCCACTTCCTCGTCCGAGCGGAACGGGACGGCCGTCACCGGAGCTCGCGCGCCAGCGCCTCGGCGATGCGAAAGTCATCGGCCGTAGTCACCTTGAAGTTGTACGGAGAGTCCGCCACCACGTCCACGGGCAGGCCCGCGCGCTCGCACAGCTCGGCGTCGTCCGTCGGCGCGGCGTCGCCCGTCGCCAGTCCAATGTAGGCGCGCTCGATCATTCCCCGCGGGAATCCCTGTGGCGTCTGTGCGCGCCATAACCGCTCCCGCGCCACGGTCCGGGTAATCCGTTCCCGATCGACGTCCTTGATGGTGTCGCCCACCGGGATCGCGGCCACGGCGCCCACGCCGGCACGGGCCCGCGCGATCACGCCGTCGATTGTCTCACGACTCACGAATGGCCGCGCGCCGTCGTGCACGAGCACGATCTCCACCTCGCGCCCGAGGGCCCCGAGCCCAGCGCGCACCGAGTCGCTGCGGGTGCGACCACCCGCGACCACGCGCAGCCGATCGCCCGTGAGCTTGCCGAGCCATTCCGGAGGGCGTTCCGCGTGGCCCGCCGGTAGCGTGACCACGACATGGTCGACCTGTCGATGAGAGAGGAAGGGCCGCAAGGCCCGCAGGAGCATGGGGACGCCGAGGATGGGACGGAATTGCTTGGGCTCGCCCGGGCCGGCGCGGACGCCCGCCCCCGCTGCCACGATGACGACGGCGACGTCAGGCCGCGAGTCGCCGGGCGAGGTCACCAATGCCCTCCACGCCGACTACGTCGAGACCGGGCACGTTCACGCGCGACCGCGCCGACAGGAACACGCGTCGGAAGCCTTGACGCGCCGCTTCGCCCAGACGGCGCTCCACCGCCGCGACCGGTCGGATTTCGCCTCCCAATCCGACCTCGCCGAGGAAGACTGCGTCGGCCGGGAGCGGCCGGTCATGGACACTCGAGACGAGCGCGGCCATCACCGCGAGATCGGTCGACGGCTCGATCAGCCGGACCCCGCCGGTCACGTTCACGAAGACGTCGAGCGCGCCGAACGGCAGGCCTCCGCGCCGCTCGAGCACCGCCAGGAGCACGGCCAGCCGCCGCTGGTCCAAGCCCGTGGCCACGCGCTGCGGGGTGCCGAAACCGCTCTTCGAGGCGAGCGCCTGGATCTCGACGAGCATCGGACGCGTGCCCTCGAGCAACGCCGTCACGGCGGAGCCCGAGACGCCGGAGGTCCGGCCCGCCAGGAAGGCCGCCGCGGGATCGACCACGGGCGCGAGCCCCGCCCCGGTCATCTCGAAAACCCCGATCTCGTCCACCGACCCGAACCGGTTCTTCACCGCCCGCAGCACCCGGTGATCGAGCGTGCTCTCGCCCTCGAAATAGAGGACTGTGTCCACGATGTGCTCGAGCGTCCGCGGCCCCGCGATTCCGCCGCCCTTGGTGACATGGCCGACGAGCAGGACAGCCGGGCCCGCCTCCTTCGCGAGCCGCATGAGTCGCGCGGCGCATTCGCGCACCTGGCCCACGTTGCCCGGCGCGCCCTCGAGCTCGTCCGTGTAGGTGGTT
>DATLVU010000105.1:0-4826 GCA_035577025.1 Gemmatimonadales bacterium
TACCGGCCGCAGTTTTACTTCCGGACGACGGACGTGACGGGGGCGGTGGAGTTGCCGGCGGGGGTGGAGATGGTGATGCCGGGGGACAACACGAAGATGACGATCGAGCTGATCACGCCGATCGCGATGGAGGAGCAGCTGCGGTTCGCGATTCGCGAAGGCGGGCGCACGGTGGGCGCCGGCGTAGTGACGAAAATCTTGAAATAGACGGTACCGATGCCGCGCGAGAACATCATCATGGAGTGCACGACCTGTAAGAGTCGGAATTATTTCACGACCAAGAACAGGCGGAAGCACCCGGAGCGGGTGGAGATGAAGAAGTATTGCCCGCGGTGCAACAAGCACCAGCCGCACAAGGAATCGAAGTAGTGGCGACGGAAGCACTAGAGCAGACGGGGCAGGGCTGGCTGCGGCGCACCTGGCAATTCTTGTGGGTCGAGGTGCCGGCGGAAGTCCGTAAGGTCACGTGGCCGACGTGGGACGAGCTCAAAAAGGCCACCGGGGTCATCATCGTGTTCGTCGTGGCCCTCGGCGTACTGATCGGGGTGATGGATTGGCTCCTACAACTGATCTTCGTGACGGTCATCTCGAAGCTGTTTTGATGTCGGAGCACCGCTGGTACGCCATTCAGACGACCGCGGGGCACGAGAACAAAGTGCGGTCGTTGATCGAGCGCCGCATCAAGGACGATGCGCGCCCGGACGCGGACAAGCCGATCCGGCAAGCCCTCGTCCCCACCCAGGAAGTGGTGGAGATCAAGAACGGGAAGAAGGTCACCGCCGAGCGGAAGATCTACCCGGGGTATGTGCTCGTGGACATGGTCTTGAACCAGGAGACGATCCATACCATCAACGGCATCCAGGGTGTGATCAAGTTCGTGGGGACTGGGCGCCTGCCCATGCCGCTCCGCCCCGAAGAGGTGAACCGGCTCCTGGGCATCGAGGAGGCGGTGAAGGAAGAGGAGCCGCAGGAGACGATCCCGTTCCTGATCGGCCAGGTGGTGGAGATCACCGAGGGACCGTTCTCGGACTTTTCGGGCACGGTGGAAGAGGTGATCCCGGAGAAGGGGAAGGTGCGGGTGGCGGTCTCGCTGTTCGGCCGGCCGACCTCCGTTGAGCTCGACTACTTACAGCTGAAGGCGCACTAGATGGCCAAGGCCATTGCCGCAATGGTGAAGCTCCAGGTCCCGGCCGGGCAGGCGACTCCCGCCCCGCCGGTGGGCACCGCGCTCGGACCCCATGGCGTGAACATCATGGAGTTCGTGAAGCAGTTCAATGCGCGCACGGGGAGCGCGGCGGGCATGATCACCCCGGTCGAGGTGACGATCTTCAAGGATCGCACCTTCACCTTCATTACCAAGACGCCGCCCGCGGCCGTGCTCTTGAAGAAGGAGGCCGGCATCGAAAAGGGCTCGCCCACCTCCAACCGGCAGAAGGTGGGGAAGGTGACGAAGGCCCAGCTCAAGAAGATCGCGGAGATCAAGATGCCCGATCTGAACGCCAACGATATCGACGCAGCGATGAAAATGGTGGCGGGGACGGCTCGCTCCATGGGCCTCGAGGTGACCGACTGATGCGCGTGCATGGGAAGCGGTACCGGACCGCCGCCGCGACGCTCGAGCCGCGGAAGCTGCACACGGTGCGGGAAGCGGTGGACAAGATGAAGGCGGCGGCCTTCGCCAAGTTCGACGAATCGGTCGACGTCGCGGTCCGCCTCGGGGTGGATCCGAAGCACGCCGATCAGATCGTCCGCGGCACCGTGAGCCTGCCGAACGGCACGGGGAAGAAAATCCGCGTCCTCGTGATCGCCCAGGGCGACAAGGCCAAGGAGGCCGAGGCGGCGGGGGCGGACTCCGTGGGCGTCGAGTACGTGCAGAAGATCAAGGACGGCTGGCTCGACACCGACGTCATCGTAGCGACCCCGGACGTGATGGCGCAGCTCGGGCCGCTCGGCAAGGTGCTGGGGCCCCGGGGCCTGATGCCGAACCCGAAGGCCGGCACGGTGACCATGGACGTGAGTCGGACGGTCAAGGAATTGAAGGCGGGAAAGATCGAGTTCCGGGTGGACAAGGCCGGGATCGTGCACGCGGCCGTAGGCAAGAAGTCTTTCTCGGCCGAGGCGCTCGAGCAGAACCTCCAGGCGTTCATGGAGGCGATCGTGCGCGCAAAGCCCTCGGCGGCCAAAGGGCACTACATCCGATCGGTGACGGTGTCGAGCTCGATGGGACCCGGCGTGTCCCTGGATCCGGCGGTGTTCGCATGATCAGGACCAAGGCGCAGAAGCAGGAGACGGTGACGGCGCTGGCGGCGCGGCTCAAGCGCACGACCACGCTGTACGTCACCGACTTCACGGGGCTCGACGTGGCGAAGATGACGCAGCTCCGCCGCCGGCTGCGGCAGGCGGGGACGGACTTCGTCGTCGTCAAGAACACGCTGGCGCGCCGCGCCCTGGGGGACGCGCAGGTCCCGGGGCTCGAGGATCACCTGGCCGGGCCGACGGGTCTGGTGCTCGCGGGAGCCGATCCCGTGGCGGCGGCCAAGGTGCTGGCCGACTTCGCCAGGGAATTCGAGAAACCCGCCATCAAGGTGGGCTTGGTGGACGGCAAGGCGGTGACGCCCGCGCAGGTAAAGCGGCTCGCCAGCCTACCGCCGCGCCTGGAGCTCTTGAGCCAGCTGGGCGGCACGCTGCAGGCGCCCATGGCGAGCTTCGCGGGCGCGTTGAATGGCGTACTGATGAATATGGTGGGCGCCCTCGAGGCGCTTCGGGCGAAGCGCGCCGACGGCGCAGCTTCCTAATCCAGGTGGGGGACTAGGGCTATGGCGACGCAGACGAGTCTGAGTAAGGACGACATCCTCGAGGCCATCGGGAACATGTCGGTGTTTGATCTAGCGGAGCTGATTGAGGCGTTCAAGACGAAGTTCAACGTCACGATCGCGGCTCCAGTGGCGGCGCCGGCGGGCGGCGCCGCGGCCGGAGGGGCGGGCGGGGCAGCCGCGGCCCCCGCGGCCGAGGAGAAGACCGAGTTCACGGTCATCCTGAAGAGCGGCGGCGAGAAGAAGATCCAGGTGATCAAAGAGATCCGGGCGATCACCAGCCTGGGCCTGAAGGAGGCCAAGGACCTGGTGGAGGGCGCGCCCGGCACCGTGAAGGAAGGCGTGTCCAAGCAGGAAGCCGAAGAGATCAAGAAGAAGCTCGAAGCGCAGGGCGCGGTTGTCGAACTGAAGTAGACACGGGGGGGGCGGACGCGGCGGGCCATAGGGGCCCGCCGGCGACTCTCGGGTCTTCTTTGGTCGACGACATGCGCGGATTTGCCACACTCCTGCTCGCTTCCACGAGCCCCTCGGTCGACCCCGGGCCGGCATCCGGTCCGGGGCTGGGGGCTTTTCGCATTTGCCTGAGGTTTTGACATGACGAAGACGCTACCGGTGCTGTCGTTTGCCAAGCTCGACCAGGGGATGCCGATGCCGCATCTCCTCGACATCCAGACGCGGGCCTTCGCCTCGCTCCTGCAGCCGGACGGCAAGGGCCCGGAGCGCACGGATGTCGGGCTCGAGCGGGTGTTCAAGGACGTGTTCCCGATCCAGGACGTGAACGGGAATTACTCGCTCGAGTTCGTGAAGTATTCGCTCGGCGAGCCGAAGTACTCCGTGGAGGAGTGCATCGAGCGGGACATGACGTATTCCGTCCCCCTGAAGGCCACGCTGCAGCTCGTGGTGATGGAAGAGGTCGGGGAGGTCACTAAGACCAAGCGGCCGAAGAACATCATCGAGAAGGAAGTCTATCTCGGCGAGCTGCCCATCCTCACGCCGCTCGGCACGTTCGTGATCAACGGCGCCGAGCGGGTGATCGTGTCGCAGCTGCACCGCTCGCCCGGTGTGGTGTTCGAGGAGAGCATCCATCCGAACGGCCAGCGGCTGTTCTCGGCGCGCATCATTCCGTTCCGGGGCTCGTGGGTGGAGTTCACGATCGATATCCACGACGTGATCTACGTCCACATCGACAAGAAGAAGAAGTTCCCCGCGACGGCGCTCCTGCGGGCCTTCGGGTACGGCACCAACGCCGACATCCTGAAGCTGTTCTACGCGACGAAGGAGATCGACATCACGGGCAAGCTCGAGGGCCGCGCCCAGAAGCGCGAGGTCCTCGGGACGCTGCTCGCGGCGGACGTGCCCGACCCCGAGAACAAGAAGGGCGAGCCGCTGGGCAAGGTCGGCGACGAGCTGACGCTCGAGAAGTTCAACACGTTCCGGCGCGCCGGGATCAGCAAGGTCAAGGTGTTCGCGGGCTACACGTCGCTCGATTTGCGGGACGAGGCGCTCCCGACCACCACGCGTGAGCGGCAGGGCGCGCACATCCTCGCGTTCGACGTGGCCGAGCCCGAGACAGGCGAGGTGCTGACCGAGGGCGGGCGCGAGCTGTCGGACACACTCAAGAAGAAGCTGCTCAAGGCTGGCGTCACCAAGGTGGACGTGCTGCTGCCTCCGGGCCGCAGCGAGTCGCCGCTCATCAAGAACACACTGCTCAAGGACCCGACCCACACGGAGGCCGAGGCCCTGGAGCAGATCTACGCCCTGCTGCGGCCGGGCGAGGCACCGAACCTCGAGACCGCGCGCCAGGCGCTCGAGCGGTTGTTCTTCCACCCCAAGCGCTACGACCTCGGGCGCGTGGGCCGATACAAGATCAACCAGCGGCTCAAGGTGAACATCTCGAAGGACCACACGGTCCTCACCGAGGACGACTTCATCGCGATCATCCGGTACCTGATCGAGCTGCGTGAAGGCCGCGGTTACACCGACGACATTGACCACCTCGGCAACCGCCGGGTG